>NZ_JARUBO010000005.1:5843817-6485726 GCF_029626235.1 Micromonospora sp. WMMD1120 | reverse complement strand
TCGTGCTCCTCCGACCGGGCGGTGACGGCGATGACCGCCGTCTCCGGGCAGTCCCGCAACTTGCGGACCACGTCGAGCCCGTCCCCGTCGGGCAGACCCAGGTCGACGAGGACCACGTCGGACGGAACCGCCCGCATCGCCTCCGCCGCGGTGGCGATCCGGCGGACCTCGAAACCCGCTTGGGTGAGGACGGTCATCAGGCCCCGCGCCACCCGGTCGTCGTCCTCGATGACGGTGATCCGCATAGCGGCGGATTGTACGCCCAGCATTGACGTGCTGCTATCCCTCTAGATCTTGCGATTTTCCTGACACCACTCAGGCCCGCGCCGACCGAAACTGGGGCGGCGCACTCGCCGGTGAATGCGCATCTGTCGACGAGGAGGCCTCGACGTGGGAACGACCAGCAGATACCGGCGCGCGACGCGGTTGACGGCGGCCATCGGCCTCGTCGCGCTCGTCGCCGCCTGTTCGGGCAACGGCGGCGCCACCGGCGGCGGGAGCGACGGCTACCCGGGCCGGAACATCACATTCATCGTGCCGTTCAGCGCGGGCGGTCCGACGGACACGGTCACCCGCATGATCGCCGATCCGATGGCCGCGCAGCTCGGCGGCAAGATCGTCGTACGCAACGTCGAGGGCGCGGGCGGCACCGTCGGCGCGGGCGAGGTCGCGCAGGCCAAAGCGGACGGCCTCACCGTGCTCATGCACCACATCGGCATGTCGACGGCGCCCGCCCTGTACGAGAAGCTCGGCTACGAGCCGCTGAAGGACTTCGAGACGGTCGGGCTCGTCACCGAGGTGCCGATGACGATCGTCGGCCGCAAGGACTTCGCGCCGGCGACGCTCACCGACCTGGTGGCCTACGTGAAGTCCAACGCGGGCAAGGTCACGTTGGCCAACGCCGGCATCGGCGCCGCGTCGCACCTGTGCGGCCTGCTGTTCCAGACCGCCACGGGCGTCAAGCTCCAGGAGGTCCCGTACCAGGGCACCGGACCCGCGCTGACCGACCTCGTCGGCGGCCAGGTCGACTTCATGTGCGACCAGACCACGAACACCAGCGGCCAGATCGCCGCGGGCAAGGTCAAGGCGTACGCGGTCACCACGCCGCAGCGGGTGAAGAACCTGCCCGACCTGCCCACCACGACCGAGGCCGGCCTGCCCCAGCTCCAGGTCAGCGTGTGGCACGGCCTCTACGTCCCGGCCGGTACGCCGCCGGAGGTCGTCCGGAAGCTCTCCGAGGCGCTGAAGGTGGCCCTGGCCGAGCCCCGGGTCATCGAACAGATGGCCAAGCTCGGCACCGCGCCGGTCGCCGCCGACGCCGCCACCCCGCAGGCGCACCGCGCCAAGCTCGAAGAGCAGCTCGGCACCTGGGCGAAGGTCATCGCCGACGCCGGAGTCAAGGCCTCCTGAGGTGGAGCGCCGCCGGTCCTTCCCGGACGTCCTGGCCGGGGGAGTCTTCGTTCTCATCGGTGGCGCGTTCGTGGTGGGGGCGCTCAGTTACGAGCTGGGCACCCCACTGCGGATGGGCCCCGGCGCCTTCCCGCTGCTGGTCGGCGCGGCGGTGGCCGCGCTGGGCCTGGCGATCATCGGCAAGGGGCTCGTCGCCGGTGAGGTCATCACCTTCGGGCCGATCCCGTGGCGGGCGGTCGCCGTCATCACGCTCGCGCTGCTGTTCTTCGGGCTCACCGTCGAGGGTCTCGGCTTCGTGCCGACGGCGGCGGTGACCGCCCTGCTCACCACCCTGGCCAGCGCGCGCGTACGGCTGCGCACCGCACTGGCCGTGGCCGCCGGGCTGACGGTGGCCAGCACGCTCATCTTCATCGTCGGACTTCAGCTGCGGATCCCGCTCTGGGGCCCCTGGCTCGGGCTCTGACGCGGCCGGATTGAGACATGGAACTCCTCGACAATCTCGCGCTCGGCTTCTCGACCGCGTTCCTGGTCCAGAACGTCCTCTACTGCTTCGTGGGTGTGCTGCTCGGGACGGCGGTCGGCGTGCTGCCCGGCATCGGGCCGACGGCGACGGTGGCGATGCTGTTGCCGATCACGTTCAGCTTCGAGCCGGTGACGGCGCTGATCATGCTGGCCGGCATCTACTACGGCGCGCAGTACGGCGGGTCGACGACCGCCATCCTGATCAACCTGCCCGGTGAGTCCTCGGCGGCGGTCACCGCGCTGGACGGCCACGAGATGGCCCGCAAGGGCCGGGCGGGCGCGGCGCTGGCCGTCGCCGCGATCGGGTCCTTCATCGCGGGCACCGTGGCGACCGTCGTGCTGGCCGTCGCGGCCCCACCGCTGGCCGACGTCGCGTTGAGGTTCGGCCCGGCCGACTATTTCTCGCTCGTGCTGTTCGGCCTGGTGGTCTCGATCGCGTTGGCCCGGGGGTCGGCGCTCAAGGCCCTGGCGATGATCGCGCTCGGCGTCCTGCTCGGCACCGTCGGCCAGGACATCTACACCGGCACGCCCCGCTTCGTGTTCGACCAGCGCGAGCTGTACGGCGGGATCGACTTCGTGTCGGTGGCCGTCGGCATGTTCGGGGTGGCCGAGATCCTGCGGAACCTGGAGAACGAGCACACCCGTTCGGCGATCGTCAGCAAGGTGACGAACCTCTGGCCGACCCGCGAGGAACGGCGTCGGTCCGTCGCTCCGATCCTGCGGGGAACCGGCATCGGCTCGGCGCTCGGCGTCCTGCCCGGCGGTGGTCACGTGCTGGCGTCGTTCACCTCGTACGCGGTGGAGAAGCGGGTCTCCAAGCGGCCGCAGGAGTTCGGGCACGGAGCGATCGAGGGCGTCGCGGGCCCCGAGTCGGCGAACAACGCCGCCGCGCAGACGTCGTTCATCCCGCTGCTCACGTTGGGTCTGCCCGCGCACCCGGTGATGGCGCTGATGGTCGGCGCGTTCATCGTGCAGGGCATCACGCCCGGCCCGAACGTGATCACCGACGAGCCGGCGCTGTTCTGGGGTCTCATCGCGTCGATGTGGATCGGCAACGTGCTGCTCCTGCTGCTGAATCTGCCGCTGATCGGCATGTGGGTGCGCATGCTGCGGATTCCGTACCAGGTGCTGTTCCCGATGATCATCCTGTTCGCGGCGATCGGCACCTACTCGCTGAGCCTCAACGCGTACGACGTCTACGCGATCGCGTTCTTCGGCATCCTGGGCTACGTCCTGATCAAGTGTGGCTGCGAGCCGGCGCCGCTGCTGCTCGGCTTCGTCCTCGGCCCGCTGCTGGAGGAGCACCTGCGGCGGGCGCTCATCATCTCCCGGGGAGACACGTCGGTCTTCCTGACCCGTCCCATCTCCGCGGTGTTCCTCGCCCTGGCGGTGGCCGCGCTCGTCGTCGCCGTCCTCCCGGCCATCAAGCGGCGTCGCGAGGTGGTGTTCGCCGAGGAGGAGTGACCGGTTGGCCGCCGGGTTGCTCAGAGGCGGGACACCAGGCCGGATTCCCAGGCCCAGGCCGCGATGCGGACCCGGGTGACGCTGCCGAGCTTCAGCGAGATGTGCGCGACGTGGGTCTTGACGGTGCCCGGCGACACGTGCAGCGTCGCTGAGATCTCCTCGTTGCTCAGGCCGCGCGCCACGAGCGCGGCGACCTCCCGCTCGCGGGGCGTCAACGGCGGGTCCGCCCGGACCGGCTCGTCGCGGGGGCCGAGCCGCTCCAGCAGGCGGACGGTGACCTCGGGGCTGATCAGGGCGTCGCCGGCCAGCGCCGCCCGGACGGCCGCGACGAGCAGCCCGGGTGCGGAGGCCTTCAGCAGGAAGCCGCTCGCCCCGTCCCGCAACGCCCGGGTGACGTACTCGTCGTCGTTGAAGGTGGTCACCACGATCACCCTGGTGGCCAGCTCGGGCGTCGCGCCGACGCGGCGGACGAGTTCGAGGCCGTCGACGCCGGGCATCCGGACGTCGGCCAGCAGCACCCCGGGGCGCAGCCGGCGGACCAGGTCCCAGGCGGCGGTGCCGTTGCCGGCCTCGCCCACGACGGTGAGGTCGGGCTGCGCCGACAACACCATCCGGAAACCGTGCCGGACCATGTCGTGGTCGTCGGCGATCACGACCGTCGTCATCGGGCCGCAACCCGTCGTTGCCGCCTGCGTGTCGGCATCGGCTCAGCCTATCGGCAGCGTGACGCGCACCTGCCACGATCCGTTCTGGACACCCGCGCGCATGGCGCCGTCGAGCGCCTCCACCCGGGCGCGCAACGAGGCCAGGCCGCCCCCGGAGCCGCTGGCGGGCGGCGGCGTCGCGTGGGGTGGCAGGTCGTTGGCGACGACGATGTCGAGCTGCCGGTCCCGTCGGGTCACCGCCACCCGCACCGGGGCGTCGGGGCGTGCGTGCCGGGCCACGTTGGTGAGCGCCTCGGACACCACCCGGTACGCGGTGGCCTGGATCGCGGCGGGGACGTCGTCGCGTCCCGTGAGAGCCACCGTCAGCTCCACCGGCAGCGGGTGGACGTCGACCAGGTCGACCACCTCGGCGAGGCCGTACTGGCGCGCCGCGCGCTCCTCGTCGTCCCGCAGCAACCGGATGCTGTGGTCGAGCCGCCGCAGGGCCCGGGTCGCGGCCTGCTCGACCTGTTCCAGCGTCGCACCGGGGTCGCTCTCCGCCACCAGTCGCGCGGACTGCGCCAGCACCGCGATGCCGGCGATGTCGTGCGCGACGTAGTCGTGCAGGTCGGCGGCCACCGTGCGCCGCTGCGCGGACCGGGCCTGCCGCACGGCTGCCACCCGCAGCTCGTCGAGCCCGCGTAGGTAGTGGCCGAGCAGCGCCCCCGCCAGCACCGCCACCGCACCCAGGGCGCCCAGGAAGAGCTGGACTCCGAGGGCCGCGTCGGGCAGCAGCCGAAAGCCGATCGCGACGCCGGGCAGCAGGAGCACGCCGGCCAGCCGACCCGCGGTGCGGGCCACCACGACGGCGAGGGCGGCCAACGCGCCGACCTCGACAGTGGTCCACAGCAGCACCCTGCTGGAGTCGTTGCCGGGGTCGACGAACCCGTAGCCGAGGAACCGCCAGGCCCAGAGGCTTCCGCCGAGCGAGACGACGGCCGCCGCGGCGGCGAGCGGCACGCGGGGCAGCCGGGGCGACGAGATCGCCAGTGTCGCGGCGAGGACCACGATCCAGGCGGTCGCCCGCAGCGCGGCCGGCTGGCCGTACCAGGGCGCCAGAACGGTGACGACTCCGACGCCCACCCAGGCCAGCCGTCTCACGCGGGTCAGCATCTCACCGTCCGACCAGGTCGACTGTCACGCCCGCCTCGACGACCAGGGTGCCGACCGGCGCGCCGCCGAGCTGCTGGTCGAAGAAGCCGGCCAGCGCGCGGCGCACGGTGCGGTAGGCCAACGGCTGCGCGTCGCCGATCTCCCGTCGCACGACCGGATCGGTGCGCGGATAACGACGCGCGATCTGGGCGAGGACCACCCCGTCGTCGGTGAGCGACGGTGCCGACGCGCCGGGGATGGTCACCGTCGTCCGCCGGGCGCGCCGCCCGGCGCCATCCTGGACGGCGCCGGGCGTGCCGCCGACGACCAGCAGTGGCACCGTGTCCGCGCCGGTGATCCCCGGGACGCCGGTGATGTCCGCGATGCCGGCGATCCCGGGCAGGCCGGCGAGGCGCGTCCGCTGGGCCGTGTCCGCGCCGGTCCAGCCGAACAGACCGACCCGGCGCGCGTCCAGCGCACCGCTCAGCGCCGGGTCCAGGCCGGTGAGCGTGCGCGTGACGTACGCGATGTCGGCGATCCGGGTCAGGTCGGCGTCCACCCGCGCGACGGTGGCGACGGCGTCGCTCGGCTCGATCACCCGGCGGGTGGGGTAGAGGTCGACCACCGGGGCGTCGAAGGGGTGGTCGACGGTGACGACCACGTACCCGCGGCTCGCCAACTCCTCCGCGACGCCGGTGTACGCCGTGCGCAGCACCCCCGGCGGAGGCGAGCCGACCAGGACCGGGAACGGACCCCGCGCCGGCGGCGCCCACTCGTGCGAGTGGGTCCGGAACATCCAGTTGACCTCGTCCGGCAGCAGTCCGAGGCGCCGCTGGGCGCCGGGCGCCCAGGCGAGGCAGCCGAACTCGGTCATGGCGGCGGACACCGCGTAGTGCGCCAACGGCCGGGGTCCGGCGTCGGCCGGGTAGCGCACGTCGAGCATCAGGGTCCGGTCGCTGTCCGTCCGCCACGGGTCGCGGCGGTCGGGGTCCACCAGTCGCATCCGCCGTACGCCCACGTCGTGCGGTCCGGTGGGTGGCGGGAGGGCAGGGCTGAACGTGTCCCGCCAGCCGGCGGTGTCGCCGTACCGGGGGAGCAGCACCATGGCGACCCCGGCGAGGAGGAACGCCACCAGCGCCGCTGTCAGTTGTCTCCGGAACATGGGATCGATCCTGCCCACGCGCCACGTGTCGGCGCGTCTGCCGGCAGGCGGAGGCGGGCCGGCTCGTCGGGACCGGTCCATCCCTGCCGGCAGATGTCGGGCCGGTCACCGCCGGACGACACTGCCGTCATGACAGCAGCGGTGACACGGTACGGCGGGTGGCGCTCCTGGCGGCGGTGGGCGCCCGCCGCGGCGGGCGGGTGGGCCTGGTTCCTCGTCGCGATGGGGGTCTTCTGGTCCGTCGGGGGCGCCGGCTACCCCTTCGGGCGCAACGACCGCACCGGACCGGACTACTCGTCGTTGCTGGCCGGCCTGGAGAGCCCCGTGGGTGGCCCGCTCATCACCGGGTTCGGGCTGGTCGCGCTCGTCGTGGCGGGGCAGCTCGACGGGCCGGCGCGCCGACAGTGGGCCCGCCGACTCGTGCTGGCCGCCGGCGTCGGCATCGCGGCGCTGATCGTGGGCGTCGTGCTGGACGCCCGGATGATCGTGCTGCTGCCACCGCTGGGCTTCCTGCCGATCGGCTGGCTGCGGGCGGACTGGCCGACAGTGTTCCAGGTCGTCGCCGCCGTGGGCGCGGCCCTGTTCCTCTTGGCCAGCACGGCCTACGCCGGCCGCACCGGCGGAAAGGGACGGCCCGCGCCGGGTCGCCGGGCGGCCTGGGTTCGCGTCGGCCGGATCGCCACCTACGTCGCGATGGTCTGCCCACTGCCCTACGCGGTGATCCGGCTGGCCTGGTCCCGGGGGTGGGCGCTCGGGGCGCCGCAGCCGTTCGTCGCGTCCCTGCTGCGTAACCAGCCGGAGAATGTCTACATCGAGCCGACGCTCGCGGCCTTCGCGATCGGCGGTGTCGTGCTGACCTGTGGGCTGCTGTGCCGGTGGGGCAGGGTGTTCCCCCGGTGGATGCCGGTGTTGCGGGGCCGGGTCGTACCGCTGTGGTTTCCGTTGCTGCTCGGCGGGTCGGCGGTCGTCGCCATCTTCGCGTTCGGCCGCGGGCTGCTGCTCGGGCAGCTGGGCGTGCGGCTGCCGGGCCAGCTCGACACGTTCCAGTTGTGGGGGGAGCCGGTCTACGACCCCGCGTACTGGGGGGCCGGTGGTCTGGGCTGGGTCCTCTTCCCGCTCTGGTCGATCTCGTTGGCGGTCGCCCTCGCCGGCTACCACCACCGTTACGCGTCCGCCGGGCCGGTGACGAGCGGCACCGGCCCGGCGGGGCGTCTAGAAGCCGAGGCTGGCGACGCCACCCACCACGGGTAGGTGGATCTCGCTGGCCGCAAGGTCCAGCTCGACCTGGGCGCGGTTGGTGTCGGGGCGGGTCCAGAACGGGTCGCTGCCGGCCACCACCACGCCGATCCGGTGGCCCGCCGGGAAGATGTGGTCGTCGACCTGGAGCGGCACTGTGAAGGTGTCGGTCTCCCCGGGCGTCAGCGGGGTCTCGGCGAGCAGGGAGTCCCGGTTCTTGGCGTCGAGCCAGCCCCTGGTCACGATGTCGTAGGGCGTCTCCGCGGTGCGTTCGGCGGTCTCCCGGTAGCACGGGTCGTCGGCCGGGGTGCTCGCCCCCCAGCAACTCTCGGTGTCCAGCGTGACCAACCCCTCCGACCAGGCCGGCACTCCGTTGTCGAAGACCAGGCCGGTGACCACCCGGGTGGCGGTTCCGTAGTCGACGAGCTTGACGGCGAGGTTGGTGTCGGTGTCGTTCACCCGAGCGGTGAGCCGTGCGTACGACGTGCCGGAGATCCGAACGGGCCGGGAGAGCACGGGAGAGAGGAAGACCAGCCGGCCGGGCGTCACGGTCTGCTCGTTCTCCACCATCGCCGCCTCGCGTTGCGCGGGATCGTCGGTGAAGGTACGGGTGGCGGCGTCGACCGGGCCGCTGGTCAGGACACCGGGAGCGTCCGGCGCGCCCGCGCCGAGCCGAACCGGGACCGGTGTGGCCCGCCGGTCCGGCCAACTACGGTGCCGGGTCCACCGGCCCGGGGCGTGCTCGATGTCGACGATGGGCTCGCTCATGATCCGGTTCGGGATGCCGTGGAGCCAGAAGTCGAACCAGCGGTGCAGGGTGCTCATCCACTGGTCCCGGCGGAAGTCGAACGGCTCCGCGTGGCCGACCTGGGACAGCCAGAGCTTGCGCGGGACGCCGTTGCGGCCGAGCGCGTCCCACCACGCGCCGACGTGCTCGGGGTCGACGTTCCAGTCGTTCAGCCCGTGCACCAGCAGGACGCTCGCCCGTACCCGGTCGGCGTCGCGGACGTAGTCGCGTGCCGCCCAGAAGCTGTTGTAGTTGCCGGTGGCGTCGTCCGGTGCGGTGTCCAACATGGCCCGGGATTCCGCGCACACCTCGGCTGGACGCCCGTTGACCTGATCGAACATCTGCGCCGGGCGTGGCCAGGGCGGCTGGATCGGCAGGCCGCCGTCGCGGTGGTAGTCGTACCAGCTCACCGGGCCGCCGATCGGGACGATCGTGCGGAGCCCCGCCACGCCGGTGGTGGCCACGCCGTTCACGGTGGCGGCGTCCCAGGACTTGCCGATCATGCCGACCCGGCCGGTGCTCCAGGTGGCGGCGGCCGGCCGGCCATCGCCGCGGTACGCCCGCGCGCGTCCGTTCAGCCAGTCCACGACGGCCTTGGCGCCCTGGATCTCGTTCGGGCCGCCCAGATCGACGCAGCCCTCCGAGGCGCGCGTTCCGGACAGGTCGGCGAGAACCACCGCGTATCCGCGTGGCACGAAGTAGTTGTCGTAGTACAGCGGGAAGAAGGACGGGTCACCGTCGGCGGCAGCCTGCTTCTTCTCATTCTCGTTACCCCGACCGCAGCAGGCGTAGTAGGGGCTGGATTCGAATATCACCGGAACCTTGAGGCCGAGCCCGGTGGCGCGGGGCCGGATGACGTCGGCGGCGATCCGGTCCGGACGGCCGTCGCGGTCCCCGTCGACGCCGGACTCGATGTAGACCGTCTCCCGTATCGCGTCGGCGTACGAGAAGACCGGCTGCGTCACGCCGTGGCGGACGACGGAGCCGGAGGGCGTCGCGGCCACCGGTTTCGCGGCCACCGGGGCCGTGCTGATCAGTGTGGCCAGGCTCGTCACCACCGCGACGACAGCTGGCGCAGTCCAACGTCTCATCGTGCTCCCACCCGCGGGTCGGTGACAGGGACCGGCGCGGCGCGGGCGCACCGGCCTCGCCGCCGCAGTTTCCGGCAGCGCATTCTCCCGCCATTCAAGAATTGACGTCAACGATGCTTCGAATTCTTTGAATTGTTGCGCGATCGGCTATCAGAACTTGATGTATGGCTTGTTTCCACACGGTTTCTCCGGGACGAAGAACCTTGCGATTCGGTAATCGTGTGGGCGAATGTCGTTTGAGGGGTTGTCGTTCGTCAATCAATGCTTCTAGAGTTGCCGGCAGATCGCGTCGGCATCGGCACCGTGCGACGGGTGGGGCGGCCTTCCAATGCGGCGAGGATGTTCAATGCTTGAGTTGTCCACTGCGCATTCCATGTCCTTGATCGACGCGGAGAATGTCTATCGTGCCGCGTTGAGCGTGAGCGGATGCCCGACGTTGAGCACCGGATCGGCGGTGCTGCACCCCCGGGAACGGCAGCGGCTGCTGCGGATGCGCCACGAGCGCCGACGGGCCGACTACCTCGCCGGCCGGCGGGCCGTCAAGGCGGCCGTCACCCACCTCCGCGACGCGGCGGACCCGACGGCGATCTGGGTCGAGCCGGGCGCCCTGCACCAACCTGTCCTCGGTGGACCCGGCACCGGTGGCCTCGCGGTGAGCCTCGCGCACAGTCACCACCTCGGCGCGGCGGTGGCGTTCGACGTCGCCCACCCGGTCGGCGTCGACCTGGAGCGGGTCGACCCGGCGCGGGCCGGAATCCTCCAGTCGACGCTGACGGCGGGCGAGCGGACGATCACCGCGGGCCTGGGGTTGGCCGCGCTGACCGCCGCCACAGCGGTCTGGACCGCCAAGGAAGCATTGGCGAAGTTCCTACGGGTCGGCCTGAGCGTGGACCTGAGCCTGCTCGAGGTGGCGACCTGGCGTACCGAGGGGGAGTGGTGGCGGCTGGACTACCGCCACGTCGTCTCCCTGAAGGCGCTGCTCCTCGTGGTCGACGACTGGGTGCTCGCGCTGTGCCTGCCCGCACGCAGCACGGTTTCCACCCCCGACGTGCCCGACTCGCTGGCCGCCGCGCTGCTCGACGACATCTCCCGGACCCTGCCACCGCGTGCCGCTGTCCGCGTACCGGCCGCCCACAGTACGACCGAGAGGAGCTGGCAGTGATCGCCTACGTCTTTCCCGGCCAGGGATCACAGTCCGTCGGGATGGGTGCCGGCCTCTTCGAGGAGTTCGCGGAGCTGACCGCCGAGGCGGACCGCATCCTCGGCTACTCGGTCGCCGAGCTGTGCGCCGCCGACCCGCACGGCCGGCTGGGCCAGACCCGGTTCACCCAACCCGCCCTGTACGTCGTCAACGCGCTCTGCCACCTGCACAAGTTGACCAGCACCGGACGCGCTCCGGACTACGTGGCCGGGCACAGCGTGGGGGAGTACAACGCCCTCTTCGCCGCCGGCGTCTTCGACTTCGGAGCCGGGCTGCGGCTCGTCGCCCGGCGCGGCGAGCTGATGGGGATGGCCCGGGGTGGCGGGATGGCAGCGGTCCTCGGCCTGCCGGCCGACGAGGTCGCCGCGGCGTTGGCCGCCGCCGGGCTGGACGGCGTCGACCTGGCCAACCTCAACACCCCCACCCAGGTCGTGCTCTCCGGGCTGCGCGCCGACATCGAGCGCGCCGCGCCGGTCCTCAAGGCGGCCGGGGCGCGCGGCTACACGGTGCTCAACGTCAGCGGGGCGTTCCACTCCCGCTACATGCGCGACGCCGCCGAGTCCTTCGCCGAGACGCTGTCGACGGTGCCGATGTCGCCGCCGCGCATTCCGGTGATCGCGAACGTCACCGCCCGGCCCTACCCGGCCGGGCAGATCGCCGACCTGCTGGCGCGCCAGATCACCGCGCCGGTGCGCTGGACCGAGACGGTGCGTCACCTGCTCGACCTCGGCGTGACCGACATCGAGCAGGTCGGCCCCGGCAAGGTGCTGACCGGCCTGGTGCGCGCCATCCGCCGCGACGTCGCCCCGTCGGCCGGCGACCGGCCGGCGCCCACGCCGGTCGCCGCCCCGCCCACGCCGGTCGCCACCCGTCTGCCCGTGGCGGACGGCCGCCCGGCCGACCTGGAGGCGGCGGCCTGGCTCGGCGACGCCGAGTTCCGCCGCCACTACGGCCTGCGGTACGCGTACGTCAGCGGCTCGATGTACCGGGGGATCGCCTCGCCCGCCCTGGTGATCCGGATGGCGCGCGCGGGGATGCTCGGTTTCCTGGGCACCGGCGGGCTCCGGCCGCGGCAGATCGACGACGCCATCGCCGAGGTGCGCCGAGCGCTCGGTCCCGGGCAGGTGTTCGGGGTCAACCTCCTGCACGACCCGGGCGATCCGGCCGGGGAGGACGAGCAGGTCGACCGCTACCTGCGGCACGGTGTCCGGCTCCTGGAGGCGTCCGCCTTCATGGACGTCTCGATGGCCCTGGTGCGCTACCGCTGCCTCGGGCTGCGGCGCGACGCGCAGGGCCGGGTGGTGGCGGAGCACCGCCTGATGGCGAAGGTCTCGCGACCCGAGGTGGCCCGCGCGTTCCTCGCCCCGCCGCCGGAACAGCTCCTGCGACGCCTGGTCGCCGACGGCCGGATCACCGACGATCAGGCGCGGCTGGCCGCCGAGGTGCCGATGGCCGACGACCTCACCGTGGAGGCGGACTCGGCCGGCCACACCGACGGCGGGGTCGCGTACACCCTGATGCCCGCGCTGCGCCGGCTGCGCGACGACCTGGCCGCCGAACACGGCTACCAGCAGCGGGTACGTATCGGCGCCGCCGGTGGCATCGGCACCCCGGAGGCGGCTGCCGCCGCCCTGATCCTCGGCGCGGACTACCTGGTGACCGGCTCGATCAACCAGTGCACCGTCGAGGCCGGCACCAGCGAGCCGGTGAAGGACCTGCTGCAACAGATGGGTGTGCAGGACACCGCCTACGCCCCGGCGGGGGACATGTTCGAGATCGGGGCGCGGGTCCAGGTGCTGCGGCGCGGCGTCTTCTTCCCGGCCCGCGCGAACAAGCTCTACCAGCTCTACCAGCAGCACGACAGCCTGGAGTCGATCGACGCGAAGACCCGCCAGCAGATCGAGCAACGGTACTTCAAACGCAGCTTCGACGACGTGTTCGACCTGGTCCGGCAGTACAAGGGCGGGGACTGGCCGGCCGGCGAGCGGCTGACCCCGAAGCAGCGGATGCTCGCCGTGTTCAAGTGGTACTTCGCGTACACCTCCGAGCTGGCGCTGCGCGGCGACCCCGCCGGCCGGGTGGACTACCAGGTGCACTGCGGCCCGGCGCTCGGCGCGTTCAACTCCTGGGTGCAGGGCACCGAGGTGGCGGACTGGCGACACCGGCACGCCGACGAGATCGGGCTGCGCCTGCTCGCCGCGACCAGCGCGCTGCTCACCGACCGACTGACCGCCTACGGGCCGGGCGCCGGCCGGGCCACGGTGGCCGGGGACCTGGTGCTGGCCGCCGCCGAGGGGAGCCGATCATGACCGGGGTACGGGCCGAGTTGGAGGTCATCACCGCCGAACCGCAGGCCCCGCGGCGCGGCACCCTGCTCTTCGTGCACGGCGGCTACCACGGCGCGTGGTGCTGGGAGGAGTACTTCCTCCCGTACTTCTCCGCGCGGGGATACCACTGCGTCGCACCGAGCCTGCGCGGGCACGCGGGCAGCGCCGGGTTCGAGAAACTGAACTCCTTCGGCCTGCGTGACTTCACCGACGACGTGCTGTCGGTGCTGTCCGACCTGCCGGAGCCGCCGGTGCTGGTCGGGCACTCGATGGGCGCCGCCATCACCCAGCGTGTCCTCACCGAGCGGGCCGGCGCGGTACGCGGCGCGGTGCTCATGTCCGCGCCACCGCCGACCGGCATCGGCGCCGGCGTCGGCATGGGCTGGCTGCGCGCCGGTGGCTGGTCGGTGATGTGGCAGCTGTGGCGGCTGCACCAGGGGCGGCTGCGCGCCGACGACTCGGCTGTCGACTCGTTCCCGTTCTCCGCCTTCTTCCACGGCGACCGCACCGACCAGCAGCGCCGCGACTACGTCCGGCGGGTGCAGAAGGAGTCGTCCCGGGCCGGCAAGGAGCTGTCCCGCCGGTTCGCCCGGGTGCCGGCCGAGCTGCGCGCCCCGGTGCTCGTGCTGGGTGGCGAACACGACTGGCTGTTCCCACCGCACCTGGCCCACCAGACGGCGCAGGCGTACCGCACCGACGCGGTCCTGATTCCCGACAGCGGCCACATGGTCATGCTCGACACCGGCTGGCGACGCGCCGCCGAGCGGATCGACGAGTTCCTCGGCGGGCTCTGATCCGCCGCACCGGACGCCACCAGAGGGGGACGGCGAATGCGCAACGACAGCTCGTACGACGTGCGGCGGATCGCCCGGAGCGTCACCACCGAGATCAGCCGACTCGGCGCCCAGGTCGACCTGTTCGCCGCCGCCGAGATGGGCGTGTACCGGCGTTTCGGGCTGCGCGCCGGGATGGCCGTCGCCGACCTCGGCTGCGGTCCCGGCTTCCTGCTCAAGGCGCTGCGCGCGGCGGAACCGGATCTCGCGCTGACCGGGGTGGACATCGAACCGCTGCTGTTGGAGCGGGCCCGCGACCTGCTGGACGACGGTGGCCCGGCCGTCGAGCTGCTGGAGGGCTCGATCGAGAAGACCGGTCTCGCCGACGAGTCGGTCGACTTCGTCGTCTCGCGGCTGGTGCTCGAACACCTCGCCGACCCCGGGGCCGCCCTTCGTGAGGTGCTCCGGATCCTGCGGCCGGACGGGATCGCCGTCATCGTCGACAACGACTTCGCGATGCACGTGATGACGCACCCGCACATCCCCGAGCTGGACGACCTGTACCGGGCCTACTGCCGGTCCCGCAGCGACGAGGGGGGCAACCCCACCATCGGTCGGGAGCTGCCCGCGCTGCTGCGTGCCGCCGGGTTCACCGACGTCCGCTTCGACGTGATCAGCGCGCACAGCCAGGTCGAGGGCACCGCCGCCTTCCTGCGTTCGGAGGGCTCCGGCATCCCCGTGCAACTCGTCCGTGACGGCTACCTGGACAGCCGCACGCTCGCCCGCCTGACGGTGGGTTGGCGCGCCATGCTCCGCCGCGACGACCACGCGATCATCCGCCAGCTCTACGCCGCGGCGGGGCGCAAGGCACGCCCCGCCGACGCCACACGTTGAGGAGCGAGGGTATGCCGCACGGGCACACGCCGATGGACGCCGTGCTCACCGAGATGGGGCGCCTGTTGGATCGGCCGGTGGACCGGTTGGACCCGGAGGGTGGTCTGGTCGAGCAGGGGTTGGACTCGTCGGCGGCGATCGAGTTGGTCGAGGCGCTCAACGAGCGGTTGGACGTGCGGTTGGGTGTCGAGGTGGTGTTCGACGTGGACACCCCGGCCGAGTTGGCCGCCCTGGTGGCCGAGGCCGTCGGGCCGGCGGAGCCGGCCGTGCCGGACGCGGGCAGGCCGCTCGCCGCGGTCCTGGCCGAGATGGGGCGCCTGTTGGGTCGGCCGGTGGACCGGTTGGACCCGGAGGGTGGTCTGGTCGAGCAGGGGTTGGACTCGTCGGCGGCGATCGAGTTGGTCGAGGCGCTCAACGAGCGGTTGGACGTGCGGTTGGGTGTCGAGGTGGTGTTCGACGTGGACACCCCGGCCGAGTTGGCCGCCCTGGTGACCGAAGCCACCGGGCCGGCGGAGCCCGTTGGCGCGGCCGCCACCACACCGAACCCGCCCACGCCGCCGGACGCGCCACCGCCGCCGACCGCTCCCGCGCAGGTCAGCGAGCCCGCGCCGCCGACCGCTCCCGCGCAGGTCGGCGCGCCCGCGCCGGTGGCCGGGCTGTCGACGGCGGGCGGCGACATCGCCGTGGTGGGGCTCTCCGCGCGGTTCGCCGACCTGCCGACGCCGGAGCGGTTGTGGCAGGCGCTGCGCGCCGGCACGAGCCGGATCCGGGAGCTGGACCGGCCCGGCTGGCCGGCGGACTACTACGACCCCGACCCGGCGGCGAGCGGCCGGGCGGTCAGCAGGTGGGCCGGGCACCTCGACCGGATCGACGCCTTCGACGCCGGCTTCTTCCGCCTCTCGCCCCGCGAGGCCCGGCGGATGGATCCGCAGCAGCGCATCTTCCTCCAAGAGGCGTACCACGCGTTCGAGGACGCCGGCTACGCGCCGCAGCAGCTGACCGGGCGTCGGGTCGGCGTGTTCGTGGGCGTGCGCGCCTCCGACTACCAGGAGCAGGTGGCGGCGGCGGAGGACGTCGGCTCGCAGGTCTTCCTCGGCACCGACGTGTCGATCCTCGCCGGCCGGGTCTCCCACCTGCTCGGCCTGGTCGGCCCCAACCTCGCCGTCGACACCGCGTGCTCCTCGTCGCTGGTGGCGCTGCACCTGGCCTGCGCCAGCATCCAGCGCGGCGAATCGGAGATGGCGCTGGCCGGCGGCGTCTTCGTGGCACCGTCGCCGCGGTTCCTCGTCCTCGCCTCGAAGGCGGAGATGCTCTCCCCCTCGGGCCGGGTACGCAGCTTCCACGCCGCCGCGGACGGCATGGTGATCGGCGAGGGCGCGGGCGCGCTGTTGCTCAAGCCACTCGACGCGGCACTGCGCGACGGCGACCACGTGTACGGCGTCATCCGGGGCACCGCCGTCGGGCACAACGGCCGCACCCACAGCATCACGACCCCGGCGACCCCGGCCGCCACCGAGCTGGTGCGCGGTCTCTACCGCGACTGCGGCGTACCGATGGACACCGTCCAGTACCTCGAGGTGCAGGGCGCCGGCATCCGGCTCGGGGACTCGGTGGAGCTGCGGGCGCTCGCGAACGCGTTCGGCGCGGCCGGCGACCTGGTGATCGGCACCCACAAGGGCAACATCGGTCACGCCATCGCGGCGGCCGGCGTGGCGGCGGTGGCGAAGGTGCTGCTGGCCATGCGGCACCGGGAGATCCCACCCACGATCACCGGTGACCCGGACGGTGACACCGACCTCCCGGGCACACCGTTCCGGCTCACCGCGCGCCCCCTGCCGTGGCCGGCCCCGCCCGGGACGCCGCTGCGGGCCGGCGTGAACTCGTTCGGATTCGGCGGCACCAACGCCCACGTCGTGATCGAGGAGCCGCCCCGGCGGTCACCGGTCGCGCGGAGCGCCGACGACCCGGCCGGGGTGTTGGTGCCGATCTCCGGGCGGCGTCCGGCCGACCTCGCCCGACGGGTGGCGGACCTGCTCGGCTGGGCGGAGCGCGACGGTGACCGGCACCCGTTGGCGGACGTCGCGTACACCCTGCAGACCGGTCGCGCGCACTTCGCGCACCGGCTCGCGGTCCTCGCCCGGGACCCCGACGACCTGCGGGCGGCGTTGCGCGCGGCCGTGCGCGATGGCGACCCGGCGGGCCGGGTCGTCGCGACCGACGCCGGGCCCGGCACCGACGGGCTGCGGGCACTCGCCGCCGAGTACGTCAGCGGCGGCGAGGTCCCCTGGGACCGGCTGTGGGAGGGCCAGCGGCGGCACCGGGTGCCGCTGCCCACCTACCCGTTCGCCGAGGAGAGCCACTGGATCGGCGCGCCCGCCACCGGGTCGACGCCGCCGGCCCGTACCGACGCGGGCCGGGCGACCGCCCCGGACGCGCCGTCCCGGCTGCTCCCACCGGAGAAGGCGCCCCGGCTCGGAGCGGCCGAGCGCGACCTGCACGAGCGCGCGCACGACGAGCTGCGCCGGTGGGCGCACGACAGCATCGCGCGGATGCTCGTCGACAACGGGGCGCTGGACGCCGGTGGACCGGGCGTCCCGGTCGAGGCGGCGGTGGCCCGGCTCGGTGTCGCCGCCCGGCACCGCCGGCAATGGGACGCGCTGCTCGACATGCTGAACCGGTCCGGGACCGTCGAGCTGACCGGTGACACCGTCGCGCTGGTCCGGCCGGTGCCGACCGCCGCCGAACTCGCCGCCGAACGCGCCCGGCTGGACGCGGCCTACCGCGAGGCGGAACCCTTCACCCGGCTGCTCGGCGTCTGTTTCGACGCGTACGCCAGGGTGCTCCGCGACGAGATCCCGGCGACCGACGTGCTCTTCCCGGGCTCCTCCTTCGCGCTCATCCAGCCGTTGTACCAGGGGCACACCATGGCCGACCTGTGCAACGACACCGTCGCCTGGGCCGTCGACAGTTACCTGGAGCATCGCGCGACCCGGCTCGCCCCGGGCGAACGGGTCGAGATCGTCGAGGTGGGCGCCGGCACCGGAGGCACCAGCCGTCGGGTCTTCGCGGCGGTCGGTCGGCACGCCGCGCGGCTGCGGTACCACTACACCGACGTGTCGCTGGCCATGGCGAAGTTCGGGGCGCACGAGTTCGGGGCGGCCACCCCGTACGCCGAGTTCGGCACCCTGGACGTCGACCGCGACGTCACCACCCAGGGGTATCCGGCCGGCGGGATCGACGTGGTGGTCGCCACCAACGTGCTGCACGCCACCTCGGACGTGCGGCGTACCGTCGCGAACCTGTGCCGGCTGCTGCGGCCCGGTGGCTGGTTGGTGCTCAACGAGCTGTCCACCACCGTCGACGTCATCGCCATGATCGTCGGACAGCTCGACGGCTGGTGGCGCTACGAGGACGCCGACCTCCGGCTGCCGTACTCCCCGGTGGTCCCCGTGGACGGCTGGCGGGACGTGCTGCGCGACGCCGGCCTGACCGACGTGCTGGTCCTCGGCCCGCCGCCACGGCCGGGCCGGGGCGTCGGTCAGAACGTCGTCATCGCACAGCAGCCCGCCGCCGTGGCCGGCGCCGAGCCGGCCGCGCCCGCGGAAACGACGGCCCCGCCGGTCCGGGTGGTCGCGACCGCCGCGCCGGTCGCGACCACCGAACCCGGGACCGGGGTACGCGAGCAGATCCGCGCCTGCCTCGCCCTGGCGCTGGAGACCGACGCCGCCCACCTCGCCGACGACACACCGTTCGCCGAGTACGGTGTGGACTCGCTGATCGCCGCGGAACTGGTCAACCGGATCAACGACGCGCTCGGCACCGGCCTGCGTACGCCGGACCTCTACGCGCACATCACCGTCGGCGACCTCGCCGCGCACGTCCTGCGGACCCATCCCACGGCGGCTTCCCGACCCGTCGGGCAGACGCCGCCCGACCCGGCGCCCGTCCACCGTCCCGCCCCGACGCCGTCCGGGGCCGTCGTCGAGCCGGCCGACCGGGACGTGGCCGTCATCGGCCTGTCGTGCACGTTCCCGGGCAGCGCCGACGCGGAAGAGTACTGGGACAACCTCGTGCACGGGCGCACCCTCTTCCGGGACGTGCCGGTGAACAGGTGGGACGTCGAGCGGTTCCACGACCCGGACCGCTCCCGGACCGACACCACCTACTGCCGGCAGGGCGGCTTCCTCGACGACATCGAGCGGTTCGACGCGCTGTTCTTCAGCATGTCCGGCCGGGACGCCGAGGTCTCCGACCCGCAGCACCGGCTGTTCCTCCAGGAGGCGTGGAACGCGCTGGAGGACTCCGGTTACGCCGCGTCGGCCGCCGGTCGCCGCTGCGGTGTGTTCGTCGGCAGCATCGGCGGCGACTACGACGCGCTCCAGGAGGACCACGACGTCGCGCACGGCCCGACGACGTTGCTGAACAACCAGACCTCGACGCTCTCCGGCCGGATCTCGTACTTCCTCGACCTGGCCGGGCCGAACCTCGCCGTCGACACGGCCTGCTCGTCCTCCCTCGTCGCGGTCCACCTCGCCTGTCAGAGCCTGCTCGCCGGGGAGAGCGAGCTGGCCCTGGCCGGTGGCGTCTTCATCGCCACCACGCCGCGCTTCTTCGTGCACATGTCCCAGCTCGGGGTGCTGTCGCCGGAGCACTCCTGCCGCCCCTTCGACGCGGACGCCGACGGCTTCCTGCCCGGCGAGGGGGTGGCCGCCGTGGTGCTCAAACCCCTCGCCGCGGCGCACCGCGACGGCGACCACATCTACGGCGTGATCAAGGGCACGGCGATCAACCACGACGGCCGTACCAACGGGTTCACCGCACCGAACGCCCGCTCGCAGACCGCCCTCGCCACCGAGCTGTACGCCCGCAGCGGCGTCGCCCCGGACACCGTCGGCTTCGTGGAGGCCCACGGCACCGGCACCGAGCTGGGTGACCCGATCGAGGTGACCGCGCTGACCGACGCGTTCCGCCGGCACACCCAGCGCCGCCAGTTCGCCGCCATCGGCTCGGTGAAGGCCAACATCGGGCACACGGTGGGCGCCTCCGGGCTCGCCGGCCTGATCAAGGTGCTGATGGCGATGCGGCACGGTGTCATCCCGCCGCAGGCGGCGTACCGGGAGGCCAACGCGTACATCGACTTCGCCTCCAGTCCGTTCTACGTGCCGACCAGCCCGGTCCCGTGGCCCGCGTCGGCGGACCGGCCACGGCGGGCCACCGTCAGCGCGTTCGGTTTCAGCGGAACCAACGCGATGCTGCTGGTGCAGGAGGCCCCACCGACGGCGCAGACCGCCGCGGGCGACGGCACGGAGGAGGTGCTCGTCCCGATCTCCGCCCGGGACGACGCGGCGCTGCGCCGGTACGCGCGCGTACTCGCCGACCACGTCGACCCCGCCGCCGGCCCGCCCGCGCCCCGGCTCGCCGACGTCGCGCTCACCCTGCGGACCCGGCGCAGCGTCTTCGCGGAACGGCTCGTCGTCGGCGCCCCGGACACGGCCGTCCTCGCCGACCGTCTGCGTCGCTTCGCCGCCGGCGAGAACGACGTGCCCGGCGTGCTGCGCGGCACCGCCGACCCGACGGCCGCTCCACCGACCCCGTCCGGCGTGTCCGACGCCGACGGGATCGCCCGCGCCTGGTGCGCCGGCGCGACGGTCGACTGGACGACGACGGCCGGGGCCGGACGAGTGGTTCCGCTGCCCACCTACCCATTCGCGGGCGAACGCTACTGGGCCGCCCCGGCGTCGCCCGCCGCCGCGCCGGCCGCCACCGTTCGGGCCGCTGCCGCGCCGCCCGCTGCCGCGCCGCCCGCTGCCGCGCCGCCCGCCGCCGCGCCGGCGGCGGACCCGGCCGCCGCGACCGTCCACCTTCTGGAGTCGGGCTGGCAGCCCGCGCCCGCGCCGGCCCCGCCGGTGACCCCGGGCCGGACACTGCTGCTCGGCGGCGCGCGGGAGTGTGCCGCCGCTCGGGCGCTGATCGGTGCGCTGGCCGTCGAGGGTGACAGCGCACTCCTGGAGAGCGCCGGAGACCGGTTCGACGGGGTGCTGTTCCTGGTGCCGCCGTCCATCGGCGAGGACAGCGGCGATCCGCGCCGGGTGGCACGGGACCTGACCGCCAGCACCCTGCCCGTGCTGCGGGCGGTCCGGGCGGCGGCCGCGTCGCCGTACCCCGTGCGGTTCGTCGTGGCCGCCGGCCGGCGGCCCGGCAGCGGCCCGGACCCCTGCGTCGCGGCGCTCGGCCCGCTGGGTCGGTCGTTGCGGCTGGCCGCGCCCCACGTGTCGCTGACAGTGGTGGACGTCGCCGACACCGACGACCCCGCCGCCGTCGCCCGGGCGGCGGTCGCGGAGTGGCCGCACGCCACGCTGCCCGAGGTCCGCCGGCACGGCTCCGAGCGGACGGTGCCGATCCTGCGGCCAGCGCCGGCCCCGCCCACCGGCCAGCCGGTGGTGATCCGGCCCGGAGCCCCCTGCGTGGTGACCGGCGGCGGCGGTGGCCTGGGTCGCCTGGTGGCCCGCCACCTCGCCGGACGCTACGGCGCCCGGTTGCTGCTGCTCGGCCGCTCCCCGCTGGACGCCCGCATCGAGCGGGACCTGGCCGACCTGACCCGCCTGGGCGCGGTCCGGCCCCGGTACGCCCCGGTGGACGTCGCCGACCCCGTCCAGGTGTCCACGGCGCTCGCCGACTTCCAGGCCGGGGCGGGGCCCGTCTCGGTGGTGGTGCACGCGGCCGGAGCGCTGGACCAGCGGGCCCTGCACGAACGCCAGTGGGCGACGGTCGAGGCCACGCTGCGCGCCAAGACCATCGGTACGGCGGTGCTGGACGCGGCCACCGCGACGAACCCGCTGGACGCCTTCGTGCTGTTCTCGTCGGCGTCCTCGGTGGTCGGTGACTTCGGCGAGTGCGACTACTCCGTCGCCAACCGCTTCCTGGACGGTTTCGGTGACTGGCGCGAGCGGATGCGCGAACGGGGGCTGCGGCGCGGCGCCACCGTCGTGGCGCAGTGGGGGCCGTGGGCCGACGGCGGCATGCGCCTCGTCGACACGAGCCGGCAGCTCTACACCGGCCACGGCGACCTCACGGCCATCGACACCGCGCAGGGCCTGGCAGCGTTCGACAGGGTGTTGGCCGGTGGCGGAGGACGACGCCTGATCGTCGCCGGCACCCCGGCCGGGGTCCGCCGGTTGACCGCCCAGCTCGACCCGCCGGCTGCGCCGCCGCCCGGCGTCGCCGGCCCCGCCGCGCCCTCCGGCGTCGCCGCCGCCTCCGCCGACGACCTGCTGGACCGGGTCCTCGCCGAGGTCCGTACGCTCGCCGCCGCGCTGCTGCGGCTGGAGCACACCCCGGCGGTCGTCGAGGCCGGCGGGTTGCCCCCGGACGAGGGGCTGGGCGAGTTCGGCTTCGACTCGCTCAGCCTCAAGGACTTCGCGGACCGGCTGAGCGAACGCTTCCGGGTGACGCTGTCACCGACTGTGTTCTTCAGTCGCAGCACCCTGCGGAAGGTGGCCGAGTACCTGGTCGAGTCGGAGGGCGCGGCGGTCCGCGCCGGGTTCGCGGCCGCCCCGCCTGTCGATGAGGTTCCGTCAGTGCCGGTGCCCGCGCCGCTGACCAGCGGCGAGCCGCCCGCGCCGTCGCCCGCTGCCGAGCATCCCGCCAGCGGGGCTGTGGAACCGGTCGCCGTCGTCGGCATGGCCGGACGGCTGCCCGGCTCGGCCGATCTGCACGCCTTCTGGCGGCACGTGCGCGACGGCGACGACCTCGTCGGCGAGGTGCCACCCGAGCGCTGGGACTGGCGGTCGGTGTACTCGCCGGACCGCTTCGGCGCGGGCCGTACCCGGTCGCGCTGGGGTGGCTTCCTGCCCGGCGTCGACACCTTCGACGCCCGCTTCTTCGGGGTGTCCGGCCGCGAGGCGGAGCTGATGGACCCCCAGCAGCGGCTGCTGCTCCAGGCCGCCTGGTCCGCCGTGGAGGACGCCGGCTGGCGACCCTCCGCGCTGTCCGGCACCCGCACCGGCGTCTACGTGGGCGCGCAGTTCAGCGACTACCAGGAGTTGCTGCGCGCGCAGGGGGTGAGCGAACCCCAGGTGGGCACCGGTACCGAGCTGACCATGCTGGCCAACCGGGTGTCCTACCTGCTCGGCCTGCGCGGCCCGAGCGAGGTGGTGAACACCGCCTGCTCGTCGTCGCTCGTCGCGGTGCACCGGGCGCTCACCGCGATCCGGCACGGCGACTGCGACGCCGCCGTGGTCGGTGGCTGCAACCTGATCCTCACGCCGACATACCACGTGGTGACCAGCCAGATGGGCGTGAACTCGCCGACCGGCCGGTGCCGCACCTTCGACAGCGCCGCCGACGGGTACGTGCGCGGCGAGGGCGTCCTGGCCCTGGTCCTCAAGCCGCTGTCCGCCGCGCTGCGCGACGGCGACCACGTGTACGCGGTGCTGCGTGGCTCCGCCGTCAACCACGGCGGCCGGGCCGGCTCACCGACGTCGCCCAACGCCGACGCCCAGGCCGACGTGGTGGCCACCGCCTGGGTACGCGCCGGCGTGACCCCCGAGTCCATCTCCTACCTGGAGACGCACGGCACCGGCACCGAACTCGGTGACCCGGTGGAGGTCGACGGCCTGCGCCAGGCCATCCGGCTCTGGTCGGAGCGCACCGGCCACCCGGTGCCGTCCGGCGCGTGGTGCGGACTCGGCACCGTCAAGACCCGCATCGGTCACCTGGAGGCCGCCTCCGGGCTGGCCGGTCTGGTGCACGTCATCCTCTCGATGCGGCACCGGACCCTGCCGGGACTGCTCCACCTCACCGACCCGAACCCGCTGCTGCGGCTCGACGACGGGCCGTTCCACCTCGTCGACACGACCCGCGAGTGGGCCTCACCCCCGGGCGTGCCCCGCCGCGCCGGCGTGTCCTCCTTCGGGTTCGGCGGCAGCAACGCCCACGTCGTGGTCGAGGAGCACCCGCCCGTGCCGCCCCGTCCGGCGGCGACCCCCCGACCCCAGGCCGTCGTGCTCTCCGCCCGTACCGAGGAGCGGCTGCGGTGCGCGGCCGGACGGCTCGCCGACGTGCTGCGCGCCCAGCCCGGGGCCGGCGTCACCCGCGTACGCGCCACCGTCGCCGAGGTGCTCTCGGTCGACGTGGCGGACGTCGACGTGCACGCGCCACTGACCGAACTCGGCGCGGACCCGGTCACCATGGCCGAGATCGGCCGGCGGCTGGCGGTGGCCGGTCCACCGCCAGCGCCCGAGGTCACGGTGACCGAGCTGTCCGCCACGGCGACGGCGCCGGACGGGCTGCCCGAGCTGGCCGACCTGGCGTACACGCTGCAGACCGGACGCGACTCCCTGCCGGAACGCCTGGCCATCGTCACCGCCGACGTCGACGAACTGGCCGGCCTGCTCCGCGACTTCGCCGGCGGGGCCGACCCGTCGGCGGTGTGGCGTGCCCGGGTGCCGGCCGGCGCGCACCGCCGTACCGGTGAGCCGCCGGCGTCCGCGACGGAGGCGGCGCGGGCCTGGCTGGACGGCCGGGAGCCCGACTGGACGGTGCTGCACTCCGCCCCGCGCCGGATTCCGCTGCCCGGCTACCCGTTCGCCGAGGACCGGTACTGGTTGCCCGCCGTGGCGGCCACCGGACCCGAGCGCCCGCATCCGCTCATCGACGAGGACTGCTCGACACCGCAGGAGACGCGGTTCCGGGTCGTGCTGCGCCGCGACGCCCACTGGCTCGCCGACCACGTCATCGCCGGGCGGGCCACGCTGCCCGGCGCCGCGTACGCCGAGGTGGCCCGCGCCGCCGCCGAACTCGCCGACCCCGACGGTCGGTCGGCCACCGCCGTGGGTGACCTGCTGTGGGCCCGTCCGATAGTGGTCGGCGCGGAACCGGTCACAGTGGACGTGGCACTGACGCCGGGCCGGCACCCGGGCACCGTCCGGGTCGAGTTCCGCACCGGCGTCGACCCCGTCGTGCACGCCATGGCCACCGTCGTCCTCGGCGGCGGCGCGGCGGCGGCGGACCCCGTCGACGTCACCGCGATCACCGGGCGGGCCAGCGGCACCGTCGAGGGCGCGGAGGTCTATCGACGCTTCCGCTCCGACGCGGCGGACTACGGCCCCGCGTTCCGGGTGGTCGAGCGCCTCTGGCGGGGCGACGGCGAGGCCGTCGCACGGCTGCGGCTGCCCGCCGTCGCGGGCGTCGACACGACGCGCATGGCGCTGCACCCCGTGCTCCTCGACGGGGCCTTCCAGGCGGTGTCCGGCCTGCTGGAGGGCACCGGCGGGGACGGCGGGCCGCTGGTGCCGTTCGCCGTACGGGAGGTGCGGGTCCTCGCCCCGGCCGCGCCGAGCGGGTACGCGTACGCGACCCGGGCCGCCGGGGGCCGGTTCGACATCCGGTTGACCGACGACCGGGGACAGGTGACCACGGTCGTCAGCGGCCTCGCCGCCCGGCCGCTGACCGTCGACGTCGACGACGTGCGCCGCCGTCTGCTCGTACCCCGGTGGCAGCCCGCGCCCCCGGTGGAGCCGGGTCCGGCGCCCCGCCGGGTGCTGGTGCTCGGCGACGGTGACGACCGGCCGGACCTGGTGGTGGCCGGGTTCGGGGCCGGCTTCGCCGAGCTGACGCCGGGCCGGCGCTACGTCCTCGACCCGGCCTCCGCCGCCGACCTGGACCGCCTGCTGGGCCGGCTCACCGAACTGGACGCCGTCCCGGACGCGGTGCTGCACCGGTGGTCGGAGCCCGCCGAGGCCGCGTACGGCCCGCTCCTGCTGATCAACCTGTGCCGCGCGTTGGCCCGGCTCCGGCTCGGAGCCCGGATCGTGAGCGTCGTCCCGGCCGACGTCCCGGCCGCCGTCGCGCTGGCGGCCACCGCCCGGGTGGTACGCGAGGAGCACCGCGATCTCGACGTCGTGGTCGCCCAGACGACCCGTCCGCTGTCAGTGGCCGAGGCCCTCGGCGAACTGCGCGTCCCGCACGGCGAGCCGGAGATCCGTCTCGGCGACGGACGGGACGTGCTGCGGTGGCACGGGCTCGACGCGCCGCCCACCGACAGCCCGCCGCCGTGGGTCCGCCCCGGTGCGGTGTGCCTGGTGACCGGCGCCTCCGGCGGGCTCGGCCGGTTGGTCGTCGCGCACCTGGTCGGCGCGGGTGCCCGGGTGGTGGCGATGAGCCGCTCCGCCCCGGCCGACCTCGATCCGTCGGTGCTCGTCGTCCGCGGCGACGTGTCGGTACGCGCGGACGTGTTCGCGGCGGTGGCGGCGGCGCGGGAGCGGTTCGGCGGATTGGACGTCGTGGTGCACGCGGCCGGTGTGCTGCGCGACGGGCTCGTCGTCGGCAAGTCGGCGGCGGACGTGGCGGCGGTGTGCGCGCCCAAGGTGGCGGGTACGCGCTGGTTGGACGAGGCCACGGCGGAGCTGGACCTCGACTCGTTCGTGCTGTTCTCCTCGCTGTCCGCGGTGTTGGGCACCGTCGGCCAGGCGGACTACGCGTACGCGAACCGGTTCCTGGACGAGTTCGCGGCGTGGCGGGCGCAACGGCGTCCCGGCGTGACGGTGTCGCTGGGCTGGCCGCTGTGGGCCGACGGCGGCATGACGGTCGACCCGGACAGTTTGCAACGGCTGCGCCGTGGCACCGGCCTGGTGCCGCTGCCCGCGGACGTCGGGCTCGCCGCGCTGGCGTCCGCGCACCAGGCGCGGGAGCCACGGGTCGCGGTGTGGTACGGCGAGGGTCGCCGGGGCGTGCCCCTGCCGGCGGCCACGAGCGAGCCGGCGCCGGCGGCGACGCCACGCCCGCGGAGCGCCCCCCGTGACCTGACCCGGGAGCTGTCCCAGGTCTGCGCCGAGGTGCTGAAGGTGGACGTGGACGAGCTCGACCCGGAGGAGGAGCTGTCGGCGTACGGCCTGGACTCCATCCTGATGATGACGTTGCTGAACCGGCTGGAGGCCCGGTTCGACACCGTCGTCGAGCCCAGCGCCGTGAGCGAGTATCCGACGATCGCCTCGTTGGCCGCGCACCTGGCGGCGACCGTGGCCCCGGCCCCGGCCCCGGCCGCCCCCGCCGTGGTGACGGAGCCGGTGCCCGCCCCGGACAGCTCGGCGGCGGTGATCGGGATGGCGGGACGGTTCCCCGGCTCGCCGTCGGTGGCCGCGCTGTGGGAGAACCTGCTGGCCGCTCGGCCGCTGGTGTCGGAGGTGCCCGCCGACCGGTGGGACGCCGACGCGATGTTCGATCCGTCGCGGCGGCGGCCGGGCACGTCGTACTCGAAGTGGGCGGGGTTCGTCGACGGCGCGTTCGACTTCGACGCCGGGTACTTCGGGGTGCCCGAAGCCGACGCGGTGGCGCTGGACCCGCACCAGCGGCTGGTGCTGGAGCTGGCGGCGGAGCTGTTCGCCGACGCCGGATACCGGCCGGACGAGGTCGCCGGCTCCCGGACCGGCGTCTTCATCGGCGGCGGGGACAGCAACTACCTGCCCCGCAACGTCGACGCCGTGCCGCCGGACGCGGTGCGCAACCTGCTGACCAGCACCATCCCCAACATGTTGGCGGCGCGGGTGGCGGACTTCTTCGACCTGCGGGGGCCGGCGCAGACGATCGACACGGCGTGCTCGTCGGCGCTGGTGGCGATCCACGCGGCCTGCCGGGCGCTGCGCGCCGGAGAGTGCGACTACGCCGTCGCCGGCGGCGTCGAACTCCTTGTCGACCCCTACCTGCACATCGCCTTCAGCCAGGCCGGGGCGTTGGCGCCGGACGGGGTGTGCGCGGTGTTCGACGAGGGCGCGCACGGCCTGGTGCTGGGTGAGGGCGGTGGCCTGGTGTTGCTGCGCCGGGTGTCGGACGCCGTCGCCTCCGGCGACCGGGTCAACGCGGTGGTGCTGGGTGGCGCGGTGAACAACGACGGCAGGACCATGGGCCTGACCGTGCCCAGCGTGGACGGTCAGGAGGCCGTCCTGCGGGCGGCGCTGACGGACGCCGGCATCCCCGGCGAGTCCGTCGGCTACCTGGAGGCGCACGGGACCGGGACGCTGCTGGGGGACCCGATCGAGGTACGTGCGGCCTCGCGGGTGTTCGGGTCCGACGGCGGGCGGGCCCGCTGCGGGATCGGTTCGGTCAAGTCCAATCTGGGGCACCTGATGCGGGCCGCCGGCGCCGTGGGATTCATCAAGGCCGTGCTGGCGGTCAGATCCGGGATGCTGCCGGCGACAGTGCACTGCGCCCGCCCGCACCCGCGTTTCCGGTTCGCCGACTCGCCGTTCTTCCCGGTGACGGCGACCCGACAGTGGCCGGCAGCCGACGGGTGGCCGCGCCGGGCGGGTGTCTCGGCGTTCGGCTTCGGCGGCACCAACGCGCACGTCGTGGTGCAGGAGTACCGGGGCGCGCCCGGGTCCCGGTCCCCGCTGCCGCCGCCCGAGTTCCGCCGCCGCCGCTACCGGCTCGGGGAGACCGCCGCCACCGAACCAGGTGAGAGCCTGCTCGGCCTGCTCGCCTCCGTCCACGACGGCCGGCTCGACGCCGACGCGGCGGCGAACCTGATCACCTCCCTGGCGTCCGCGCCGATCACGAACGGGGCGACCTCGAGATGAACAGCGACGACATCGCCGACATCCTGCGCGCGCTCGCCCGGCGGGAGATCTCGCCGGCCCAGGCGCAGACGCTGATCGCCGGCCCGGCGCCCTTCCGGAGCCCGGTCGACTACGACCAGCCGCAACTGCGTGACCATCTCGGCACCAACCCCTTCGACGGCCGGGAGGACACGCGGGTCCTGCTCGGTGTCACGCACGCCGCACTCGCCGTCGAGGCGTACGTCGCGGCCGGTGGCGACCTGCCGGTCACGGTGGCGGACCTGACGGTCACCGCGCCGGTGCTGCTGCGGCCGGGCGGGCGGGGCTCGATCACCGTCGAGCGCACCGGGCAGCGGTTCGCCGTCCGCTTTCATGCCGACGGGTCCGACACCGAGGTCGCGCACGGGGCGTACCGTCCGGCGCAGGCCGCGCCGCCGCGGGTCGCCGTCGCGGCGACGTCCGGCGAGCCGGTCGGTGAGGACGAGCTGTACGGGTCGGTGAGCACCCGTCGTGGCCCGGCGCTGCGTGCCCTGCGCGCCGCCCGGATCGCGGACGGGCTGGTGACCGGGGCGCTCGCCCGCGGTCCCGAGGACGGCGACAGCACGCTGCCCGCGTCGCTCCTCGACGGCGTGTTCGTCGCCAGCATGGCGCTGCTGGGCGGAACGACGGCGGGCATGTGGGTCCCGATGCTGGTCGAGGCCCTCACCGTGTACGCGGTGCCCGGTCCGTCCTGCCACACGGAGGTCCGGCTGGTCCGGGCCGGCGCGCGGTCCGCCGCCGTCGACGCGGTGCTGCGCGACGAGGACGGGCGCGCGCTCGTCGTCGTCGCTGGACTCACCTACCGCCTCATCGAGGACGCCGTCGCTGGCGGGACGGTGGGGCCGGGACCGGGCCGCGCTCGTCCGGAAGCCCCGTCGACCACCGCCGGGGGTCCGGCACCGGCCGGTCTCCCGGTGACGGCTCCGACTGGGGACGACCTCGCCGGTCGGGTCACCGCGTATCTGCGCGCGGTGGTCGCCCGCGAGACCGGCATCGAGGAGCTGCCGGCCACCGAGACGTTCATGTCGTGCGGTATCGACTCCACCCAGCTCATCACGTTGGTACGGCGCATCGAGGACGACCTCGGTGTGGAGTTGTATCCGACGTTGTTCTTCGAGCAGCAGTGTCTGGCGGAGTTGTCGGCGTACTTCGTCGCGGAGCACGCGTCGGTGGTGGGGGAGCGGTTGCCGGTGTCGGCCCCGCCGGAGCCGGCTTCGTCCGGGTCGGCTTCGTCCGGGTCGGTCCCGCTGGAGCCGGCTTCGGTCCGTGCGGCCGTGCCGCAGCCGGCTCCGGTTCGTGCGGCCGTGTCTGGGCCTTCGGCTGCATCGCGTCCGTCTGGTCTGTCGGGTGCGGTGGCGGTGGTGGGGATGGCGGGGCGGTTCGCGGGTGCGTCGGATGTGGGTGGGTTGTGGGGGAATTTGGTGTCGGGTGTGGATGTGGTGGGGGAGGTGCCGGGGGGTCGGTGGGATTGGCGGTTGTGGTTTGACGTGGATCGGTCGGTGGCGGATCGGTCGTATGGGCGGTGGGGGAGTTTCCTGTCGGGGGTGGACAGGTTTGATGCGGAGTTTTTTGGTGTGTCGCCGCGGGAGGCGGTGTGGCTTGATCCGCAGGTGCGGTTGTTGTTGGAGGTGGCGTACGAGGCGTTCGAGGATGCGGGGTGCGCGGGGCGGATCAGGGGCACCCGCACCGGCGTCTACGTCGGCACCTGCTTCCAGGACTACTGGGCCGAGATCGTCCGCAACCGGGTGCCGCTGCGCGACTACCAGGTCACCAGCAGCGTCGTCTCGGCCATCGCCGGTCGCCTGTCGTACGCGTTCGACCTGCAGGGTCCGAGCGTGCCGGTGGACAACGCGTGCGCGTCGTCGCTGACCGCGTTGCACCTGGCGGTACGCGCGCTGCGGGCGGGCGAGTGCGACACCGCCGTGGTGGCGGGCGTCAACCTCCTGCTCAGCCCGCTGCACCTGATCACGTCGGCGCGTCTCGGCGCGCTGTCCCCGACCGGTCGATGCCGTCCCTTCGGCGCGGGCGCGGACGGTTACGTGCCGGGTGAGGGCGTGGCGACACTGGTGCTGCGCCCCCTGGAGCGGGCGCTCGCCGACGGCGACCGGATCTGGGCCGTGGTGCGCGGGTCGGCGACCAATCATGTGGGGCGGTCGAACAGCCCGACCGCGCCGCGGCCGGAGTTGCAGGCGCGGGTGTTGACCGAGGCGTGGGCCGATGCCGGGGTGTCGCCGGGCGAGCTGGGTCTGCTGGAGGCGCACGGTACCGGCACGCTGTTGGGTGACCCGATCGAGGTGCGGGCGCTGCGTGCCGCGTTCGGTGACGAGGGTCGGCCGGGTGGTTGCGTGCTCGGGTCGGTGAAGGCGAATCTCGGGCACCTGGAGGCGGCGGCCGGTGTCGCCGGGGTGATGCGGGCCATCCTGTCGCTGCGCAACGAGATGATCCCGGCGATGCCGGGCGGGGGGCAGCTCAATCCGTTCCTCGATCTGGAGGGTTCGCCGTTCCTCGTCAACACCGAGGCGGTGCCGTGGCCGGCGGTCGAGGGGAGCGTCCGCCGCGCCGGGATCAGCTCGTTCGGCGTCTCCGGCAGCAACACGCACGTGGTGATCGAGGAGCCGCCGCGTACGCCCGTCCCGCGGCGGCCGGAGGGTGGGCAGTTGCTTGTCGTGTCGGCGCGGACCGCCGAGCGGTTGACGGCGCACTGCGGGCGGCTGGCGGAGGCGTTGCGCGCGAGCCGGCCGCACCTGGCCGATGTGGCCTGGACGTTGCAGACGGGCCGGGAGGCGTTCGCGCACCGCGCCGCGATCTGGGCCGAGACCCTCGACGAGGCGGTGGCCGCCCTCGACGTCCTCGCCGACGGGCGGGAACCGGACGGCGGGTGGACGGGCAGCGTTCCGGACGGAGCCGAGCCGGAGCGGGTGAGCGTCCGGCCGGGAGACGATCCCCGGCGGTGGGCTCCGGCCTGGGCCGGCGGGGCCGACGTCGACTGGGCGCCGGCCTGGCCCACCCCGCACCCGCCGCTGGCGGAGCTGCCCAGCTATCCGTTCCGCCCGGACCGCTACCCACTGCCCGACGGTTTCGGCAGCCGCCCCGACACGCCCGTCCAGACCGCTCCGTCCGCCGGCACGGCCCAACCGCCGGTGCATCTGCTGGAGGTCACCGAGGAACCTCTCGCCGTCCCGGCCGGCCCGCCGCCGGCCCGCCTGCTGCTGGTGGCTGCCGCCGCGGACCTGCCGGCCGCCCGCGCGGCGCTCGACCCCACGCTGGCGGCGGACCTGCACCGGCTGGAGGTCCCGCACCTGGTGGACCGGTGCGTCGAACAGGGCGTCGACACCGTTCTCTGCCTGCTGCCCACCGCCGTCGCGACGATCGACAATCTGGAACACGCCCCGCTGGAGACCGCCGTCCGGCCGCTGCTCGGGCTGGTCGGCGAGCTGGCCCGCCGGGTCGGCCCGGCGCCGGCCCGCGTGGTGGTGGTCGGTCACCCGGACGACCCGTACGCCGCGGCCCTCGCCGGCCTCGGCCGGTCGCTGCGGGTCGCCGCGCCGCACCTCGCCCTCACCGTCGCCGGCATCGCCGACGCCGACACCACCGCGCGGGTCCGGGCCGGCGCCGGCCTGTGCGCGTTCCGCGACCTGGTCGAGGTTCGACGGGTGGACGGTCGGTGGACCCGCCCGGGTATGCGCGAGGCCCAGGACACCGGCGAGCGCACCGCCCTCCGCGACGGTGCTGTCGTCCTCGTCGCCGGTGGCCTCGGCGGCCTCGGCCTGGCGGTCGCCGAACGGCTGGCCGTTACCCACCGGGCACGGCTCGTCCTGACCGGCCGGTCGCCGGCCGCCCCCGACACCGACGCGCGACTCGCCGCCCTGCGGGAGGCCGGCGCGGCGGACGCCGTCTACTGGCCCGCCGACCTCACCGACCGCGCGGCGCTGACGGAGCTGGTCCGGCGGGTCCGGGACCGGTTCGGCGCGGTGCACGCCGTGGTGCACAGCGCGGGGACGCTCGACGGTCGCGGCCTGCCCGACAAGGACTGGCCCGACCTGCGGGCGGTGCTCGCCCCCAAGCTCGTCGGGCTGCCGCTACTGGACGCGGTCACGGCCGACGAGCCACTCGACCTGTTCGTCGTCTTCTCCTCCGCGTCCGCGCTCCTCGGTGACCTCGGGCAGGGCGACTACGCGGTCGCCAACCGGTTCGCCGACGAGTTCGCCCGGTGGCGGGAGCGGCGGCGCCGCCCGGGCCGGACGGTCGTCGTCGACTGGGGACTGTGGCGCGACGGCGGGATGCGCCTGGACGGGGCCGAGGAGCTGTACCTGCGCACTGCCGGCCTGGAATACCTCGACCGGCGGTCCGGCCTGGACGCGTTCGAGGAGGTGCTGCGGCGCGGGCTCGGCCGGGCGCTGGTCCTGGCCGGCCCCCGGGCCTCCGTGGACCGGGTCGCCGACCTGCTGACCGTCGCCGACCCGGCCGCCGCCGACCCGGACGACACCACCCGGCTGTACGACGACCTGCGCCTGCTCGCCGCCGAGGTGCTGGAGACCGACCCCGCCCACATCCAGTCCCACGAGAGCCTGAACGACCACGGCTTCGACTCGATCAGCATCCGGGATCTCGCCGACCGGGTCGGCGCGCTGCTGGGCGTCCGGCTGTCGGCGACCGTCTTCTTCACCTCCGGCACCCTGGCCGGCGTCGTCGAGCACCTCCGTACCACGTACCCGGACGCGGTGGCGGCCCACCGCGCCGGTCAGGGCCCGCCGCCGGTCCCGGCCCGAGCGCACGCCCCAGGGTCACACGCGGTTTTCGGGTCAGCGCCGACCGCGTCGCCGGCTCCGCTGCCCGCGTCGCCTGCCGAGCCAGCGCCGGCTGCCGTGTCCGCGTCGCCCGCCGTGCCCGTCTCGCCTGCCGCGCCGTCGCCCGTGTCCGTGGTGGCGGCCCCGCCCGTCGGATCGGCAGGTGTCGCCGAGCCGATCGCCGTGGTGGGCATGGCCGGCGTCCTGCCCGGGGCCGGCGACCTGGACGAGTTCTGGGCGCACCTGGTCGCCGGCCGGGACCAGGTGACCGAGGTGCCGCCGGAGCGGTGGGACTGGCGCTCGGTCTTCTCCACCGATCCCCTCGCCGTCGGCCGCACCCGGTCCCGGTGGGGCGGCTTCCTCGACGGCGTGGACCGGTTCGACGCGCCGTTCTTCCGCGTCTCGCCCCGCGAGGCCGAGCTGATGGACCCGCAGCAACGGCTGCTCCTCCAGGTCGCCTGGTCCGCCGTCGAGGACGCGGGCTGGCGGATGTCGGCGCTGGCCGGCAGGCGGGTCGGCGTGTACGTCGGCGCGCAGTTCACCGACTACCACGACCTGCTGCGGCAGGCGGGTGTGCGGCGGGTGCAGGTGGGCACCGGGAACGTGCTGAACATGCTGGCCAACCGGCTCTCCTTCACGTTCGACCTGCGCGGGCCGAGCGAGACGGTGGACACGGCGTGCTCGTCGTCACTGGTCGCCGTGGACCGGGCGGTGGCCGCGCTGCACCGGGGCGACTGCGAGTCGGCGGTCGTCGGTGGCGTCAGCCTGATGCTCGACCCGTACTACTACGTGCTCGCCAACGAGGCGGGCGCGTTCTCCCCGACCGGACGGTGCCACTCCTTCGACGCGGCGGCCGACGGCTACGTCCGTGGCGAGGGCGTGCTCGCCGTCGTCCTCAAGCCGCTCAGCGCGGCGATCCGCGACGGTGACCAGGTGCACGCCGTGCTGCGCGGCTCCGCTGTGAACCACGGCGGGCGGGCCAGCTCGCTCACCGCGCCGAACCTGGAGGCCCAGGCCGAGGTGGTCACCACCGCCTGGGCGCGCGCGGGCGTCGACCCCACCACCATCTCCTACCTGGAGGCGCACGGCACCGGCACATCGCTCGGCGACCCCATCGAGTACGACGGCCTGCGTCGCGCCGTCGACACGTGGTCGCGGACGACCGGCCGACCGGTGCCGGACGCACCCTGGTGCGCGCTCGGCACCGTCAAGACGCACATCGGCCACCTCGAACCGGCCGCCGGCCTGGCCGGGCTGGTCACCGTGGCGCTGGCGCTGCGACGGGGTGTGCTCCCCGGCATGCTGCACCAACGGTCGGCGAACCCGCTGCTGGACCTGGACACCGGCCCGTTCCGGCTGCACGACCGGACGACGCCGTGGCCGACGGCGGACGGCGTTCCCCGTCGCGCCGGTGTCTCCTCCTTCGGATTCGGCGGCACGAACGCCCACGTGGTGCTGGAGGAGGCCCGGACCGCACCGCCTCGCGTACCCTCCCCGTCCCGGCCGCAGGTGATCGTCCTCTCCGCCCGGGACGAGCCGCGCCTGCGGGCGTACGCCGGGCGGCTCGCCGCGGCGCTGCGGGCCACCGCGCCGGCCGCCCCGCCGGACCTGGACGCCCTCCGCCAGGCGGTCGCCGACCTGCTCGGCGTCGCCGCCGACGACATCGACACCGGCAGCACGCCGGCCGACCTCGCGCTGGACGCGTTCGCCCGGACGGCGCTGGCCGCGCGGCTCGGCGTGGCGGTCGGTGACATCGACCCCGGCCGTCCGCTGTCCGAGCTGGTCCCCGTCGACGCGCCGGCCCCGGACGCCCGGCCCGCGCTGGCCGACGTGGCCTTCACCCTGCAGACCGGCCGCGAGCCGATGGCGCAGCGGATCGCCGTGGTCACCAGCGACCTGGACCACCTGGTCGAGGTCCTGGCGGCGTACGCGTCCGGCGGCGGACCGGCCGGTCTGCGGCAGGGACGTGCCGACGCCACCGACGACCTCGCCGAGGCCCTGGTGTCCGGTCCGGCCGGGCGGGCGTACCTGGCGGCGCTCGTCGCGCAGGGCGAGTGGCGGCAGCTCGCGACCCTGTGGACCCGTGGTGTCGACGTCGACTGGGCGGCGGCGCACCAGGGAGCCGGGCGGCGCGTCTCGCTGCCCACGTACCCGTTCGAGCCGCAACGGCACTGGTTCACCGACGCGCCGGCGACGCCCGTCGAGCCGACGCCGGAGGCTGTCCTGCCGCAGCTCTGCACGCCGGTGTGGACGCCGGCCGAGGAGCCCGAGGGCGTCGACAGCGCGCCCACCGGGCCAGTGTGGATCATGCATGACGCGGACACCGCCCGGCTCGCCGAGGCGTTGTCCGCCGGTCGTGACGCCCGCCTGGTCCGAGCCGACGCCGAGCGGGCGCCCGACGACGCCACCGAACCGACCGGCGTCTACCTGCTCTGCGCCCCGAGCGGGCCGGTCACCCCGGAGCGGGTCGACAGCGCCCAGCGCGACGGCGTGCTGGCCCTGCACCGGCTGGTCCGGACGCTGGACCGGCGCGGTCTCGGCGGGCGGCCACTGTGGATCTGTGTGGTCACCGTCGGGGTCTGCCCGGTCGACGACGCCGTCCCGGCACCGCTCGCCGCCGGCCTGCACGCGCTGGCCGGCACCGTGGCCCGGGAGTATCCCGCCTGGCGGGTCCGCGTCGCCGACCTGGCCGCCGCCGACGTGGCCGCGCCGCCCGCCGTGGTGTCCCGGCTCGTGGACCCGGCCCGCATCCCGACGTCCGGGCCGGCCGGCGTGGCAGTCCTGCACCGCGACCGCTGGTACCTGAGAGGCTTCCGACCGGTCCAGGGCGTCGCCGTCCCCGACAACCCGCCGGTGCCACGACCGGGTGGCGTCTACGTGATCCTGGGCGGGGCGGGTGGCGTCGGCGGCGTCCTCGCCCAGCACCTCGCCGCCGCCGGGTCGACGGTCGTGCTGCTCGGTCGCGGTCAGCTCGGCGACCGCCAGCGGCAGGCCATCGCCGAGATCGACAGGCGCGGCGGGACCGGCGTCTACCTGCGGGCCGACGCCGACGACCCGGCCGCGCTGCGCGCCGCCAAGCGGGAGATCGTCGAACGGTTCGGCGCGGTGCACGGCATCGTGCACTCGGCGATCGTGCTGGGCGACCAGACGTTGCGGGCGATGGACGAGGACGCGTTCCGCGCCGTGCTCGCGCCCAAGACGCGCGGCAGCGTCGCGTTCTGCGCGGAGTTCGCCGACCAGCCGCTCGACTTCGTGCTGTTCTTCTCGTCGGTGCAGTCCTTCGTGGGCAACGGCGGTCAGGGCAACTACGCCGCCGCGTGCGCCTTCCAGGACGCGTACGGACGGCACCTGCGCGCGCTCGGCCATCCGGTGACGGTGCTCAACTGGGGGTACTGGGGCAGCGTCGGGGTGGTGGCCGATCCGGCGTACCGGCAGCGGCTCGCCGCCGAGGGCGTGCACTCCATCGAGCCACCCGAGGGCCTGGCCACGATGCGCCTCGCGCTGGGCGCCGCGCTCCCGCAGTTGGTGGCCGTCCGGGCGGAGCCGGCGGTGCTGCGCGACACGCTGCCCACGGTGGCGGAGCCCGTCCTGGTGCCGGGCGTGCCCGCGGCCGGCGTACCCGCGTCGGGGTTGGACACCGACGTCCCGGAGCCCGACCACGCCGCGCTGGCGGTCCTGGCCGGCGGGTGGCAGGAGTTGGAGCGCTACTGCGCCGACCTGGTGGCCGGTCTGCTGCGCGACGCCGGCCTGCTGCCGACGCCGGGCACGGCGGTGCCGGTGGCCCAGGTGCGGGCGCTGGCGACCCCCGGTCAGGTACGCCTCGTCGACGCCCTCCTCGCCGCGCTCGCCGACGCGGGCCGGGTACGGCGCGACGGCGACCTGCTCCGGCCGGGACCCGATGCCGCCGAGCGCCGGTTGGACGACCTGCCGGGGCGGGCGGCGGACATCCTGGCCCGGCATCCCGCCCTGACGCCGTACCTGCGGCTGTTGGACGCGGTGTGGCCGCGCTACCGGGATCTGCTGGCCGGGCGCGTGACACCGCAGGAGGCGCTGTTCCCCGACGGCCGGGACGACCTGCTGGCCCCGGTGTACGCGGGCGACCAGGTCGCCGACCACGCCAACGCGCTCACCGCCTGGGCCGTCGCCCGCTTCGTCGCGGCGGTGCCCCGGGACGCGGACCGGCCGGTCGCCGTGCTGGAGATCGGCGCCGGCACCGGCGCCACCACCCGCCGGGTGCTGGCGGCCGTCGACGCCGCTGTGGAGTACCACCACACCGACGTGTCCGCCGCCTTCGTCCGGCAGGGTGAGCAGCGGTTCGCCGGTGACCCCCGGGTGCGCTGCCGGCAGTTGGACATCGAACACGACCCCGCCGCGCAGGGCTTCCCGGTCGCCGGGTTCGACGTGGTGCTGGCCGCGAACGTCCTGCACGCCACCGCCGACGTGGCGGTCACGCTGGGCAACGCCAAGCGGTTGCTGCGGCCGGGCGGCTGCCTGGTGGTCAACGAGGGGACCCACGACCGGCTGTACGCCACGCTGACGTTCGGCCTGCTGGACGGCTGGTGGCGGCACGACGACCGGGACCGGCGGCTGCCGCACTCGCCGCTGCTGGACCGGGACGCCTGGCGGGAGGCCCTGCACGGGGCCGGGTTCGAGCACGTCCGGTCCTGGGACGTCGTCCACCAGAGCGTCCTCGCGGCCCGGAGCGACGGGTTCGTACCTCTGGGGGTGGACCGGCCGGCACCGACGACCCCGGCGGACGTGCCCGCCGCACCGACACCGGCGGATGTGGCCGCCGCACCGGCGGCCCGACCGGACGGGGTGGGCGACCGGGTGGCCGCCGTCTTCGCCGACGTGCTCGGCCTGGACCCGGACACGCTCGACCGGGAGGTGGCGCACACCGACCTCGGCGTGGACTCGGTCGTCGCCATCCAGGTGGTGAACCGGCTCAACCACGATCTCGGCGTCGCCCTGCACCCCACCGACATGTTCAGCCACCCGACGATCACCGCGCTCACCGCGCACGTCACCGCGCGCCACGGCGCGGCCCTGCGCCCGCCGCCCAAAACCCCGCCGGTGGGTACGCCGGCGGCGGGCACCCCCGCGCCCGCGCCGCCGCCGGTGACCAGCCCCGCTCCCGCCGTGGCCGATCCCGCCCCGGCGGCGGCGACCCCCGGCCCCACGGCGGACCGGCCCGAGATCGCCGTGATCGGCATGTCGGCCCGCTTCCCGGACGCCCCGAACCTGGACCGGTTCTGGCGCAACCTGGTCGACGGACGCAGCGCGGTACGGGAGGTGACCCGCTGGCCGGCCGAGCAGTTCTACGACCCCGACCCGCGCCGGACCGACCGCAGCTACAGCCGGTGGGGAGCGCTGCTCGACGACGTGGACCGGTTCGACCCGCTGTTCTTCGCCATCTCGCCGAAGGAAGCCGAACGGATGGACCCGCAGCAGCGGCTGCTGCTGGAGGAGACCTGGCGGGCGGTGGAGGACGCCGGTTACGCACGCGAGGACCTGGCCGGCAGCCGCTGCGGCGTGTACGTCGGCTACAACGGCAACGACTACCTGCGGACGGTGGAGGCGACCGAGCCGCTGAGCGCGCACGCCTTCCTCGGCAACAGCGAGGCCATCCTCGCCGCCCGCCTGTCCTACCTGTGGGACCTGCGAGGTCCGTGCATCACCGTCAACACCGCCTGCTCGTCGTCGTTGACCGCCCTGCACCTGGCCGCCGAGGCGCTGCGCTCGGGCGAGGTGGACACCGCCGTCGTGGCCGGGGTCATGGTGATGAACACGCCACTCTTCTACCACCTCGCCAGCCGGGCGCAGATGCTCTCGCCGACCGGGGCCTGCCACACCTTCGACGCCGCGGCGGACGGCTTCGTGCCGGGCGAGGGCGTCGGCGTCGTCGTCCTCAAGCGGCTGGACGCCGCGCTGCGTGACAGGGACCACGTGCACGCCGTCGTCGTCGGCTCCGGGCTCAACCAGGACGGGCAGACCAACGGCATCACCGCGCCGAACGGCGCGGCGCAGACGGCGTTGGAGACCGAGGTGTACGACCGGTTCGGCGTACGCCCGGATCGGATCGGCTACGTGGAGGCGCACGGGACGGGCACCCGGCTCGGTGACCCGATCGAGGTGGCCGCGCTGACCGAGGCGTTCCGCCGGCACACCGACCGCACCGGGTTCTGCGCGATCGGGTCGGTCAAGACCAACATCGGGCACACCCTCGCGACCGCCGGCATGGCCGGCCTGATCAAGCTCATCCTCTGCGTCCGGGAGGGGATGCACGTGCCGTCGCTGAACTTCCGCGAGGGCAACGACCTCATCGGCCTGCCGGACACCCCGTTCTACGTCCCCACCCGGGCGCAGCCGTGGCACGAGCCGGACGGCCCCCGCTACGGCGCGGTGAGCGCCTTCGGCTTCAGCGGCACGAACGCGCACGTCGTCGTCCGGGAGGCGGTCGAGGCCGCCGCGCCGGCCGAGCCGTCGGCCCGGCCGGCGTACCTCGTCGGCCTCTCCGGTCACACCGACCGGGCGCTGCGGGACCGCGTGGGCGACCTGCTGCGGTGGCTGGAGTCCCGGCCCACCAGGCCGGAGATCCGCGACGTTGCCTTCACCACGCTGGTCGGGCGGGCACACCACCGGCGTCGGGCGGCCTGGGTGGTCACCGACACCGGCGGGCTCGTCGACGGCCTGCGCTCCTGGCTGGCCGGTGACCCGGACGGGCAGCCGGCGCGCCCGCTGCCGGCCGAGACCGCGCGGCGGATGTGCGACGCGTCCGACCCGGACCTCACGGACGCGCTCACCGCGCTGGCCGCCGGCTACCGGGCCGGCGCCGACCCGTCGTGGCGACGGCTGTTCGCGGCGGAGCGGTGCCGTCGACTGCCGCTGCCGACCTACCCGTTCGCCGGCCAGCGGTACGGGCTCGACCCGGCCGTCACCCGGTCGGGCGTCGACGACAGCGCGGGGCACGCGGCGTCCCGCGCCGACGACGGCGTGCACCCGATGATCTCCGCGCTCGCCGATCCGACCGGACGACCGGTCACAGTGGACCTGACCGGCGCCGAGTTCTACGTCCGGGACCACGTCGTGGCCGGCACACCGACGCTACCCGGGGCCGCCGTGCTCGAACTGGCCCGCGTCGCCGGGGAGATGGCGGCCGGCGCGCCGGTGGTGGGGCTTCGCCGGATCACCTGGACCCGCGCCGTCACCGTGGACCGACCACGCGTCCTGCACGTCGGTGTGACGCCGACCGCGCGCCCCGGCGTGCTGGACGTCGCGATCCGGGACCCGGAGGAGGCGGACGGCTCCGGCCCGTACGCGACCGGGCAGGTCGTCGTCGCCCCCGACGAGGCCGGAGCACGGCCCGAAGCGGTCGACCTCCACGCCGTCCGGGGGCGCTGCGCCCGGCGCGTCGACGGCGCCGACCTCTACCGCAGCTTCGCCGACGCCGGCATCCGCTACGGCCACACCTTCCAGACCATCCGCGCGCTGCACTGCGCCGACGACGAGGTGTTGGCCGAGCTGGCGCTGCCGGACGGGACCCCCACCACCGGGCTCCGCCTACACCCCTGCCTGCTCGACGGGGGCATGCAGGCCATCTCGGGCCTGTTCCCGGCCGCGGCGGCGTGGACGGCCGGTCCGCGGATTCCGTTCACCATCGGCCGGGTCGAGGCGCACGCCGACACCGCGCACGTCCGCTACGCCCACGTCACGCCGGTCGCCGAACGGTCCCGCTTCGTCGTCACGCTGCTCGACGACAGCGGTACGCCGCTGGTGACGCTCGGCGACGTGGTGCTGCGGCCGGTCGGCCGGAAACCCGTGGCGGAACCGCCACCGAGGGTGCCGGACGAGGAACGCCTCACCGAGATGCTGCGGCGGTTGCACGCCGGCCAGGCCGAGGTGCACGAGGTCAAGCGGGAGTGGGAGACGTTGTCGTGAACGCTGAGCCGCAGACTGTGGACGAGGTGCTGCACCGCGTACGCGCCGGCGAGCTGACCCCGGAGCAGGCGCTGCCGCTGCTCCGGAGGTTGGCCGCCGGCACCGACGACCTGGTCCGGCTCCGGCAGGTCTGGGAGCCGGCGCCGGTGGTGGCGACCCCGGGCCGTCGTCTCAAGCACGTGGTCCTGCTCGGCGGCGGAGCGCCGCGGGTGGCCGCTGGGGCGTGGCCGGTCGACCGGCTGTCCGTCGTCGAGGCCACCACCGACGAGGACGAGGCGGATCGGCACTGGACGGACCTGTGCGCCCACGGTGTCCCCGACGCCGTGGTCCACGTCGGTGCCCTGGACACGTCCGGCGACCACCCGCCACGCCCGGAGCAGGTCGACAGCGACGTCACGCCGCTGCTCTGCCTGCTGCGCGCGGCAGCGCGGACGCCGTCGGACCGTCCGGTCCCGGTCGTCGTCGCGCACCCGGGGTCGGTGGTCGGTGCCGCCGTGGGCGGCTTGGCGCGCTCCGCCGCCCGGGAGTGTGGTTGGCTGCGCCCCCGGGTCGTCGACGTCGGCGCGCTGCGCGGTGACGCGCTCGCCGCGGCGCTGTGGCCGGAACTGGTCGCTGCGGACCCGGCCGTCGAGGTGCGGTTCGGCGTCGCGGGCCGGGAGGCGCTGGGATACCGGCGGGCGCCGGTCGGGAACGCGGGTCCGGCCGTCGTGTCGACCGGCGACGTGTACGTGGTCTCCGGTGGGCTGGGTGGGCTGGGCCGCCCGGTGGTCGAGGCGCTGGTCGGCTCCGGCGCGCGGGTCGCCGTGCTCGGTCGCTCCGAGCCGGACGCGGCGGCCCGCCGGTGGCTGGCCGAGCAGGGCGGGTCGGTGCTGTTCGTGCGTACCGACGTGTCGGTCCGCGCGGACGTGATCGCCGCTGTCGGGTCGGTGCGGGAGCGGTTCGGCCGGGTCGACGGCGTGGTGCACTCCGCCGGCGTGAACGCCGACGGGTGGTTGCGGGACAAGTCGGTCGCCGCGTTCCGGTCGGTGCTGGCGGCGAAGGTGTGGGGGGCGGTGTGGCTGGACGAGGCCACCGCCGCCGACGACCTGAAGGTCTTCGTCGGGTTCTCCTCGGTGGCGGGGCTGGTGGGCAACGCCGGCCAGTGCGACTACGCGTACGGCAACCGGTTCCTGGACGAGTTCGCGCGCTGGCGGACCGGCCGGCGGCCGGGGCGCAGCGTGTCGGTGGCGTGGCCCTACTGGGCCGACGGTGGAATGCGGATCGACGAGGCCACCCAACGGCTGATGCGCGGTGTCGCCGGCATCCGGCCGATCCACGCCGCCGAGGGCGTCGCGATGTTCTGGCGCGCGCTCGCGGCCGACGAGGCGCTCTTCGTCGAGCTGCACGGGGACGAGGACCGCATCCTGCGGACCTTCGCGGCGACCGCCGGCGTACGCGCGCCGGCCAGCGCCGACCCGACCGGTACGGACACCGACGCCGACGCGTCCGGCCGGCTGCTCGAGCGGGTCCGCGCGGACCTGCTCGCGGCGATCCACACCGTCCTGGACGTCGATCCCGCCGACGTTGACCTCGACGCACACCTCAGCGAGTTCGGCTTCGACTCGATCTCCTTCACCGAGCTGGCGAACGTGCTGAACGAGCAGCTGGGGCTGGACCTGTTGCCGTCGGTCTTCTTCGAGTACCCGACGCTCGCGGCGTTCGCCGACCATCTGCTCCGCGAGCACGCCGACCAGCTCCGCGACCACTACGGCGCCGCGCCGCCGCCCGCCCCGGTGTCGGCGCCCGCCCCGCCGTCCGCTCCGGCGCCCGTCGTGGCGGCCGACCGCGAGCCTGCACCGCCGGTGGCGACGCCCGGCGACGCGGTGGCCATCGTGGGTCTGGCCGGGGTCTTTCCCGGCGGGAACGAGGCGGAGGGCTTCTTCGCCGACCTGGCCGCCGGCCGGGACCTGGTCGGCGAGGTGCCCGCGAACCGCTGGGACTGGCGGCGCTGGTACGGCGACCCGTGGACCGGTGGCGACCGTACCCCGGTGCGGTGGGGCGCCTTCCTGTCCGACGTGGACCGTTTCGACCCGCGCTTCTTCGGCATCTCGGCGGTCGAGGCCGATCTGATGGACCCGCAGCAGCGGGTGTTCCTGGAGACGGTGTGGCGGGTGATCGAGGACGCCGGTTACCGGGCCTCGGACCTGGCCGGCACCGACACCGGGCTGTTCGTCGGCGTGGGCGGGATGGACTACCTGGAGTTGATGCTGGCCGGCGGGCGGGGCCTGCAACCGCACACGCCCACCGGCATCGCGCACTCCGTGCTGGCCAACCGGGTGTCGTTCCTGTTGGACCTGCACGGGCCGAGTGAGCCGGTGGACACCGCGTGTTCGGCGTCGTTGGTGGCGGTGCACCGGGCGGTGGCCAGCATCCAGCGTGGCGAGTGCGGCGCGGCCATCGCCGGTGGTGTCAACGTCATGGCCACCCCCACCGCGCACATCGCGTTCACCCAGGCCGGGATGTTGGCGTCGGACGGTCGGTGCAAGGTGTTCGACGCCGCGGCTGATGGTTACGTGCGGGGTGAGGGTTGTGGGGCGGTGTTGCTCAAGCCTCTCCATCGGGCGGTGGCTGATGGTGATCACGTGTATGCGGTGGTCCGGGGTAGCGCGGTGAATCATGGTGGTCGGGCGGCGTCGTTGACGGCGCCGAACACGGCGGCGCAGGCGCGGTTGGTCGTGCGGGCGTGGGAGCGCTCGGGTCTGGATCCGGCGTCGTGTTCGTTCGTGGAGACGCACGGCACGGGTACGGCGTTGGGTGATCCGATCGAGACGACCGCGCTGACGCGGGCGTTCGCGACGCTGTATGAGCGGTGGGGTCACGCGCCGGCGACGAGTCCGCACTGTGCGTTGGGGTCGGTGAAGAGCAATGTGGGGCATCTGGAGACGGCCGCCGGGATGGCGGGGTTGACGAAGGTGCTGTTGGGGATGCGGCACCGGCGGTTGCCGGGGAATCTGCACGTGAACTCGCTGAATCCGTACATCCGGTTGGACGGGACGCCGTTCGCGGTGTTGGACCACACCCGGGACTGGGACAGCGGTGGGGTTCCGCGTCGGGCGGGCATTTCCGGGTTCGGCTACGGCGGGGTGAACGCCCACCTCGTGTTGGAGGAGCACGTGGCACCCGTCGAGGCGACGACGCCCAGCGGGCCGCAGGTGATCACCCTGTCCGCCAGGACCCCCGACCGCCTCACCGCCGTCGCGCAGCGGCTCGCCGCGCACCTCGACAACGCGCGCCCGGCGCTGGAGGACGTGGCGTACACCCTGCGGGTCGGTCGGGAGCCCATGGCCGAGCGGCTCGCGGTGGTGGCCCGGGACGTCGACGAGGCGCGGGCGGCGCTGGACGCGTTCGTCGACGGCGAGCCGGCCGTTCCCGGCGTCTTCCGCAGCCGTGCCGTGCCCCCGTCCGCGAACGGCCACGCCGCCGACCACGGCGTCGGGCGTGGCGTCGACGCCCGGGTCAACGGCCACGTCGTGGTCACCGTGCCGCCCGAACCGGGCCTCGCCACGGCGAACGGCCACTCGCCGGACGACCACGCCGCGGCGGTCGCCATCGCCTGGGCGCACGGTGACGACCCGGCCGGGACGCCCCCGGGACGGCGGATCTCGCTGCCCACCTACCCGTTCGCCGGGGACCGGTACTGGGGCGCCGACCTGCCGGTGCCCCGGGCGACCGGCCCGACCGACAGGGAACCGCCCGCGCCGACGTTGCTGCGCCAGGTCTGGGAACCGGCCACCGCCCGCCCCGCCCCCACCGAGCCCGCCCACGCCACAGTGGTGCTCGCCGACGACGGGCGGTTGGCCGAGGACTATCTGGCCGCCGACCCGTCCGCGGTGGTCGTGACGCCCGGCGCCGCGTACCGGCGCGCCGGTCGGCGCGTCACCGCCGACCCGCGCGACCCCGCGCACCTCGACCGGCTCCTCAGCGAGCTGGGCGGCCGGCTCGACGTGATCCACCTCTCCCGGGCGAGGCCGGCCCCCGAGCGGGTGGTCGACGAGGTGCTGCTGCCGCTGGTCGGGCTGCTCCGCGCCCTGCTGGGCCGCGACGCGCTGGAACGGCTCCGCCTGCTGTACGTGCACGCCGGCCCCGCCGCGCCCGCCGACACCGCGGTCGCGGCGGTGCTGCGCGGTCTCGCCCAGGAGGACAGCCGGTTCACCGGCCGGCGACTCGACGTCGCCGGTGTCGACGGCCGGCTGGCCGCCAGGTGCCGGGACGAGTTCGCCGCGCCGGACACCGTGGAGGTCCGGTACGCCGACGGCGTCCGGCACCGCCGGCGGCTGGTACCCGCCACGGCCGGCTCCGCGCCCGCCCTGCCGGTGCGCGCCGCAGCCGCGTACCTCGTCACCGGCGGCGCCGGCGGACTCGGCCGGATCATCGCCGACCACCTGCTGTCCCAGGCCGCCCGGGTGGTGCTGCTCGGCCGCTCCGCCGTCGGCGCGGAACTGCGCGGGTGGCTGGACGCCCGACCCGACGCGGCGTACCTGCGGGCCGACGTCACCGACGAGGCCGACCTGCGCGGGGCCGTCGCGACCGCCCGCGAGCGGTTCGGCCCGCTACGCGGCGTCGTGCACGCCGCCGGGGTCAACCGGGACCGCCTGCTCGGCGACACCGACGACGCCGGGATCCGCGCGGTGACGGCCGCCAAGGTGTACGGCACCGCAGTGCTGGACCGGGTCACCACCGACCAGCCGCTGGACTTCTTCGCGGTGTTCTCCTCGCTGGCCGGTGTGCTCGGCAACGCCGGGCAGACCGACTACGCGTACGCGAACGCGTACCAGGCCGCGTACGTGGCGGACCGGCAGGGCCCCGGACGAGGGGTGACGCTGCACTGGCCGCTCTGGGAGTCCGGCGGCATGTCGGCTCCGGGGGAGGCGGCCCGACGGGCCCGGGAACGGTTCGGCAGCCACCCGCTACCCACCGCCGAGGGCCTGCGCCTGTGGGACGAGGTGCTGGCGGGTGGGCACCCCGAGGCGGTGGTGCTGTACGGCACCCGGCCGCTGCGCTGGCACGCCGAGCTGATGTACGACAGCCCCGGCGCGGCCGTCGCCGTCCAGCGGCTCGACGCAACGGCCGTACCGTCGAACGGGTCGGCCGCGCCGGGCGAGCCGGTGCCGGCGGGCGAGCCGGCGGCACCGGTGGGCCGGATGCTGGCGGTGGTGCGGGAGGTGCTCGCCGGGCTGCTCCGCGTCGACCCGGCCGACCTCGCCGTCGACGCCGACCTCAACGACCTGGGCATCGACTCGCTCCTGGTCCGCCGGTTCAGCGACGAGCTGACCCGCCGGCTCGGCACGGTGCCCACCACCCTGCTGTACGAGCACCGCACGCCGGCCGCGCTGGCCGCCCACCTGGAGACCACCCACGGCGCACGAACCGCGGGGCCGGCGACGACCGCCCCGGTCGCGGTGCCGCCGCCGGTGGCGGAGCCGATCGCCGTCATCGGACTCGGTGGCCGGTACCCGCAGGCCGCCGACCTGGACGAGTTCTGGCGCAACCTGGCCGAGGGCCGCGACTGCGTCACCGAGGTGCCGGCCGACCGCTGGGACGTCGACAGGTACTACGACCCGGACCCGCTGCGGGCCGTCGACGGGAAGACCTACTGCCGCTCCGGGGCGTTCCTCGACGGGGTCGACCGGTTCGACCCGCTCTTCTTCGGCATCTCCCCGCGCGAGGCGGAGACCATCGACCCGCAGGAGCGGCTCTTCCTCCAGACCGCCTGGGCCACCTTCGAGGACGCCGGCTACCCCCGGCAGCGGCTGCGCGAACGGGGTGGACGCGTCGGCGTGTTCGCCGGCGCCACCACCTACACGTACCTGCTGTGGGGACCGGAGCGGTGGGCCAGCGGCGTCGCCGTGCACCCGCAGACAGCGCCGTGGTCGATCGCCAACCGGGTGTCGTACGTGCTCGGGCTGCACGGCCCCAGCATGCCCGTCGACACCGCGTGCTCGTCCTCGCTGACCGCCGTGCACCTGGCCTGCGCCAGCATCCGGCGCGGCGAGTGCGAGATGGCCCTGGCCGGCGGCGTCAACCTGTACCTGCATCCCAGCCGGTTCAGCACCCTCAGCCAGGCCCGGATGCTCTCGCCCACGCAACGGTGCCGCAGCTTCGGCGCCGGCGCCGACGGGTTCGTGCCCGGCGAGGGCGTCGGGGCGGTGCTGCTCAAACCGCTCTCCGCCGCCCTGCGCGACGGCGACCGGATACACGCCGTCATTCGCGGCAGCGCCGTCAACCACGCCGGGGCCACCCGGGGCTTCACGGTGCCCGACCCGAACGCGCAGGCCGACGTGATCCACGCCGCGCTGCGCGAGGCCGACGTCGACCCCGCGACCGTCACCTTCGTCGAGGCGCACGGCACCGGCACCGAGCTGGGCGACCCGCTGGAGGTGGCCGGCCTGACCAACGCGTTCCGTCGTACGACCGACGCCCGGGGCTACTGCGCTCTCGGCTCCGCGAAGTCGCTGATCGGGCACCTCGAGGCCGCCGCCGGGATCGCCGGACTGACCAAGGTGATCCTCCAGATGCGACACCGGCGTCTCGCGCCGACGCTGCACTGCGACCCGCCGAACCCGGGCTTCGACCTGGCCGGCACGCCGTTCGCCCTGCAACGCTCGCTCGCCCCGTGGACGACGCCGCCGGACGTCCCCCGCCGAGCCGGCGTCTCCTCGTTCGGCGCGGGTGGGGCCAACGCGCACGTCGTCGTCGAGGAGTGGGCTCCGGCGCCGACCGCGCCGGCACCGACGCCCGGACCGGAGGTCGTGGTGCTCTCCGCGCGCACCGAGGAGCGGCTGCGGGCGTACGCCGGTCGGCTCGCCGACCACCTGCGCGACGCCGCCCCGCCGGTGCCCGTGGACGAGGTACGCGCCGTCGCGGCGGCCGTACTGGGTCTCGCGGTGGACGAGCTGCCCGACGACGAGCCGCTCGACGAGCTCGGGGCCGACCCGGTGACGGTCGCGGAGATCACCGGGCGACTGCGCGGTCGGTACGGCTGGACGGGCGCGGTGCGCCCCACCGACACCGTCGGTGCGGTGACCGGTCGCCTGTCCGGCGGTGGCGCGCCGGCGATCCGGCTCGCCGACGTCGCGTACACCCTGCGCACCGGCCGGGAGGCGATGGCCGAACGCCTCGCCGTCGTCGCCGACGACCCGGCCGCGCTCGTCGAGGCGCTGGCCGGGTTCGCCGCCGGCGACGACTCCGGGGTCATCCGTGGCGGCGGCGACCCCGCCGCGCCGGGCGACGAGCCGGGGCGGCTGGCCCGCGCCTGGGTGGCCGGGCAGGACGTCGACTGGCCGACCGGCACGGGAGCCCTGATCAGCCTTCCGACCTATCCGTTCGCCGAGGCCCGGTGCTGGTTCGAGGAGACCGACGCGGACACCGACATCGATGCCGGCGCGGACACCGGCACACGCACCGAGTTGACCGGGCGCGAGTTCGTGCTCACCGACCACGTCGTGGCGGGGCGGCCCACGCTGCCCGCGGTGGCGCTGCTGGAGATCGCCCGCCGGGCCGCCGAGGCCACCGGCGACGGGCCGGTCCGGCGGCTCCGGGACGTCGTCCTCGCCCGCCCGGTCCAGATCGACGGCGCGCCGGTGTCGGTGCGGAGCACGGTGCGCGCGGTCGACGGCGGGCTGCGGGTCGAGTGGGAGGCCGACGGGAGGCCCTGCGGTCGCCTGCACGCCGAGACCGGCCCCGCGCCCGACCCCGGACGCGTCGACCTGGACGAGGTCCGCGCCCGCTGCGCCGACCGCCGCGACAGCGCTCCCTACTACGCGGCGTTCGACGCGGCCGGGCTGCGCTACGGGCCGTCGTTCCGGTCGCTGCGGGAGCTGCGGTGCGGGCCGGGCGAGGTGCTGGCCCGCCTGGAGTTGCCCGAGCCACGGCGCGCCGACACCGGGTACGAGCTGCACCCGTCGTTCCTGGACGGCGCGCTCCAGGCGGTCGCCGGGGCGTGGGACGCGCCACCGGGCGACGCCGCGCCGGTCTACGTGCCGTTCGCCGTCGCCGAGGTGGTGGTGGCCGGTCCCACGCCGCGGGCCGGGTACGCCCACGTGGTCGCCCGCGCCGAGACGCGCACCGAACGCCGCTACGACGTCCGCGTCACCGACGAGCACGGCGACGTGCGGGTCGAGCTGCGCGGCCTGGCGCTGCGCGCCGTACCCGTCGGCGACGGTCCGCTGTTCTTCGCCGGGGACTGGGTCGCGGCGTCCGCGCCCGAACCGGCCGCCGGACCGGTCCTGCTGCTCGACCACGACCGGCGCCGGGTCGCGCCCGGCACCGTGCTGGTCCGGCCCGGTGACCGGTACCGGGAGGTGGTGGCGGGAGCGGAGTACGAGGTGGACCCGCGCTCGGTGGACGACCACCGCCGGGTGCGCGAGGCGCTGTCCGCCCGGGGCGACGAACCCGTGGCGGTGCTGCACCTGTGGTCCCTGACCGCCGGGGCGGACGACGACCCGCTCGGGTCACTGCTGCCGCTGACCCGGGCGTGGGCGCGGTCGCGCACACCGATCCCACTGGTGTACGCCCACCCCACCGCAGCGCCGGAGGCCGCCGCGGTGGCCGGGTTCGCCCGTACCGTCCGGCAGGAGCAGCCGCACCTGGCGTTCACCACTGTGCGCCTCGACGACGACGCGGCGACCGACCCGCTGCTGCCGCGCCGGCTCGGCGGTGAGGGCGCTGAGGTCGAGGTCCGCTACCTCGGCGTACAGCGGGCGGTGTGGCGCTGGCGCGAGACGGCCGCCCCGGTCGGGGACGCGGCACCGGCCGGGACGGTGTGTCTGGTGACCGGCGGTCAGGGTGGCCTGGGCCGGCTGGTGGTCGAGCACCTGGTGGCCGGCGGCGCGCGGGTGGTGGCCGTGGGCCGGTCGACGCCGGACCGGGACTGGCTCGCGGGCCTGGGGCCGTCGGTGACGTTCGTGCGCGGCGACGTGTCGGTGCGGGCGGACGCGTTCGCCGTGGTGGCGGCGGCCCGGGAGCGCTTCGGCCGGGTGGACGTCGTCGTGCACGCCGCCGGGGTGCTGCGCGACGGCCTGGTCGCCGGCAAGTCGCCCGCCGACCTGGCCGCGGTGTGCGGTCCGAAGGTAGCCGGCGCGCGCTGGCTCGACGAGGCCACGGCGGATCTCGGCGTGGAACGCTTCGTGCTCTTCTCGTCGCTGGCGGGCGCCCTCGGCAACGTGGGGCAGGCCGACTACGCGTACGCGAACCGGTTCCTCGACGAGTTCGCGGCGTGGCGATCGACCCGGCGTCCCGGCGTGACGGTGTCGGTCGGCTGGCCGCTGTGGGACGGCGGCGGCATGACCGTCGACGCGGCCCTGCGCCAGCGCCTGTGGGAGACCGCCGGCACCCGACCACTGCCGCCCGCCGCCGGCCTGGCCGTCCTGGACGCCGTGCTGACCGGGGCGTCCGTCGACCCCCAGGTGCGTTTCCTGTACGGCGACACGGCCCGCCTGCGCGTCGGTCTCGGCCTGGCCGCCGCCCCGGAGTCGGCTCCCACCGCTCGGGCCGCCGAGCCGGTCCGGGTCGCGGCGGCACCGACTGCCGACGGCGGCGCGCTGCGCGTCGACGTGACGCGGGTCTGCGCCGACGTGTTGAAGGTGGACGTGGCCGAGTTGGACCCGGACGAGGACCTGTCCGCGTACGGACTGGACTCGATCCTGCTGATGACGCTGCTGAACCGTCTGGAGACGCGCTTCGACACAGTGGTCGAGCCCAGCGCCGTCAGCGAGCACCCGACGATCGCCGCCCTGGCGGCGTACCTGGCCCGGACCGTGCCGTCCGCGTCCCCGACCGGGCCGAGCACTGCGGGGCCGTCCGTCGACGCGTCCCCGGTCGCGGCCGTGTCTCCAACCGCGGGCCCGGAGCACGCGGTGGCGGTGGTCGGGATGGCGGGGCGCTTCCCCGGCTCCGCCTCGGTCCCGGCGTTGTGGGACAACCTGGTGGCCGGGCGGTGTCTGGTGTCCGAGGTGCCCGCCGACCGGTGGGACGTGGCGACGGTGTTCGATCCGACCCGGGAACGGCCGAACTCGTCGTACTCGAAGTGGGGCGGGTTCACCGACGGCGCGTTCGACTTCGACGCCGGCTACTTCCGCGTCGCCGAGGCGGACGCCCTGGTCATGGACCCGCACCACCGGCTGGTCCTGGAGTTGGCAGCGGAGCTGTTCGCCGACGCCGGGTACCGGCCGGACGAGGTGGCGGGTTCCCGGACCGGCGTGTTCATCGGCGGCGGCGAGAGCCCGTACCTGCGCGGACGCATCGCCGACCTGCCGCAACAGAGTCGCCGCAACGCCCTGGTGGGCGCCATCCCGAACATGATGGCCGCCCGGGTGTCCGACTTCTTCGACCTGCGCGGGCCGGCGCAGACCATCGACACCGCGTGCTCGTCCGCGCTGGTCGCCATCCACGCGGCCTGCCGCGCCCTGCGGTCCGGGGAGTGCGACATCGCCATCGCCGGCGGGGTGGAGCTGATCATCGGGTCGGACCTGCACGTCGGGTTCAGCGAGGCGGGCGCGTTGGCCCCCGACGGGGTGTGCGCGGTCTTCGACGAGAGCGCGAGCGGGCTGGTGCTCGGTGAGGGCGGCGGTCTGGTGCTGCTGCGCCGGTTGCCGGATGCGGTCGCCGACGGCGACCGGATCGCGGCGGTGGTGCGCGGCGGCGCGGTGAACAACGACGGCCGCACCATGGGCCTGACCGTGCCCAGCGTCGACGGCCAGGAGGCGGTGCTGCGCGCCGCCCTGGCCGACGCGGACGTGCCCGCCGGGTCCGTCGGCTACCTGGAGGCGCACGGCACGGGGACGTTGCTGGGCGACCCGATCGAGGTACGGGCGGCGACACGGGTGTTCGATGGCCGGTGCGGGATCGGGTCGGTCAAGTCCAACGTGGGCCACCTGATGCGCGCCGCCGGTGTGGTGGGCTTCGTCAAGGCGGTGCTCGCCGTCCAGACGGGGGTGTTGCCGGCGACGCTGCACTGCGTACGCCCGCATCCCCGGTTCCGGTTCGCCGAGTCGCCGTTCTTCCCGGTGACGTCGACCCAGCCCTGGTCGGCGGCCGACGGGTCGCCGCGCCGGGCCGGGGTGTCCGCGTTCGGGTTCGGCGGCACCAACGCGCACGTGGTCGTCGAGCAGTACCAGGGCCCGGCGGGCAACCGGTCGGCGCTGCCTCCGCCGCGCTTCGACCGCCGCCGCTACCGGCTCGACGAACCCGTCACGACTGCGCCAGACACCCTCGACGACCTCCTCGACCTGATCGAGGACGGGCACGTCGACCTGGACCACGCGGCGGCCACCGTCGTCCGGCTGAGCAAGGAGCGGGCATGACCACCGACATCCGTGCCGTACTCGCCGAGTTCCGGGCCGGCCGACTCTCCCGGGACGAGGCGAAGGCGCTCCTCGCCCCGACACCGACCACCCTCACCCGGCACTTCCGGCACGACGAGCCGTACCTCCGCGCCCACCAGGTCTTCGGGCGGCAGGTGCTGCTCGGGGTGACGCACTGCGCGCTCGCGGTGGAGCTGACCCGCGCCGAGGACGGCCCCCGGCACCTGCGCGGTCTGACCTTCCACGAACCGGTGGTGCTCGATGCGGGAACCGCCACCGAGGTGAGCGTCGCCGTCGTGGAGCGCGAGGGGCGACGGGTGGTCGAGAGCCGCTACCGGACCGGCGCGGAGTCCCGACTGAGCGTCACGGCGGAGCTGCGCGACGGCGACCGGCTCGCGGACCTGCCCACACTGGACCTCGACGGGCTGCGGGCGGGCACCGGCCGCGACGCCGGTCAACTCGCCGCCAACCCCCTGCTGGCCCGGGAGCCCGCGCTGCGCTGCGTCGAGCAGGTGTGGGTCGGCGACGGCGAGAGCCTCGGCGTGCTGCGCCTCTCCGCCGAGGCGCGGGACGCCCTGTCCGGGCTCGCCGTGCACCCGGTCCTGCTCGACGGCGGGTTCGTGACCGGCGCCGCCGCGGTGGACGAGGCGATCCTGCTGCCACCGGGGTCCCCGGGCATGTGGGTGCCGGTGGCGATCTCCGCCGTGCACGGGTCCGGGCCGCTACCCGAGGTCTGCCACTGCCACGCCCGCGTACGCCGGGCCGACGCCCACGCCCTCACCATGGACCTGGTGCTGACCGACGAGTCGGGCCGGCCGCTGCTCGCCGTCGACGGCTTCACCTTCCGCCACGTCCGCGACACCCAGTTGTTCACCGCCGCCGCGTCGGAGGTGCCGACGGCTTTCCTCGGGGTGCCGGCGGCCTCCCTCGGGGTGCCGGCGGGGAGCGGGGACGACCTGGCCGGTCGAGTCGAGGCGTACCTGGCCGGGCTGGTCGCCGGGCACCTCGACGTCGATCCGGGGACGCTGGACCGGACGGCGAACTTCATGGAGCTGGGCGTGCAGTCCGGCGAGCTGATCGACCTCACCCGCCGCATTGAGGACGACCTCGGTGTGGAGTTGTATCCGACGTTGTTCTTCGAGCAGCAGTGTCTGGCGGAGTTGTCGGCGTACTTCGTCGCGGAGCACGCGTCGGTGGTGGGGGAGCGGTTGCCGGTGTCGGCCCCGCCGGAGCCGGCTTCGTCCGGGTCGGCTTCGTCCGGGTCGGTCCCGCTGGAGCCGGCTTCGGTCCGTGCGGCCGTGCCGCAGCCGGCTCCGGTTCGTGCGGCCGTGTCTGGGCCTTCGGCTGCATCGCGTCCGTCTGGTCTGTCGGGTGCGGTGGCGGTGGTGGGGATGGCGGGGCGGTTCGCGGGTGCGTCGGATGTGGGTGGGTTGTGGGGGAATTTGGTGTCGGGTGTGGATGTGGTGAGGGAGGTGCCGGGGGGTCGGTGGGATTGGCGGTTGTGGTTTGACGTGGATCGGTCGGTGGCGGATCGGTCGTATGGGCGGTGGGGGAGTTTCCTGTCGGGGGTGGACAGGTTTGATGCGGAGTTTTTTGGTGTGTCGCCGCGGGAGGCGGTGTGGCTTGATCCGCAGGTGCGGTTGTTGTTGGAGGTGGCGTACGAGGCGTTCGAGGATGCGGGGTGCGCGGGGCGGATCAGGGGCACCCGCACCGGCGTCTACCTCGGGGTGTCGTTCCACGAGTACTGGGACGAGATCGTCCGTGCGCGCGTACCCATCCAGGACTACCAGGCGGTCACCGCCGTACCGTCGGCGCTGGCCGGACGGCTCTCCTACGTCTTCGACCTACAGGGCCCGAGCGTGCCGGTGGACAACGCCTGCGCGTCGTCGCTGACCGCGTTGCACCTGGCGGTACGCGCGCTGCGCGCGGGCGAGTGCGACAGGGCCGTGGTCGCCGGCTCGAACCTGCTGCTGAGCCCCCTGCACTACGTCTACACCGCGAAGGCGCAGGCGCTGTCGCCCACCGGGCGGTGCCGGCCGTTCGACGCGGGCGCGGACGGTTACGTGCCGGGTGAGGGCGTCGCCGTGCTGGTGCTGCGCCCCCTGGAGCAGGCGCTTGCCGACGGTGATCGGGTCCTCGCTGTCGTGCGCGGGTCGGCGACCAACCATGTGGGTCGGTCGAACAGCCCGACCGCGCCGCGGCCGGAGTTGCAGGCGCGGGTGCTGACCGAGGCGTGGGCCGATGCCGGGGTGTCACCGGGCGAGCTGGGTCTGCTGGAGGCGCACGGTACCGGCACGCTGTTGGGTGACCCGATCGAGGTGCGGGCGCTGCGCGCCGCGTTCGGTGACGAGGGTCGGCCGGGTGGCTGCGTGCTCGGGTCGGTGAAGGCGAATCTCGGGCACCTGGAGGCGGCGGCCGGTGTCGCCGGGGTGATGCGGGCCATCCTGTCGCTGCGTCACGAGAAGATCCCGGCGATGGCCGGCTGGAAGGAGCCGAACCCCTTCCTCGACCTGGACGGCTCGCCGTTCGTCATCAACAGCGCGACGGTGCCGTGGCCGGCCACCGACGGGGTGGTGCGCCGCGCGGGCATCAGCTCGTTCGGGATGTCCGGCAGCAACACGCACGTGGTGATCGAGGAGCCGCCGCGTACGCCCGTTCCGCGGCGGCCGGAGGGTGGGCAGTTGCTTGTCGTGTCGGCGCGGACCGCCGAGCGGTTGACGGCGCACTGCGGACGGCTGGCCGAGGCGTTGCGCGCGAACCGGCCGCACCTGGCCGACGTGGCGTGGACGTTGCAGGCCGGCCGGGAGGCGTTCGAGCACCGCGCCGCGATCTGGGCCGACACCCTCGACGAGGCCATCGAGGCACTCGGCGCGCCGCCCTGGACCGGCCGGGTGCCCACCGGGACGCGACCGGCGCGGGTCGCCACGCGTCCGGGCGCCGACCGGCAGACCTGGGAGCAGTGGGCGCGGGAGTGGACGGCCGGCGCCGACGCCGACTGGACGGCGGCCTGGCCCGCCGCGCACCCGCCGCTGACCGAGCTGCCCGCCTACCCGTTCAGCCCGGACCGCTACTGGGTCCCGGAGGACTACACGCACACCCCGCCGTCGGACAGCCGGCCCTTCACCGTGCGGCTGGGCCCGGAGGACGCCGTCCTGGCCGACCATGTCGTGCGGGACGTGCCGGTGCTGCCCGGCGCCGCGCAGCTCGAATTCGCCCGCGCGGCCGGCGCCGCCGCCGGACCGGTCACCGGGCTCGCCGACGTGGTGTGGCTGCGCCCCGCCGCGGGCGCGACGCAGCGGATCACCGTGGAGTTGACCACCGGCGCGGACAGCGCCGGGTTCGTGGTGGCCGACGGCGACGGTATGAGGTTCAGCCAGGGCCGCGTGCTGTACGGGGACTTGCCGGACCCCGCTCCGGTGGACGTGGCGGCCGTCCTCGCCCGCTGCGACCGGCAGCGTGACGGCGGGTCCGCGTACCGGGCGTTCGCGGCGGCCGGCCTGCGGTACGGGCCGCTGTACCAGGCCGTCGAGCGGCTGCACAGTGGCGATGCCGAGGCCGTCGCCGAGCTGCGCCTGCCGCCCGACCTGGTCGCCGACCGCTGGGTGCTGCATCCCGGCCTGCTCGACTCCGCCTTCCAGAGCATCGTCGGTCTGCTTCCCGAGGCGTCGCCGGGCGGTGCGGCGCCCCTCTACGTACCCTTCGCGGTTCGGCGGGTCGAGGTGTTCGCCCCGCTGCCGACCCACTGCCTCGCGGTGGCCACCTGGTCCGACGGACGCCGCCCGGACGACGGCACGGCCGCCTTCGACATCACCGTCGTCGACAGAACGGGCCGTCCGCTCGTCGTGGTACGCGGCCTGACGCTGCGCAACCTGACGCCGTCCGCTGACGCGCAGCCGGCGGTGGCGGCGGACACCGACGTCGCGCCGACCGTCCGGTTCGTGCCGGAGTGGACGCCCGCGCCGACGGCCGGGCGCCGCCCGGTCGGGCACGTGGTGGTCCTCTCCGACCGGAGCGTCCCGGACGACCTGCCCGGCTGGGACGCGGCCCGCGTCACCCGGGTGACGGTGGGCGCGGCCCGCACCGAGCGGCCCGACGGCGACGTCCGGGTCGGCGACGGCGACGACATGGCGCGGCTCTGGGAGCGGCTCTGCGCCCGGGGCACGCCGGACACCGTCGTCTACGCCGCAGACCGGACCGAGGGTTGCGCCGAGGAGTGGGTCCAGCGGGTGTTCGCCCTGGTGCGGGCCGTGGCGCGGACCCGGGTCGACGCCGTGGTACGGATCGTGGTGGCGCACCCGGGAACCGTCGAGGGCGTCGCGCTCGGCGGCCTCGCCCGCTCGGTCGCGATGGAGTGCGGCTGGCTGCGGATGCGGACCGTGGACGTCGGGGACCTGCGCGGGTCCGACCTCTTCGCGGCGCTGTGGCCGGAGATCAGTGGCGACGACACGACCGTCGAGGTCCGCACGGACGGTGTCGTACGCCAGGTGTTGACCTACCGGCGGGGCGCCCCGCTCGGCGGCGCCGCGTCGATGTCGCCGGGCGACGTGTACGTGGTGTCCGGCGGCCTGGGCGGCCTGGGCCGGCTCGTGGTGCGGTTCCTCGTCGAGCGGCACGGCGCGCGGGTGGGCGTGCTGAGCCGGTCGGACCCGGACGCGGCGAGCCGGCAGTGGCTGGCTGGCTTCGGTGACGCGGTGACGCTGGTACGGGCGGATGTGTCGGTGCGCGCGGACGTCCTCGCCGCGGTGGCCGAGGTGCGGGAGCGCTTCGGCCGGGTGGACGCTGTCGTGCACGCCGCCGGGGTCCTGCGGGACGGCTGGGTACGGGACAAGTCCTGGGCGGACGTCCAGGCCGTGCTGGCGCCGAAGGTGTCCGGCGCGGTGTGGTTGGACGAGGCCACCGCCGCCGACGACCTGAAGGTCTTCGTCGGGTTCTCCTCGGTCGCCGGGCTGGCGGGCAACCCCGGTCAGGGCGACTACGCGTACGCCAACCGGTTCCTCGACGAGTTCCTGCGGCGGCGGGCCGGGCGCGGCGTGTCGGTGGTCTGGCCGTACTGGGCGGACGGCGGCATGCGCGCCGACGAGAACGCCCTGCGTGCCATGGAACGCGCCACCGGTCTGGTCCCGCTGCCGACAGCTACCGGCCTGGACATCCTGCGCCGGGCGATGGCCGGCGACGAACCGCGAGTGATCGAGCTGTGCGGCGACCCGGATCGGCTGGCTGACTGGCTGACCGGCGGGCCGCCGCCGGAGGTCGCGCCGCCGGCCGCCGGCGACGTCACTGCCGACGTGCTCGCCTCGGTACGCCGGGACGTGGCCCGCGCCGCCGCCACGGTGCTCGGGATGCGCGCCGGCGACCTGGAGATCGAGGCGGATCTCAGTGACTTCGGCTTCGACTCGGTGACCTTCACCGAGCTGGCCACCGCCCTGAACGACATGCTCGGCCTGAGCCTGCTGCCGTCGGTGTTCTTCGAACACCCGACGTTGGCCGCGCTCGCCGAGACGATCGTCGCCGGTGACACCGATCGGCTCGCCGCCCACTACGGCCACGAGCCGCCGCAGCCCGCGCCGCCTCGCACGGTGACCGAGCGCCGGCCGCCGACACCGGCCAGGACGCAGGAGGACGCCGGGTCCCGGTCGCCGACGCCCGTCGTGACGCCGGAGTCCGCCGCGCCGGCCGTGACGCCCGCGCCGGCCGTGACGTCCGCGTCCGTCCCGCGTCGGCCGCCGGTGGCCGCGCCCGCCGGGACGCCCACGCTCGCGGACGCCGTCGCGATCGTGGGCCTGGCCGGGGCGTTCCCCGGCTCGGACGACGCCGAGGGCTTCTTCGCCGACCTGGTCGCCGGCCGCGATCTGGTGGGCGAGGTCCCCGGCGACCGGTGGGACTGGCGACGGTGGGAGACCGACCCGGCCGGCAGGGGCCTGCGCTGGGGATCGTTCCTGTCCGACGTGGACCGCTTCGACCCGCGCTTCTTCGGCATCTCGGCAGCGGAAGCCAATCTGATGGACCCGCAGCAGCGGGTGTTCCTGGAGACGGTGTGGCGGGCGATCGAGGACGCCGGTTACCGGGCCTCGGACCTGGCCGGCACCGACACCGGGCTGTTCGTCGGCGTCAGCGGCATGGACTACGCCGACCTGCTGCGGAGCGCGCCCGGCGACATCCAGGCGCACAGCTCGACCGGGATGGCGCACGCCATGCTCGCGAACCGGGTGTCGTTCCTGTTGGACCTGCACGGGCCGAGTGAGCCGGTGGACACCGCGTGTTCGGCGTCGTTGGTGGCGGTGCACCGGGCGGTGGCCAGCATCCAGCGCGGCGAGTGTGACGCGGCCATCGCCGGTGGCGTCAACGTGATCCTCAGTCCGCTGACCACACTGTCGTTCGGTCGCGCCGGGATGTTGGCGTCGGACGGTCGGTGCAAGGTGTTCGACGCCGCGGCTGATGGTTACGTGCGGGGTGAGGGTTGTGGGGCGGTGTTGCTCAAGCCTCTCCATCGGGCGGTGGCCGACGGGGATCACGTGTATGCGGTGATCCGGGGTAGCGCGGTGAATCATGGTGGTCGGGCGGCGTCGTTGACGGCGCCGAACACGGCGGCGCAGGCGCGGTTGGTCGTGCGGGCGTGGGAGCGCTCGGGTCTGGATCCGGCGTCGTGTTCGTTCGTGGAGACGCACGGCACGGGTACGGCGTTGGGTGATCCGATCGAGACGACCGCGCTGACGCGGGCGTTCGCGACGCTGTATGAGCGGTGGGGTCACGCGCCGGCGACGAGTCCGCACTGTGCGTTGGGGTCGGTGAAGAGCAATGTGGGGCATCTGGAGACGGCCGCCGGGATGGCGGGGTTGACGAAGGTGCTGTTGGGGATGCGGCACCGGCGGTTGCCGGGGAATCTGCACGTGAACTCGCTGAATCCGTACATCCGGTTGGACGAGACTCCGTTCGCGGTGTTGGACCACACCCGGGACTGGGACAGCGGTGGGGTTCCGCGTCGGGCGGGCATTTCCGGGTTCGGCTACGGCGGGGTCAACGCCCACCTCGTGTTGGAGGAGCACGTGGCACCCGTCGAGGCGACGACGCCCAGCGGGCCGCAGGTGATCACCCTGTCCGCGAAGACCCCCGACCGCCTCACCGCACAGGCCGAGCGGTTGCTGGCCTTCCTCGGCGGCGAGCCCGACCGTGCCGACCGACCGTCCGCGACACCCGTCGTCGAGGAGGTACGCACGCTCACCGCCGAGGTCACCGGCGTGTCCGCCGCCGACCTCGGCGTCGACGAGAACCTGTCCGAGTACGGCGTCGACCTGGTCACCCTCGCGCGGCTGACCGGACGGCTCAACCAGCGCTACGGCACGACGCTCGCCCCCGTCGACGGCAGCATCACCGCCCTGGCGGACCGCGTCCTCGACGCCACCACCGGGCAGACCCCGGCACCCGCCCCGGCCGACGTGGACCTGGGTCGGCTCGCCCACACCCTCCAGGTCGGTCGCGAGCCGATGAACGACCGCCTCGCCGTGATCGCCTCCAGCGTGCCCGAGCTGCGCGAGAAACTCGCCGCCCACCTGGCCGGCGAGGACCCCGACGGGGTACGCGTCGGCGGGGCCCAGCACACCGGCAGGGTGCTCGCCTCGATGCTCGACGGCGCCGAGGGGGAGCGGTTCGTCCGGGACCTCGCGACAGCCGGCCGCCTGCCCAAACTGGCCGAGCTGTGGGTGGCCGGTGGCGGCGTCGACTGGCGGCAACTGCATCCGTCCCCGCCGACCCGGATGTCACTGCCGACCTATCCGTTCGAGCGCCGCCGCTGCTGGGTCGACGTCCGGCCCGACCGCCCCGCTGACGAGCCGGAGCGGTCGGACCCGGCTGACGACACCACCGCGTACCTGGTGCGGGTCTTCGCCGCCGCGCTCGGCTGGCGGCCGGAGGAGATCGACCTGGACACCGGCTTCGACGAGTACGGTCTCGACTCGTTGCTGGCCCGCGAACTCACCGCCCGGCTGCGGGAGCGGTTCCCCGGGCTGTCGGCGACGGCGATGTTCGCCGAACGTGACCTGCGCGGCCTGGCCCGGCACCTCGCCGCGCGGGACACCGTCGGCGTACCGGCCGCCGCGCCCGCCGTCACCGACCGGCCGGGCGATGCCCCACCGGACGCCGCCGCGTCGCCGGTCGGGGTGGAGCCGATCGCGATCGTCGGGGTCAGCGGTCGCTATCCCGGCTCGCCCGACCTGGACGCCTACTGGCGCAACCTGGCCGAGGGCCGGGACTGCGTCACCGAGATCCCCGCCGACCGCTGGGACCACGCGCGCTTCGCCGCGCTCGCCGGTGGCAAGCCCTACTGCCGGTGGGGCGGCTTCCTGGACGACGTGGACGCGTTCGACCCGCAGCTGTTCGCGATCTCGCCGCTGGAGGCGCGCTACCTGGACCCGCAGGAGCGGCTCTTCATCCAGGCGGTGTGGGAGTGCTTCGAGGACGCCGGCTACCCGCGTCGCCGTCGTGGCGCAGGCGCCGGCACGGGAGCGCCGATCGGCGTGTTCGCGGGCGTGACCTACAACAACTACCAGCTGTACGCGGCCGAGTCGGGCCAGGAGTGGACACCGGTCAACTCGCAGTCGTTCGGCATCGCCAACCGGGTGTCGTACCTGTTCGACCTGGGCGGCCCCAGCATGGTGCTGGACACCGCCTGCTCCTCCTCGCTGTACGCGGTGCACCTGGCGGTGGAGAGCATCCGCCGGGGCGAGTGCGCGGCCGCTGTCGCCGGGGGCGTCAACCTGTCGCTGCACCCCAGCAAGTACGTGACCCTCACCGAGGGACAGTTCACCGCCGGCGACGGTCGCTGCCACTCGTTCGGGGCCGGCGGCGACGGCTACGTGCCCGCCGAGGGGGTGGGCGCGGTGCTGCTCAAGCCGCTGTCGGCGGCGCTCGCCGACGGTGACCGGATCGAGGCCGTCATCCGCGGCTCGGCGGTCAACCACGACGGACGCACCTTCGGCTTCAGCGTGCCGAACCCGAGAGCGCAGGCCGCCCTCGTCCGAACCGCGCTCGACCGGGCCGGGGTGCCGGCGTCGACGATCAGCTACGTCGAGGCGCACGGCACCGGCACCAGCCTCGGCGACCCGATCGAGGTGCGGGGGTTGACCGAGGCGTTCGGGGCCGAGCGGACCGGCTTCTGCGCGATCGGCTCGGCGAAGTCCGTCATCGGGCACGCCGAGGCCGCCGCCGGCATCGCCGCGCTGACCAAGGTGATCCTCCAGTTGCGGCACGGCCACCTGGCGCCCGCGCCGACCCGGTCCGACCGGGTCAACCCCGAGATCGACTTCGCCGCGACGCCGTTCGTCCTGCAGGACACGCTGGCCCCGTGGCGACGACCGGTGGTGGGCGGGCGAACGGTGCCGCGCCGCGCCGGGATCAGCTCGTTCGGGGTGGGCGGGGTCAACGTGCACCTCGTGGTCGAGGAGCCGCCCGCGCCACCGGAACGGCCCGCCGACGAGCCGGGGCCGGAGCTGCTGTGCCTGTCCGCGCGGACCGAGGCCAGCCTGCGCGAGTACGCCGCCGTGCTCGCCGCGTACCTCCGGGAGACCAGGCCCCGGCTGTCCGACGTCGCGTACACCCTGCGGACCGGGCGGGAGGAGCTGACCGAGCGGGCCGCGTTCGTGGCGGCGGACCCGGACAGCGCCGCACGGATGCTCGACGCGCTGAGCGCCGGCACCCCCGCTCCCGGGCTCGTCCGTGGTCAGGTGGGTGGTGACGGGCCCCTTCCCGGGGCGCCCGAGGCGCAGGCGTGGGTGGCCGGCGGCGCGGTGGAGTGGACCCGGCCCGCCGCGCGCCGGATTCCGCTGCCCACCTACCGGTTCGCCCGGGAGCGGTACTGGATCGTCGATCGCCAGCGAACCGCGCCGCCCGCGCCGGCTGTCCCGGCCGCGCCTGCTGTCGCATCGGCCGCGCCGGCCGCGCCGGCTGTCGCTCCCGCCTCGGGAGGGCTGGAGGATCGGGTGCGGAACCTGGTGGGCGCGCTGCTCGGGTTCGCCCCCGACGCGCCGCCCGACGTCCGTACCGGCTTCTTCGACCTCGGCCTGGACTCGGTGCTGGCCACCCGGCTGACCAACCACCTGGAGGAGGAGCTGGGCGTCGAGCTGTACCCGAGCGTCCTGTTCGACCACCCCACGGTGACCGAGCTGGCCGCGTACCTGTCCAGCGTGCTGCCCGACCAGACGACCGGGACGACCGGGGAGGGCGTCGAGACGGTGCGCTACCGCGTCGGCTGGGAGCCGGTCGACCCGCTGCCCGCGACGGCTGCCACCGACCGGCTGCTGCTCTTCGACGTCGACGCGACGGTGCACGCCGCCGCGCCGGCCGGATCGGTGCTGGTCCTCCCCGGCGACGGCTTCACGCGGCTGGCCGACGACCGGTTCGCGGTACGCCCGGACTCCGCCGCCGACCACGAGCGGCTGGTGACCGAGCTGCGCCGGTCGCCGGCCGGCCTGCCGGAGCGGGTGGTGCACCTGTGGTCCCGGGGCGCGCGGGCCGACACCGCGCTGCGCGACGGTCCACTGGCGGTGCTGACCGCCGTCCGCGCGGTGCTGCGCGCCGCGCCCGACGCGGAGCTGCGGTTGCTGCACGTCTACCCGTACCACGGGGACCGGCCCGACCCGGCGGCCGAGTCCACCGGCGGCCTGGTCCGCAGCGTCGGGCACGAGAGCCCACGGCTGCGGTGCGCCTCGGTCGGCATGCCGGTGGACGATCCCGCCGGCGTGCTCGCGCGCTGCGCCGCGGAGTTCACCGTCACCGACCACGACGAGCGGGAGGCCCGGTACGCCGACGGCCGGCGCTGGCTCCGCCGGCTCCGCGAACTGTCGCCCGTGCCCACCGACGCCCCACCGGTACGCCCCGACGGCGTCTACCTGATCAGCGGCGGCGCTGGCGGCCTGGGCCTGATCTTCGCCCGGCACCTCTGCGCCGCGTACCGGGCCACCGTCGTGCTGGTGTCCCGGTCGCCGCTCGACGCGTCCCGCCGTGCGGAGCTGGCCGACCTGGGCGAGCGGGTGTGTCACCTGCGCGGCGACGTCACCGACGCCGGTGACGTCGAGCGGGTGGTGACCGAGGTGCGCCGCCGCTTCGGCCGCCTCGACGGCGTGCTGCACGCGGCCGGCACGCTGCGCGACAGCCTGCTGGTCAACAAGACCGACGAGGAGGTCCGCGAGGTGCTCGCGCCGAAGGTGTCCGGCGCGCTGCACCTGGACCGGGCCACCGCCGGCGACGACCTCGACTTCTTCGTGGTGTTCTCGTCGCTGGCCGCGCTGGCGGGCAACGCCGGGCAGGCCGACTACGCGATAGCCAACCGGTTCCTCAACGCCTTCGCCGACGCCCGGGAGCACGAGCGCCGGGCCGGCCGCCGACGTGGACGTTCGGTGGCGGTGGTGTGGCCGTTCTGGCGGGCCGGCGGCATGGGGGTGGACGAGGAGACCGCCCGGCTCGTCCGCCGCCGCCTCGGCCTCGCCCAGCTCGACACCGCGACCGGCCTCGCCGCCTTCGACGCGGCGCTGACCAGCGGGTACGCCGAGGCCGGCGTGGTCCAGGTCGAACGGAGCAAATTCGAGCGGCTGCTCCCGGTGCTGCCGGCCGACGTCGGCGACGACGAGCTGGCCGCCGACATCGCGGCGATGCCGCTGACCGACGTGGCCGAGGAGTTGGAGCGGTTGCTCGGCGAGCTGACCGGAGGGGACCCCATCGATGTCTCATGAGCTGCTGCTGCGACGCTCCCTGCACGCCATCCGGGAGCTGCGCCGCGAACTGGACCAGCGCGCAGCCGCCGACGACCGGGCCGGCGGGCCGATCGCCGTCACCGGGATGGGCTGCCGATTCCCGGGCGGCGCGGACAGCCCGGCGGCGTTCTGGCGGCTGCTGGCCGACGGGCACGACGCGGTGGTGCCGGTGCCGCCCGGCCGGTGGGCCGGCGACCACCTCGACCCGGACCCCGACGCGCCCGGCGCCACCTACACCGACCGGGGCGGCTTCCTGCGCGAGGACATCCTGGAGTTCGACGCGGACCTGTTCGGCGTACCGGCCGGCGAGGCGGCCGAGATGGACCCGCAGCACCGCCTGCTGCTGGAGGTGAGCTGGGCGGCGCTGGAGTCGGCGGGAGTCGTGCCGGGCGGCCCGGACGGCGAGCGCACCGGCGTGTTCGTCGGGATCTCCGGCTCGGAGTACGCCATGCTGCCGCGCCCGGCCGCCGGGATCGGCCCGTACACGGCCACCGGCGCGACGGTCAGCATCGCCGCCGGGCGCATCGCGCACGCGCTGAGCCTGCGCGGTCCCGCCCTGGCGGTGGACACCGCGTGCTCGTCGTCGCTGGTGGCCGTGCACCTGGCGGTGGAGAGCCTGCGCCGGGGCGAGTGCGACAGCGCGCTCGCCGGTGGGGTCAACGCGCTGATGTCGCCGGGCAACTTCATCGTGCTGAGCAAGATGCGGGCGCTGGCCCGCGACGGCCGGTGCAAGACGTTCGACGCGGCGGCCGACGGCTACGTGCGCGGTGAGGGCTGCGGGATGGTGGTGCTGCGCCGGCTGGCCGACGCGCGGCGGGACGGTGATCCGGTGCTGGCGGTGATCCACGGCAGCGCCGTCAACCAGGACGGGCGCAGCAGCGGCCTCACCGTTCCCAACGGCTCGGCCCAGCAGGCGGTGGTACGGCAGGCGGTACGGCAGGCCGGGGTGGCCCCGGGCGAGGTCGGCTACCTGGAGGCGCACGGCACCGGCACGCCGCTCGGCGACCCGATCGAGATGCACGCGCTCACCGAGGCGCTCGGCCCCGGCCGTACGCCCGAGAGGCCGTTGTGGATCGGCGCGGTGAAGCCGGCCATCGGGCACCTGGAGGCGGCGGCCGGCATCGCCGGGCTGATCAAGACGGTGCTGGTGCTCCAGCACGGCGAGATACCGCCCAACCTGCACCTCGACCGGCTCAACCCGCGCCTGGCGCCGGAGCGTATCCCGGCGCGGTTCCCGACCGCGCTGACGCCTTGGGACACCTCCGGCGAGCGCCGGGTGGCCGGGGTCAGCTCGTTCGGGTTCAGCGGCACCAACGCCCACGTCGTGCTCGCCGAGGCGGCACCGGCAGCGGCGGCCGAGCGCCGCCCGGGGCCGCACACCGCTGTGCTGTCCGCGCGTACCCCGGAGCTGTTGCGCCGGCACGCGGCGGACCTGGCGGCCTACCTGGAGGGCGAGCCCGGTCTCGACCTCGCGGACGTGTGCCACACGCTGGCCACCCGGCGGACGGTCTTCGCGCACCGCGCCGACGCGAGCGTGACCAGCCACGACGACCTTCTGACGTGGCTACGCGGCGTGGCGGCCGGCGCGCCCGACCGGACCGGCGGCGACCTGCCGCCGACCGCTCCGGGGCGTGCGGTGCCCCTTCCGGTACGCCCGTTCCAGCGGATCAGGCACGGCGGCCCGGTCGCCGCCACGCCTCCGGCCGCGCCGACGGTGTCCGCCGTGCCGCCGCTGCCCGGCCGCCGGGTGTCGTCGCCGCTGCCCACCGCGCAGTACGAGGCCCGGGTCGGCCGCGGCACGCTGCCGGAGCTGCGGGACAACAACGGGGTGCTGCACATCGGCTACTACCACGCGATGGTCGCCGCCGCCGTCCGCGACCTCTCCGGGTCCCGCAGCTACCTGCTGCGCGGCCTGGAGTTCGTCGAGGCGCTGCACCTCCCCGACGAGACCGAGCGGACCGTGCAGGTGACTGTGGAGCCCGCCGCCGACGGCGCGGAACGGCAGTGCGCCGTGCACAGCAGGCCGACCGGCGGCGGCGCGTGGAGCGTGCACCTGCGGGCGACGTTGTTCCCGGAGCCGACCACCACGCGGATGCTGACCACGGCGGCGGAGCGCGCCGAGCTGGCGAACCGGTGCCCACGTCCGGTGTCCCCCGACGACTTCCACGCCGACCTGCGCGAGCGCGGCTTCACCATGGGCCCCGCGGTGACCTGGATCGACCGGATCAGTGTGGGTGACGGCGAGTCTCTGGCCCGGTTCCGGCCCGCCGGGTCGGACGAGAACACCTGCGGGCTGGCGGTGCATCCCGGCGTGCTGGACGCGGCCGTGCAGCTCTTCGCCGCCGCCGGCCGGGAGCAGTTGGACGGGGACGCGTTCATCACCCGCCGCATCGCCGAACTGCTCGTGGTGGACCGGCCGGTCGCCGGGCCGCTGTGGGCGCACGCCGTCGTCCAGGAGGGGCTGCGCGGCGACCTCCTGGTCTTCGCCGACTCCGGCGAGCTGGTCGCGCGCGCCACCGGCGTGCAGATCACCCGGATCGACAACCGGCGGCGGGAGGAGCTGGCGCGGGAGGCGACCACCTACCGGTACGACGGCGACGCCGACACGGACGTCGTGGGCTACCTGACCGACACGGTCCGCGGTCTGCTCGCCGGGGAGAACCCGGAGGTGGACCGGCCGCTTGCCGAGTACGGGATGGACTCCCTCGCCGTGCTCGAACTGCGCCGCCGCATCACCGCCGACCTGGGGCACGACGTCCCGGTCGAGTACCTGCTCCAGGGTCCGTCGATCCGGGACCTCGCCGCCCTGCTGACCGGCTCCGGTGACGGCGGCGACCCCGGCGGCGCGTACGCCCGCGACTACGACCTGCGTCCCGAGTCGTGGCTGGTGCACGGCAGCGACCGGGCCGACGCGGACGTGCGGCTGTTCTGCGTGCCGTACGGGGTCAAGGGCGCCTCGCTCTACGCCCGCTGGGCGAAGCGGTTACCCGGGCACGTCGACGTCTGCCCGATCCAGTTCCCCGGCAAGGAGCAGCGGATACGGGAACGTCCGATCGCCGACCTCACCGAGGCGGTGGACGCCCTCGAACGGGTGCTCACCACCCGGCTCGACCGGCCCGTCGCGTTGTACGGGCACAGCGTCGGCGCGCTGGTCGCCTACCGGGTCGCCCGCCGGCTCAGTGGCACCGGCCGGGTCAGTCACCTCTTCGTCGGCGCGTACACCGCGCCCAGCGAGCAGCCGAACCCGGTGTACCGCCGGGTGATGGAGACCTTCAAGGTGTTCGGCTTCGACGACGTGCCGGCGCTGGAGGAGTTGGCCGGTGCGTCCGCGCGGGACCACGAGCGCTACGAGGCGTTCATCCGCACGGAGTTCGGCATCGACGTCGACGCCGAGGTGCGCGCCGCGGTGAAGCCGGTGGGGCTGGCCGACTTCCGGCTCGTGCACACCTACCGGCACGACCCGGACGAGCCGCCGCTGACGATTCCGGTGACCGCCTTCCACGGTGACCGGGACACCTTCGTCACCGAGGAGGAGATGCGGGCCTGGGGCAAGCTGACCACCGGCCCGTTCACCCTGGAGGTGGTGCCGGGCGACCACTTCTTCCTGCACGGCGACCAGGCCGAGGACCAGGTCGTCACGACCATCGCGCGGGAGCTGGGCCGGTGAGGCCGGTGTCCAGCGCGGCCAGGATGCCCCGGTTGGCGGCGGTCGCCACCGCCTCGCGGTGATCGTGCAGGAAGAAGTGCCCGCCGTCGAACATGTGTCGCCGCAGCGGACGGCTGGTCACCTCCTGCCACCCGGTCAGCTCCGGCTCGGTCGCGTCCGGGTCGCGTCGCCCGCCGAAGACCTCGACCGGGCAGTCCAGCGGGTCGCCGGGCCGGTGCGTGTAGCCGTCCATCGCCGCGATGTCGGCGCGCAGGATCCGCGCGTAGTGCGCCAGCAGGTCCGGGTCGGCGGCCACCTCGGCGGGAATGCCGCCGTACCGGCCGTTGAGGACCATCGCGAGTTCGAAGTCGGGCAGCTCCAGCAACGCGTCCGGACGGCGGCGGAACTGCGGCGCGCGCCGGGCCGCGACACCGAGCCAGACGGGTGGCGCGCCGGTGCGCCGTCGCCACTCGACGGCGGCCACGTACGCGGCCAGACCACCCATGCTGTGCCCGAACAGGGCCAGTGGCGCAGGCCCGAGCGGGGCCAGCGCGTCCACCGCGCCGGCCGCGAACTCCTCCAGGTCGGCGCAGAGCGGCTCGTCGCTGCGGTTGTCACGCCCGGGTGGCCGCACCACGCACACCTCGGCGCGCGGATCGAACGCCGTCGACCACGACCGGAACACCCCCGCGCCGGCGCCGGCGTTGGGGAACATGACCAGCCGGAACAGCGGGTCCGGTTGGGGGTTCAATCGCAGGAACCATCGACTCGGCCGCATCGGGGTCACCCGCCGGAGCGTAGCATCCACGACCGTGCATGAAACGAAGTGAGGAGCGATCATGGCCGAGAGCCTGATGTCCGTCGTCTGGGATCTCCGCCGGGTCCGGCGCGGCGGGCCGGAACTCGTCGCCGAACGGCAGCGCACCCGCCTCGCCGACCTGCTCACACGGACCCGCGCCGGCTCGCCGTACTACCGGGAGCTGTACCGCGACCTGCCCGACCGGGTCGACGACCTGACGTCGCTGCCGGTGACCACCAAGGCCGAGCTGATGGGCCGGTACGACGACTGGGCCACCGACCGCGCCGTCTCGTTGGACGAGGTGCGCGCGTTCGTCGCCGACACCGACCGGATCGGCACCCTCTACCGGGACCGCTACCAGGTCGTCACCACCTCGGGCACCAGCGGCCTACGGGGCGTCTTCGTGCAGGACGACCGGACGTACGCCGTGCTGTCCGGGATCACCGTGGCGCGGGCCAGCGGCTCGTGGCTCGGCGGGCGCGACTACCTGACGATGCTGCTCAGGGGTAACAAGGTGGCCGCCATCTGGGCGGTCGGCGGCCACTTCGCCGGCTACTCCACCGCCCAGCGCCTGATCCGGGAACGCCCGATCCGCAAGCGCAGCATCCGGATCTTCTCCGTGCACTCCCCGCTGGACGAGCTGGTGCGCGGCGTCGGCGACTTCAACCCGACGATCCTCAACGGGTACGCCAGCGCCATCTCGCTGCTGGCCCGCGAGCAGCGCGCCGGCCGCCTCGACCTCCGCCCGGTCCTGGTGATCACCTCGGCGGAGAGCCTGCCGCCGGAGGAGCGCGCCCGCATCCGGGAAACCTTCCAGGCCAAGGTCCGCGACCAGTACGCCTGCTCCGAGTTCATGGGTCTGGCGCACGGCTGCGAGCACGACTGGCTGCACGTCAACGCCGACTGGGCGATCCTGGAGCCGGTCGACGAGGAGTTCCGCCCGGTGCCGCCCGGTCAGCCGTCGCACACGGTGCTGCTCACCAACCTGGCCAACCGGGTGCAGCCCATCATCCGGTACGACCTCGGCGACAGCGTCACCATGCGGCCGGACCCGTGCCCGTGCGGCAATCCGCTGCCGGCGGTGCGGGTGCAGGGTCGCGCCTCCGAGGTGATCGCCTTCCCGGCGCCGGACGGCCGGACGGTCGAGCTGCCGCCGCTCGCGCTCGGCACCCTCGTCGACACCACCGCCGGGGTCCGCATGTTCCAGATCGTGCAGACCGACCCGCGTCGCCTCGCGGTGCGGCTGGTCATCGAGGACGCCGCCGACGCCGGCCAGGTCTGGGAGCAGGTCCAGCGGGCGTTGCGCGGCCTGCTCGACAGTCACGGGCTCACCGACGTGCGGGTCGAGCGCGACGCCGAGGCGCCGCAGCGCACCGCGGGTGGCAAGCTGCGCACCGTGTTCTCCACGGTGTCCCGCTGACTCCCGCGGGGTGGCGGGCAGCGTCGCGTCCCGATCATTCGACAATTTGATCCGGTATTTGTCGTCACGCACCCGTCCCGGACGCTGAACCGGACGCGGAGACACTCCTCCGCGTCCGGTGTGCGGCATCCGCTGGGGAGGTCGGAGGCAGTGTTCGTCGCGACCGACGTGGTCGCGGTGGGCGGCGCTCAGACCGCGAACCTGGAGGCAGACGGCGGCACGATCGTCGGCGGTGTCTCGAACGGCCGGGGGCCCGCGGTTCGCCTCGGCGCATCGGTTGGCCGGGCTGGCGGGCATCTCGCGGCACCCACATCTCCGGCAGCAGCGACATCCGAAGGGAAGCCATGACCGTCCAGACCCGAGCCGACATCCGCCGCGGATGGCACCAGCTCAGCCATCCCGGACTGGGCGACCCGATCCTGCAGACATCCCGCCCGTCCACCGACTCGGCCGAGGACGAGGCCCTCGGCCTCGACGTGTGGCGGTCGTTGCCACGGGCACAGACGCCGCCGTGGCCGGATCCGGACGAGGTCGCCGCGGCGTGCGCCGTCCTCGACAACGCGCCGTCGATCGTCGTCCCCTACGAGGTCGACCAACTGAGCGCCCGGCTCGCCGAGGTTTGTGACGGTCGCGCGTTCCTGCTCCAGGGCGGTGACTGCGCCGAGACGTTCGCCGGCAACACCGAGAGTCACCTGCTCGCGAACGTCCGCACGTTGCTGCAGATGGCCGTGGTGCTGACGTACGGCGCGTCCATGCCGGTGGTGAAGATCGCGCGGGTGGCGGGTCAGTACACCAAGCCCCGGTCCTCGCTGACCGACTCGCTGGGTCTGCCGGCCTACCGCGGCGACATGATCAATTCGTTGGAGCCGACCGAGGTCGCGCGGGCCGCGGATCCGCAGCGCATGATCCGGGCGCACGCGAACTCGGCGGCCTCGATGAACATGCTCCGCGCCCACCTGGGCGGTGGACTCGCCGACCTGCACGGGCTGCACAGCTGGAACCAGGACTTCGTGAAGGCGTCCAAGGCCGGGAAGCGCTACGAGGCGATCGCCCGCGAGATCGACCGCACGTTGGAATTCATCCGCGCCTGCGGCATGACCGACGGCGACGAGTTCCGCACCGTCAACCTGTACTGCTCGCACGAGGCGCTCGCGCTCGAGTACGACCGGGCGCAGACCCGGGTCTCCGGCGGGCGTGCGTACGGTCTGAGCGCCCACTTCCTCTGGGCCGGTGAGCGGACCCGGCAACTGGACCACGCGCACATCGACTACCTGAGCCGCATCGCCAACCCGATCGGGGTGAAGCTGGGGCCCGACGCGTCGCCGGAGACCGCGATCCAGCTCTGCGAGAAGCTCAACCCGGACAACGTCCCGGGCCGGCTGACCCTGATCAGCCGGATGGGCAACGGCCGGGTGCGCGAGGCGCTGCCGCCGATCGTGGAGAAGGTGCACGCCACCGGCGCGAAGGTCGTCTGGCAGTGCGACCCGATGCACGGCAACACGCACGAGTCGTCGAACGGCTACAAGACCCGGCACTTCGACCGGATCGTCGACGAGGTCCTCGGGTACTTCGAGGTGCACCGGTCGCTGGGCACCCACCCGGGCGGGATCCACATCGAGCTGACCGGCGAGGACGTCACCGAGTGCGTGGGCGGTGCGCAGGGCATCGAGGACCTGCACCTGCCCGACCGGTACGAGACGGCGTGCGACCCGCGACTGAACACGCAGCAGAGCCTCGAACTCGCGTTCCTCGTCGCGGAGATGCTGCGCGGCTGATCCGCGCCGCGCCTGCCGGACCGCATTGGGAAGTTTCTGTCGCGCTGTGAAGAGGGTGGAGACGCATGACTGACCTCCGGACGGTCCCGGACCTGTCCGATCCGGATCTCTATCGGACCGGGGAGACAGAGCATCTGTGGGCGCGGCTACGGGCCGACTCCCCGGTCTTCTACACCGAGCGCGCTGGCGCGCGAGGCTTCTGGTCGGTGCTGCGGCACGGCCACGCCGAGCAGGTGCTGCGGAACAACCGGGACTTCACCTCCACGAAGGGGATGCGCCTGGACGACGACCCGGCCGCCACCGCGAGTTCCGCCGGGAAGATGCTCATCGTGACCGACCCACCGCGGCACGGGAAGATCCGTGGCGTCATGAATTCCGCGTTCACCCCGCGCATGGTGCGTCGGTTGCAGGACAACATGCGGACCACCGTCACCCGGTTGCTGGCCGACTCGCCCGACGGTGAGCCGTTCGACTTCACCGAGGTGGCGGCGCGCCTCCCGGTCTCGGTCATCTGCGACATGCTGGGCGTCCCGCAGGCGGACTGGGATTACATGCTGCGGCTGACCATGACGGCGTTCGGCGCCGTGCCGCCGGACGGGGACACGTCGGGTCCGGCCGAGGCGCACACGGAGATCCTTCTCTACTACGACGACCTGATGCGCCGTCGTCGCCGTGATCCGCAGGACGACATCGTCAGCGCGCTGGTGCACGCCGAGGTGGACGGAGCGCGTCTCAGCGACGAGGAGATCTTCCTCAACTGCGACGGCCTCATCTCGGGCGGGAACGAGACCACCCGGCACGCCTCGGTCGGTGGTCTGCTCGCCCTGGTCGGCAACCCCGGCGAGCTCCGGCGGTTGCGCGAGGACCCGGACCTGCTGCCCACCGCCGTCGCCGAGATCCTGCGCTGGACCAGCCCGGCTCTGCACGTGCTGCGTACCGCCGTGGCCGACGTCGAGCTCGGTGACGACCGCATCGCCACCGGCGACGCGGTCGCGGTCTGGCTGCCGTCGGCCAACCGGGACGAGAGCGTGTTCGCCGACGGTGACCGGTTCGACGTCGGGCGGAAGCCGAACCGTCACCTGACCTTCGCCGCCGGCACCCACTTCTGCCTGGGCGCGGCCCTGGCCAACACCGAGCTGTCGGTGCTCTTCGAGGAGATCCTGCGGCACACCGCCGAAATCGAGATCGTCGGCGAGACGCGGCGGATGCGGTCCAACCTCATCTGGGGCTTCGAGTCGCTACCGGTGCGGTGGACCAGGACGACTGTCAGTCACCAGCCGTGATGGACGCGCGCGGCCGCCGTACCGCGGTCAGCTGACCGACCCGGAACAGCGGCCTCCCGTCCGCGGTGGTCTCTCCCGACATGAAGGCGGTGGCGTCGTCGATCACCTCGTGCAGGCGCACCGTGTGGCGGATCACCTCACCCGGGTACGCGCTGCCGACGAACTCGCACTGCCGCAGACTTCCGGCCAGCGGAACCCAGTTCAGCTCACCAGGCGCCACCGGGTGCCCCGCGCCGGCGCGCAGGGCGGTGCTGCCCAGCCAGAGCAGGGCGGCCGACTGGCCGAAGGACTCCACCACGAGCGAACGGGGAAAGGCGTACCGCTCGGCCGGCAGGCCCTCCGCGAGGCCCTGGTAACACATGTCGCCGCCGCTGATCGCCTTCGCGGTGACGATGTGCGAGTCGGGCTCCAGGTGCTCGACCCTGTCCACCAGCACGATGGGGTGACGGACCGGGATGAGGTCGAGGATCCAGCGATAGTCGGGCGTCATGTCTCTCCAGGCGCGAGGGTGAGCGAGAGGTCGGCGACGGGCTCCGCGCCGTGGCGTACGGCCACCGACGCCGCCAGGCTGCCGCCCTGCCCGGTCGGGGTGAGGGTCACCTCCAACTCGAGGCGGTGCCCCTCGTGCATCGGCCGGCGTAGCCGTAGGCGGCGGATCGTGTCGATCTCCCACCACCCGTCCGGTCCGGTCTCGACGGTCCTGGTGACCGACTGCCGCACGGTCTCCAGCAGGAACACGGCAGGGTAGAGGATGAGCCCCGGAAAATGTCCTGACATGTAGGCGTCGGTACGCCGGACCGTCTTGGAGATCGTCAGCGTCCAGCCCGTCGCCGAACGGGTCGCGGAGAGCTCGTCCACGGCATCCAGCGGCCTGGCGTACCGGGCGGCCGTCACAGGAACCACACCTGTTCGTACGCTGCCCACCGCACGGCCAACTCCGTGCTGTCCAGAACGGCGCAGCCGGGGAGAACCGGCTCGTCGTCCAAGCCCAGACCCGCGAGGCTCGCCGCGTCCACGTACACGGTGGTGCCCGTCCCGACGAGGCCGGTGATCGCCGCCCGCGGGTCGGCCGACACCGCGACCGGCTCGCTGCCCAGCACGATACGCGGAATGTCACCGGTCGGCTGGAGCGCGGCGGTCACCGACGTACCCCGCAGCAGCAGGTCGATCCCGCCGAGCTGGGAGGCGAACATTCGTACGCCGTAGAGCGCGTCGAAGAACTGGGCCTCGACACTGCCCCGGTAACCCCTGTCGACGATTGCCAGGTAGGCCACGTCAAGCGCCTCCGACGTAGAGGGTTCGGCGCGCGGCGCCGATGGTGGCCGCCAGTCGGGCGTCCGAGCGCAGCCGTACCTGGTCGATGTGCCGGCCCGCGCCCCGTTCGGCGCTGCACGCGGTGCAGACGATCCAGCCGAATCTGCCCTGATGGGTGTCGACCATGTCACCGATCACCCCGGCGGCGGAGGGGTAGCGGTTCTCGCGGTCGAGCAGGTTGACCGGCTTGGCGGGGCCGAGCGTCTCCTGGGTGAGCATGGTGTTGTAGCCACAGGCCCAGACCCGTACGGTGCGCCCCAGGTCGAGCGTGGCCCGAGCCAACCGCAGCACCGTCGTGAGCGAGTCGTCGACGTGTGGCGGGGCGGTGAGGACCAGCAGCAGGTCCCACATGCGACGGTCGGCGGGGGCTGCCATCAGTGCCACACCGCCCGCACGTGCTCCTCGCCGAGCAGGCGGGCGACCTGCGCCATGCTCACCACGCAGACACCGGCGACCAGCGACCTCGGCGGGATGGCGCGCTGCACCAGCGTGAAGTCGTCGACCCACACCTCTCCGCCGTCGGCGAGGAATTCGGTGAGCGTCCGCCGTGCGCGGCCGGCGGCCACTCCGACGCCGTCCCCGACGAGTAGTAGCCGGACCCGGTGGCCCGCGCGCACCAGCGTCAGGGCGTCCCGGACGAACAGCTCGGCGGTGTCGTCCTGCCGGGTCTCCAGCAGGAGGTACTCCGAGGCTGGGCCGGCCGCCGCGGTGACGCTCATACCGCGATCGTCAGCTTCTGCTCCAACAGCGCGATCACGTCGCGCAGCGACTCGACATCCACGATCTCGGTCGATTCGATTTTGATCTGGTACCGGCGCTCCAGTGCCACCGCCAGTTCGAGGGCCAGGAGGGAGTCCACGCCCAGGTCGGTGATGAAGTGCGCGTCGTCCGTGATCACGTCGGGGTTGAGGTCGAGTACGTCCGCGATCAGGGCAACCAGTTCCTGGCGATCCAGTGCGACGGCCACGTCATGCTCCTTCTGTTCGGTCTTCGGTCAGGTGGTGGGTGCGCGATGTCAACCCGCGCTGCTGGCGTGTTCGGCGTGTGGCGGGCGCGGCGCCTCGACGAGGACGCCACAGTAGGCGCCGTCGGCCTGGTCTCCGCAGACCGCGAGCACGGTCCCGGTGCCGCCGGCGTGGAAACGGGCGGCCGCGTCCACGCACTGCAACAGACCGAGGACGCTGGACGAGGTGCCCCAGTCGCCACCCAGGACGAATGGTTCGGCCACGCCGAACGGGTGCTGCTGTACGGCCGCCTCGGGCTCGTACCAACCGGCCAGTGCGGCGGGCTCGACGCCGAGTCGGTCCACGAGGTCGTCGACGGTGGCGGCGCGGCGCGCACCGGCCAGTACGGCGTGCGGTGAGCGAGGGCTGTCAGCGTCCTCGTCGGCCGGCTCCAGCACCACGGCCACCGCGCCGTCGAGCACGCGCGCGACGCCGGCGAAGGACCGGACGATCTCGTTGTCCGGCTCGGCCGCCACCACCAGGACGCGCTCGGCACGGCCGGCGCGGAGCAGCGAGCCCGCCCAGCGCAGCGCGTCGAGTCCGCCGGTGGCGCCGTTGCAGACGGTCAGGTTGGGCCCGCGCAGGCCGTATCGGATCGCCACCTCGGACGCGATCACGTTGCTGGACAGGTTCGGTGTCGTGATCGGGCTGACCAGGCGGGTGCTGTTGTCCCGCTGGATGGTGTCGACGGTCGCGGTGACCGAGTCGAGACTGCCGTAGTTGGACGCTGCGACCACCGCGACCGAGGCGGCGTCGACAGCGACGTGCGACTTGGCGTCGTCCGGATCGGCCAGGAGGTCGGCGTCGCGCAACGCCTCGTACGCCGCGACGAGCGCCAGTTGCGTCGCCCGGTCCTTGTACCGCAGCCCCTTGCGGCCGATGCGGTCGGCCGGGTCCACCGGCTCTGGAACGCCCGGACTCAGCACGCCGTCGCGGTCGGCGGCCCCCGGCACGGCCACGCCGATGCCGGTGACGAACAGTCGCTCGTTCATCGGATGCCCTCCACCATGGCCACGGCGTTGATTCCTCCGAAACCGAAGGCGTTGATCTGGGCGATGCGGGCCGTGGTGGCCATCGCATCGGAGCGGACCACCCGGACGCCGTTCAACTCGTCGATGGGCTTCTCCAGCGTCGGCACCGGCACCACCCGACCGGCGTCCATGCTCTGCACGGCGGTGATCAGGCTGTGCAGACCGGACGCGCCAGAGGTGTGGCCGGTCATCGACTTCATGGCGGTGCACAGCGGCCGACCGAGGTCCGGACCGTACACCTCCCGCATCGCCACCGCCTCGCCGAGATCGTTGGCGATCGTGCCGGTTCCGTGCAGCATGACCAGGTCGATGTCGGCCGGTGTGACGCCCGCGCGTCGGTGGGCCGTCCGCATGGCCCTGGCGATGTTCTCGGCGTCGGGGGCGGTGGGGTGGTTCGCGTCGCAGTTCACCGCGACGCCGCGCACCCAGCCCCGCGGTCTGTCGTCCTCGACGGGCTCGCGGCGCAGCACCACGGCGGCGGCGCCCTCACCGAGGATGGTGCCCCGACGCTCCCGGTCGAAGGGCCGCACCGCGTCGGGCGGGATCGACTGGACCCGGTCGGCCATGCCGAACATGCTCTCGGTGACCGAGTCCGTGCCCGCCACCACTACCGTGTCCGCCTCGCCGGCGGCGAGCAGGTCGGTCGCCAGCGAGAGCGCGTAGAGCGAGGCGGAACAGGCGTTGGAGAAGGTGTGCGTGTCCCAGGCGCCGAACCGTTCACGTACCGCCGCGCCGAAGTGCAGCTCCGGTGGAGTCACCGGAGCGCCGGATTCGCGCCACAGCTCGATCGAGCGCAGTTCCCGCAGGCCGGTGCCCACCAACACCGGGACGTCGCCCAGATCCTCGGGGAGCCCGGCGTCGGCCAGCGCCTCGGCGATCGCCTGGAGAAGGAAGCCGGTCGCCCGCCCGGGGCGGTCCGCGGACCCGTCCCGGTCGTCGACCTCGAACAGCGCGTCGCTCGTGTACCACTCAGTGGTGAAGCCACGGATCGGGGCGAGGCCGCTACGGCCGGCGCACAGGGCGTCGAACATCTCCTGAGCCGTAGAGCCGAGGCTGCACATTGCTCCCATGCCGACGATCGGCCATCGTTCAACCATGCTCAACCCCCGTCTGTGGGGCATCCGGTAGCCGGTGCCGGCCCGATTCTCCGGTCGGTCTCGCGCCTTTCACAGGCTTCATCGATTTTTTCGATCGGTTATCCGGATCGGTCGGACGTGGTGCTGCGCCCGGCCCCGGCGGCCCGCCTACTATGCCGCATCGGGACGCTTATCGAAATGTTCGAACCGTCCCTACCGGCCACTGCGGACATCGGGCAGCATGCCCGACAAATATGGTGCGCGCCAAGAATGGCTCGGCCCGTCCGCGCCGTCGCAGAGAAACCGAGGAGACTCAATGGACACCGCTTCTCGCGTGAACGCGGCGAAGTGCCCGGTCTTTCCGATACGGCGGGAGGATCCGCTGCGCATGCCCGGCGGCTACCAGACGATGCGCGCCGAGAGCCCGGTCATGTCGGTCCGGCTGACCGATGGCCGGCCAGCCTGGGTGATCACCAGCTACGACCTGGCCCGTCAGTTCCTCACCGACCCGCGAATCAGCTCGGACCGTCTACACCCCCAGATGCCGCTGGTCAGGGTGGTGGACCGGGACGAGGTCGTGCACCAGTCGCCCCGCAAGCAGGCGCTGATCGGCGAGGACCCACCGGTGCACGGCCGGCAGCGCAAGATGCTGGTGCGTGAGTTCACCATGCGGCGGATCGAGGCGTTGCGCCCGGTCATCCGCAAGATCGTCCATGACGGTATCGACGACATGCTGGCCAGTGGCTCGCCGGCCGACCTGCTGGACAAGCTGGCCCTGCCGGTCGCCGCGCTGACCATCTGCGAGATGCTCGGCGTGCCGCCGGAGGACCGGGCGTTCTTCCAGGAGAAGACCAAGGTCCACGCCGACAAGCGGACACCGCCGATGGTGCGCAACGCCAACCTGGTCGAGCTCTACGGATATGTCAGCGACCTGATCAGCAAGAAGGAGAAGTCGCCGAGCGACGACCTGCTCGGACGTCTCATCGAGCGCAACCGCGACCTGGCCGAGCCGGTGTTCGACCACGACGGCCTCGTAGGTCTCGTCGCGCTCCTGCTCGCGGCCGGACACGAGACGACAGCCAGCATGATCGCGCTCGGCACCGTCGGTCTGCTGGACCACCCCGACCAGTTGGAACTGCTCCGCACCGACCCGAGCCTGACCAGTAAGGCAGTCGACGAGCTGCTTCGGTACTTCGCCGTCGTGGACGTCGCGATGGTGCGGGTGGCCACCGAGGACATGGAGATCGGCGGTCAACTGATCCGCAAGGACGATGGCGTGATCGTCTCCATCGGCGCGGCGAACTGGGACGACCAGGTCTACTCCTGCCCCGCCGACCTCGACATCCTCCGAGGCGACCAGCGCCACCTGGCCTTCGGGTTCGGCATCCACCAGTGCATCGGACAGCACGTGGCCCGGATCGAGCTGGAGGAGACGTTCCTGGCGTTGTTCGCCCGCGTGCCCACCCTGCGCCTGGCGGCACGACCGGCGCCCGAGCATTTCAAATTCGATTCCGACATCTATGGCGTCACCGAACTCATGGTCGCCTGGTAAGCGAGCTGTCCAAACCCTGACGTACGCCGCTCGCGGCAGCCGAATTCGCATTATTACCGCGCCCGTCGGCACGAGGCGCGGTAATAGTGCGTTTCCGCCTTTGCGGCGGTGTCATTCAAGTCTTGGAAACCGGGCGGCAGCCTCCCCGGGCCGCCTCATAGGGTCGCCGGACAGTGCTTTTTGTCGCGCGGAAATTCGAACCTACCGGCCGCGAGGAATCAGGCCGGCCACAGAAGAGGGCGGAAGCCGATGGTTGAAGACCAGCTCGCCGTTCTGCCGCTGACTGCCGGACAGGCGGGAATCTGGTACGCACACCAGCTGAGCGGTCCGAACGCCACCTTTCACGCCGGCGCCTGCCTGGAGATCACGGGCGAGGTGGAGGCAGACCTGTTCCTCAGTGCCATGCGGCAGGTGGTCGACGAGGCCGAGGCGTTGCGGGTACGCCTGATCGACAGCCCTTCCGGCCCGCGCCAGGTCGTCGTGCCCTTCGCGGAGCGTGACGACTGGCCCATCGACGTCGTCGACCTGAGCGCCGCCGACGATCCCGCGAGCGCTGCCGACGCGTGGATGTGGGACGACATGGACCGCGCCGTCGACCCGATGACCGGGCCCCTCTTCCGGCTCGCGCTCCTGCGGCTGGCCCCCGACCGCTTCCTGCACTACTACCGGTACCACCACCTCGTGATGGACGGTAAGGGCGCCCAGTTGGTGGCGAGCCGGCTGGCCGAGGTCTACAGCGCGCTGGTGAGCGGCAGCGATCCCACCGGGGACGCGCTCGCGCCGTTGTCGCTGCTCGTCGAGGACGACGTCGCGTACCGCGCCTCCACCGACCACGAGAACGATCGGGCGTACTGGACCGAGCGCTTCGCCGACCTGCCCGACGTCCGTGGCATCGGCGGCCTGCCCACCGGCCTGCCCGATCGCTTGATCCGCAGCACCCGGCGGCTGGACCCGGCGGGCGGTGCCGCGCTGCGTGACGTCGCCGCCGACGCCGGCACCTCGTGGCCCACAGTGGTGCTCGCCGCCCTCGCGGTCTACAACCAGCGGCTCGCCGCCACCCCCGAGGTGGTGCTGTCGCTGTCGGTCGGGGCCCGGGGCAACGGGCCCGGTCGTGACGTACCCGGCATGACGTCGAACATGGTCGGCCTGCGGCTCGACGCCCGCCCCGACCAGTCCGTCCGGGAGTTGCTCGGGCAGGTCGCCGCCGAGCTGCGCCAGGCCACCCGGCACCAGCGGTACCGCTACGAGGAGCTACGCCGTGACCTGCGGCTGGTAGCCGACGAGCGGCGTCTGCTCGGCCCGCGGGTCAACCTCTCGCTCTTCCCCGGTGACCTCGCCTTCGGCGGGTGCGCCACAACGCTGCGTCCGCTCACCAGCGGTCACGACGACGACCTCTCCCTGGTCGTCTACGCCGAGGCCGACGGTGGCTACCGGATCGACCTGACCGCCAGCACCCTGCTCTACGACGCCGAGGAGGCAAACCGCCACCACGACCGGCTGGTCGCGCTGATCACCGAGCTGACCCGGGACGCCGACCTGCCGGTCGGCCGCATCGACGTGGTGCCGGTCGAGGAGCGGGCGGCCCTGCTCGCCGGGCAGACCGGCCGGGGCGCCACCGGCGAGACACACCCGGTCATCCCGGACCTGTTCGGCGAGCAGGCGCGTCAACACGCGCGGCGGGTGGCGCTGGTGGGCGCGAACGTGTCGCTGACCTATGACGACCTGGATCGGCGCACCAACCAGTTGGCCCGACTGTTGCTGGCCAACGGCGCGCGGACCGGCCAGTTCGTCGCGCTCGCGCTGCCGCGCTCGCCGCAGCTCGTCGTCGCACTGCTCGCCGTCCTCAAGGCGGGCCTCGCCTACGTGCCGCTCGACTCGGCGTACCCGGCGGACCGGCTCGCGTACATGGTCGGCGACGCCCAACCGGCCATGGTCCTGACCAGCGGCGACGTGGACCTTCCGGCGGTCGGTGGGGTGCCGGTGATCGCGCTCGACGACGCTCGGGTGGACGAGCGGATCCGCAGCCTGTCGGACGCGCCCGTCACCGACCTCGACCGCACGTCGCCGCTGCGTCCGCACCACCCGGCGTACGTCATCTACACCTCCGGATCCACCGGGCGTCCCAAGGGTGTCGTGGTGGACCACGCCAACGTGGCGCGCCTCTTCACGGCGACCGCCACTGGCTTCGGATTCGGGCCGGAGGACGTGTGGACCCTGTTCCACTCGTACGCCTTCGACTTCTCCGTCTGGGAGATCTGGGGCGCGCTGTTGTTCGGCGGCAAGCTTGTCGTGGTGCCGTTCGAGGTGAGTCGTACCCCCGAGGAGTTCCTGCGGTGGCTCGTCACGCACGAGGTCACCGTGCTCAACCAGACGCCGTCGGCGTTCTACCAGCTGATGGCGGCCGAGCGCGACCATCCGGATCTCGGTCAGCGCCTCGCGCTGCGCTACGTCGTCTTCGGCGGTGAGGCGCTGGAGCCCAGTCGCCTCGCCGATTGGTACACGAGGCACCGAGCCGACAGTCCGGTGCTGGTCAACATGTACGGCATCACCGAGACCACCGTCCACGTCACCCGGCTCGACCTCACCGACGCGGACGTGGCCGTACCCGGCAGCCGGATCGGCAGCGGGCTCGACGACCTGCGCCTCTACCTCCTCGACCCGGCCATGCGCCCGGTTCCGGCCGGTGTCGTGGGCGAGCTGTACGTCGGCGGCGCCGGTGTGACCCAGGGCTACCTGCGCCGTCCCGGACTGACCTCCGAGCGCTTCCCGGCGGACCCGTTCGGTCCCCCCGGGGCGCGTATGTACCGCACCGGCGACCTCGCCCGGTGGCTGCCGGGTGAGCCCGGCGCGCTGGAGTACCTGGGCCGCAGCGACCAGCAGGTCAAGATCCGCGGGTTCCGCATCGAGCTGGGTGAGGTGGAGTCGGTCCTGGCCAACCACCCGGATGTGGACCAGGTCGCCGTGGTCATGCGGGAGACCGCGGCCACCCGCGGCACCGGCGATCGGCGGATGGTCGCGTACGTGGTGCCGGCCTCCACCGACGTCGAGCTGGACGTCATGATGCTGCGCAAGCATGTCGAGGGTCTGCTCGCCGACTACATGGTCCCGTCCGCGTTCGTCGTCCTCGACGCGCTGCCGTTGACCGCCAACGGCAAGCTGGAGCGGCGGGCGCTGCCCGAGCCCGACCTCGGCGCGACGGTCTCCCGACGTGAGCCGACGACCGCCGCCGAGCGCACCCTGGCCGGCCTCTTCGGCGAGATCCTGCACGTGCCCGCCGTCGGCGCCGACGACAACTTCTTCCACCTCGGCGGCGACAGCATCCTCGCGTTGCAGTTGGTCGCCCGCGCACGTCAGCACGGGCTGGTCATCACCACCCAGAACGTCTTCCAGTGCCGCAGCGTGACCGCGCTCGCCGACGTCGCCAGGGAGCAGGCGCCGGCCGTCGCCGCGAGGGTCGCGGACGGCATCGGCGAGGTGCCGTTGCCACCGATCGCCTCCTGGCTGCTGGAACGGGGTGACGCCATCGACGGTTCGCACCAGTCGGTGGTGCTGCGGACGCCGCGCGGACTGAGCGAGGACCAGCTGGCCGACGTGCTGCAGCACGTGGTCGATCACCACGACATGCTGCGGGCGCGCCTCGTCCGACCGGCCGGGAACGCGCCACTGCTGCACGTGTCCGATCCCGGCGCCGTGCGGATGCGCGACCACCTGCGGCGCGTCGACGCCACCGGGCTGAGCGCGGCGGGGTTGACCGCCGCGATCGCCGACGCGAAGGCCGTGGCGCTGCGTCATCTCTCCGCCACCGGTGACTTCCTTGGCGCGGCGTGCTGGCTCGACGGCGGGGCGGACGCCGACGGTCACCTGCTGCTGGTGCTCCACCACCTCGTGGTCGACGGTGTCTCCTGGCGTGTGCTGATGACGGATCTGGCGCAGGCGGCGGACGCCGTGCGCGACGGGCGGTCGCCGCAGTTGCCACCGGTGTCCGCGTCGTACCGCGGGTGGGCTCTCGACCTTCACGCCCGCGCCGCCGACCGGGAACTGGTCGCCCAGCTTCCGGCGTGGACGTCCACGCTCGACGGCGCGCCGGGCGCCATGCTCGGCCGGGCGCTGTCGGCGGCCGACACCGTGGCCACCGCCCGCGGCATCGAGACCGAGATCGGCCCGGACGTCACCGAGGCGCTGCTGTCGCGGGCCCCGGCCGCCATCCACGGCACCGTGGAGGACGTACTCCTCGCGGCTTTCGCCGTGGCCGTGGCCCAGTGGCGGCACGGGCGCGGCGGTGGCCACGACAGCGTCCTGCTGGACCTCGAGGGCCACGGGCGCGACTCCGGGGACCACACCGACCTGTCCCGTACCGTCGGCTGGTTCACCAGCATCTTCCCGGTCCGCCTCGATCCCGGGTCCGACGGGCTCGTCGCGGCGGCGAAGCGGGTCAAGGAACAGTTGCGGGCCGTGCCCGGCCGCGGGAACGGTTTCGGTGTGCTTCGCCAGCTCAACCAGGACACCGCGGCGGCCCTCGCGGCGCTGCCCCGGCCGGAGGTGGCGTTCAACTACCTCGGCCGGTTGCCGCTGGACGGAGGTCTCTGGCAGCCCGTCGGCGGTCCGGCGGCCTTCGGCGGTGGAGACGCGGACGACCTGCCGCTGGCCCACGCCCTCGCGCTCGATGCCTTCGCCGCGGACGGCCCCGACGGACCCCGGCTGGTCGCCCGGTGGTCCTGGGCGTCCGGCCTGCTCGGCGACGAGGACGTCCGGAACCTCGCCGATTCGTGGTCCAGGAACCTGTCCGAGCTCGTCGCGGCGTTGGCGACCGACGGTGGACGGACGCCGTCCGACCTGCCCCTGGCCGGGCTCGGCCAGGACGACATCGAGCTGGTGGAGCGACGCGTCCCGAACCTGACCGACGTGTTGCCGTTGACTCCGCTGCAGGAGGGCCTGCTCTTCCACGCCCTCTACGACCAGCAGGCCCCGGATGTCTACACGGTCCAGTTCGTCCTGGAGCTGCGGGGACGGCTCGACGCGGCACGTCTGCGTACGGCCGCCGATCACCTACTCGTCCGTCACCCGCAGCTCAGGGCGGCGTTCCTGCACGAGGGCATCGCCGCGCCGGTCCAGGTGATCCCGAGCGAGGTCACCCTGCCGTGGACCGAGACCGACCTCTCCCACGTCCCGCCGGACGAGCGTCCCGCCGCACTCGAGGAGGTGCTCGGCGCGGACCGACAGCGCCGCTTCGACGTCACGGCGGCACCGCTGTTGCGGTTCACGGTGGTCCGCTACGCGGACGACGATCACCGCCTGGTGCTGACGAATCACCACCTGCTCCTCGACGGCTGGTCGACCGCCGTACTCGTCAAGGATCTGCTCGACCTGTACGGTCCCGCCGACGACCTGGCCCCGGCCGCCGACTACCAGGGCTACCAGCGCTGGATCGCCGGCCGGGACCGGGAGGTGGCGGCACAGGCGTGGCGCGCCGCGCTCGCCGACGTTCCCGGCCCCACGCTCGTGGCCCCGGCCGGAGCGACCCGTTCCGCCGAGGTGCCCGCGCAGCTGAGCGTGTCGCTCGACGCGGCGCTGACGGCATCGCTCGCCGCGGTGGCCCGGGCCAACGGCCTGACTTTGAACACGGTGCTCCAGGGCGCCTGGGCTGTGGTGCTGGGCGCGCTCACCGGTCGCGACGACGTGGTCTTCGGCAGTACGGTCTCGGGTCGTCCCGCCGAGCTGCCGGATGCCGACGGCCTGGTCGGCCTCTTCATCAACACCATGCCGGTACGGGCGCGGCTGCACCCGGCCACCACCTTCGCCGCGCTGCTCGGCGAGATCAACGGCTTCCAGAGCGGTCTGCTGGACCAGCAGCACGTCAGCCTTCGGCAGGTGCAGCGTGCGGTCGGCGGTGAGCTGTTCGACACGCTCATGGTGTTCGAGAACTATCCCCGCGACCTCGCGACGATGCACACGCCTGACGGCGAGGTCCGGGTGGCGTCGGCCGACGGCCGGGACACCACCAACTATCCGCTGGTGCTCACCGCGATCCCCGGCGACCGGCTGCGGCTGCGGCTCGCGCACCAGCCCTCGGTGATCGACCGGGAGCGCGCCCAGCAGATCCTGACGCGTTTCCAGGCGCTGCTGGCCACCGTCGTGCGGGTACCCGAGGCGCCGATCGGCCGGATCGAGCTGGTGACGCCCGCCGAACGCGAGACCCTCGTCGGGGTCCGCAACGCCACCGGTCACGACATTCCGGCACGCGACGTCGTCGAGGCGTTCCAGGCCCAGGTGGCCCGTACCCCGGACGCCCCCGCCGTGGTGGACGGCCCGGTCGTCCTGTCGTACGCCGAGCTGAACCGGCGTGCCAACGGGCTGGCGCGGGAGTTGATCGGCCGGGGGATCGGCCCCGAGCAACGGGTCGTCGTCGCGTTGCCGCGCTCTGCCGAACTGATGGTCGCGCTGCTCGGCACGCTCAAGGCGGGCGCCGCGTACGTGCCGGTGGACGTCGACTATCCGGCGGAGCGGATCCGTTTCATGGTCGCCGACGCCGAGCCGGAACTGGTCCTCACCAGTGAGACGGTGGCGCCGCGGCTGAGCCTCGACGCGCTCGCCCCCACCCTCGTCCCGGGTGACGTGGACGGGTCCGACGTCGACGTCGCGGATGCCGACCGGGTGTCGGCGCTGCGGCCGTCGTCACCGGCGTACCTGATCTACACCTCGGGCTCCACCGGCCGTCCCAAGGGTGTGGTGGTCGAGCACCGCTCGCTCATCGACTACCTGTGCTGGGCCGCCGACGCCTTCCCCAGCGCCGCGGGTACGGCGCTGCTGCACTCGCCGACCGCCTTCGACCTCACCGTCACCACGCTCTACCTGCCGCTGATCTCGGGCGGTTGCGTGCAGATCGCCGACCTCGACCAGGCGGCCGGAATCGCGCTGCGGGAGGCCGGACGCGACAACTCCATGCTCAAGGCCACGCCCAGCCACCTGGCCCTGCTGGACCTGCTCGGCGACGAGTTCTCCCCCAGCGGGGATCTGATCATCGGCGGTGAGGCGCTCTCCGGCGCCACCCTGCGGCAGTGGCGTGACCGCCACCCGGGCGCGACGGTGAGCAACGAGTACGGACCCACCGAAGCCACGGTCGGCTGCGTCGAGTACCGGGTACGTCCGGGTGACGTCGTCGCGGACGGTGACGTGCCGATCGGCCGCCCCACCTGGAACACCCAGGTCTACGTGTTGGACTCCGCGTTGCGCCTGGTTCCCGACGGCACGGCGGGTGAGCTCTACGTGGCCGGCGCGGGACTGGCCCGGGGCTACTTCCGGCGGGCGGGGCTGACCGCCGAGCGGTTCGTGGCCAACCCGTTCGGTGACCCCGGCGACCGCATGTACCGCACGGGCGACCTGGTGCGGTGGGGCATCGACGCGCAGCTGGAGTACCTGGGCCGGGTCGACGAGCAGATCAAGATCCGTGGTCACCGCGTGGAACGCGGGGAGGTGGAGTCGGTAATCGCCCGCCATCCGGCGGTCGCCCAGGTGGCGGTGGTGCCGTGGCAGGTCCGGACCGGTGACGTCCGGCTCGTCGGGTACGTCGTCCCGGCGCCCGACGGCGAGGTGGACTCCGCGAGCCTGCGGGCCTTCGCCGCCACCGAGCTGCCGGAGTACATGGTGCCGGCCGTCTTCACGACGGTGGCCGAGCTGCCGCTGAGCCCGAACGGCAAACTCGACCGTCGGGCGCTGCCGGCACCCGACTTCGGGACCGGCGCCGGGGACCAGGCGCCACGGAACTCGCGGGAGGAACTGCTCCAGGCGCTCTTCGCGGAGGTGCTCGGCGCGTCCCGGGTCGGCGTACACGACAGCTTCTTCGAGCTGGGCGGCGACAGCATCATCTCGATCCAGCTCAGCGCGCGGGCCCGTGCCGCCGGCCTGGCGATCTCGCCGCGGCAGGTGTTCGAGCTGCGTACCGTGGCGGCACTCGCCAATGCCGCCGAGTCGCTGACCGGAGAGGACGCGGACGAGGCCGGCAGCGGCCAGGTGCCGCTCACCCCGATCATGCACTGGCTGCGGGAACGCGGCGGCACGATGGACACCTTCGGACAGTCGATGCTGCTGCCCGTCCCCGCCGGCGCCAGTCACGGCCAGGTCGCCGAGGTCGTCGGGGCGCTCATCACCCGACACGACATGCTGCGTCTGCGTCTCGACACCGCCGACGGTTGGAAGGCGACGGTGGCGGAGCCGGACGGTGACCGTCCGGGTGTCGCCGTACGGCGCGTCGTGGTCGCCGCCGACACGCTCGCGGAGCCGGAGGCGCTGCGCGCCCTGGTCGCCAGCGAGCGGGCGAACGCGCATCGTGAGCTGGACCCGCGGGCGGGTGTCGTACTCGTGCCGGTGTGGTTCGACGCCGGCCCCGAGCTGGCCGGACGCCTGCTGCTGGTGGCTCACCACCTGGTCGTCGACGGCGTCTCCTGGGGCATCCTCGCCGACGACGTGGCCTCGGCCTGGGCGGGCGTCAGCGACGGGGCCCGACTGCCCGGCGTGCCCACCGCCTTCCGCACCTGGGCGGGTCGGCTCGAAACCATCGCCTCCGAGCCGGCACGGGTCGCCGAGGCCGCGTTCTGGCAACGCGCCACGAGCGAGCCCGCGCCGTTGGTCGACGGTGTGGTGCTCGACCCGACCCTCGACCTCGCGGCCACCGCCGGTCGTCTGGAGCTGCGGCTGCCCGCGCCGGCCACCGAGGCCCTGCGCACCGCCGCGGCCACCGCGCTGCACAGCGGGATGGACCACGTGTTGCTGGCCATGCTCGCCGTGGCCGCCCGCCAGTGGCGCCGGGAGCAGGGCTCCGTCGGACGGTCCGCGCTGCTCGTCGACGTCGAGGGACACGGCCGGGAACAGCACCTGGTCGAGGATGCCGACCTGTCGCGTACGGTCGGCTGGTTCACCAGCGTCTACCCCGTACGTCTCGACGTGGGCGCGGGCGACCGGGCCGACGCCCTGGCGCTCGGCCGTGCGGTCAAGCTCGTCAAGGAACAACTGCGCGCGGTGCCGGACCACGGCATCGGCTACGGGCTGCTGCGGTACCTGAACCCCGACACGGCCGCCCAGCTGGCGGACGGTCGCCGCGCGCAGATCGGCTTCAACTACCTCGGCCGGTTCAGCCCGGTGCGGGACGGGTCGGCCTGGGCCGCGGCGGACGCCGACGGTCCGGCGGGTCTCGCCGACCCCGGTCTGCCGCTGACCCACCTGGCCGAGGTGGACGTGCTGATCGAGGAGGGCGCCGGTGGGGCGCAGTTGGTCACCACCTGGACCTGGGCTTCCCGTCACCTCTCCGAGGAGCGGGTACGGCGGCTCGGCGAATCCTGGCTCGCGCTGCTCGAAACCCTGTGCGTGCACGCCGCCGACCCGGGTGTCGGCGGTCGGACCCCGTCGGACCTGCCGCTGGTCGACCTGTCGCAGGCCGAGGTGGAGCGGCTGGAGGGCATGGCGCCCGACCTGAGCGACGTCTGGCCGCTCAACCCGCTGCAGCAGGGTCTGCTCTTCGACACCCTCTTCGACGAGGACACCCAGGACGTCTACACCCGCCCGCTGCGACTCGACGTGCAGGGCTCCCTGGACCTGGACGCGCTGCACGCCGCGGCCCGTACCCTGCTCGTCCGGTATCCCAACCTGCGCGCCGAGTTCCACGAGGAGGAGGTCCGTCAGCCGGTCCAGGTGATCCGGGACGACCTCGACGTGCCCTGGACGGTCGTCGACCTCACCGAGTTGCCGCCCGAGCAACGCGCTCCGGAACTGGAGCGGATCGTCCACGGGGAGCGGAGCTGGCGCTTCGACCCGGCCGAGGCGCCGCTGCTGCGGTTCACCGTGGTCCGCACCGAGGAGCAGCGCTGGAGCATCCTCTTCACCTACCACCATCTGCTGATGGACGGTTGGTCCACGCCGGCCCTGGTCGAGGAGTTGTTCGAGCTCTACGGTCGCGGGGGCGACGATGCCGGTCTGCCGGCCCGCCCGTCCTACCGCGACTACCTCGGCTGGTTGGGCCGGCAGGACACGGCCGTGGCCGAGGAGAGTTGGCGGCGGGCGCTCGCGGGGTTCGACGAGCCCAGTCTGCTCGCGGGCAGCTACCGGGCGCACGCCGTGGCCGAGGAGCGCCGCCTCATCTCCTTCCTGCCCGAGGAGACCACGGCGGGCCTGCGGCGGGTGGCGCGGGCGCACGGACTGACCCTCAACACTGTGGTGCAGGGTGCGCTCGGCCTGCTGCTGGGCGCGCTCACCGGCCGGGACGAGGTGGTGTTCGGCGCCACCGTTTCCGGTCGCCCGTCCGAGGTGCCGGGCATCGAACAGATGATCGGCATGTTCATCAACACGGTGCCGGTCCGGGTGGCCGTGGGCCCCGATCAACCGGTGGCGCAGCTGCTCACCGAGCTTCAGCGCCGGCAGGCCACCCTCACCGACGCCCACCACGTGGGGCTCGGGGAGATCCAACGGGTGTCGGGTCACCGCAACCTGTTCGACACCGTGGTGTCGTTCCAGAACTTCCCGCTCCAGCGCGCCTTGCCGGACCTGGGCCGTTTCGGCCTCACGATCCTCGGCGGCGACAGTGTCGACTCCGGCCACTTTCCATTCGTCTTCCACGCGTTCCCTGGCGAGCGCATGGAGCTGCGCCTGACCTACCACACCGATCTGCTGACGCCCGAGGGCGGGGAGATTCTGCTCGGCCGGCTGGAACAGGTGCTGCGGCAGTTCGCCGACAGCGTCTCCCGACCGGTGGCCGAGGTCGCCGTCCTGCTCGACGACGAACGGGCGCGGATCCTCCGCTACGGCGCGGCGGCCCAACCCGACGTCGCTCCGCTGACCTTCGCCGAGCAGTTCGAGGCGCAGGTCGCGCGCGCACCGCAGGCTCCGGCGCTGCGGACCGCGGACGGCGAGATCTCGTTCGCCGACCTCAACGCCCGCGCCAACCGGCTCGCGCGGCACCTGGTCGAACGCGGGGTCGGACCGGAGCGGTTCGTGGCGGTTCTGCAACGCCGCTCCGCCGACCTGATCACCTCGGTACTGGCCATCGCCAAGGCGGGCGCGGCGTACGTGCCGGTGGACCCGGACTATCCGGCGGAGCGGATCGCGTACATGCTCGGCGACGCGGCGCCGGTGCTGACCATCTCGGACACTGTCACCGCCGGTCGGGTCCGGCTCGGCGGAGCGCCGGTCCTGCTCCTCGACGAGCCGGGCTTCCACGACCAGCTGGCCGAACTGTCCGGGGAGGACCTCGACGGGGTGCGGCCGGCGCTCGCCAACCCGGCGTACATGATCTACACGTCCGGGTCGACGGGCCGTCCGAAGGGCGTCATCGTCACCCACCAGGGCATCCTCAACCTGGTCACGACCCATGTCGGGCGGCTGGCGACAGGGCCGGGCAGCAGGGTGCTCCAGTTCGCCTCGCCGAGCTTCGACGCCGCGTTCTGGGACCTGTGCATGTCGGTGCTCTCCGGTGCCTGCCTGGTGGTCGCCGACTCGGACAGCCTGCTCCCGGGCCCGGCGCTTGCGGCCCTCGCCGACGAGCACGGCGTGACGCACCTGACGATCCCACCCACGCCACTGTCGGCCATGCCGCCCGGCTCGCTCACCGGCGTCCGGACGCTGGTCGTGGCGAGCGAGGCGTGCCCGGCGGAGATCGTGGACCGCTGGGCGGGGGACCGGCTGATGGTCAACGCGTACGGCCCGACCGAGACGACAGTGTGCGCGACGATGAGCGGAGCGCTCGCGGTCGGCGGGGGAACGCCTCCCATCGGGCGGCCCATCGCCGGGGCGCGGCTGTACGTCCTGGACGGCGCGCTGCGTCCCGTCCCGGTCGGCGTGCCCGGCGAGTTGTACATCGCGGGTTCCGGTCTGGCACGCGGCTACAACAACCGCTTCGGACTGTCCGCGGAGCGCTTCGTCGCCTGCCCGTTCGGTGAACCGGGCGAACGGATGTACCGCACGGGCGACGAGGTGCAGTGGACCGCTGACGGCGAGTTGCAGTTCCGCCGCCGCGTCGACGACCAGGTCAAGGTGCGCGGGTTCCGGGTGGAGCTGGGCGAGGTCCAGACCGCCATCCTGCGCTCGCCCGGCATCGGTCAGGCCGCCGTACGCCTGAGCGCCGAGGACGGGGGCGACCCCCGCCTGGTCGCCTTCGTGGTGGCGGCGTCGGGCGCCACCGTCGACCCGGCCTCGCTGCGGGACGCGCTCAGCGGCATCCTGCCCGAGTACATGGTCCCCTCGCTCTTCGTCCTCCTCGACGGCCTGCCGGTCACGGCCAACGGCAAGCTGGACGCGAAGGCGCTCGCCGAGGCCGAGCGCGGCGCGTTGGCGGCGCAGAGCTTCCTCGCCCCGCGGACGCCCACCGAGGAGATCGTCGCGGGTCTCTTCGCCGACGTTCTCGGCCTCACCCGGGTCGGCATCGACCAGAGCTTCCTCGAACTCGGGGGCCACTCCCTGCTGGCCACCCGGTTGATCGGCCGGATCCGGACGACCTTCGGCGTCGACTTCCCGGTTCGTGCGCTCTTCGAGGGGCCGACCGTCCTCGGCGTGGTGGAGCGGTTGAGCCAGCAGGGGCAGGGGCGCTCCGCCCTCGTTCCCGTACCGCGACCCGACCGCATCCCGCTGTCCCCGGCCCAACGCCGGTTGTGGTTCATCAACCGGTTCGAGGGTCGGTCGGCGACCTACAACATGCCGCTGGCCCTGCAGATCCAGGGCGCGTTGGAGCACACCGCTCTGCGCGCGGCGCTGCAGGACGTCGTGGCCCGGCACGAACCGCTGCGGACGATCTTCCCTGAGGACGACGGTGTCGCCTGGCAGCAGGTGTTGGAGCCGGGCGACGGTGTCGGGGAGCTGCTGACCCGTGAGGTCGAGCGGGACGACCTGCCGGCCGCCCTGCTCGCCGCCAACCGCGAGGGCTTCGACCTGTCGGTGGAGCCACCGCTGCGCACGCACCTGTTCCGGGTCGCCGCGGACGAGCACGTGCTGCTGCTCGTCATGCACCACGTGGCGAGCGACGGCTGGTCGCTGGGTCCGCTGGTCGGCGACCTCACCGACGCCTACCGGGCCCGGCTGCAGGGCCAGGCGCCGCAGTGGAAACCACTGCCGGTGCAGTACGCGGACTACACCCTGTGGCTTCTCGAGCACCTCGACGAGGCCGACCCGGCCGGGTCGGCCCACCGGGAGATGGCGTACTGGAAGGAGACGCTGGCCGGGCTGCCGACCGAGTTGGCGTTGCCGACCGACCGGCCACGGCCGGCGCGGGCCAGCTACGACGGCGACGACATCTCGTTCCACGTGGACGCGGACCTGCACCGGGGCCTGCTCGAACTGGCGCGGGGCACCGGCACGACCCTGTTCATGGTGTTGCAGGCGGCGCTGGCAGGGCTGCTGGCGCGACTCGGCGCGGGCCACGACATCCCGATCGGCAGCCCGGTGGCGGGTCGCTCCGACGAGGCGCTCAACGACCTGGTCGGCATGTTCGTCAACACCCTGGTGCTGCGAACGGACGTCTCCGGCGAACCCACCTTCCGGGACCTGCTGGACCGGGTCCGTACGACGGACCTGGGCGCGTACGCCCACCAGGAGGTGCCGTTCGAGCGGTTGGTGGACGAGCTCAAGCCGGAGCGGTCGACCGCCCGGCATCCGCTTTTCCAGGTCATGCTCAACCTGCAGAACGGCGCCACGCCGGTGCTGCGGGCTCCCGGGCTCACTGTGCACCACAGGTACAACCCCACAGCGGTCGCCCAGTTCGACCTGGAGTTGGGCTTCAACGAGCTGTACGCCGCGGACGGAACTCCTGCCGGCATGGACGCCGCCTTCGCGTTCGCCACCGACCTCTACGACCGGGCCACCGCGCAGGCCATGCTGGAGCGGTTGTTCCTGATCATGCGGGCCATGGTCGCCGATCCCGACACACGCCTGGACGAGGTGGACATCTTCTCCCCGGGCGAGCGGGAGCAGGTCGTCGAGGACTGGAACGACACCGACCATCCGTTCGTGCCGACGACGGTCATCGACCTCTTCCAGGCGCAGGCGCTGCGCACGCCGGACGCGGTGGCGGTGGAGTCCGACGGTATCCGGCTCACGTACGCGGAGCTGAACTCCCGGGTCGCCGAGACGGCCAGCCACCTGGTCGCCCTCGGCGCCGGCCCGGAGAAGCTGGTGGCGGTGGCGTTGCCGCGTTCGGCGGACCTGCTCGTCGGGCTGCTGGCGGTGGCTCGGGCGGGTGCGGCGTACCTGCCGATCGACCTGACCTACCCGCCGGAGCGCGTGGCCTTCGTGCTGGGTGACGCCCGCCCCGAGCTGATGATCACCAACACCGAGGTGGAGCGGAACCTGCCCGAGCGGGCGGACCTGGTCCGGCTGGTGATCGACAAGCCCGACGCGCCGCCGGCCGGCGACTCCGGGCAGGTGGCGGTCCGTCCGTCGCCCGCGAACCCGGCGTACGTGATCTACACGTCCGGTTCCACCGGGCAACCCAAGGGCGTCGTGGTGCCGCACGGTGCCCTGACGAACTTCGTCCAGGCGATGGCCGACCGTTTCCCGATGAGTGCCGGCGACCGGGTCCTGGCCCTCACCACCATCGCCTTCGACATCGCCGGGCTGGAGTTGTACCTCCCCCTCGTCCGGGGTGCGGCGACGGTGCTCTCCACCCGGGAACACCTCCTGGACCCGGAGGCGCTGGCGGAGCTGATCCGCAGCAGCGGCGCCACCGTCATGCAGGGCACGCCCTCCTTCTACCAGGTGTTGCTCGGCGGCGACGCCGAGGCGGCCCGCGGCCTGCGTCTGCTCGTCGGCGGCGAGGCGCTGCCCCCGGCGTTGGCCACGGCGATGTGCGCGGTGGGCAGCGAGGTGACCAACCTCTACGGCCCCACCGAGACGACGGTTTGGTCGACGGCCGCGACGGTGACCGGAGAGCACAACGGCATCGGGCGTCCGATCTGGAACACCCGGGTGTACGTGCTCGACGAGAAGCTACGCCCGGTACCGCCGGGCGCCCGCGGTGAGCTGTACATCGCCGGCGAGGGTCTGGCCCGGGGCTACCTCAACCGGCCCGGCCTGACGGCGGAACGGTTCGTCGCGTCCCCGTTCGACGCGGGGGAGCGGATGTACCGGACGGGTGACGTGGTCCGGTGGCTCCGCGACGGTCGCCTCGACTTCCACGGCCGCTCCGACCAGCAGGTCAAGCTGCGCGGCTTCCGGATCGAGTTGGGCGAGATCGAGACGGCGCTGGTGCGGCACCCGGAGGTGGCTGCGGCCGCGGTGGCCGTCCACGACCGCGAAGCCGCGGGCGACAAACTGCTCGTCGGGTACGTGGTGGGCGCTGGCGACGACGCGCCGGACGTGGCGTCCCTGCGCCGGCACCTGGCCGAGACCCTGCCGGACTACATGGTCCCGTCGGTGTTCGTCACGCTGGACGCGCTGCCGTACACCGACAACGGCAAGCTGGACCGCAGGTCGCTGCCGGCGCCGGTCCTCACGGCGGAGGACACCGGCCGGGAGCCGGCCACCGACGCCGAGCGGCTCTTCGTGGGTCTCTTCAGCGAGCTTCTCGCGGTGCCCGAGGTGGGTGTGGAGGGCAACTTCTTCCAGCTCGGTGGCGACAGCATCGTGTCGGTGCAGTTGGTCGCGCGTGCCCGCAGGGCCGGGCTGGTGGTCACCCCGCAGGAGATCTTCGAGTTGCAGACGGTGGAGGCGTTGGCCGCGGTGGCGCGACCGGTCACCGACGAGGAGACCGTGCCGTCGGCCCCGCCGGTGCCGGAGGGCGGCATCGACACCTCGCTGCTGTCCCTGTCGGACTCCGATCTCGCGTCGCTGAAGGGCAGCCTGGGGTTGCGGTAGGCCCACCGGGGCCGGTGCTGGGCAGCCTTGCAGATCTTCTATCTGCGCGTGCCCAGCACCGGCCCCATACCTACCGTGAGGTCAGATGTCGATCAGCGCCATCGCCGCGGGAGCGGCTCGATTCGCTGACGCGGCGTGCCGGCGAACGGCGACCGTCACACGGGTTCCGTCCGGCGCGGCGACTCCGTACCGAAGGGCGAGTGGGAAGTCAGGATGATCGAATCCACGCTTGAGGCTGTGCTGCCGCTCTCCCCTCTGCAGGAGGGGATGCTGTTCCAGGCGCGCTACTCCGACGACGGCCCGGACCTGTACACCCAGCAGTTCAGCGTCGATCTCGCCGGTCCACTGGAGCCCGCGCGGCTGCGCGCGGCGGTACGCACGCTGCTGCGGCGACACGCCAACCTGCGCGCCTGCATCCGCCACCTCGACACCGCGCAGCCGGTGCAGGCGATCCTGTCCGAGGTCGACGTTCCGTGGACCGAGCTGGATCTCGACGGCCTGAGCGCCGAGGAGACCGGCGCGGAACTGGATCGGCTGGTCGAGCAGGACCGCTACGCCCGCTTCGACCTCGGCACCGCGCCCCTGATCCGCTGCACACTCGTCCGTGTCGCGCCGGATCTGCACCGGTTCATGTTCACCAACCACCACATGCTGCTCGACGGCTGGTCGATGCCGCTGGTGCTCGACGAGATCTTCACCCTCTACGCGCGCGACGGCGAGACGAGCGGGCTCCGGCCCGTCACTCCGTACCGTAACTATCTCGCCTGGCTCGCGGCTCAGGACACCGCGGCGGCCCAGGCGGCGTGGCGCACGGCGCTGGACGGCATCGAGGGCCCGACCCGGCTGGTCCCGGCCGGGAGGGTAGCCGAGCCGGCGCTGCCCAGCCGCCGCATGGTCGACCTGCCCGAGGCGCTCACCGAGCGACTCGCCCGGCTCGCCGCCGACGAGCGGGTGACGGTCGGCACCGTCGTGCAGACCATGTGGGGCATCGCCCTCGGTGGCCTCACCGGCAGCCAGGATGTGATCTTCGGGGTCACCGTGTCCGGTCGGCCGGCCGAACTGCCCGGTGTGGAGACGATGGTCGGTCTCTTCCTCAACACGCTGCCGATGCGGGTCCGCACCAACCCCGCGGAGCGCCTGATCGACGTGGTCAAGCGGGTGCAGCGTGAGCAGAACCAGCTCCGTCCGCATCAGCACCTCGGCCTCAGCACCATTCAGCGGCTGGCCGGCGAGGGCGAGCTGTTCGACGTGATCAGCGTGTTCGAGAACGTCCCTATGGACGGGCGCGCGTCGGCCCTGGACGAGGCCGGTCTCGAGGCCCGAGCCGTGGACAGCACCGACTACAGCCACTATCCGATGGAGCTGGTCGCGGTGCCCGGCCGGCGTCTGCACCTGCGGATCGCCTACCAGGCGGGGCTGTTCGACCAGTCCACGGTGGACGCTCTGCTGGCGAGGCTGGTGCGGCTGCTGGAGACCGTCGCTACGACGCCGAGGGCGGTTCTGGGGCGGCTCGACCTGATCGCCGCCGAGGAGCGCCGACGCGTCCTGGAGACCTGGAACGACACCGCCCGTCCGCTGTCCGGCCGCACCATCGCGGAGCAGTTCGAGGCTCGTGCCGCGGCGGAACCGACCGCCGTCGCGCTGCGGTGCGGCGGCGACTCCCTGACCTACGGCGCCCTCAACGCCGAGGCGAACCGTCTGGCCCATCACCTGATCGCGCGGGGAATCGGCCCCGAGGCGTTCGTGGCCGTCGGCATCCAGCGCTCGCCGCAGCTGCTGGTGGCGTTGCTCGCGGTTCTCAAGAGCGGCGGCGCCTACCTGCCGGTGGATCCCGCGTACCCGGCCGACCGGATCGCCTTCATGATCGAGGACGCCCGTCCGTCGCTGGTGCTGACCGACACTGCCACCGGTGGGCTCTTCCCGGACCACGATCCGGCGCGGCTGGTTCTCGACGACGTCGCGACGCGCGCGGAACTCGCCGCCCGGCCCGACCGGAACCCGACCGCCGCGGACCGGCTGGGCCCCGTCGGAGCCTGCACACCGTGCTACGTCATCTACACCTCGGGCTCGACCGGTCGCCCCAAGGGCGTCGTCGTCACCACCGAGGGGCTGGCGAACTTCATCGCCTCGATGGCGCTGTCGTTTCCGCTCGACGCGCAGGACCGGGTGCTGGCGGTCACCACGATCGCCTTCGACATCGCGGGTCTCGAGCTGTACCTGCCCCTCGTCTCCGGTGCCGCGGTCGTGCTGGCGTACCGCCACCAGGTGACCGAGCCGGACGCGCTGGCCGAGTTGATCAGGACCGAGCGTGTGTCGTTGATGCAGGCGACGCCATCTCTCTACCGCCTGCTGCTGGACCACCAACCCGAGGTGCTCAGCGGCCTGAGGGTGCTGGTCGGCGGCGAGGCGCTGCCGGTGCCGGTCGCCGACGGCCTGGTCGGGGCCGCCGCCGAGGTGACGAACATGTACGGCCCCACCGAGACCACGATCTGGTCCACCACCGCCCGCCAGCACGGCAACGGGGCGCTGCCCGGCATCGGCGCGCCGATCGACAACACGCAGGCGTACGTGCTGGACGGCGCGCTGCGCCCGGTGCCGGCCGGCGTGGCCGGTGAGCTGTATCTCGGGGGAGCGGGCCTGGCCCGCGGCTATCTCAACCGCTCCGGTCTGACCGCCGAACGCTTCACCGCGAGCCCGTTCGGACCGGCCGGCGCCCGGATGTATCGCACCGGCGACCTGGTCCGGTGGTCCGACGACGGCACCATCGACTTCCTGGGCCGGGTGGACCACCAGGTCAAGCTCCACGGTTACCGGATCGAGCTGGGCGAGATCGAGGCGGTGCTGGCCCGTCACGCCGACGTCGCCGCCACCGCCGTGATCGTGCGCGAGGACCAGCCCGGTGACCAGCGTCTGGTCGGTTACGTCGTGCCGGCCGGCGGCCCGGTCGACGAGAGCGCACTGCGCGCACACGTGGCGGCGCTCCTGCCCGACTACATGGTGCCCCAGGTGATGGTGGAGCTGACCGAGCTGCCACGGACGCCCAACGGCAAGCTCGACCGCAAGGCGTTGCCCGCTCCGCGCGTCGAGTCCGGGACGGGCCGGGCCCCCCGTACCGGGGTCGAGGAGCAGCTCTGCGGGTTCTTCGCCGACCTGCTCGGCGGGGGCGCCGTGACGATCGACGACGACTTCTTCGTCCTCGGCGGGGACTCGCTCAAGGTCATCCGTCTGATGAACCGGATCCGGACCGCGTTCGGCGTGGACCTGCCCATGCAGGTCGCCTTCACCGCCCGCACCGTCGCGGCGCTCGCCGAGCGGGTGGAGCAGGAGGTCGGCGAGCACCATCCGGTGGCGGCGCCGGAGGGTGAGGAGCGGACCGTCGACGAGTACCGGCGGCGGCTCTGGTTCATCTCCCGCTTCGAGAAGGGCGCCAGCCCGACGCACAACGTCACCTTCGCGGTACGTCTCTCCGGCGCTCTCGACCTCGCGGCGCTGCGCGCCGCGGCGACCGACGTCCTGACGCGCCACGAGACGCTGCGCACGATCTTTCCAGACCGGGACGGGGAACCGTACGGGCTGGTCCGTCCCGCCGGGGCGGTCACCGCCGAGATCGCGGTGAGCGACGTGGGCGCCCACGGGCTGACAGCCGCGGACCCGGACGGCTTCGACCTCACCACGGCGCTGCCGGTGCGCTTCAGCCTGCGACGGATGTCGACCGACGAGCACGTGCTGTTCGTCGTCGTCCATCCGGTCGCCGGGGCGGGATGGGCGCAGGGTGCGCTGACGGGTGACCTGCTCACCGCGTACGAGAGTCGCCGTCAGGGTCGCGAGCCGCTGTGGGACGCGGAGGCGACGCCGTACGACGACGACGCGGCCGATCGCGAGTTCTGGGTGCGGACGCTGGCCGGGATCGCGGACGAGATCGCCCTGCCCGTGGACCGTCCCCGACCCTCGGTGCTGACCTACTCCAGCGCACGGATACCCGTGCGGGTGGACGCGGGGACGGTCGCGGCGGTGCGCGAGGTGGCCGAGGTCGCGGACGCGACACCGGAGGACGTCCTGCGCGCCGCCTTCGCCGCGACGCTCAGCGGTATGGGCGCCGGCACCGATCTGCCGATCGGCGCCACCGTCCACGGCCTGCGCGACGGCGCCGTGCCGAGTAGCGGCTCCCTGGTGGTGCGGGTGGACACCGCCGGCGGACCGAGCCTGCGGGACCTGGTGCGTCGGGTCGCCGCTGCCGCCCGCGACGCCGAGGCCCACCGGGGCCTGCCGTTCGAGCGGCTGGTCGAACTGCTGGCGCCCGAGTTGACCACCGTCCGACACCCGATCTACCAGGTGGCTGTGTATCTGCGTCCACAGACTGTCGCCGGGGTCGAGGCGGCTGGCCTGACCGTCCGCGCCGAGCCGTTCGACAGCAGGCTCGACCGGCTGGACCTCGGCCTGGAACTGGCCGAGGCCCCCGACGGTGACGGGCTCGTCGGCGAACTCGCCTACAGCACCCACCTCTTCGACGAGGACACCGCCGCGGCGCTGGCCATCAGGTGGCACCGCCTGCTGTCCGCGGCGCTCGCCGAACCCGACCGCTCGCTCGTGCGGCTCACCGTCGACGACGCGCAGCAGACCCGCCTGCTCCTGGCGCCCGGCATCGGGCCCACGCGCGAGGCCGCCGCGGTGGACATGTCGGTGCCGGAGGCGTTCGCCACTGTCGTGCGCCGGAGCCCGGACGCCGTCGCCGTGCGCTCCGGCGGCACTGTTCTCAGCTATCGCGAGCTGGACGAGCGGGCCAACCGGCTGGCGCACCGGCTGACCGCCCTGGGCGTCGGGCCGGAGTCGCGGGTCGCCGTGCTCCAGCGCCGCGGCGTCGACCTGCTCGTCTCGTTGCTCGGCGTCCTCAAGTCCGGTGGCGCGTACGTGCCGCTGGACGTCCGGGCGCCACGTGCACGGTGGACCACCCTCTGCGAGGAGACCGGCGTCGCGGTCCTGCTGACCGACAGCGCGTCGCGCGACCCGGAGTTCCGCCGCGGCTCGGTCGAGATCGTCGTCGACGCCGACCCTCTGCTGGCCGAGGAGGCGGCGAGCGACCCGGGTGTCCGTCCGCACCCCGAGCAACTGGCCTACGTGATGTACACCTCGGGCTCGACCGGCCGCCCCAAGGGTGTCGCGATCACCCATCGTGACCTGGTCGGCTACTGCCTGGACGACTGCTTCCGTCCGGCCGCCCACCGGCGGGTCCTGGCGCACGCGCCGTACGCCTTCGACGCCTCCAACTACGAACTCTGGATGCCCCTGCTCACCGGCGGCGAGGTCGTGATCGCTCCGCCCGGGGACCTGGACGTCGCCGCGCTGCGTCGTCTGGTGGCCGACCACGGAATCACCGGTCTGCACCTGACGGCTGGCCTGTTCCGGGTGGTGGTCGAGGAGGACCCGGACTGTCTGGTCGGGGTCCGCGAACTGCTCGCCGGCGGTGACGTGGTGCCCGCGTCGGCGGTACGGGCCGTGCTGGAACGTTTCCCCGGCCTGGTCGTCAAGGACACCTACGGGCCCACCGAGGCGACCACGTTCGCCACCTTCCACCGGATGGCCGAGGCGGGCGACGTCCCGGACATCGTGCCCATCGGTCGGCCGATGGACGACATGCGCGCGTACGTGCTCGACGACGGGTTGCACCCGGTGCCGCCGGGCGTGGTGGGCGAGCTGTACATCGCCGGCACCGGACTGGCCCGGGGATACTTCCTGCGGCCGGGCCTCACCGCCGACCGGTTCGTGGCGGACCCGTTCGGCCCGCCCGGGTCCCGGATGTACCGGGTGGGCGACCTGGCCCGCTGGACCGGCGACGGCGCGCTCCTGTTCGTCGGTCGCGCCGACGACCAGGTCAAGATCCGCGGTTTCCGGGTCGAGCTGGGCGAGGTCGAGGCCGCGGTGGCCCGCCAGTCCGGCGTCGCCGACGTGGCCGTCCTCGCCCGCGAGGACCAGCCCGGCGACAAGCGGCTCGTGGCGTACCTGGTCGGGGACGAGGACCTCCAGGTGGACGCGCTCCGCGTCCGACTGTCCCAGTCCCTGCCCGAGTACATGGTGCCGTCGGCCTTCGTGGTGCTCGACCGGCTTCCGCTGACCGACAACGCCAAGGTGGACCGCAGGGCACTGCCGGCGCCGAGCTTCACCGCCGTCGCCGTCGGCCGGGCACCGCGGAACAGGGTCGAGGAGCAGATGTGTGCCCTCTTCCGTGATCTGCTCGGCGTGCCCGAGGTGACGATCGACGACGACTTCTTCCAGCTCGGCGGCCATTCCATCCTGGCCACCCGGTTGGTGAGCCGGATCCGCAGCACGTTCCGGGTGGAGATCCCGATCCCCGCCGTGTTCGACGCGCCGACCGTCGCCGCGCTCTGCGCGGTGGTCGACGCGGCCGACGGCGCGCGGGCCGGTCTGCGCCCGATGCCCCGGCACGGTCGCATCCCCCTGTCGTACGCCCAGCACCGCATGTGGTTCATCAACCAGCTCGACGACGGTCAGCGGGCCACCTACAACATGCCGTTCGCGCTGCGGGTGGCCGGGCCGCTCAACGTCGCCGCGCTCGAGGCGGCGATGAACGACGTGGTCGCCCGGCACGAGGGCCTGCGTACCGTCTATCCCGACGTGGACGGCGTCCCGTGGCAGAACATCCTGCCGGCCGAGACGGCCCGCGTCCCGTTCACCGTCGAGCGGATCGACCCGGCGGACGTCGACGAGGCGCTCCAGGTGGCGGTCCGCACGGGCATCGACCTCACGACCGAGCTGCCGTTGCGGATCCACCTCTACGAGCTGGGTCCGGACGACCACGTACAGCTGGTCGTTCTGCACCACATCGCGGCCGACGGCTGGTCGATGGGTCCGATGGCCCGCGACATGGCCGCCGCCTACGCGGCCCGCGCCGCCGGTCGGGCGCCGACGTTCGAGCCGTTGCCGGTGCAGTGCGCCGACGTCGCCCTCTGGCAGCGCGAGGTCCTCGGCAGCGAGGACGACCCGGAGAGCCCGATCTCCCGGCAACTGGCGTACTGGCGCGCGCAGCTGGCCGGCATCCCGGACGAGCTGGCCCTGCCCACCGACCGTCCACGTCCGGCGGCGGGCAGCGGGCGCGGAGGCACGCTCACCTACCGCCTGGACGCCGCCCTGCACGCGAAACTACGCGAGCTGTCGGTCCGCGAGCAGGCGAGCGTCTACATGGTGTTGCAGGCCGCGCTCGTCACGTTGCTGAGCCGGCTCGGCGGCGGCGACGACATCTCGGTCGGCAGCCTGATCGCCAACCGCAAGGACGAGGCGATGGACGAGGTGGTGGGCTTCTTCACCAACACCGTCGTCTTCCGTACCGACATCTCCGGCAATCCCACCTTCTCCGAGCTGGTGCGCCGGGTCCGGGCGACCGACCTGGACGCCTACGCCAACCAGGACGTCTCGTTCGAGCGGTTGGTCGAGGCGGTCAACCCGACCCGCTCACTCGCCCGGCACCCGCTGTTCCAGGTCCTGCTGAACGTGGCGAACCTGCCCGACTACGTCTCGGTGATCCCCGGTACCGAGGTCACCCCCTATCCGTTCGACCTCGGATCGGCCCGGTTCGACCTCGCCTTCGGCTTCGCCGAGGAGTTCGACGGCGACGGCCAACCGGCGGGCATGCCGGCCGACCTCCGGTTCAGCTTCGACCTGTTCGACAGGGGCACGGTCGACGTCATGATCGCGCGACTGATCCGGGTGCTCGAGCAGGCGGCCGGCGACGCGGAGACCCGGGTGTGGGACTTCGACCTGCTCGGCCGGGACGAGCGGGCGCTGATCCTGGACACGTGGAACGACACCGCCGCCACACAGCCGGCGGTCGCGCTGCCCGAACTGGTGCGGGCGCAGGCATCGCGTACACCGGACGCCGCGGCGTTGAGCTGGAGCGGCGGTCTGCTCTCCTACCGGGAGTTGGACGAGCGGTCGAACCGGCTGGCCCACCACCTGATCGGAGAGGGTGTCGGGCCGGAGACCTTCGTCGGTCTGCTGATGGAGCCGTCGCCCGAGGCGGTGGTGGCGCTGCTGGCGGTCAGCAAGTCCGGCGCCGCGTACGTGCCGCTCGACCCGGCGCACCCGGCGGAGCGCATCGAGTACGTCCTCGACGACGCGGGGATCGACCTGGTGCTGGTGGACGAGTCGACACTCGCCGGCACGCTCGTGCCCAGCCGGGTCCGTCCGCTGGTGGTGGACGCCGAGGAGACCCGCGCGCGGGTGCGCCGGCGACCGGCCCATCCGCCGCGCGACGAGGACCGTCGTGCGCCGCTGAACCTACGTCATCCGGCATACATGATCTACACCTCGGGCTCGACGGGGCGGCCGAAGGGCGTCGTGGTCGAGCACCGATCCGTCGCGGACTACCTGGCCTTCACCAGCCGGGCCTACCCGGCGGCGAGCGGCACCGCGGTGCTGCACTCGCCGATCGCCTTCGACCTGACCGTCACCGCCCTGCTCACCCCGCTGGTGACCGGTGGCTGCGTCCACCTGTCGCCGATCGGCGACGAGGACCCGGCGGGCCTGGCGCGACTGCGCGCCAACCCGTGCACCTTCCTCAAGGCCACGCCGAGTCACCTGCCGCTGCTGGAGGCCGCCGCGGCGGAGTACTCGCCGTCCGGCGCCTTGCTGCTCGGCGGTGAGGCGCTGTTCGGCAGCGCCCTGACCCGTTGGCGCGAGGCTCACCCGGGCGTCCCGGTCTACAACGTCTACGGCCCGACCGAGGCGACGGTGAACTGCGCCGAGTATCGGATCGACCCGGGCGCCGCGCTGCCCGACGGGCCGGTCCCGATCGGCCGGCCGCAGGCCAACGCCCGCCTGTACGTCCTCGACCCGCATCTGCGTCCGCTGCCACCGGGCGTGCCGGGCGAACTCTATCTGGCCGGCGCCGGTCTGGCCCGCGGCTACTGGCGGCGTCCCGGTCTGACCGCGGAACGTTTCGTGCCGTGTCCCTTCGGGGCTCCGGGCGAGGTCATGTACCGCTCCGGCGACATCGCCCGCTGGACCGCCGACGGCAACCTTGTCTATCTGGGGCGCAGCGACAACCAGGTGAAGGTGCGCGGCTTCCGGATCGAGCTGGCCGAGATCGAGACCGCCCTGCGGCGCTGCCCCGGTGTGGCCGAGGCCGCGGTGCTGGTGCGCGAGGACCGACCGGGTGACCAACGCCTGACCGGATATGTCGTGACCGACGGCGCGTCGACCACACCCGAGAAGCTGCGGGCGCTGCTGGCCCGCGAGCTGCCGGAGTACATGGTGCCCGCTGCCGTGGTGGTGCTGCCCGAGCTGCCGCTGACCAGCAACGGCAAACTGGACCGCCGACTCCTGCCGGCGCCGGAGGTCGCCGTGGACGCCCTCGCGGGCGAGCCACGTACGCCCGAGCAGCGGATCCTGGCCGACCTCTTCGCCGACACCCTCGGCCTGGCCCGGGTCGGCGTGGACGACGGCTTCTTCCACCTGGGCGGTCACTCGCTGCTGGCCACCCGCCTGATCAGCCGGGTCCGCTCGGTGTTCCAGGTCGAGCTGCCGATCCGCGCGGTCTTCGAGGCTCCGACGGTCCGTCAGCTCGTGGAACAGATCGCGGCCGCCGGTCGGGCCCGCCGCGCGCTGGTCCGGATGGAGCGGCCGGAGATCATTCCGCTGTCGTTCGCCCAGCGCCGCCTGTGGTTCCTGAACCGGTTCGCCGAGGGGGAGCCGGCCGCCTACAACATGCGTTTCGCCCTGCGTCTCTCCGGCGACCTCGACCAGAACGCCCTGCTGCTCGCTCTGACCGACGTGACCGAGCGGCACGAGAGCCTTCGCACGATCTTCCCCGAGATCGACGGTGTGCCGCGACAGGTCATCGTGCCGGTGGACGAGGCCAAGCCCTACCTCGCGGAGCTCTCCGCCAACGCGGAGGACCTGCTGGAGGTGTTGGAGACCGAGTCGGCCCGCGACTTCGACCTCGCCACCGAACTGCCCCTGCGCGCCAGCCTGGTCACCCTCGCGCCGGGGGAGTACGCGCTGCTCATGGTCCTGCACCACATCGCCGCCGACGGCTGGTCGATGCGGCCGCTGCTCACCGACATCGCCGCGGCGTACACCAGTCGGGTGGGCGGGACGTCGCCGCGATGGCAGCCACTGCCGGTCCAGCCGGCCGACGTGGCGCTGTGGCAGCAGGAGGTGCTTGGCTCCGACACCGACCCGGACAGCCCGATCGCCCAGCAGATCCGCTTCTGGACGAGCGCCCTGCACGGCCTGCCGGCGGAGTTGGACCTGCCCACCGACCGTCCCCGCCCGCCGGTCGCGGACAGTCGTGGTGGCCAGGTCCGGCGGTGGATCGACGCCCGTGTGCACGGCGCGCTGACCGCTCTCGCCCGGGGCAACCACGCCAGCATGTACATGGTGGTGCAGGCCGCCCTGGCCGCGCTGCTGACCCGCCTCGGCGCCGGGACCGACGTGCCGATCGGCAGCCCGGTCGCGGGCCGCACCGACGAGGCGCTGGACGACGTCGTCGGCTTCTTCGTCAACTCGCTGGTGCTGCGGACCGACACGTCCGGCGACCCGACATTCGCCGAGCTGGTGGAGCGGGCCCGCGCCGTCGACCTGGCCGCGTACGCCCACCAGGACCTGCCCTTCGAACGGCTCGTCGAACTGCTCAACCCCGAGCGTTCGCTGGCCCGCCACCCGCTCTTCCAGGTGGCGCTGAATCTGCAGAACACCGCACAGACCAACTGGCGACCCGCGCTGCCCGGCGTGGAGGTGGACAACGTCGACCTCGGGCCGGAGCCGGAGAAGTTCGACCTCACCGTCACGGTCGCCGAGACGTTCGGCGACGACGCGACGCCGGCCGGTGCGATCTGCGTGCTCAGCTACCGCGCCGACCTCTTCGACGAGTCGACGGCCGACTCCCTGGTGGACCGACTCGTCGCGCTGCTCGACCAGGCGTCCGCCGACCCGCATCGCCGCGTCGGCGCGCTCGACGTCGTGCTGCCCGCCGAGCGGGAGCGTCTGTTCGGTGAGTGGCTGGGCGCCGCCGGCGAGCCGATGCCCCGATCGGTGCTCGACCAGTTGCGTGAGCGGGTCGCCACGGACCCCGGGCGCACCGCCGTCGTGGTGGGCGACCGCGAGGTCAGTTACGCGGAGTTCGACAGCCTCGCCAACCGCCTGGCGGCCCGACTGGTCACCGCCGGCGTCCGTCCCGGAGACGCTGTGGCGTTGCTCCAGGCCCGTTCGCTCGACCTGCTCGTGTCGATGCTCGCGGTGCTCAAGAGCGGCGCGGCCTACATCCCGTTGGACCCGCGCGCCCCGCGGTCGCGGTGGGAGCTGATCGTCGCCGAGACCGGCGCGCGGGTGCTGCTCACCGACGCGTCCGGCCACGACCTGTGGACCGGTCCGTCGTCCGGCACCGAGATCCTCGTCGACGTCGCGGACCTCGCTGGTCCGGACACCACGCCGGATGTGCCGCTGCACCCGGAGCAGATCGCCTACGTCATGTACACCTCCGGCTCGACCGGCCGCCCGAAGGGGGTGGCTGTCACGCACGCGGGCCTCGCGGCGTTCGCCGCCGACCCGATGTTCCGTGCCACCGCCGCCCACCGTCGGGTGCTGTTCCACGCGCCGCACGCCTTCGACGCCTCGAACTACGAGATCTGGGTGCCACTCGCGCTCGGCGGCCGGATCGTCGTCGCGCCGCCCGTCGAGGTCAACGCGAGCGCCCTGCGGGATCTGGTCCGTCGTCACCAGATCACCGGCCTGCACCTGACCGCCGGCCTGTTCCGGGTCATCGCGGAGGAGGACCCCGACTGTCTGACGGGTGTCGAGGAGCTGTTGGCCGGCGGTGACGTGGTCCCCGCCGCACCGGTGCGCGCCCTGCTGGAGCGCTTTCCGAACCTGCGGTTCCGACACACCTACGGCCCGACCGAGCTGACCACGTTCGCCACCGGGGAGCTGGTCACCGCGGCCGACCAGGTTCCGGGGCTGCTGCCGATCGGCCGTCCGCTGGCCGGCACCCGGGCCTACGTGCTGGACTCCCGACTCCAGCCGGTCCCGCCCGGAGTGCTCGGCGAGCTGTACCTGGCCGGGGCCGGCCTGGCCGCCGGTTACGTCGACCGGCGCGCCCTGACCTCGGAGCGCTTCGTGGCCGACCCGTTCGGTCCGCCCGGCGCCCGGATGTACCGCACCGGTGACGTGGTGCGGTGGACGACGGACGGCGCACTGGTCTTCACCGGCCGCACCGACGACCAGCTCAAGATCCGCGGTTACCGGGTCGAGCCCGGTGAGATCGAGCATGCCCTCGGTCGCATCGACGGTGTGCTCCAGGCCGCGGTCGTCGCGCTGGCCACCGACGGTGGCGACAAGCGGCTGGTCGCGTACCTCGTCCTCGCGCCCGGTGTGACGACCGAGCGGGTACGGGCGCGGCTCGCCGCCGAACTGCCCGACTACCTGGTGCCGGCGGCGTTCATGGCGCTCGACACCCTGCCGCTCACCGCGAACGGCAAGCTGGACCGGGCGGCCCTGCCCGCGCCGGTGTTCGCGGCGAACAGGGCCCAGCGGGCCGCGCGCACGCCGGTCGAGGAGATCCTGTGTGGTCTCTTCGCCGATGTGCTGGGTCTGCCGTCGGTGGGCGTCCTCGACAACTTCTTCGAACTCGGCGGCCACTCCCTGCTCGCCACCCGCCTGGTCAGCCGGGTACGGACGGCGCTGGAGCTGGAGGTGCCGATCCGCACGGTCTTCGAGGCGCCGACGGTCGCCGAGCTGGCCGGGCGGCTGAACACCGCCCGGGGAGCGCGGGCCGGGGTCCGTCGGATGGCGCGGCCCGACACACTGCCACTGTCCTTCGCGCAGCGGCGTCTCTGGTTCGTCAACCGTTTCGAGCGTGACCTCAGCTCGACCTACAACATCCCCATCGCGGTACGTCTCACCGGCGAGCTGGACCGCACCGCGCTGCGTGCCGCGCTGCGCGACGTTGTCGCCCGTCACGAGATCCTGCGGACCATCTACCCCGACGCCGATGGTCTTCCCCGCCAGGAGGTGCTCGACCCCGTGGCGGTCGACCCCGGTCTGCCGCTGATCGAGGCGACCGAGGACAACCTGTCCGGACTCATCGCCGAGGCGAGCACCCGATCCTGGGACCTCGCCGTGGATCCGCCGCTCCGCGGCTGCCTGTTCGTGCTCGGTCCCACCGAGCACGTACTCCTGGTCGTGCTGCACCACATCGCCTCCGACGGCTGGTCGATGGGTCCGTTGTCGCGCGATCTCGCCGCCGCGTACGAGGCGCGGCGTGCCGGTGCGGCCCCCGACTGGTCGCCCCTGGCCGTCCAGTACGCCGACTACGCCCTCTGGCAGCGCGAGACCCTCGGCGACGAGGCCGACCCGGACAGCGAGTTGGCCCGGCAGCTCGGCTACTGGCGCGCGCAGTTGGCCGACATCCCCGACGAGCTGTCGCTGCCCCGGGATCGTCCGCGACCGGCCGAGCCCACGTATCGCGGTGACGCGGTACAGGTCGAGGTGCCGGCCGAGACGCACCGGGCGTTGGTCTCCCTGGCCCGGGAGAGCCGGGCGAGCCTCTACATGGTGTTGCAGGCGGCGGTCGCCGTGCTACTGACCCGGACCGGCGCCGGCACCGACATCCCGATCGGCTGTGCGGTGGCGGGCCGCACGGACGACGCGCTCGACGACCTGATCGGCTTCTTCGTCAACACGCTGGTGCTGCGCACCGACACCTCTGGCAACCCGTCCTTCGCCGAGCTGGTCGCCCGCTCCCGGGAGACCGGTCTGGCCGCCCACGCCCACCAGGACGTGCCGTTCGAGCGGGTCGTCGAGGCCGTCAACCCGGAGCGTTCGCTGTCGCGGCACCCGCTCTTCCAGGTCGCTGTCAATCTGCCGAACCTGCCGTCGCAGACCGCCCAACTGGCGGATCTGGCCATGACCGGCGAGCAGGCCGGCTCCGGCGCGGCCAAGGTGGACCTGACATTCGACTTCGTCGAGCGGCAGGGCGAGGACGGGGCGTCGGACGGTCTGCTGTGTCGGGTGGAGTACAGCGTCGACCTCTTCGAACGGGCGACGGCGGCGGTCCTGGGCCGGCGGCTGACGACGTTGTTGTCCGCCGCGGCGGTGGCGCCCGAGACGCCCATCGAGCAACTCCCGCTCGCCGGGCGGGAGGAGCAGGACGACCAGCTGCGGCGTGGCCTCGGCGCCGGCCCCGGCCTGCGGCCACGGACCCTGCCGGAGCTCTTCGAGGCCCAGGTGCGTCGGACGCCCGACGGGGTCGCGGTCACCCACGGAACCGTCGCGCTCACCTTCGCGGAACTGGACCGACGGGCCAACCGACTCGCCCACCAGCTCGTCGCGCACGGGGTGGGCCCGGAGCGGGTGGTCGCCGTCGGCCTGCCACGGTCGATCGACTGGCTGACCACGCTGCTGGCGATCGGGAAGGCGGGCGGCGTGTACCTGCCCGTCGACACCGGCCAGCCGCCGGCGCGGCTGCGGGTGCTCTTCGACACCGTGCGGCCGGTCCTGACGGTCACCACGCCGCGGCTGCGGGCACAACTGCCGGATTCGGCCCCGCTGCTCAGCGTCGACGAGACCGCGCTGGCGGAGCGCCCCGACCGGACCCCGACCGACGCCGACCGGTCGTCCGCGTTGAGCCCGTGGCACGCCGCGTACGTCATCTTCACGTCCGGTTCGACGGGTACGCCCAAGGGTGTGGTGGTCACACACGCCGGCCTCGCCAGCCTCGGTCACTCCCATGCCGAACGGTTGGGTCTGGCACCCGGCAAGCGGCTGCTCCAGGTGACCGCGACCAACTTCGACCCGTCGATCGCCGACGTGGTGATCGCGTTGACGGTCGGCGCGACCCTGGTGCTGCCGGTCAGCGACCAGCGGGTGCCCACCGGCGAGGAACTGCACGCGATCCTCCGCGCGGAGCGGATCACCCACGTGCAGTTGGCGGCCACGCTGATCGGCACGCTGCCACCAGACCCGCTGCCCGACCTCGAGGCGATCAACAGCGGCGGCGAAGCCCTCTCCGCCGAGATCGTCGAGCGGTGGGCGCCGAGCCTGCGGATGACGAACGTTTACGGCCCGACCGAGGGTACGGTGGCGGCCACCATGAGCCGACCGCTGAGCGGCCGTGGCGTCGCCCCGATCGGTACGGCCCTCGGCGACACCCGTGTCTACGTGCTCGACGGCGGTCTCCGTCCGGTGCCGGCCGGCATCCCCGGTGAGCTGTACCTCGCCGGACCGGGCGTGGCCCGTGGCTACTGGGGACGTTCGGCGGAGACGGCAGCGCGGTTCGTGCCGGACCCGTTCGGTCCGCCGGGGGAGCGGATGTACCGCACCGGCGACCGGGTGCGCTGGGAGGCCGAGGGCGAGCTGGTCTTCCAGGGGCGCACCGACGGTCAGATCAAGCTGCGCGGCTTCCGGATCGAACCGGGCGAGATCGAGTCGGTGCTGTTGCGGCATCCGTCGGTCGCGCAGGCCGCCGTGGTGGTCCGCAACGATCTCGGCGCCGCCGCGGTGCTCGTGGCGTATCTCGTCCCCAACGCCGGGACGCCCGGTGAGGATGAGCTGAAGGAACACGCGGCGGGCGCGCTGCCGGGCTACATGGTGCCGTCGACGTTCGTTCTTCTCGACGCGCTGCCACTCCTGCCCAACGGCAAACTCGACCGGCGGGCGCTGCCCAAGCCGCAGCTGGCCACGTCGGTCAGCCGGGCGCCCCGGGACGAGCGTGAGGCCGAGCTGTGCCGGATCTTCGCCGACCTGGTCGGCCGCCCCGAGGTCGGCATCGACGACAGCTTCTTCGACCTCGGCGGAGACAGCATCACGTCGATCCAGTTGGTGGCACGGGCCCGCAAGGCGGGCGTGGTCTTCAGCCCTCGGGACGTCTTCGCGCAGAGGACCGTAGCGGCCCTCGCGGCCATGGCCGGTGGCCAGACCCGGCCGGTCGCCGTGGACGTCGGCGTGGGCGACGTCCCGCTGACGCCGATCATGCGGTGGCTGCGGGAACTGGGCGGGTCGAGTGACGGGTTCCACCAACACCGACTGCTCCCGCTGCCGGACGGGACCACGAGCGCCCACCTCCGTGCGGCCCTGGCGGCGCTGACCGGAACCCACGACATGCTGCGCGCCCGGCTGTCCGAGGCGGACGGCGACGGGAAGCTGGTCGTGCCCGAGCCGACCAGCGGCGACCTGGAGGGCGTCCTGCGCCGGGTCCGCCCGCCCGCTGGCGCGGACCTCCAGGAGGTGTTCACCGTCGAGAAACGGCGAGCGGTGGCCGAGCTGTCGCCGCGGGACGGCGCGATGCTGCGCGCGGTCTGGTTCGATCTCGACGACCAACCGGGGCACCTGCTGATCGTGGTGCACCACCTGGCCGTGGACGCGGTCTCCTGGCGGATCCTGGTCGCCGACTTCGACTCCGCCCTGCGCGACACGCGGGCGGGGAACGAGCCGAACCTCGATCCGGTGCCCACGTCGTTCCGCCGCTGGGCGGAGTCGCTCACCGAGGTCGCGGTCGCCCGCACCGACGAGCTGGACACCTGGCTCACGACGCTGCGTGGCACCGACCGGCAACTCGGTGCCCGTCCGCTCGACCCGGCCCGGGACCTGATGGCGACCGCCGAGCTGGCGGGCGTCCGGTTCTCGGTGCGGCGCACCGCCCCGATCGTCAACGACCTGCCCACGGCGTTCCACGCGAGCGCCCAGGAGGTGCTGCTCACCACGCTGTCGCTGGCTGTCGCCGAGTGGCGGCGAGGGCTGGGCCGGGGCGACGACCCGTCGGTGCTGTTGAACCTGGAGGGCCACGGCCGCGAGGACCTCGTCGACGGCCTCGACCTGTCGCGTACCGTCGGCTGGTTCACCAGCAACTATCCGGTACGGCTCGATCCCGGCACGGGCGACGCCGCCCTCGGGCTCAAGCGGGTCAAGGAGCAGCTCCGCGCGATTCCCGACAAGGGCGTGGGCTACGGCCTGCTGCGCTATCTCAACGAGGAGACCACCGCCCGCCTGGCCGAGGCGGGCAGGCCGCAACTGTCCGTCAACTACCTCGGACGGGTGCCGACCGACGACCGGGACCCGTCGACGCCGAGCGGTGCCGAGACCGAGTTCCTGACGTTCCCGGCGGACGCCGCCCGGTCCGACGATCCCGACGCCGGACGACCCTTCGCCCACGTTCTGGAGATCAACGCGACGGTGGACGAGCTGGCCGCGGGGCCGTCGTTGAGCGCCGCGTTCAGCTGGCCGGCCGGGCAGTTCACCACCGGCGAGGTGCGCGAGTTGGCCGAGACCTGGGGGCGCGTGCTCGACCGGCTCGCCGAGGAGGGGCTGCGCCCCGGTGCCGCTGGTCACACGCCGTCCGACTTCCCGTTGGTCGCCCTCAGTCAGGCGCAGGTGGACCGGATCGAGGCGCAGTGGCCGCGGGTGCAGGACGTGCTCCCGTGTGCCTCCCTGCAGGCCGGACTCCTGTACCACGCCGGACTGGACCTCGACGGACCCGACCCGTACGTCGTGCAGACCGCGTGGGAACTCTCCGGCGCGATGGACCTCCCGGCGTTGCGCGCCGCCGTCGGCGCGGTGCTGCGCCGGCACCCGAACCTGCGGGCCGGATTCTGGCAGGGCGACCTGGACCAGCCGGTCCAGGTGATTCCGGCCGAGGTGACGCTGCCCTGGCGGGAGCACGATCTGACCGGTTTGTCGCAGCAGGAGCAGGAGGTGCGGCGCGCCCGCATCCTCGACGACGACCGGGCGGAGCGCTTCGACATGCTGCGCCCGCCGATGCTGCGCTTCACCCTGCTCGTCCTCGGCGGCGACCGGTACGTGCTGGTGCTCACCAGCCACCACGTCCTGCTCGACGGTTGGTCCGACCCGTTGCTGATGGGCGAGTTGGTCGAGCTCTACCGCCGAGGCGGCGACGACTCCGGCCTGCCACCCGCGCCCGACTACCGGGACTACCTGCGCTGGCTGACCGAGCAGGACCCCGAGGAGGCGCTGCGCACCTGGCGCTCGGCCCTGGCCGGGCTCGACGAGCCGACCCTCGTCGCGCCCGCCGACCCCGGGCGGCCGTTCATCCCGGAGCGGGTCGAGCGCGTCCTCGACGAGGACCTCAGTGCCGCGGTGGCGACGTGGGCGCGCAGCGAAGGACTCACCGTCAACACCGTGATGCAGGGCGCCTGGGGCGCGCTGCTGGGCCGCCTCACCGGCCGCGACGACGTCGTACTGGGTGCGACGGTCTCCGGCCGCCCACCGGAGGTGCCCAACTCGGAGAACATGATCGGTCTGTTCATCAACACCGTGCCCGTGCGGGTCCGGCTCGACCCGACCCGGTCGGCCCGGGAACTGCTGCGCGACCTGCAGCAGGAACAGAGTTCCCTGATGTCGGTGCACCACGTCCGACTCAGCGAGGTGATCCGCGCGGCCGGCCTGGGAACGCTCTTCGACACCGGCATGGTGTTCGAGAACTACCCGACCCCGCCGGAGGACCTGTCCGAGCCCGCTGGGCGGGCCGACGCCACCGTCGTGGACCGGCAGGTCAAGGACGGTAGCCACTTCGCGCTGGCGATGATCGCGTCGGCGCGGGCGGGCTCGCTGCGCTTCCGTCTCGACTACCGTCCCGGTCTCTTCGACGGGGAGACCGTACGGCGGCTGGCCGACCAACTGGAGACCTGGCTGCGGACGCTCGTCACCGACCCGGACGTGCCGCACGGCCGGTTCGACCTGCTCGGCGCCCGCGACCGGGAGCTGGTGCTGACGCGGTGGAACGACACCGCGCGGGAGCTGACGCCCGGCACCCTGTCCGGACTGTTCGAGCGCCAGGCGGCGCGCACCCCGGATGCCACAGCCGTCGCCTTCGGACGCGAGTCGCTGACGTACGCGCAGCTCGACGAGCGCGCCGAGCGGCTGGCGCGGGTGCTCGCCTCGCGGGGCGCCGCCCCGGAGCGATTCGTCGCGCTCGCCCTGCCGCGCGGCATCGAGCTGGTCGTGGCGATGCTCGCGGTGGCGAAGGCCGGCGCGGCATTCGTGCCCGTGGACCCGGCGTACCCGGTCGACCGGATCAGCTTCCTGCTGGCGGACTCGTCCCCCGCGCTCGTGCTCAGCGACCGGGCGACGGCGGCGGGCCTGCCCGCGACGGCCGTGCCGGTGACGGTGCTCGAGGAGGCGGAGAGCGCACCGGTGACGACGACCGGCCCGCTACCCACGCCGGCGGTGGCGAACGCCGCCTACCTGATCTACACGTCGGGGTCCACCGGTCGGCCCAAGGGGGTCGTCGTCTCGCACCGGGGTCTGGCCAACCTGGCCGGCGCGCAGATCGAGCGGTTCGGTGTGCGACCGGACAGCCGGGTCCTGCAGTTCGCCTCGACGAGCTTCGACGCCGCGGTCTCCGAGCTGTGCATGGCGCTGCTGAGTGGAGCGTGCCTGGTGCTCGCGCCCGCCGACCGGCTCCAGGCCGGCCGGCCGCTCGTCGACCTGCTCGCCGACCAGCGGATCACCCACGCCACGATCCCGCCGGCGGCGCTCGCGGTGCTGGCGGCGGACGACCTGCCCGCCGGCATGACGCTCGTGGTGGCGGGCGAGGCGACCTCGGGCGACCTGGTCGCCCGGTTCAGTCCCGGCCGCCGCATGATCAACGCGTACGGGCCGACGGAGACCACCGTCTGCGCGTCGATGAGCCAGCCGCTCGCCGGCGACAGCGCGCCACCGATCGGCGCGCCGATCTGGAACACCCGGGTGTACGTGCTCGACGCGCGGCTGCGGCCGGTGCCACCCGGTGTTGCCGGCGAGGCGTACGTGGCGGGCGTCGGCCTCGCCCGCGGCTACCTGAACCGGCCGGCCACCACCGCCGAGCGCTTCGTGGCCAACCCGTTCGGCGTCACCGGCGAGGTCATGTACCGCACCGGCGACCTGGTGCGGTGGACGGCGGACGGCGAGCTGGAGTATCTCGGCCGCACCGACGACCAGATCAAGCTGCGCGGCTTCCGGATCGAGCCCCGCGAGATCGAGGCCCGGCTCACCGCCCACCCGGACGTCGCGTCGGCTCTGGTCCTCGCCCGGTCCGGTCCCAACGGCGGCACACGGCGGCTGGTGGCGTACGTCGTACCCGCCGACGGCGCGAGCATCGACGAACGGATGCTGCGGGCGTACGTCGCCGAAGCCCTGCCCGAGCACCTGGTCCCGTCCGCCGTCGTGCGGTTGGACGCCGTACCGCTCACGCCGAACGGCAAGGTCGATCGAGCAGCGCTACCCCATCCCGCGGGCCCTGGTGAGTCGCGCGGCCGGGGGCCGCGGACGCCGTGGGAGGAACTGCTCTGCGAGGTGTTCGGCGACGTGCTCGGCCTGGGTCTGGTGGGCGTCGAGGACAACTTCTTCGAGCTGGGCGGTGATTCGCTCGCGGCGGCCACGCTCGCCGCCCGGGTCACCGAACTATCCGGCACCCGGGTCGGCGTGCGCGATCTGTACGAGGCGTCGACGGTGGCCGCGCTCGCCGACCGGCTGGGTGGAGCGGCGGGCGGCGACCCCCTCGCGACGTTGCTTCCCCTGCGTGAGCACGGCGGCCGCAACCCGCTGTTCTGCGTGCACCCCTTCGGAGGTGTCGGCTGGGCGTACGCCGGTCTGCTCCGCCACCTCGACGGCGACCAGCCGGTCTACGCGCTACAGGCGCGCGGGCTGACGGAGTCGGCGGACGGACGGTTCGAGCAGCTTCCGGCCGACCTGGACGACATGGCCCGGGACTACGTGCGGCAGATCCGGACGGTGCGACCATCCGGCCCGTACCGCTTGGCCGGTTGGTCGCTCGGTGGGCTGATCGCCCACCGGATGGCGAGCCTGCTCCAGGAGATGGGGGAGCAGGTCGAGCTGCTGGCCCTGCTGGACGCGTACCCGATCCGGGCCGCCGGCGAGGCCACCGAGGTGACCGAGGAGATGATCCTCGAGCAGTTGCTGATGTTCCTCGGCACCGAGCACCCGCTGCCGCCGGGCGCGACGCTGGACTACGACACCGCCATGGCGGTGCTCGGCTCGGGCGGGAGTGCCGCGGCCGGACTCGACCGGAGGCAGGTCGCCGCGATGGCGGCGGTCGGCACCAACATGGGCCGGATCAGCAGGGAGTTCACCCTCCGGCCGTTCCAGGGGGACGTGCTGCTCTGCCGGGCCACCGCCGACAAGGGCGGCGACGCCCCCGGTCCCGAGTCGTGGGCCCCCTACGTGACCGGGCGGGTGGTGACCCACACCCTCGCGTGCGCGCACGACGAACTGATGCGTCCCGGGCCGTTGGCCGAGGTCGGCGCGATCCTGTCCGGCAAGTTGAACCCCTGAGATCGATCGAGGAGGCGGCATGTCCGCGAACGACCCATCCGCAGCGAAGCCGGAAGGCGCGGTGCCCGGCCAGGACTGGCCGGTGTTCCAGATGATGGACCCGGAGATGATCCGGGACAAGCCGGCCTTCTTCCGTTCGCTGCAGAGCCAGTCGCCGTTCTGGTGGGTGGAGCTGCCGTCCGGGCCGCAGCTGGACGTGCCGAAGCACTGGCTGGTGCCGATGCGCTACCAGGACATCCGGGACGCCCATCTGAACCCGGACCTGCACGCCAGCCCGGCTGCGGAGCACGAGACCCGCAACCCGAACGACAAGAGCGTCTGGCGCCGGTACGACGCCCAGATGCAGACGGCCGATCCGCCGGTGCACACCCGCCGGCGCAAGCTGTTCGCCAAGGCGTTCACGATGCGCCGGATCGAGAAGTTGCGGCCGACCCTGGAGGCGCTGACCGAGACGCAACTGGGGCTGCTGGAGACCAAGGGCGCCGACGGCTCGACGGTCGACCTGATGGCGTACGCCTGGAGTCTGCCGATCAGGCTGATCTGTGAGCTGCTCGGCGTGCCGGACGAGCACCTCGGCCCGTTCGATGCCTGGGAGGAGCGCACCCGGGTACACAAGGGCGGTCAGATGGGGTTCGACGACCTGGCCGAGCAGATCGTCGTCAACCTCCAGCAGCTGATCGACGAGAAGCGGGCCGACCCCAAGGACGACCTGCTCAGCGAACTGATCCAGGTGCAGGACGCCGAGGATGGCCGGCTCAGCGAGCACGAGCTGATCTCGATCAGCCTCAGCCTGCTGGTCAGTGGTCACGAGCCGACCGTCGACCTGATCGGCAACGGCCTGGCGGCGTTGTTGAGCCACCCGGAGCAGCGGGACGAGGTGCGCGACGACCCGTCGTTGCTCGGTCCGGCCATCGAGGAGGCGTTGCGGTTCGACGGCGCCCAGTTCGTCACGAACCCGCGCTTCGCGGTGGCGGACACGAAGATCGGTGTGGCCGAGGTGCGGAAGGGAACTGTCGTCGTGCTCCCGCTCGGGGTCGGCAACCACGACCCGGAGAAGTTCGACAACGGCGACCAGTTCGACATCCACCGCAACACCAGCGGCCACCTGGCGTTCGGGCACGGCATCCACCACTGCCTCGGCGCCGCGCTGGCCCGCATGGTCGGTGAGGTCTGCATCGGACGCTTCCTCGAGCGCTTCCCGCAGGCGCACCTCGCGGTGCCGGTGCGGGAGTTGCGGCACGTGCCCGGCCCGCTGTCGCGCACACTGATCGAGCTGCCCGCCGTACTGGTGCGGGAGCGTTCGGCAACGAGCTGAGCGTCGCAGAGACCCGAGGGGCCGCCGGTCGGATGACCGGCGGCCCCTCGATTCGTGCTGGTGCCCGCTAGAGGCGTCGGGCGTACGCGCGGATGGCCAACGGCGCGAAGACGAGGATGACCACGGCCGCCGAGATCACCGTGAGCACCATCGGCCGCGTCTCGACCGGCCCGGTCAGCAGCGACCGCAGCGCGTCGGAGAGGTGGGTCAGCGGGTTGATCCGGACCCAGCTCTGGAACCAGCCCGGGAGGCTCGTGGTCGGCACCAGGGCGTTGCTGCCGAAGGCGAGTGGCAGCATGATCAGCAGGCTCATCATGCTCACGCTCTCCGGACGCTTGGCGAGCAGGCCGACGGTCGCCGCCACCCAGCTGAAGGCGATCGCCATCAGCAGGATCAGGGCCAGGGCGAGCAGCAACTCCAGCGGACCGGTCCGGATCCGGAAGCCGCAGGCGATCGCGACCAGCACCACGACCATTGTGGCGAGCGCCAGACGCGGCAGGTCACCGACGATGTGGCCGACCAGCGGGGCGGACCGGGCGATCGGCAGGCTCCGGAAGCGGTCGAAGATGCCCTTGCGGATGTCGTTCTGGATCGCCGACGCCGACGCCGAGATCGCGAACGCGAGGTTCTGCGCGAGGATGCCGGGCAGGAGGAACTCCAGATACTCGCCGCGGTTGCCGGACACCGCGCCGCCGAAGATCAGCATGAACACCAGCAGCATGACCACCTGCTGGATGGCGGACAGCGCGATGATCTGCGGCGACAGCCGCAGCTTGACCAGGTGCCGCCAGGCCATCGTCCAACTGTGCTGGACGGCCGGCAGCAGCGACGTCGAGCGCGTCGGCGCCGGACGTCGTTCGGCTGCGGTCGCGGTCGCGGTCATACCAGGGTCTCCTTCTTCGCGTACGCGGGAACGTGCTCCACCGCGGGCTGCTGCGTCGTGCCGTCGGTGAGGCTGAAGAAGACCTCGTCCAGGCTCGGCTGACGCAACCCGAGTGCGGCGATGGTGATGCCCGCGGCACCGAGCCGGTCGACGGCGGCGGCGAGGATCGCCGGGTCGGCGGCGGGCGCGGCGACAACTCCCGCGTCCGCGTCCACACTCGCCTTGCCGCCGGTGATGGCGCCCAGCACCTCGGCGACCTCGTCGAGGTGCGCGGGGTCGTCCGGGCGGGCCTCCAGGGTCTGCCCACCGACCTGGTGCTTCAGCTTGGTCGGGCTGCCCGCGGCGATCACCGCGCCGTGGTTGAGGACGACCAGCTCGTCGGCGAGCCGGTCGGCCTCCTCCAGGTACTGGGTGGTGAGCAGCACTGTCGTGCCGTCGCCCCGCAGGCGCCGGATGACGTCCCACACCGAGGCGCGGCTGCGTGGGTCGAGTCCGGTCGTCGGCTCGTCGAGGAACAGCACCTGGGGCGTGCCGATCAGGCTGGCCGCCAGGTCGAGCCGGCGGCGCATACCCCCGGAGTACGTCTTGGCCGGCCGCTTCGCGGCGTCGACCAGATCGAACGACTCCAGCAACTCGTCGGCGCGGACCCGGGCCTGCCGTGCCGGAAAGCCCAGCAGGCGGGCGATCAGCTCCAGGTTCAGGCGTCCGCTGAGGTCCTCGTCAACGGCGGCGTACTGACCGGTGAGCCCGATGACCTCCCGGACCCGGGCGGCGTCCTTGACCGCGTCGAAGCCGCAGACCCGGGCGCTCCCCGCGGTCGGCCGGAGCAGCGTGGACAGAATGCGGACGGTGGTTGTCTTGCCCGATCCGTTCGGGCCGAGCAGACCCAGGACGCTACCGCGTCGGGCCGAGAAATCGATTCCGGTGAGGGCCTGTGTGGTACCGAAGTCCCGCCGCAGGCTGTTCACCTCCAACGCGTAATCCACGCCCACCACCTCTGTTGTCGTCACCTGGCCCGATGTCTCGTCGCGGCCATTTTGAGCAGGGCCCGGAGGGTCCTGACTCCTACGTTCAAGAATCGAAAGCGTTCGACCCTGACCGGTGGCGCCGTGACCTGATCGACCACGGCCGGGGCCAGGACGCAGTGCGGGCGGGTGCGCTGCTGGTACGACCAGGCGGCGACGGTCAGCGCCGTTCCGAACGTGCCGAACGCCGTCATCGCCACACCGGCCAGGCGGAGCCGGTCGGCCTCCCAGTCACCGCGGGCCAGGCCGGCCGCCGCCAGCGCGGTGAAGCTGCCGCCGACGATGCCGTAGATGGCCAACGTCGGTCCGGTCACCCAGGCGGGGATCAGTGGGAGGAAGCGCGGCACGCGGTGCCCGGCCAGCGGCATCGTCCAGCCCGGGAAGCGCTCGCCCCAGGGGTGGGTGAGCCCGAGCAGGAGGAATCCGCCCAGTCCCGCCGCGATGTCCACCCACGGGATGCCGTGCATCTCCAACCAGGCCCCGCCCGCCCCACCCTCGATGATGTCCTCGCGTTTCAGGCCGAACGGCTGTCGGCCGTTCGCCACCAGCAGGTGCATCACGGCGTACGGCGTCAGTCCGGCGCAGCCGGCGTAGGCGAGGTAGCGCACCCAGGGCTTGGGCGGCTCGGGTGTCGGATACTCCACCCCGGCGACGTCGCCGTCGGGGTGGTCCTTGCCGCAGTAGACACACACGTCCCGGGTGCGCCGGCGCCACGCGATCGACGCCCCGGTGAAGAGCGCGGCCCCGGCCGTCCAGCTGAGCCGGTCGGCGAATCCCGGCCAGTCGGTGTTGCGGTCGCGGTCGGTCACGGTGCCCTTGACCGCCAGTTCGAGCAGGTAGAGCAGCAGGAAGGCGCTGCCCGCCCCGGTGACGGCGGTGGAGCCCCACATGCCGGTCGAGACCGCCGGGGACGGCATCCTGCGACCCCACGGTCGCACCGACGCGGCGGCCGCGACCGCCGAGGCCGCCAACACGCCGCCCGCCACCCACCTACCGCCGGGGACGCCCCGGTAACGGTTACCCCGGCCGATCCCGGCCAGCACGGCACCGCCGTGTGCCACGGCCCAACCGCTCGCCGCGTAGCCGGCCCAGTCGGGCCACCGTCGCCGCCAGTCCAACGGGCCGGGGATGATTCCGGCGCCGCGCGTCGGCGTTTTTCGCCTGCGCATATCGCTCCTCGATCGTGCGCCACCCGGTCGCGCCGGATCGCGGATGTCATTTCGCCGTAATGCTCGTCGCCGGTCCCAACCAGGGGTGTGTCGGCTCGAAATTTTCGATCTGGTGAGCTGCCCGTACCCGCATCTCCCTAGGCTGCCGCTGGCGGAGGTGAAGGTGACCGCCCGTTCGCCTCAGCACTCGCCTTCCAGCGATTCGAGTCCGTCCTCCTCGCCGGACCAATCAGCCACCGTCTCCGCAATTGCCAGTTCTTTTCCCAGCGTCGGCGGCCCCAGTTCTGGCGTACGACGTATCGACAGGAGAAAGGCAAGGAATGTGACTGCCGGACGACAGGAATCGACGTTCGACCAGCTGAGCGTGGACCACATCCGGTTCTACGTGCGTGACGTGGCGGCTACGGCCGCCGACTTCGGGCAGCGGTACGGGTTGGATCTCGTGCGCACGGGGGAGCAGCCCGGCGGCACGGGTGACGCGACGTCGATCGCGCTGATCTCCAACGGGATCCGGATGGTCTTCACCGAGCCGCTGATCCGTGACCACCCTGGCGCGGCCTACCTGGAACAGCACGGGGACGGCGTGGCCGACATCGCGCTGCGCACCGGTGACGCCGCCGCCGCGTTCGCCGAGGCGGTGCGTCGCGGCGCCCGCCCGATCAGCGGTCCGACCGAACACGACGGCCGGGTGACGGCGGCGATCGCCGGCTTCGGTGACGTGGTGCACACCTTCGTCGAGTACCGTGACGGCTCCGCGAGTCTTCCGCCGGGCTTCGAGGCGTCCGCACGGGTGACCGAACAGGCCAGCGTCGGGTTGCGCGAGATCGACCACTTCGCGGTCTGCCTGGAGTCGGGCCAGCTCGAACCGACCGTGGACTTCTACGTCTCGGTGCTGGACTTCGCGAACATCTTCGAGGAGCGCATCGTGGTGGGGAGCCAGGCGATGCTCTCCAAGGTCGTGCAGAGCCGCTCCGGCGCGGTCACCCTGACCCTGATCGAGCCCGACGTCACCTGCGACCCCGGTCAGATCGACCAGTTCATCAAGAACCACGGTGGCGCCGGGGTGCAGCATGTCGCGCTCACCACCGACGACATCGTGCGATCGGTGGGGACCCTCGCGGAGCGGGGGGTCGAGTTCCTCGTGACTCCGGGCACGTACTACGACCTGCTGGCGCAGCGCCTCGAGCTGACCCGTCACGAGGTGGGGGAGTTGCGCGAGCTGAACCTGTTGGTCGACGAGGACCACGACGGCCAGCTCTACCAGATCTTCGCCCGTTCGACCCACCCGAAGAACACCTTCTTCATGGAGATCATCGAGCGGGCCGGGGCGCGCACCTTCGGCAGTGGCAACATCAAGGCGCTCTACGAGGCTGTCGAGTTGCAGCGGAGCAAGCAGGAGCACCAGTGACGAAGCTCTACCCGATCCCGGAGCCCGGCACCGCCGCATCCGGCGGTGCCGGTCCCCGCTCGGTGGGTCAACCGGACGAGCCGACGGACCGCGGGGGTCGCACTGCCGGGCCGGCGGATCTCAGCTCGATCGTGTCGGTGGCGCAGGCCGAGGCGGAGGCGATGCTCCGGACGCCGGCCGACGTCTGGGACTACCTGGCCGGTGGCAGCGGCCAGGAGGTGACCCTGAGGGCCAATCGGACGGCCCTCGACGCGCTCGCCGTCGTGCCACGCGTGCTTGCCGGCGTGCGCGAGCGCTCGTTGGACTGCCGGCTGGTGGACGCGGACGCCCGGATGCCGGTGGCCGTGGCGCCGATCGCGTACCAGAAGCTCTTCCATCCGCACGGCGAGCTGGCCGTGGCCCGCGCGGCGGCGGTCGCCGGCGTGCCCTACGTGGTCAGCCTGCTCAGCAGCACGCCGCTGGAGGACCTGGCGGCCTGCGGAGGCTCCCTCTGGTTGCAGCTGTACTGGCTCAAGGACCGCGACCGGATGACGGACCTGCTGCGCCGGGCCGAGGCCGTGGGTTGTGAAGCCCTGGTGGTCAGCGTGGACATGCCGGCGATGGGTCGACGCGTGCGGGACCTGCGTCGGGGGTTCACCCTGCCGGCCGGCGTCCGCGCCGCGCACTTCGATCAGCAGGCGCCCACCAACCTGACCGCCGGCGCGTCGTCGATCTCCGCGCACACCGCCGCCGCGTTCGACCCGTCATTCTCCTGGGCCGACCTCGCCCGGCTGGCGGGGAGCACCCGCCTGCCACTGGTGGTGAAGGGCGTGCTCGACGTGCAGGACGCCCGGCAGGCCGCGCACGTGGGCGCCGCCGCGATCGTGGTGTCCAACCACGGCGGGCGTCAGCTCGATGGCGCTCCCGCCAGTATCGAGGTGTTACCCGCTATCGTGGACGCGCTCGACGACAGCGCCCAGGTGCTGATCGACGGCGGCATCCGATCGGGCAACGACGTCCTCAAGGCTCTGGCGCTGGGCGCGCACGGCGTGCTGCTCGGCCGTCCGGTGTGCTGGGGCCTGGCCCTGGGTGGGGAGTCCGGTGTCACGCACGTGCTGAGCCTGCTGCGCGACGAGTTCGACAACGCGATGGCGCTGGCCGGTTGTGCCGACCCGTCGTCGATTCGACAGCTGCGGACGCTGGCGGCCGCGGCGAGACCGGGAGGTGGGCGGTGACGGTCGAGGCGGACCTGCGGGTCGCGGATCTCTTCGCGGGACTCGCCGACCCGGTCCTGGAGTCGATGAACTTCCTCAACGAGATCGCCGGTCGCTACCCGGAGGCGGTCTCCTTCGCCGCCGGGCGGCCCACCGAGTCCTACTTCGACGTCGGGTCGGTCTCCCGGTACCTGCAGCGCTACCACACCTACCTGCGGGAGGAGCGCTCGATGACGCCCGCGCAGGTGGCGCGGGCGCTGTTCCAGTACGGCAACACGAAGGGTCTGATCAACCCGCTGATCGCCGCCCATCTGAGCGCCGACGAGGGCATCGCCGTCGACCCGGAGTCGGTGGTCGTCACCGTCGGGTGCCAGGAGGCGATGCTGCTGGTGCTGCGCGCGTTCCGGCGTGACGAGCGCGACGTCGCCCTCGCCGTGAGTCCGACCTACGTCGGCTTCACCGGCGCGGCCCGACTGGTCGACATGCCGGTGGTCCCGGTGGCCGGCGGCCCGGAGGGCATCGAGCTGGACGCGCTTGCCACCGCGATCCGGCGGGCACGGCAGCAGGGAATGCGGCCGAGGCTCTGCTACGTCATGCCGGATTTCGCCAACCCGTCCGGACTCACCATCGACGTGCCGGCCCGCCGGCGGCTCCTCGACCTCGCGGCGTCCGAGGACATCCTGTTGCTCGAGGACAACCCGTACGGCCTGTTCAACGACGGCGGCCCGCGGCCGCCGACCCTCAAGGCCCTCGACCACGACCGGCAGGTCATCTACCTCGGCTCGTTCGCCAAGACGGTCTTCCCGGGCGCCCGGGTGGGTTACGTGGTCGCCGACCAACGGGTCGCCGCCGAGGACGGCTCGTCCGGTCTGCTCGCCGACGAGTTGGCGAAGGTGAAGAGCATGGTGACTGTGAACACCGCGCCCTTCACCCAGGCGTTGATCGCCGGCGCCCTGTTGGAGAGCGGATTCAGTCTCGCCGAGGCGAACCGGCGTGAGCGTGACCTCTACCGCCGCAACCTTGCCGGCGTGCGCTCGGGCCTGACCGACCGTCTGGCGCGGGCCGGCCTCGACGGCCTGGTGCGGGTCAACGCCCCGTCCGGCGGCTTCTTCCTGGTGGTGAGCCTGCCGGTGCCGGTGGGTAACGAGTTGCTGGAGCACTCGGCGCGGAGGCACCAGGTGATCTGGACGCCGATGGCGCACTTCTACGAGTCGCCCGAACCGACGAACGAGCTGCGGTTGTCGATCAGTGCGCTGACTCCCGAGTCGATCGAGACCGGTCTGGACCGCCTCGTCGCGATGATCGCCGAGCAGGTCGGTGGGGCGTCCCCCACCCGGGCTGCGGAGGCCACAGCGGTCAACGCCCGCTGAGCCGGCCACGCCGGGCGGGGCCCACGGACCGCGTCCGGCGTGCCCTCGGGTCGCATCGAAACGTTCGATGCGACCCTCTTCGCGTCCTGCCCAATTCGGCGTGCCGCGACCAGCCGGCCCTCCGGGGCGGGGTGCGCCGTCCCGGCGGCCCGGCTCAGCCGGTCCTCTCGGTCCGGGGATCGGTGGGCGCGAAGCCGGGAAGCCACCGGGTCAGGGCCGCGCGGTAGTCGGTGCTCGCCTCCAACGCGCAGAGGGTGTCCACCGTCCCCACGATCGCTCTCGACAGCAGGAGATGACCGGGAGGCATGCGTAGGTGGCGAACGACGGACACGTTGCGTCTGTTGAACATCAGCGCGACGACGCGCCGGCGCAGCCACCCGCTGTCGAACCGGAAACCGGGTTGCAGGGCGGGCAGCACCGTCGCCTCGGCGAGGGTGAGCAGGGTCTGCGGATCGGGGCCTGGTCCGTCCGCGACGACGCCGAGGCGTCCCAGGATCGTTCGAAGCCGGTGACCGTCGCGGTCGACGGCCGCCCGCAGCAGCTCCCCGAACTCGGGCGGCAGGCCCGCTGGTAACCGCGCGACCGCGCCGAAGTCGAGGACCGCCAGCCGCCCGTCGTTCAGCAGCCGTAGGTTGTCCCGCGCCGGGTCGGCGTGCAGCAGACCGACCCGCGCGGGCGCGTCGAGCTGCAGGCTGGTCAGAATCCTGCCGGTGCGGTCGCGCAGCGACCGCGGTCCGTGGTCGATGACCTCGGCGAGCGGAACACCGGCGACCCAGGAGGTGACCAGCAGCCGATCGCTCGCGTAGACCACCTCGGGTACGAAGATCTCCGGGTCGTCGCGGTACGCCACGGAGAACGCCTGCTGGTTCGCCGCCTCCTGCCGGAAGTCGAGTTCGGCGAGCGCCGCCTGCTGGAGCTCGTCCATCAGTGCCTCGGCGCTCGTGTGCGGGCTCATCATCCGCAGCAGGACGGCCATCCGGCTCATCCGGGCGCGGTTCTCACCGACCCGGGCCCGGGCGCCGGGATGTTGGATCTTGACCGCGACGTCCCGCCCGTCCGACCAGACGGCACGGTGGACCTGTGCCTGGGGCCCGACGGCGACCGGTGGTTCCGAGACGGATCCGGGCGTGGACCAGGCGGGGCCAGCCCAGGCGGGATGCTCGGTCTCGGCGACCAGCAGGCGGTGGAGAGCGGGCGTGGGCAGCGCCCGTCCAGGGGTCACCCGCGGAGTTGGCGTGCGCTGGCGCAATCGGACCGTCCCTCTCCGCGACGCGACGTGCCGCTCGGGCACGGACCTGGCCGGGTCTGCGCTCCAGGTAAGCCGTGCCGCCGCCGCGGGAACAGCGCGCAACGAAGAATCGAAAATGTCGGTACGCGCCGGTCGCGTCCGACCGACCGGCCGCCGGGACCGAGACCGGATAAAGGATTTCGAATCACCAGGGCTTCTGTGGAGCAGCGTCCGGTATGCCTGATGTCGATGGCAACGATGGAAGGATCTACTGTGGTCTCAGAGGCGGTGTCACCGGCGGCTACGGCTGCCCGTGCCGTAGGAGTGCGCAAGACATATGGCGGCGGGGAGACGGAGGTAGCCGCGCTTCGTGGTGTGGACCTCGAGATCGCGGCCGGGAAGTTCACCGCCATCATGGGCCCGTCCGGTTCCGGCAAGAGCACCCTCATGCACTGTCTTGCCGGCCTCGACTCGGTCACCGATGGCGACGTCTTCATCGGTGACACGTCGATCACCGGCATGAACGACAAGCAGTTGACCGCCCTGCGCCGTGACAAGATCGGTTTTATCTTCCAGCAGTTCAACCTCCTTCCGACGTTGAGCGCGAAGGACAACATCGAACTGCCGCTGGCCATCGCCGGCCGTCAGCCCGATCCGGCCTGGTTCGATCGGGTGGTCGACGCGGTCGGTCTGAACGAGCGCCTGAACCACCGTCCGTCCCAGCTCTCCGGCGGCCAGCAGCAGCGCGTGGCGTGCGCTCGCGCGCTCCTCTCCAAGCCGGAGATCGTCTTCGCGGACGAGCCCACCGGTAACCTGGACTCCCGCGCGGGGGCCGAGGTCCTCCAGTTCCTGCGCACGTCGGTGGACGACCTCGGTCAGTCCATCGTGATGGTCACCCACGACCCGGTGGCCGCCACCTACGCGCACCGCGTCGTCTTTCTCGCCGACGGTCGCATCGTCAGCGAGCTGGAGAAGCCCACCGCCGACACGGTCCTCGACACGCTCAAGGACCTCGACCGTCCCGACTCCGCGACGTCGGCGAGGCTCTGATGTTCCGTGCGACCCTCAAGAGCCTGCTCGCCAGGAAGCTACGGCTGGTGCTGTCCGCGCTGGCCATCGTGCTCGGCGTGGCCTTCGTCTCCGGGGCGTTGACGCTCAACTCCACCCTGAGCAAGGCGTTCTCGTCGGCCTACGACACCGCCTACGGCGACGTCGGCCTACAGGTGACCGCGAAGGCGCCGCTCGCCGACACGGTCGACACGGCCGCTCCGAAGCCTCTCGACGCGGCCACTGTCGCCCGGGTGAAGGGCATCGCGGGTGTCGGCGACGCCACGGGCGTGGTACGCGTGCCGGGCGCCCGGCTGATCGGCAAGGACGGCAAGGTCCCCAGCGGTTCGTCGCAGCGCTTCGGCCAGGCCTGGAACGACGCGTGGGGAGCGCCCGAACTCCAGTCGGGCCACGCGCCACAGAATCCCGACGAGATCGTCATCAACGCGGCGCTGGCCGACAAGACCGGCCTGCGACCCGGCGACAGGGCCGGTGTCCTGACCCTCCAGCCGCGTCGGGAGTTCACAGTCGTCGGCGTCGCCACGTACGACGGCCGTCGCGACTTCGTCGCCGGCGAACAGACCGTGTCCTTCACCGAGCCGGTCGCCCAGGAGTTGATGCTCGGCACGGCGGGCGGTTACAGCGCCGTGAACGTGAGCCCCGCCCCGGGTACGGACGCCGCAGCGCTCAAGAAGGACGTGAGCGCTGCTCTCGGTGACGGCTTCGAGGTGCGTACCGGCAAGGAGCTCGCCGAGGACCAGGCAGGTTCGAGCAAGGGCCTGCTGACCACGATCACCTCACTCCTGATCGGCTTCGCCGCGGTGGCCGTGCTCGTCGGTGTCTTCCTGATCGTCAACGCGTTCTCCGTCGTCGTGGCGCAGCGAACCCGCGAGCTCGCTCTGCTGCGGGCCATCGGCGCCTCGCGCAGGCAGGTCCGCCGCTCGGTCCTGCTGGAGGCGAGCCTGCTGGGCCTGGTGGCCTGGATTCTGGGTGCGGCGCTGGGGCTGCTGCTCGGGCGGGTGGTCGCGGGTGCCGTGGCCGGCGAGGACAGCGGCCTGTCGGTCGACGGCTTCTCCGTTCCGGTGCTGGCCCTGGTGGTCTCGTTCCTTCTCGGCGTCGGTGTGACCACGTTGGCCGCCATGCTGCCCGCCGTGCGCGCCTCCCGGGTTCCGCCCGTCGCCGCCATGCGGGAGGCGGCGGCCGTGGCGGACGAGCGCCCCGGCCGTAAGCAGACCATCGCCGGGCTGGTGCTGCTGGTCATCGGCGTGGCCCTGCTGGCGCTGGGCATCGCGGGCGAGGCGCTTCCGGCGCTCTTCGCCGGTGTCCTGTTCGCGTTCGTGGCGATCGCGATCCTCATCCCTGCCTTCACCCGGCCGGTGGTCGACCTGCTCGCGAAACCGGTGGCCCGGTCCACGACGGCCCGCCTCGGCTGGCTGAACGCCGTACGTCACCCGCGGCGCACGGCCGCCACGGCGGCTTCTCTCATGATCGGCGTCGCGTTGGTCGCCGGGATGAGCACCGTCATGAGGTCGCTGCAGGACAGCGCCACCACCGCCGTGAACGACAAGATCAGCGCGGATCTCTCGGTCGTCAGCCTGAGCAGCGGTAGCGTCCCGCCCACTGTCAGTCCGGAGGCGTTGCGGCAGATCCGCGCGTTGCCCGACGTGGCCTCGGTGGCCGGCTACGCTGCCGAGTACGGTGAGGTCGACGGCAAGAGGCAGTATCTGCTCTCCTGGGACGACCAGGCGGCCGCCGCGGCGATCGTCGGCATGAGATTCATCGAGGGTTCGCCCAGCGCGACCGGCGCCATGATGAACGAGTCGACCGCCGAACGGCTCAAGCTGAAGGTGGGCGACCAGATCACGGTCCAGCTGGCCCGTGGTGACGCGGTGACCTTGCCGGTGGCCGGTGTCTACGAGAACACCACGGTCGCCGACATGCTGACGGTGCCGTGGTCGACGGCCCAGGCCGGCTTCCGCACCGACCAGCCGAGCCAGGCGTACATCGACCTGCGTGACGGCGTCTCCGCCGATCGGGCGAAGCCGGCCGTGGAGTCGCTGCTGGCGGACAGCCCCGAGGTGGAGATCCAGACGAAGAAGGAGCTGGTCGAGACCGTCGGTAACGGCATCGGGACGATCATCCTGGTGGTTCAGCTACTACTCGCGGTGGCGATGATCATCGCCATCCTCGGTGTGGTGAACATCCTCGTGCTCTCCGTGCTGGAGCGCACCCGCGAGCTCGGCATGCTGCGCGCCATCGGGATGTTCCGCGGCCAGGTCCGCAGGATGGTGACCACCGAGTCGATCCTGATCTCGCTGTTCGGCGCACTCACCGGTGTGCTGCTCGGCACGCTTCTGGGCATCGCGGTGGTGAAGGGGCTGCGGGGCCAGGGCATCACCGCGCTGTCGGTGCCGTGGACCCTGCTGGTGGTGTACCTGGTGGCTGCCCTGGTGGTGGGTTGGCTGGCCGCCCTCGGTCCGGGCGGCCGTGCCGCCAAGCTCAAGGTGCTCGACGCGATCAGCTACGAGTAGGCGATCACCGCGGGTGGTCCCGCGCCGTGCGGGCGCCGGGATCACCCGCGGCCGTCGGCGGGAGCCTCCGGCGGGTCCGCGCGCCGAAAGAAGCCGGCCGTCTGCCACGGCCGGCTTCTCTGCGGTGTACGGGCGCAGGGCGTGTTCAGCGAAGCCGCAGTAGCGCGCAGCCGGCCTGACCGTCCACGTCGAGGGCGGTGACGACGGCGACTCTGCCGGACGCCTCCGGCCGGTCCTGGGCGAGGGCGAGGGCGGTGACGATCTGGAACGGCACCGCGGCGGCGCCGGTGTCACCGAACAGGGCCGGAACGCGTACGGCAGTGGCATCGCCGAAGACCGCCGCGAGGGCGCGGTCCTCCGCCCCGGCGAGGTCGCCCCCCGGCGCACCGGGGGACAGGGCCCAGATGTCCGCCGCGCTGACACCCGCACGCGTCACCGCCCGGCGCAGGCACGCGGCCAGGACGGTTGCCGGATCGTCGTCGAAGACGCCGAAGTCGACGGTCAGCACGTCGGCCAGACCCGCCGCGCCGTCACCGTCGGCGCTGGCCGGGTGGATGCTTAGCATGGCGCAACCCTCGCCGAGGACAGTGCCGTCGTCCGGGTCGGCGCCCTCGATCCAGGACCGCGTCGGTGAGTACTCCTCGACCGCCCCGCACAACACGGCGGCGGCCCGGCTGACGCCGAGAAGGCGCAGCGAGTAGGAGAGCGCGTGCAGGCCGGACACCCGGCCGGCGGCGATCGTCGTGTTCGGCCCGCGCAACGCGTGCCAGATCGCCGTGGTGCCGGCAGCGCAGTTCATCACCGCGTTGGGAAACCGGGCCGGGTCGACCAGGTATGGCTTCGCCGCCGTCAGCCCGTCGCGAGCGAACGTGGCGATGCTGTGCGAACTGCCGCCCGTGGTGCCGAGAACGAGCGCGGTCTCGTCGGCGTCGGGCTGTTCGGCGCCAGCGTCGGAATCGATCAGTTGACGGACGGCGGTGACGGCGAGGGCGGTGGCCCGGTCCATCGAACGGGTGCCCTTCTTTCCCAGGACCGTGCGGGCGTCGAAGTCGGGCACCAGATGGGCCCTGGTGTCCGGGACGTCCCAGTGCAGCGGGTCGGGAGCGACTGCCGTGTCCCGGGCGGTCCGCAGCCCGTCGACGAAGGTGTCCCGTCCGTACCCGAAGGGTGACACCGCCGACCAGGACCGGATGGTGGCGCGGGGAGCGGCTGGCGCTGCGACCATGGCTGAACGTCCTCCCGAAGGGGATGCGATGGGATCACAGGCCATGCCGAGAAGACCCGCGTCACCCGCGAGTTTCGGTGGTCCGGTGGGTTGTACCAAGGACCGATCGAATCCGTGAAACTCAGGACTCCCGGCGGAAGATCTTGACGAGCGTGCGCAGCATCAGCACCACGCTCACGATCAGCAGGTTGTAGCCGAAGACCGAGAACAGACTGATGTCCGTCGTGACCTGCGGGCCACCGCTGTTGCCCAACAGCATCGCGGCGATGACGCCGGTCGCCGCGGCGAGAAAGGCGAGCAGTGTCTGGTGCACCAGACTGGTGATGTGCCGACGGTCGCGTTCGTGCGCGAAGAGACTGACCGACATGCGGAACTGACCCTGCTCCAGGGCGGTGGTGATCCGGTCCAACCGCCGGGGGAGCCGGCGCAGCAGTGGCAGGATCGCCATCATGTCCTCACCGACGCCCTGCGCGGCGTCCGCGACCGCCCGGAACCGGATGTGCTGGCGGCTGGCGAAGGCTCGGGACTCCTCGAAGAGGTCGAACGACGGGTCGAGACGGTTCAGCGTCCCCTGGAGCGTGGCGAGCGTGCGGAACATCGCGGCGGCCTCCGGCGGCACGCTCAACCCGTAGCCGGTGACCAGGCGCATCAGCTCGGTGATCATGTCGAGCCCGGCGTTGCCGAGGGCGACGTGGCGGGTGATGAACTGGCCGACGGCCCGCTCCAGGCGCTGTTTGTCGATGTCGCCGGTCTGGGTGAGGATTTCCAGTAGCGCGTCGGTGGCGCCGGCACGGTCGTTGCGGTCGATGGCGAGGAGCAGTTGCTGCACCGAGTCCTGCATCATCGGGTCGAGTCGACCCACGACGCCGTAGTCGAGCAGCCCGAGCCCGCCGTCCGGTAACACGAGAACGTTGCCGGGGTGCGGGTCGCAGTGGAATGTGCCGTCCAGCAGGATCTGCTCCAGCACCGAGGTCATCAGATCGGTGGCGAGCGCCCGCCGGTCGACGGTGGGGTCGGACAGGATGCCGGTGGCCGAGCCGACGGGCACCCCGTCGAGGTACTCCATCACGAGCACGCGGGTGGTGCAGTACGGCTCCACGACCGATGGCGGCCGGACCCGAGGGCGTCGGTGTCGAGCCCGGATCGCCGCCGCGATGGTGGTGATGTTGCGGGCCTCGGTGCGGAAGTCCAGCTCCTCCCGGAGCGCCGTGCTGAACCCCTCGGCCAGTGCCATCGCGCCCACCCGCCGGCCCCAGTCGGTACGGGCCTCGAGTGTCTTCGCGAGACGGCGGACGATGCTCAGGTCGTTCTCGGCCGCGATCTCGATCCCGGGACGACGAACCTTGACAGCGACCCTGGTCCCGCACTGGAGCGTGGCCCGGTGCACCTGGGCGATGGAGGCTGCCGCGATGGGTGTGGTGTCGAACTCGGCGAAGATGTCCTCCGGCGGGGCGCCGAGGTCCTCGGTGAGGATCGCGCGTACGTCCTCCCAGTCGCTTGGTGGAACGTTGTCGTGCAGTTTGCTCAGTTCCACGATGTACTCGTTCGGAAGCAGGTCATGACGGGCGGACAGCGTCTGACCCAGCTTCACCGACGTGACGCCGCACTCCTCCAGCGCCGCGCGTAGCGACGCGGCCCGCTCCTGCCGCTGGGCGGTGGTCAACTGATCCCCGGTGCGCATCGACATGAAGAGCCGGCTCAGGCGGTGACGCATGATGATCGCGCCGACCTGCTGGTAGCGGCGGATCCGGGCGAGGCGGCCCCGCAGGTCACGGCTCCAGGTCAGAGGTCGCAGACCGTTGGGCAACAGGACTTCGGCGATCACCAGAAAGATCATGGTGGTGAACAGGGACAGCCCGAGCACGATGGTGATCATTGCGCCGCGCAGCCCCGAAGGGCTGACCAGTTGGACGAACATGACGCTGCTCAGCCAACCGACGGTAGCGGCCACCACGGTGCGCAGGGTCCGCACCCGCAACCCGAGCAGTCGGCGCGCGCCGACAGCCAGCGCGGTGTAGAGCAACACGAAGGCGATGTCGCCGAGCACGAACAGGCCGATCTGGCCGACGAGTGTCATCGTTCCCCCACGCCGTGGCCGATCCCGTCACCCGACCACTGCTCGGAGCGCGATGGACGTCGGCCCGCTGTGTGCACTCCCATGGCTCCATCATGAGCCCCCGTGCTGCTGTTGAGGAGCCGGGCGGCCCCCCGAGCGCCCTCGCATCGAACTTTCTGAGCTGCGGTGGTTCGCCCCCGGCGGGCTCCGTACGCTCACCGTCTGTTCCGGACTGTCGCGGATGGACCGGAATCTTCCACGCCGCCCTTCGAGGAGTTCCGCCATGGCGACAGGCCAGCACGTCCACCCGGTCCAGGCCGGACCTGTGGTCGGGGCGGTGCGGGTGGTGCGAGCCGCCGGGGCGGAGGATGCGGCGCCCGAGGAGGGCCTCACTTCGGTTGTGGCCGTGACCATCGACCCGAGTGAGCCCGTCTTCGCGGGCCACTACCCGAATTTTCCGATCTTTCCCGGCGTCTGCGTGGTGGAGTGTGTGCACCGCGGTGCCGCCGCGACCGCCCCGCAGGGCTGGCGACTCGAACTGATGGCCATGGAGTCGGTCCGGTTCTCCGGAGCGGTGCATCCCGGCGACGATCTTGAGATCACCATGCGCTGGCGCCGGTCCGACGGTTTCTGGACCTGTGCGAGCCAGGTGCGGGGCCCACGCGCGACCGTCGCGCAGGTACGTCTCCGCTATCGCGCCCATTCGGAAACGTCCGGCGCGGCACGTGCGGATAGAAGTGTTCGATAGGGGCCTGGCTGGTATCTGAATACCTCCTAGGCTCGCTGACAATAGATCGGCTGGGTCCTGGCCGGTCAATTGTCGAGGAAACACCAGGAGTGGGCACAAGCTTTCCGCGCCGTCGAAGGTGGCGCAGAATGCCGCGCGTGCCGTCCCCCGTGAGCTAGCCGGCGCCAAGGTGGTGCGGCGAGAGGAGTTCAACGTGTCCACGATCGACGAGCAGCGCGACATGAAGCTCAAGGAAATCGTTTGTGAGATTCTTGAGCTCGACGAGGACGAGGTGACCGAGACCAGCCTGTTCAACGAGGACCACGGTGCCGACTCGCTTCGGGCGATCGAGATCCTGGCCTCGCTGGAGAAGGAATTCGGCGTGGTGATCGACCAGTCGGAAATGGCGCGGATGGTCAATCTCAAGGGTGTTCGCGAAGTCGTGGGTGAGGCCGCCGGCTGGTAATCCGGATCCGCTGATCGGGATACCAACACCATTTCGACGGGGAGCCCATCATGTCCTTCGCCGGGTCGCGCGGCATGGAAACGCAGAACGAGTCGCATCGGGTGGTGCTGACCGGCTTCGGGGTCATCTCCAGCATCGGTGTCGGCGCTGTCGACTTCGCCGACGGCCTGCGTCAGGGCCGCTCCGGCGCCCGTCCGATCTCGGCGTTCGACACGACGGGCTTCGCGCACTCCATCGGCTGCGAGGTCGTCGGTTTCGACCCCGCCGAATGGGTGCACAACCTGCCGGTCGAGCAGCTCGGCCGGGCGAGCCAGTTCTCCACCGCCGCGGCGCGCATGGCCGTGCAGGACGCCGGTCTCCCGCTGGACGAGCTGCGCGACGCCCGCGGCCTGATCTCGGTGGGCACCACCGACGGCGAGTCGTTCGACCTGGAGCGACTGGTGCAGAACCAGCTCGACGGTGGGGACGCCGGCATCGACCCGCGGCACGCCCGGCGCATCCGGGCGGGACGGCTGTCGGCGTCGGTGGCTCAGGAGTTGCGGCTTGTCGACGTCGAGGCAGTGACGTTGTCGACGGCGTGCGCGGCCGGTAACTACGCCATCGGGTACGGCTATGACGCGGTTCGGACCGGAGAGGTGGATTTCGCCCTCTGCGGGGGTGCGGACGCGATGAGCCGGAAGACCTTCGCGGGGTTCTACCGACTCGGCACCATCGCGCCGGAGATGTGCCAGCCCTTCGACAAGGGACGCAAGGGCATCCTCACCGGCGAGGGCTCCGGCATGCTCATGCTGGAGCGTCTCTCGTCGGCGCGGGCGCGCGGCGCCCGGATCTATGCCGAGGTGCTGGGGTACGGGCTCAACTGCGACGCGTACCACCAGGTGGCGCCCAACGAGGAGAGCGTCGCGCGGTGCATGGCGCTGGCACTGGAGAACGCCGGCGTCAAGCCGGGGCAGGTCGACCTGATCTCCGCGCACGGCACCGGCACCAAGGCCAACGACGTCACGGAATCCCAGGCGATCCGTCGGGTCTTCGGTGCCGAGGCCCCGCGGACGATCTCGATGAAGTCGATGCTGGGCCACACCATGGGCGCCGCCAGCGCGCTGAGCGCGATCGGCTGTGCCCTCGCCATCGACCAGGGGTTCATCCCGCCCACCATCAACCACGTCGAGACGGACCCGCAGTGCCCGATCGACTGCGTGCCGAACGAGGCGGTGCGGGCGGACCTGCGGGTCGTACAGAACAACGGTCTCGCGTTCGGCGGTAACAACGCCGTGGTGGTGCTCGGCAAGCACCAGCCGGGCTCCTGAGACCCACCGACTGAGCGAGGAGCCATGGTCGTCGGGAACAAGCCCCACGCGGGTCCGGGACGTCCCTCCGTCGTGGTGCGGCACGGCCGTGTCGACGAGGGGCGCGACGGCCGGATGCTGCTGCTGCACGGTCTGGCCAACAACTCCGGCGTCTGGTCCCGGCTGGTGGCGCAGGACCGTGGACTGCTCGGCGAGATCTGGACCGCCGACCTGCCGTGGCGATCGGACGGACCACCGGACTGGGGGCACAGTCTCGATCTGCTGTCGCCGGTTCGAGAGGCCCTCACCGCGGTGCCCGGCGGCTTCGACGTCGTGGTGGCGCATTCCTTCACCTCGAACGTGGTGCTCCGGTTGTTGACCGAGGACGCCGGTCGCGACCTGCGGGAGCAGATCCGCGGACTGGTGCTGGTCGCCCCCTTCTACCGGGGAGCGCCCGCCGAGTTCCGTGGCGACACGGTGCCGGCGCTCTACGACGACTTCGTGCGGGTCATGCGCGAGGGCATCGCCGTTCAGGCCCGTCCCGGCACCGCGCCCGACATGGTGCACGCCATGGCGGAGCGGGTCTGCGACCAGGTCGGACCGTACGGCTGGCTGCGGGTGTCCGACACCTACCTGCGTACCCCCTGGTTGCGACTCGACGGGTTGGGGATGCCCGTGCTGGTGGTGGCGGGCGGTCGGGATCACTCAGCCCCGGAATCCGAGCGGCTCGCCGGCGCGCTGCCTTCGGGCTCGCTCGCCGTCAGCGCGCGCTGCGGTCACTTCCCGATGCTCGAAGACGTGGACTGGTTCGCGGGCGTTCTGCGCAGCCACCTGATGTCAGTCGTACTAGCCAGCCCGTGCCCGACCGGCGCGGCATGACGAGAGAGGCCCCACCCGTGGCGGAACTGCCCGACAGCGTCGTCAAGAACCTGCTGGAAACGTCGACCACAAGCGAACTCCGACCTGGTTACGAGGGTGCCAACATCGGCACGATCATCGGGTTCAAGCACGTCAACTACCTCATCGAGCAGGGCATCATCGAGCACTTTCGGGCGGCGGGCGCGCCGGTCGGGCGGCTCTACGACGAGCACGGCCTGGGCTTCGACCTGCTGGAGCTGGACACCCGCCTGCAGACCGCACTGCTGGTCGACGACATCGCGGCGGTCGAGGTCGTGCCGCACACGCCGTCCGACAGCACCGAGTTCGTGTTCAAGGTGCAGATCCGGGTCGTCCGGGACGACGCCGAGAAGAAGGCGGTCACCTCCACGGCGCGCGCCGTGCTGCGCCGCGACGACCGGGTCACCGACCCGGACCCGATCCCCGAGGAGCTCGGCCGGTTCGTCACCGACCACATCGGCAACCAGGTGGCCGAGTCGTTCGACGCCGCTCCGGCGGTCGGTCACGCCACGGCTCAGGAGCTCAGCACGGACCGGGGCGTGAGCGACGACCCGGTGATCGCCCGACTGACCGAGGGCCGCAACGCGTTCGGCTGGAAGTGGCGGATGCCCTACTTCTACTGCCACTTCTTCGAGCGTGTGCAGATGTCGGGCTACCTGCGGCAGATGGAGGAGGTCGTGGACCGCTTCCTCGCGGCGCGCGGCCTGTCGATCAAGCCGATGCTCGACGAGCGGAACTGGATTCCCGCCGTGACCCGCTCGCACGTGCGGATTCTCGACGAGACGGTCATGGAGGAGGAGCTCTACACCGTCTACACCGTCGAATCGATCTTCAAGGACCTTCTCTACACCTCCACCATGGACTGCTACGTGCTGCGCGAGGGTCGCCTCCTGCACACCGCCACCGGGACGATCACCCACGCGTACGGCGTGGTCGAGAACGGCCGTGAGGGCCGGTTGGTGAACTTCGACGACCGGGTCCTGCGCGCGCTCGAAGGCAGCCGGACGGGCACGGAGTGAGATGAGCAGAGTTTCCGTGCCCGCTCCGGTCATCTCGGCGTGGGCGGCCGTGTCGCCCTTCGGGATCGGCGTCGGCGACTTCGCGGCGGGGCTGCGCTCCGGCCGCCCGGTGCTGAGCGCGCCGGGGGACGTCGACGGTGTGCCGCCGGGGCAGAGCGTGGGGATGGTGCCGGACTTCGTCCAGCGTGACGTGCTCGGCCGCCGCGGCACCCGGGGAATGGACCGGCTGACCGGACTGGCCGTGGTCGCGGCCGGTCATCTGGTCGGAGCCGGCGATCTCCCACCGGGGGAGCGCGTGGCGGTGGTGCTCGGCACGACCACGGGCAGCCAGCAGAGCATGTCGGACATCACGCGGGACACGCTGATCCACGAGAAGCCCTTCTACATCGAGACCGCGCACATTCCCAACGCCATCATGAACTCCTCGGCCGGCCAGTGCGCGATGCGCTACGGCCTGCGGGGCCCGAACGCGACGGTGGCTGCCGGCCGTACGTCGACGTTGTCCGCGCTCATGTACGCGCGGCGACTGCTCGCCGCGGACCGCGCGCGCACGGTGCTCTGCGGCGCGGCCGAGGAGTTCTCGTCCGCCCGCGCCTGGTGGGAGTGGCGCGCGGGTTCGTTGACCAACGGCGCGCCGCCGCTGGGGGAGGGCTGCGTGTTGCTCCGGTTGGACGCGGGGTCCGGCGGGGCGGTCGCGGACGGCGCCAGCGGCGATCCGGCCGCGCCGGTCCGCGCCGAGCTGGCCCGGCTCGTTGCCGTCGAGTTCGCCACGCACGACGGCAGGTCCCCCGCGCAGGCCGTCGAGCTGTGTGTACGGCGGGCGCTGGACCGCGCGGGAATCCTCGGGGAAGACGTGTGGGCCATCGCGGCGGGCACCTCGACCCAGGGTCCGGACACCACCGAGTGGGAGGTCCTGGACAAGCTCTTCGCCGGCCACCAGCCGTACCGTGTCGACTGCCTGGCAGCGGTCGGCGACACCGGGGCCGCGTGCGCCGGATTCCAGCTCGCGGCCGTGCTGGCCGAGGCGACCTGGACCTCCGGCGTACAGGGACGGCACGCGGTGATCACCGCGCTGGACAGTGACGGGTCGGCCGGTTGCGCGGTGGTGCAGCTGTGCTGAGTTCCGGGCTGGACGCTGTCGCGATCCGCCGTCTGCTTCCGCACCGGTACCCGATCCTGCTGGTCGACCGGGTGCTGGAGGTGGAGCCCGGACGTCGGTTGGTGGCGACGAAGGCGGTCACCTGTAACGAGCCCTGCTACGCGGGGCTCGACGCCGGGGCCGGCGAGGCGGAACTGGCGTACCCCGCGACGTTGCTCGTCGAGTCCTGGATGCAGTCCGCGGGGTTGCTGGCGGGTTCCGGCGCCGAGGCGGTGCGCGCCGGCGACGACCAGGTGATGCTGGCCGGCTCGCTCAGCGGCGTCGAGTTCCACAGTCGGGTCTACCCGGGTGACCTGGTCCGGCACGAGGTGGTGCTGTCCCGCGCCGTCGGCGAGACCCTGCTCTTCGAGGGCAGCAGTTCGGTGGGGGACGACGTCGTCGTCACCGTCGGCCGCTGCGTCCTGGCCTACCGGTCGGCGGACCAACTACGCGTGCCGGAGTGAACCACGGAGCGTGGTGAGACGCGCCGCAACGACAACGGAGGAGCGCAATGTCAGAGAACGCGTCCCGGGTGGCCCTGGTCACCGGCGGCACCCGGGGAATCGGCCGGGCGGTGGTGGAGGCTCTCGCCGCCGACGGCTTCGCCGTCGCCTTCTGCTACCGCAGCGACGACGAGGCGGCGCGCGAGTTGGAGAAGCTCCTGTCGGAGCGGGGCCACCGGACGTTGTCCCGGCGGGTCGACGTGTCCGACGCCGCGGCGGTGAAGGCGTTCGTGGCCGAGACCGACGACGAACTGGGACCCATCTCCGCGGCGGTGACCTCGGCGGGCATCACCCGCGACCGGGCGTTGGCGCTGATGAGCGACGAGCAGTGGCGCGAGGTGATCGACGTCAACCTCAACGGCGTCTTCAACGTCTGCCGGGCCGTGGCGTTCGACATGATGAAGCGTCGCTCGGGCTGCATCGTCACGATGTCCTCGGTCGCGGGCGTGTACGGCAACGCCTCACAGACGAACTACGCCGCCGCCAAGGCGGGGATCATCGGCTTCAGCAAGGCGCTGGCCAAGGAGGTCGGCCGCTACAACATCCGGGTCAACGCCGTCGCGCCCGGATACATCGAGACCGACATGACCGCCGACCTGGCCGAGAAGGTCAAGGAACGCGCCCGCCAGTCCATCGCGTTGGGCCGGATGGGCTCCGCCGAGGACGTCGCCGGCCTGGTGTCCTACCTCGCCTCCGACCGTGCCTCCTACGTCACCGGCGCCGTCCTGCACGTCGACGGCGGTATCGCCCTGTGACGCGCCACCCCGCAGAGCCCGCGACCAGAAGAGGACGACAATGAAGACCCAGAAGCGGCCGAGGTTCTTCTTCTCGCTGCGCAGCCCGTACTCGTGGCTGGCGTACCGGGACCTGACCGAACACTTCCCGGACGTGGCCGACGCGGCCGAGTGGGTCCCGTTCTGGGAGCCCGACGAGACGACGACCGCGCTGCTGACCGCGGCGAAGATCGAACTGCCGATCGTGGCGATGTCGAGGGCGAAGAACTTCTACATCCTGCAGGACGTACGCCGGTTGACCAGGGCCCGGGGTTGGGACGTCACGTGGCCGATCGACAAGGACCCGGTCTGGGAGATTCCCCACCTCGCCTATCTGCTCGCCGACGACGCCGGCAGGGGACGCGACTTCGTCGACCTGGTGTACCGGGCGCGCTGGCAGGAGGGTCGCGACGTCTCGCTGCGGACGACGGTGGCCGAGATCGGCGACGAGTTGGGTCTCGACGGTGACCGGCTCGCTGCCGCCTGCGACGATCCGCAGCTGCGCGAGCGTGGCGTGGAGTGCCTGCGCGCCTCCTGGAAGGACGGGCTCTTCGGGGTGCCCTTCTTCGCGTACGGCCGGGACAAGTTCTTCGGCCTGGACCGTCTCCGCACCTGGGTGGCCGCCGTACGGGGTGTCGAGCTGACCGAGGTCGGCGCGCCCTGGTGGGACTACGAGGCGGCGCCGTCGTTCTCCGCCCCCGGCGCCGACGGTGGCCCGGCCGGCGGGTGTGCCTGAGTGGCGTCCGTGGCGCCGGAGGAGGGTGACATGTCGGCACAGCAGTGGGACGCCGTCGTCGTCGGCGCGGGGCTCGGCGGCCTGGTGTGCGCCGCGTACCTGGCCGCCGACGGCCGCCGTGTGCTCGTCACCGAGCAGCACGACGTGGCGGGTGGCAACAGCCACGTCTTCCGGCGTCGACGCGCCTACGAGTTCGACGTGGGTGTGCACTACCTGGGCGACTGTGGGCCGGATGGGGTGCTGCCAGCCATCCTCGCCGGGGTCGGCCTCGGCGGTCGGGTGCGGTTCCTGGAGATGGACCAGGACGGCTTCGACCGGATCGAGCTGCCGGGCCTGACGATGGACATGCCAGCGGGGTGGCAGGCGTACCGCGAGCGGTTGGTGGCCACGCTGCCGGAGGAGGCCGCGGGACTGAACACCTTCGTGGACATCTGCTCCGCCGTGGGCGCCGAGATGCGCGAGACCCTGCTCTCCCCGGTCGAGATGGCCATCCAGGAGCTGATCGCCGCCACCCCGGCCACGGTGGCCTGGTCCCGCCGCTCGTTGGCGGAGCTGTTCGACCACTGCGCGCTCTCCGCGGCGGCCCGGTCGATCCTCGCGGCTCAGTCCCCGAATTACGGAATGGGCCCGGCCCAGGCCACCGTCGGCACCCACGCCATGGTGACCGACCACTACCTGCGTGGCGCCTACTACCCGGAGGGTGGCGGTCAGGTTCTCGCCGCTTCGCTGGTGGAGGTCATCGAGGCGAACGGCGGCGAGCTGCGTACCCGGTGCCGGGTGGAGCAGATCGTCGTGGAGGGTGGCAGGGTCACCGGCGTCCGGATCCGTGGCGAGCGGGAGCACATCAGCGCCCCGCTCGTGGTATCCAACGCGGACTACCGTCGCACCGTGCTGGAACTGGTCGGTCCGGAGCACTTTCCCGCCGGTGTGGTCAAGCGCACCCGCGCGGCCACCATGGGCATGCCGTTCGTGACGCTCTACCTGGGGCTCAAGCGCCCTCTGCCGCAGCGGCGCAACGCCAACGTCTGGTGGTACGACGTCGACGTCGACGACTACTACAAGCAGCTCGCGGCCGAGGGCCCGGACGACGTCCCGTTCCTCTTCCTGTCCTTCGCGTCGCACAAGGACCCGGACTCCACAGCGGTCTGCCCACCCGGCCACACCAACTTCCAGGCGATGACGCTCTGCCCCTCGGACTACGCCCCCTGGGGTGTCGAGGAGGGGCCGACGCATGGCACGCGCTACCGTCGCAACCCCACCTACCTCGAGAGCAAGAAGCGGATGACCGAGCAGATGCTCGACAGTGCCGAACGCGTCCTGGGACCGTTCCGGGACGACCTGGCACACGTCGAACTCGGCACCCCGCTGACGCACGAGCGGTACACGCTGTCCACCGCCGGCACGCCGTTCGGCATGGCGCAGTGGGGTGGTGGCTCGGGGCGCCCCGACACCCGGACGACAGTCGACGGGCTCTTCGTCGTGGGTGCCAACACCCGCTACGGCAGCGGGATCACCGGGGTGGCGGTCAGTGGGATCAGCTGCGCGGGCCAGATCCTCGAGCGGCGTCTGCTGCCCGAGGTGCATGCCGGCACCGTGCTCGGCGACCCCGCACGGCTGCCGGACCGGCCGGCGGTGTGGGATCCGCTGCTGGTCTCGCGCGGCAGGGGTCGGCACAGCGCCCGAGGGCTCGCCGGTATCGGCTGACCGTCGCGGCGGCCTCCGCCCGGGTCACCGGGGGCTCGACGGGACGGTCATGTACCGGGGCAGCGTGGCCCAGACATCCGGCGTGTAGAAGTGGCCGCCCGGCAGTTCGGTGACCCGGCACCGGCCGCGTGTCAGGTCGCGCCACCCGTGCGCGGCCGTCCGGTCGGCCACCGGGTCCTCCGCCCCGAAGAGTACGTTGATGTCGAGGTCGAGGACGGTGCCGGGCGCGTAGCGGTAGCTGTCGGACACCCGCAGGTCCGCCCGCAGCAGACTCACCGCCATGTCGCGCAGGTCCGGTTCGGCGAGCACCACCGGGGAGAGTTGACCGCTGTCGCGCATCCAGGCCAACAGCTGCTCGTCGGTGTCGGTGACGAACGGGGGGCGGGTCTGCTGGTCGGCCCAGCCCGACGGCGGCTCGGACGCCGACACCACGAGCCCGTACGGCCCCGGGCGGGTGGACCGCTGCAACCGTGCGGCCACGTCGAAGGCGAGCCAACCGCCCATGCTGTGACCGACGAGCACGTACGGGCGGCGCACGAAGGACACCAGCGCCTCGGTCACCTCGCTGGCGAGCTCCTCCCAGTCCGCGGCGTACGGCTCCCCGTAGCGGGACTCCCGCCCGGGGTAGCACACCAGCACCACCTCGACGTCGTCGGGCACGGCCCGGCTCCACGCGTGCATGGGCGAGGTGCCGCCCCCGCAGAAGCTCAGACAAACGAACACCCGGGACGCTTCCGGGCGCCGCCGCGGATAGACCAACGCCGGTTTTCCTTCGTACACCTCGACCCCTTCGTATTGCGCGGGAAGATCGCTGGAGTGTTCGAATCTGCCGCATCCGCCGGCGCGCCGGGGAGACCTATTCGGTTCTTCTAAACGGTGCGGCGGACGGATGTGCGGCCCGCTTAGCATCAGGCGAGTCGTGGTCAGCCATAACTGTTCGCCGCGGCTGCGGTGAACGGCCGAGGAGGGTAAGCGTGAGTAATCCGTTCGAGGACGACGAGGCCGACTACCTTGTTCTCGTCAACGATGAGGGTCAGCACTCGCTGTGGCCGGTGTTCGCCGAGGTGCCGGCGGGCTGGAACCAGGTGTTCGGCCCCGCGAAGCGCCAGGTGAGTCTCGAGTACGTCGAGCAGAACTGGACGGACATGCGCCCCAAGAGCCTCGTCGCCGCGATGGAGGCCGCGTCCTGACGTCGGTGGGCGACCGATCGTGCGGCGACCCCCTCCAGGTGCACCGGAGGGGGTCGCTTCGTGTCCGGACCGGCTCCCGCGGCACTCAGCGGTAGACGAAGTCCAACATGGTCCCGGCCGGCGGTGTCGGCCCGCCCGCGACGCCGGGACCATCCTTGTGGACGAAACGCTTCAGGTAGCCCGCTCCCTCGGTGCCACCGGACCCCTTGATGTCCGCGAGGTGGCGACGTCCGAAGCCGTAGTGCCGTCCCCGCCAGGTGAGCAGGGTGGCGTCGGTGCGCGCGTAGGTCTCCTGTAGCCGGCGTAGACCGGAGTCGCGTACCGCCTCCCGTAGGCACCGCTGCTCACGGGACTCGGTGCTGAGCAGTCGGGCCAGGTGCGGAAAACGCTCGTAGACCTCGGCCTTGCGGGAGTCGTAGCCGTAGAGCACGAGTTCCATCAGGTGGTAGTTCAGCGACTGTACGGCGCTGGCCGCCCCGGTCGCGTCACGGAACGTCAGGAACATCTCGGGTGTGAGCGTGCGCAGGGCGTGGAAGATCTGGTTGATCAGTTGCGCGTAGCGACCGAGTAGTTCGACCCAGCGCACGGCGCCCAGAGGTTCGCGTTCGACAGCGGTCATCGCCTGACAGGCGATCCACCGGACGGCGAAGAAGGCGACCTCGCAGGCGTGCACGGCCCGCAGGAAGATGTGCTCGTGGTGATCGTCGGACATCGGGAAACCGGAGCACTCCACGAGGAGGAACATCCGCCGGCGCGCCTCCGGGTCCTGTGTGGCCGTCGCCACGACCTCGGCCCCGCGCACCAGGCCGTTCTCGTCGACGGGCAGGTCACCGATCGTGTCGATGAGGGCGAGCAGGCGCGCCTCACGCTCCTCGCCCGCGACACCGCCGGCCCTCTCGATGTCGAGCAACCGGGTCACTGTCGCGTGCAGCGACAGCAGAACCCCGTGCAGCCGGTCCTTCGGGTACGCCTCCAGGAACCAGCCGTAGACGTGCAGATCGGTGTAACGGTAGTACTCGGGAATTTCGTCGTCGGCGTCGAACGAGCGGGTGAGCAGCCACAGCACCTCGCCCTCCGACCCACCGGGGTCGGCCAGCGCGGTCCGGTGCAGCGCCGCGAATTCGCGGCGCTGGCTGGCGGTCAGCGCCAGACGGCCGGCCTTGTGCTGTGCTGCCACCAGTTCGGCGCACCTGTCGGACAGCCGTACGCGATCGTTGAGGACCATCGTCTTCTCCCGGGCAGGTCAGAGCCGGGCGGCAGCGGGCCGCCGCAGGGCCAGGGGCGAGGCGGAACGTCGGAGTGCGGATCTGGCGACGCCGAGGACGGGCCTCAGCTCGTGCGCTCGCCCACGATCAGGTGCTTGTCCTGCCGGGTGCGGCGGATGCCACGGGGCGTGAACCCAGCCGCCGTGAGCAGTGCGCCGAACTCGTCAGCGCTGCGGTGACGTCCCTCGGTCTCGATGTGCATGGACAGGTTCATCACGGCCGTGGACAGTGGTCCGACGCGCTCGGCGTCGAAGAGCCGATCCGAGATCAACACCCGTCCGCCGTCGCCGCACGCCTCGTACGCCTTGCGCAGCAGCGCCACGCAGGTGTCGTCGTCCCAGTCCGAGAGGATGTAGCCGAAGTGCAGGCAGTCGCCCGTCGGCAGGGGGTCGCGGAAGAAGTCACCGGCGGCGAACCGCAACCGATCTCCCAGGCCGTGTCGGTCCCGGGTGCGGAGCAGGTGTGGTCCGACCTCGGGCAGGTCGAACACGGTCACCGCGAGGCCGGGGTTGGCACCCAGGGCCTGTACGGCGAAGGCGCCGCTCGCGCCGCCGACGTCCACCAGGTGTCGCGTGTCGGAGAGGTCGGCGAGCCGCACCAGCTCCTCCGAGACGCTGTAGGTCAGCTGCCACATCGCGCTCAGGAAGTGCGCCGTCGACGCCTCGTCCCGGTAGATCGTCTCGAACGGCGCGGGGGCGTCGGCGTCCACTGCCGCCTTGCCCTTCGCGAGGTACCCGTCGAGCTTGCCGATCTTCTCGGCGGTGCTCGTCACCAAATAGCTCAGGAAGGTTCCCAGGTGCTGCGGGCTGCCGCTCTGCAGATACGGCGTGTACGCCGCGACCATCCGGTAGCCGGCCGACTCGCGGGTGAGCACGCCGACCGCGGCGAGAACGGTGAGCAACCGGTCGACGGTCTCGGCGTCCACGCCCGCGGCCGTGGCCACGGCCGCCGCGGAGCGGGGTTGCTCGGCCGAGAGCGCGTCGAGGACGCCGTGCTTGTCGGCGAGGTGCAGGACCTGCGTCGCGAAGAGTCCGTAGACCGCGGAATCGAGTACCGAATCGCTCATCGACAACCTCCGTCAATTCGTGCCGGGTCGGCGACGGCGGCGAATTCCGCGTAGAACGAGCACCATCACCGGCCTGCTCGGAATTCGCTGGGTTCATTGCGGTCGCCCGCGGGCAACGCGTGTGTCGCCATTGCGTGCTGGTCGCTGGCAGCAGGAGCCTCGCATTGGGCGAGTTGTCCGGGCCTCCGAGATCAAATCTTTCGATCGTGCGGCTCACGCGCGTCGCGACCGACCACAAGCGGGCGGCATTCTGGACGAGGGCGCGCTTCTTGTCGCGTACGACACCGTCCTGATGAGAAAACTCTCATCCATGCCGCTTCTCAGCTCGCTCACAGCCCGCGTCGGCAGGATCGGATCTATGGTGGAAGATGTGTTGCCCCGGAGCGATGCGACGCCGCTCAGCCCGCGTCAGCAATGGCCCCGGTGGGCCCCGTTCGCCGCGACAGCGGTGTCCGGAACGCTCGCTGGCGCCGTCGCGATCGGCGCCCTCGCCGGGCAGCACGCTCTCGCCGGGTTGCCCGGCGTCGCGATCCCCGGCGCGGTCGTGCTGCTGGTGGGTGCCGTCTTCGCTGTCGCGACCGTCCGCCCGTGGGGCCTGCGGCTACCGCACCGCCTCGTCTCCGTCGTGGTGTGGACCGTCGCCGGGCTGTGCCTGGCCGGCAGTTGTTGGTTGCTTCTCGACCTCAGCCAGCTCGTCGTGGAGGGCACCATCACCGACCGCGACGGCAATTCCGGCTGGTTGCAGTTCGGGGAGCGACTCGCGCTGACGGCCGTCGGGGCGCTCTTCGTGGCGACGGCGCTCGCCTGGCGGCGGACCACGCTGTGCGCCCGCTGCGGGCACGTGCACGCGGTGGTGACGGTGGCCACCGAGCCACCGGATCCGCGCCCGGCGTCGCGGCGGGTGCAACTGATCGCGTACCTGGGGTGCCTCGCCTGGCTGCCCTACGGGGGTCTGCACACCCTCGGGGCGCTCGGTGTGCAGGGCATCGAGCCCGGTGGGTACGAGCCGCAGCTCATCGCGGCGGTAGCCTTCTGGGCCGCCATCGGTCTGGCGATCTTCCTCCTGCTCGGCCTGGTCAGTCCATGGGGTCAGGTCTTTCCCTGGTGGGCGCCGCCCTTGGCCGGCAGACGCGTGCCGCGCTTCCTGCCGATCGTGCCCGTGTGGCTGATCGCCCCGACCTTCGTGCTGTACGGGCTGGGCAGCGCCGTCTTCGTGCTGCTGCTCGCGTCCGGCCTGGTGTCCTGGGGGGACGGCGACGGTGACCTGGGGCTGGTCGGGTTTGCGCAGCCCATCTCGTTCGCGGGTTACGGTGTGGCGTTGGTGATCGCCGCGATCTCCTACCAGTTGCGTACCCGGCCGGTTCCGGCTGTCTTTGCGCCCTGCCCGGTCGCACCAAAGGAGAGGGTCTAGCGCGGCCGATGTCGTCCGGCAAGTCGACTGCAATTTGTTGGAACTGACGCTAATGCGATCCGGGCTTGCCCGGGCGGTCGATGCCTTTCGCAAGCGGTAAGGTCCGTCTCGCACGTTTCAGGCAATTCCTGTTCCTGTTTCGGCGGGAAGAACGTTGGGAGTGACCGATGCGCATAGTGATCATGGCAGTCGGCAGTCGCGGCGACGTCGCGCCGTACACCGGCCTGGCCGTGCGACTGCGGGAGGCCGGCCACGAGGTCACCATCGCGACCCACGTGCTCTTCGAGAAGCTGGTGCGCAGCCGTGGGCTCGGATTCCACGCGCTGCCGCTGGACACCCAGGAGGAGATGACGTCCCGGCTGGTGGCGAGCGGCACCAGCAGTCCGCTCCAGGTGACGCTCGCGATCAACAAGGTGGTGGCCGAGCATGCCCGCCCGATGGCGGACGCGATGCTCGCGGCGGCGCGGCAGGCCGACGTCGTGCTCCTCTCGCCGGCCGGGTGGATCGGCGGTCACGTCGCCGAGGGGCTCCGTCTGCCGAGCATGGGGGTCTACCTGCAACCGATGACCCCGACCCGGGAGTTCCCGCCGCCGACGGTCACCACCCGTTCGCTCGGCGGTTGGGGCAACCGCAAGGCGGCGGCGTCGCTGCGCAGCGTGGGGCAGAAGCCGTTCCGCGCGGTCGTCGACAGGTTGCGCACCGAACTGGACCTGCCGGTGCTCAAGCCGGACGCCTGGCTCGCCCAGCTCGACGCGAACCGCTGGCCGATCTGTTACGGCTACAGCCCGGTGGTCGTCCCACAGCCCGCCGACTGGCCGGAGTGGAACCACACCGTGGGCTACTGGTGGCCGGCGCCCGACCCGGACGCCAAGCCCGACGCCGAGCTTGTCGACTTCATCGCGGCCGGCCCCGCACCGGTCTACATCGGATTCGGCAGCATGCCCGCCGAGGACTCCGACGCGCTCTCCGCGATGATCGTCGAGGCGCTGCGGACCAGCCGGCTGCGGGCGGTGGTGAACAGCGGTTGGGCCGGTCTGCGGGCGGCCGGCGACGACATCTTCACCGTCTCCGAGGTGCCGCACGACTGGCTGTTCCCGCGGATGGCCGCGGTGGTGCACCACGCCGGAGCGGGGACCGCCGGCGCCGGGCTGCGCGCCGGGGTGCCCACGGTCCCGGTGCCGTTCATGGTGGACCAGCCGTTCTGGGCGCAGCGGCTCGAACGGCTGGGCGTCGCGCCGACGGCGATCCCGTTCCGCAAGCTCGACGCGGGCCGGCTGGCCGCGGCGCTCACCGAGGCGACCGCGAAGCCGGACTACCGCCGCCGCGCGGCCGACGTGGCCGGACACCTGGCGCGGGAGGACGGCGCGCTCGGTGTGCTGCGGGTGCTGGAACGGCTCACCGGAACGCAGGATGGCGCATAGAGGTTCTCGATGCGCGCTTGCGGGCGGCCCGCAGGATTGGTAGGGACACAAATGAATTGACCAGCGGCGCTCCAGGCGAGTAATTTTTCGAACTCGGTTCTCCCGGTCGCGAAAGACTCGCGACAATGCGTCTCCAGGTCGGTCGACGGTGCGTGACATCGACGCGACCCCGGAGCCGGGAGAGTTGAGCGCGCGCTATGAATTCCGCAATGGAAATCGCCGTGATCGGGGCGTCCTGCCGATTGCCGCAGGCGCCCGATCCCGATTCCCTGTGGCGTCTGCTCACCGCCGGGCGCAGCGCTGTCGACCGCACCCCGGCCGACCGCTGGACGGAGCACGGCTGGGGGGTCGGCTTCGGCGGCTTCCTGGACCGGGTCGACCACTTCGACCCGGCGTTCTTCGGCATCTCGGCGCACGAGGCCACGGCGATGGACCCGCAGCAGCGGCTGGCCCTGGAGCTGGGCTGGGAGGCGCTGGAGGACGCCGGCCTGGTGCCCACCCGCCTGGAAGCCGGGCACACCGGCGTCTTCCTCGGCGCGACCGGCAACGACTACGCCCTGCTGCTCGACCGCCAGGGCCGGGGCGCGATCACCGCGCACTCGTTCACCGGCCAGCAGCGCGCGATGATCGCCAATCGCCTCTCGTACGCCCTGGGACTGCGCGGGCCCAGCATGGTCGTCGACACCGGACAGTCGTCGTCGCTCGTCGCCGTCCACCTCGCCTGCGAGAGCCTGCGCCGGGGCGAGTCGACAGTCGCGGTGGCCGGCGGTGTCAACCTGACAGTGACCGTCGAGAACGCGCTCATCGTGGCCCGCACCGGCGCGCTGTCGCCGGACGGCCGTTCCCGCGCCTTCGACGCCGACGCCAACGGCTTCGTCCGGGCCGAGGGCGGGGCGATGGTGGTGCTCAAGCCGCTCGCCGCCGCCCTCGCCGACGGCGACGTGGTGAGCGCCGTCATCCGGGGCAGCGCTGTCAACAACGACGGCGGCGGGCCGGGGCTCACCGTCCCCGAGGCGCGGGCCCAGGAGGAGGTCATCCGCCTCGCCTGCGCCCAGGCGGGAGTCGAGCCGACCGAGCTGGGCTACGTCGAGCTGCACGGCACCGGCACCCGCCGGGGCGATCCGGTCGAGGCGGCCGCGTTGGCCGCCGTCGCCGCCGGCCGGTCCACCGGGTCGCCGCTGCTGGTCGGCTCGGTCAAGACGAACGTCGGTCACCTGGAGGCCGCCGCCGGCATCGCCGGCCTGCTCAAGGTGGTGCTGTCGATACGGCACGACGAGCTGCCACCCAGCCTCCACTTCACCGCCGAAAGGCCGGACGCCCCGCTGGCCGCACGCAACCTGCGGGTGGTCACCGAGCGCACCGGCTGGCAGCGGCCGTTCCTGGCCGGCGTCAGCTCGTTCGGCATCGGCGGCACGAACTGCCACGTGCTCGTCGGGCCCGGTCCGTCGACGACCGCCGAGCCGGACGACGCCCTGCCGTCCATGAGCATCGCGCCGTGGCTGCTCTCCGCGCGTACCCCGGGGGCGTTGCGGGACCAGGCGCGGTCCCTGCTGTCCCGGCTGGAGCGGGACCCGGAGGCGAGGCTCGCCGACGTGGGGCACGGCCTCGCCGTGACCCGGACGGCATTCCCGGAGCGGGCCGCCGTCGTCGGGTCCGACCGGCCCACCATGACCGCCGGGCTCACCGCGCTGGCCGACGGTACGACGGCGCCCGGCGTGTGGCGCGGCACCGCCTCCGGCGGAGACCTGGCCTTCCTCTTCACCGGGCAGGGTGCGCAACGACCGGGCATGACCGCCGGCCTGTACGACGAGTTCCCGGTGTACGCCGCAGCCCTCGACGACGTCTGCGCCCGCTTCGACGCGCGCACCGGCGGGTCGCTGCGCGACGAGATCTTCGCCGCGCCTGAGGCGTCCCGGCTGGACCGCACCGAGGTCACCCAGCCGGCCCTGTTCGCCGTCGAGGTGGCCCTGTACCACCTCGCCGAGTCCTGGGGGCTGCGCCCGGACCTGCTGCTCGGCCACTCGGTCGGCGAGATCGCCGCCGCTCACGTCGCCGGCGTGCTCACCCTCGACGACGCCGCCACGCTCGTCGAGGCGCGCGGCCGGCTGATGGGGGAGCTGCCCACCGGCGGCGTCATGACCGCCGTACAGGCCACCGAGGAGGAGGTCACCGCCCTCCTCGGCGCGGAGGACGGTCGGGTGGCGCTCGCCGCTGTCAACGGGCCCAGCGCCGTCGTCATCTCCGGTGACCGGGCTGCTGTGGGCCGCGTCGCGGCGCGGCTGCGCGAGCGCGGACGCCGCACCCGCGACCTGTCGGTCAGCCACGCGTTCCACTCCGCGCTGCTGGAGTCGATGCTGGAGCGGTTCGCCGACGTGGCGCGGAGGCTGTCCTACACGCCGCCGGTCATCCCGATCGTCTCCAACGTCACCGGCACCGTGGTGACCGCGTTCACCGCCGACCACTGGGTGCGGCAGGCCCGGCACACCGTGCGCTTCGCCGACGGCGTCGCCGCCCTGCACGACGCGGGCGTCACGCGCCTGCTCGAACTCGGCCCGGACGGCGTCCTCAGCGCGATGGCCCGGGAGTGCCTCGCCGGGCGGGACGCCACCGTCGTACCGCTGCTGCGCCGCGACACCGACGACAGCACGGCGGTCACCACCGCGCTCGCCACGCTGCACTGCGCCGGACAGGACGTCGACTGGGTCACCTACTTCCGGCCGTACCGACCCCGGCGGGTCTCCCTGCCCACCTACGCCTTCCAGCGGCAGCGGTACTGGCTCGGGGAGAAGCCCACCACCACGGGCACGCCGACGCCCGAGGCGCGATTCGACGGCGACCCGCTGGACCTGGTCCGCGCCGAGATCGCCGCCCTGGGCGTACCGGAACCGGGCGCCCGCGACTCCTTCCACGACCTGGGGCTCGGCTCACTCCTGCTGGTCGACCTGGCGGCCCGGCTGACCGGTGCGACCGGAGTCACCCTCACCAGCGCCGACCTGTTCGACCACAGCACGCCGGAGCGCCTGGCCCACCATCTGCGGGCCGCCCTGTCGACGGCGAACGGGCAGCCGTCCACGCCGACGGAGGACGCGACCCGGACCGCCGCGACACCCGTCGCGAGCGAGCCTCCGGTCGCCGCGCACGGGGAGCCGATCGCGATCGTCGCCATGGCCTGCCGCTATCCGGGCGGGGTGACCGCGCCGGACGAGCTGTGGCGACTGGTCGCCGACGGTGTCGACGCCATCGGGGACTTTCCCACCGACCGGGGCTGGCCGGGGGAGGGCCGGGGCGGCTTCGTCGACGCGGCCGGGTTCGACGCCGAGCTGTTCGGCATCAGCCCCCGCGAGGCCGTCGCGATGGACCCGCAGCAACGCCTGCTCCTCGAACTGTCCTGGGAGGTGTTCGAACGCGCCGGGACACGCCCGGACCGCGACGCCGGGGTGTTCTTCGGCCTGAGCCCGCTCGGTTACGGGCCGGCGCTCGACGAGCCGGCCGAGGGCACCGAGGGGCACCGGCTGACCGGCACCACGCCCAGTGTGGCGTCCGGCCGGGTGGCGTACGCGCTCGGCCTGCACGGGCCCGCGCTGACGGTGGACACCGCCTGCTCGTCGTCGCTGGTGGCGCTGCACCTGGCGGCCGAGTCGCTGCGGCGCGGCGAGTGCGCGAGCGCGCTGGCCGGTGGCGCGGCGGTGATGGCGACGCCCGGGATGTTCGTGGAGTTCGCCCGCCAGGGTGGGCTGGCCGGTGACGGTCGGTGTAAGCCGTTCGCGGCGGCGGCCGACGGGACCGGCTGGTCCGAGGGCGCCGGTGTGCTGCTGCTGGAGCGGTTGAGCGACGCGCGGCGGCGGGGGCACCCGGTGCTGGCGGTGCTGCGGGGCTCGGCGGTGAACTCCGACGGCGCGTCCAACGGGCTCAGCGCCCCCAACGGCGCGGCCCAGCAGCGGGTGATCCGGGCGGCGCTGGACGCGGCCGGGTTGTCCGCGTCGGACGTGGACGCGGTGGAGGCGCACGGCACCGGCACCACCCTGGGCGACCCGATCGAGGCGCGGGCGCTGATCGCCGCGTACGGGCAGGGGCGGGACCGGCCGCTGTGGCTGGGGTCGCTCAAGTCGAACATCGGGCACACGCAGGCGGCAGCCGGCGTCGCCGGGGTGATCAAGATGGTGCTCGCGATGCGGCACGGCGTGCTGCCGCGCACCTTGCACGTCGACGCTCCCACCCCGCACGTCGACTGGACCGCCGGCGCGGTGTCGCTGCTGACCCGCGAGGTGCCGTGGGAGGGGCCGAGGCGCGCCGGGGTGTCGTCGTTCGGCATCAGCGGCACCAACGCCCACGTCATCATCGAAGCCGCCCCGACCGTGCCGGGCGACGCCGTGCCGGGCGACGCCGTGCCGGGCGACACCGATCCGAACGACGCCGCTTCGGCCACGGATCTCGACGCGCCGTGGATCGTCTCCGGCGCGAGCCCGCAGGCGGTGGCCGCGCGGATCGACGACCTGGGCGCGGTGCCCGCCGGACTACGGCGGGTGGACGTCGCGCACGCCCTGGCGGTCGGCCGTACCGCGCTGGACTACCGCGCCGTCGTCGGCCAGGACGTGATCCAGCGCGCCGGTGACGGCCGGGTGGTGTTCGTGTTCCCGGGTCAGGGTTCGCAGTGGACCGGGATGGGCCTTCAGTTGTGGGATACCGCGCCGGTGTTCGCCGCGTCGATGGAGGCGTGTGCGGAGGCGCTGAAGCCGTACACGGGTTGGTCGTTGCGGGAGGTGTTGGCGGGGCCGCTGGATCGGGTGGACGTGGTGCAGCCCGCGTTGTTCGCGGTGATGGTGTCGCTGGCCGCGTTGTGGCGGTCCTATGGCGTCGAGCCGTCGGCGGTGGTGGGGCATTCGCAGGGGGAGATCGCCGCGGCGTACGTGGCGGGCGCGTTGTCGTTGGATGACGCGGCGCGGGTGGTGGCGTTGCGGAGTCGGGCGTTGCGGGCCATCGCGGGTCGGGGTGGCATGGTGTCGGTGCCGTTCGCCGATCCCGATCCGGGTGAGCTGTCCGTCGCGGCCATCAACGGCCCGGACTCGACGATCCTGTCCGGTGACGCCGACGCGGTGCAGCGGTTCCTGGCGGCCGAGCCGCGCGCGAGGCGGATCGCCGTGGACTACGCGTCGCACTCGCCGCACGTCGAGGCCGTCCGCGAGGAGATCCTGACCGCGCTGGCGGACATCGCGCCGCGGCCCGCGCGGGTGCCGTTCTGTTCCACGGTCACCGGCGAGCGGTTCGACACCACCGGCCTCGACGCCGCCTACTGGTACCGCAACCTGCGGCAGACCGTCCGGTTCGCCGACGCGACCACCGCGCTGCCCGGGATGCTGGTCGAGGTCAGCCCGCACCCCGTACTCGGCCTCACCCTCGGCACCCTGCGCCGCGACCAGCACGACATGCGCACCGCCCTGGCCCGCGCCTGGACCCACGGCGCGCCGGTCGACTGGGCCACCGTGTACGCGCCACACCGCCCGCGCCGCGTCGAGCTGCCCACCTACCCGTTCCAGCGGCGGCGCTACTGGTCGACCCGGCGCCGCGGCGGCAACCCGGACACCGGCCATCCGCTGCTCGACGCGGTGATCGACCTGCCCGGCGGCGGACGCCTCTGCACCGCCCGGCTCCGCACCGACGACCACCGGTGGCTCGCCGACCACGCCGTCCTGGGCACCGTCCTGTTGCCCGGCACCGCGCTGCTCGAACTCGCAGTGCACGCCGCCGGCGGAGACACCGTCGCCGAGCTGGCCCTCGAAGCGCCGCTGCGCCTGCCGCCCGGCGTCCCGGTGCAGGTCCAGGTCGCCGTTGCCGCCGCCGACGCGGACGGCCGGCGCTCGCTGGAGGTGCACTCCCGCGCCGGTGCCGACGAGCCGTGGACCCGACACGCCCAGGGCAGCGTCGCAACCGGCCCCGCCGACCCGCCGCCGGCACCGCTCGCCGCGTGGCCGCCCCCGGGCGCCGTCGCCGTCGACCTGGACGGGCGGTACGACGACCTGGCCGACGACGGGTTCGACTACGGACCGGCGTTCCGGACGCTGCGGGCGGTGTGGCGGCACGGCGACGAGCTGTACGCCGCTGTCGAGTCCGCCGCCGACACCGCTGCCGCGACGTCCGCGCTGCTCGACGGCGCCCTGCACGCGCTCGGGCTCGGCCCGTTTTCGCTCGCCGGGCGCACCTGGCTCCCGTTCACCTGGACCGGGGTGACCCGACACGCGGCCACGCCCACCCACGGCCTACGCGTACGCGTCACGCCGGCGGGACCGGACGCGGTGGGGCTGACGTTCTTCGACGACGACGGCGAACCGGTGCTGACAGTCGCGGCGATGCGCGCCCGCCCGGTCACCCCCGCCCAACTCGGCGCGGTCACCAACGCGCTGCACCGGATCGAGTGGACCGCTGTGCCGCTGCCGCCGGACGGCGTACCCGGAACGAAGGTCGTGGCGGTCGACAGGCCGGCCGGCGCGGACCTGGCCACCGCCGCCCACGCCGCCGTCGTGGACGCGCTGCGGCTCGCGCAGGAACACCTGGCCGGCGACGGCGGCCCGCTGGTGGTCGTCACGCGCGGCGCGGTGGCCGTCACCGACGCGGACGCCGTGTCCGGGCTGGCCGCCGCCGGGGTGTGGGGCCTCATCCGGTCCGCGCAGAGCGAGAACCCGGACCGGTTCGTGCTGCTCGACCTGGAACCCGGCGCGGACCTGCCGGCCGCGTTGCCGCCCGGCGAGCCGCAGGTGGCAGTCCGCGCCGGCGCCGCGTACGTGCCGCGGCTCGTGCCGGCGATGCCGCCGGTGGATGCGACGCCGCCCGCCCTCGATCCGGACGGCACCGTCCTGATCACCGGCGCGACCGGCACCCTCGGCCGGCTTGTCGCCCGGCACCTGGTGACCACCCGTGGTGTCCGCCACCTGCTGCTGCTCAGCCGGCGCGGATACGTCGCCGACCTGGCCGGCGAACTCGCCGACCTCGGTGCGGATGCCCGGTTCGTCGCCTGCGACGTCAGCGACCGGGACGCCCTCGCCGCGGCGGTGGCCACCATCCCGGCCGACCACCCGCTGACCGCTGTCGTGCACCTGGCCGGCGTCCTCGACGACGGGGTGATCGGGTCGCTCACCCCGGAACGGGTCGCGACGGTACTGCGGCCCAAGCTCGACGCCGCGGTCCACCTGCACGAGCTGACCACCGACGCGGACCTGCGGGCCTTCTGGCTGTTCTCCTCGGTGCTCGGCGTCATCGGCGGCCCCGGCCAGGCCGGGTACGCGGCGGCGAACACGTTCCTCGACGCCCTCGCCCAGCACCGGCGTGCCGCCGGACGGCCCGCGCTGTCGCTTGCCTGGGGCCTGTGGGCCGAGCGCAGCGGGATGACCGGCGACCTGAGCGACGTGGACAGGCGTCGGCTGGCCCGCAACGGCCTGCTGCCGCTCGACACCGAGGAGGGCCTGGACCTGCTCGACCGGGCCTGCGCCCTGGACGTCGCGGTGGCCGTACCGGCCCGCCTGGACCGCGCCGCGCCGACGTCCCGCCCGTCCCGGCGGCTGCGTCACCTGCCGGTCGCCGAGCGTGGCGACGCCCTGCGCGCTGTCGTACGGCGGGCCGTCGCCACCGTCCTCGGGCACCCTGCCGACCACCCGATCGACGAGGACCGCCCGTTCAAGGCGCTCGGGTTCGAATCGCTCACCGCCCTGGAACTGCGCAACCAGCTCGCCGCCGCCGTCGGCCTGCGACTGCCCGCGACGCTGGTCTTCGACCACCCCACGGTCTCCGCGCTCGCCGGCCACCTCGACGGCCTGCTCGCCGGCAGGGCTGCCGTCGTCGCCGCCCCCGTCGCCGACCGGGCCGTCGACGAGCCGATCGCCATCGTCGCCATGGGTTGCCGCTACCCCGGCGACGTGCGCTCGCCCGAGGACCTGTGGCGGCTCGTCGCCACCGAGACCGACGCCATCTCCGTGTTCCCCGCCGATCGCGGCTGGGACGAACGCCTCTACGACCCGGACCCGGCACGCGCCGGGCACTCGTACACCCGGCACGGCGGTTTCCTGTACGACGTCGCCGACTTCGACGCCGAGTTCTTCGGCATCAGCCCGCGTGAGGCGACAGCGATGGACCCGCAGCAACGGCTGCTGCTGGAGATCTCCTGGGAGACCTTCGAACGGGCCGGCCTCGACCCCCGTGCGCTGCACGGCCAGCAGGTCGGGGTGTTCGCCGGTGCCATGTACCACGACTACGCCGGCCGGTTCGCCACCGCGCCGGAGGGCTACGAGGGGCACCTGCTGACCGGCAACACCGGCAGCGTGCTGTCCGGGCGGGTCGCGTACACCTTCGGTTTCCAGGGTCCGGCCGTCACCGTCGACACCGCCTGTTCGTCGTCGCTGGTGGCGCTGCACCTGGCGGCGGAGTCGCTGCGGCGCGGCGAGTGCGCGATGGCGCTGGCCGGTGGCGTCGCGGTGATGGCCACCCCGACCACGTTCGTGGAGTTCAGCCGCCAGGGCGGGCTCTCCGCCGACGGTCGGTGCAAGCCGTTCGCGGCGGCGGCCGACGGGACGGGATGGTCCGAGGGCGCCGGCGTGCTGCTGCTGGAGCGGCTGAGCGACGCGCGCCGGCTCGGGCACCCGGTGCTGGCGGTGCTACGCGGCTCGGCGGTCAATCAGGACGGCGCGTCGAACGGGTTGAGCGCGCCGAGCGGGCCGGCCCAGCAGCGGGTCATCCGGGCCGCCCTGGACGCGGCCGGGTTGACGCCGGCGGACGTGGACGCGGTGGAGGCGCACGGCACCGGCACCACCCTCGGCGACCCGATCGAGGCGCAGGCGGTGATCGCCGCGTACGGCGAGCGTCGCGCGCGTCCGCTGCGGCTCGGCTCGGTGAAGTCGAACATCGGGCACACCCAGGCCGCCTCCGGCGTCGCCGGGGTGATCAAGATGGTGCTCGCGATGCGGCACGGCATGCTGCCCCGCACCCTGCACGTGGACGCGCCCAGCCCGCACGTGGACTGGTCCGCCGGCACCGTGTCGCTGCTGGAGCGGGCCGAGCCGTGGCCGGCGCGGGAGCGCCCACGCCGGGCCGGCGTGTCGTCGTTCGGGGTGAGCGGCACCAACGCGCACGTCATCGTCGAGGGGGTCGAGCCGGACACCGTCGCCCCCGACGACCCGGGGCCGCAGGTGCCGTGGGTCCTCTCCGGACACTCCGCGGAGGCGCTGCGCGACCAGGCCGTACGGCTGCGGTCGGTGACCGGTCACCGACCTGTCGACGTCGGTGCGGCGCTGGCGGCCCGGACCGCGTTCGCGCACCGCGCTGTCGTCGCGGACGACGATGCCCTGGCCGCGCTGATCGCCGGACGGGAGCACCCGGGCCTGGTCCACGGCACCGCGGAGGCGGTGGCACGACCGGTCTTCGTCTTCCCGGGTCAGGGTTCGCAGTGGACCGGCATGGGTCTGGAGCTGTGGGATACCGCGCCGGTGTTCGCCGCGTCGATGGAGGCGTGTGCGGAGGCGTTGCGTCCGCACACGGGGTGGTCGTTGCGGGAGGTGCTGGCGGGGCCGCTGGATCGGGTGGACGTGGTGCAGCCCGCGTTGTTCGCGGTGATGGTGTCCCTCGCTGCGTTGTGGCGCTCCTATGGCGTCGAGCCGTCGGCGGTCGTTGGGCACTCGCAGGGGGAGATCGCCGCCGCGTACGTGGCGGGCGCGTTGTCGTTGGACGACGCGGCGCGGGTGGTGGCGTTGCGGAGTCGGGCGTTGCGGACCATCGCGGGTCGGGGTGGCATGGTGTCGGTGCCGTTCGCCGATCCCGATCCGGGTGAGCTGTCGGTGGCGGCGCTCAACGGTCCGGACTCGACGATCCTGTCCGGTGACGCCGACGCGGTGCAGCGGTTCCTGGCGGCCGAGCCGCGCGCGAGGCGGATCGCCGTGGACTACGCGTCGCACTCGCCGCACGTCGAGGCCGTCCGCGAGGAGATCCTGACCGCGCTGGCGGACATCGCGCCGCGGCCCGCGCGGGTGCCGTTCTATTCCACGGTCACCGGCGAGCGGTTCGACACCACCGGCCTCGATGCCGCCTACTGGTACCGCAACCTACGGCAGACCGTCCGCTTCGCCGACGCTGTCGCGGAGATGGACACACTCATCGAGGTCAGCCCACACCCCGTACTCGGCCTCACCCTCGGCACCCTGCGCCGCGACCAGCACGACCTGGACACCGCCCTGGCCCGCGCCTGGACCGCCGGCGTACCTGTCGACTGGGCCCGCCGCTACGCGCCGCACCGGCCGGTGCCCGTCGAGCTGCCCACGTACCCCTTCCAACGCCGCCGCCACTGGCTGGAGGCGCCCGCCGCCCCGGCCACCGGCGGCCCCGGGCGGTACCGGATCGCCTGGCACCCGACCACACTGCCGGACGCCGCGCTGCGCGGCACCTGGCTGCTCGTCACCCCCACCGACGCGCCGCACCCCGACCTCACGCCGACGCTGACCCGGCACGGCGCCGCGATCCGGCACCTCGCCGTCGCCGCCGGCGACGACCTCATCGCCGGCCTGCGCGAGGCCGCCGCCGCCGGGCCGATCGCCGGGGTGCTCTCCCTCCTGGGGTACGACGAGAGCCCGCACCCGGCGCACCCGGACGTGCCCAACGGCCTGGCCGCCACGCTGGCGCTGACCCAGGCGCTCGGCGTCACCGAGATCGGCGCCCCGCTCTGGCTGGCCACCCGCTCCGCGGTGTCCACCGGCACCGGCGACCCCCTCGACGCGCCGGTCCAGTCCATGATCTGGGGTCTGGGCCGGGTCGTCGGCCTGGAGCACGGCGACCGCTGGGGTGGCCTCGTCGACCTGCCCGACGAGATCGACGCCCCGGCCGGCGACCGGCTCGCCGCGGTGCTGACCGGTCGCGACGGCGAGGACCAGGTAGCGATCCGCCCGCACGCCGTCCTGCTGCGTCGGCTGGTGCCCGAGCCCGCCGACCCCACCCCGCGCACGCCCTGGCAACCGTCCGGCACCGTGCTGGTCACCGGCGGCACCGGCGCGCTCGGCGCGCACGTCGCCCGCTGGGCCGCCCGGCACGGCGCCGCGCACCTGGTGCTGCTCAGCCGTCGGGGACCGGACGCGCCCGGCGTCGACCAGCTCCGGTCCGACCTCGCCGCGCTCGGCGCCCAGGTCACTGTGCTGTCCTGCGACGTCGCCGACCGCGAGCGGCTCGCCGCGATCGTCGCCGCGCACCCGCCCACCGCAGTGGTGCACACCGCCGCCGCGCTGGACGACGCCACGGTGCGGGAGCTGCGCCCGGACCAGCTCGGCACCGCGCTGGCCGCGAAGGCCACCGCCGCCGTCCACCTCGACGACCTCACCCGGCACCTCGACCTCCAGGCGTTCGTGCTGTTCTCCTCGATCGCCGGCACGCTCGGCGTACCCGGGCAGGCCGGTTACGCCCCCGGCAACGCCTTCCTCGACGCCCTCGCCGAGCGTCGGCGCGCCGCCGGCCTGCCGGCCACGTCGATCGCCTGGGGCGCCTGGGCCGGCGGCGGGATGGCCGCCCAGGCCGGGGTGGAGGACCTGCTGCGCCGGCACGGCCTGCCGCAGATGCCGCCGGAGACCGCCCTGGAGGGCATGCGCCGGGCGGTCGAGGCCGGCGTCCCCTCGGTCGCCGTGGTGGACGTCGAGTGGGACCGGTTGTACCTGGCGTTCACCGCCTCCCGGGTCCGGCCGCTGCTGCACGCCGTGCCCGAGGTGCGCGTCATCCGCGCCGCCGAGGCCCGCCGGGCGCAGCCGGCCCCGCTCACCGCCGTCGCCGCCCCGGACCGCCGGCGCGCGCTGCTCGACCTGGTCCGCGGGCACGTGGCGGCCACGCTCGGGCACACCGGGCCGGACCAGGTCCGCGCCGACCGCTCGTTCAAGGACCTCGGCTTCGACTCGCTCACCGGCGTGGAGATCCGCAACCGGCTCGGTGCGGCCACCGGGCTGCGGCTGCCCGTCACCGTCGTCTTCGACGAGCCGACGCCCCGCGCGCTGGCGAACCGGCTGCACGGCGAGCTGTTCGGCGACGCCGCCCCGGCCGCCGTCGTGACGCAGACCGGCGGCCACGACGGCGATCCGGTGGTGCTGGTGGCGGCGAGCTGCCGCTTCCCGGGCGACATCGACAACCCCGAGGACCTCTGGCGTACGGTGCTCGCCGGCGACGACACCGTCGGCGCGTTCCCCGACGACCGGGGCTGGCGCGACGACCTGTACGACCCGGACCCGGCACACCGGGGCACCTCGTACGCCCGCGAGGGCGCGTTCCTGCGCGACGCGGCGGGATTCGACGCGGCGTTCTTCTCGATCAGCCCACGCGAGGCGCTGGCCATGGACCCGCAGCAACGCCTGCTGCTGGAACTCGCCTGGGAGGCGACCGAGCGGGCCGGCATCGACCCGTCGACGCTGCGCGGCAGCCGGACCGGCGTGTTCGCGGGCACCAACGGCCAGGACTACCCGACGGTGCTCGCCGGCACCGAGGCCGCGAGCGGCGGTGAGGGCTACCTGGTCACCGGCAGCGCGGCGAGCGTCTTCTCCGGCCGCATCGCGTACGCCCTCGGGCTCGAGGGCCCCGCCCTCACCGTCGACACCGCCTGCTCGTCCGCTCTCGTCGCGGTGCACCTGGCCGCGCAGGCGCTGCGCCGGGGCGAATGCGACCTCGCGCTCGCCGGCGCGGTCACCGTCATGTCGACCCCGGCGCTGTTCGTCGAGTTCAGCCGCCAACGCGGCCTCGCCCCGGACGGCCGCTGCAAGCCGTTCGCGGCCGGCGCGGACGGGACGGGCTGGGGCGAGGGCGCGGGCCTGGTGCTGCTCGAACGACTCTCCGACGCGCGCCGGCACGGGCACCCGGTGCTCGCCGTGCTGCGCGGCAGCGCTGTCAACTCCGACGGCGCCAGCAACGGCCTGACCGCCCCGAACGGCCCCGCGCAGCAGCGCGTCATCCGGCAGGCGCTGGCCGACGCCGGCCTGAGCGCCGGCCAGGTCGACGCCGTGGAGGCACACGGCACCGGCACCACACTCGGCGACCCGATCGAGGCGCAGGCTCTGCTGGCGACGTACGGGCAGGATCGGGAACGCCCGCTCTGGCTCGGATCGGTCAAGTCGAACCTCGGCCACACCCAGGCGGCGGCCGGCGTGGCGGGCCTGATCAAGATGGTGGAGGCGCTGCGACACGGCGTCCTGCCGCCGACGCTGCACGTGGACGCGCCGACGCCGCACGTGGACTGGTCCGCCGGCGCGGTACGGCTGCTCACCGAGCCGACGCCGTGGCAGCCGCGCGACGGGGAGCCGCGCCGGTTCGGCATCTCCGCGTTCGGCATCAGCGGCACCAACGCCCACGCCGTCCTGGAAGCGCCACCGGCCGACGTGGAGGTCCCTGAGGCCTCTTCCCGGTCGGCGCCGGCGGCGCTGCCGTTCCCCCTCGCCGGGCAGAGCGGTGCGGCGCTGCGGGCGCAGGCCGACCGGTTGCGCGTCGCGCTGCGCGCCGAGCCGGCCGTCGCCGACGTCGACGTGGCGTACTCGCTGGCCACCACCAGGGCCGCGCTCGACCATCGCGCCGTCGTCGTGGCCGCCGACCGCGACGAACTGCTCCGCGGGCTCGACGCCCTCGCCGACGACAGGCCCTCCGCGCGACTCGTCCGGGGCGTACCGGCCGGCGGGGACGACGGGCTCGCCTACCTGTTCACCGGTCAGGGCAGCCAGCGCGCCGGCATGGGCCTCGCGCTGTACGACGCGTTCGGCGCGTACGCCGAGTCGTTCGACGCGGTCTGCGACCGGCTGGACCGGCACCTCGACCGTCCGATCCGCGACGTGCTGCGCGATGATCCCGTGGCGCTCGACCGCACCGAGTTCGCCCAACCCGCCCTGTTCGCCGTGGAGGTCGCCCAGTTCCGGCTCCTGGAGAGCTGGGGTGTCCGGCCGGCCCGGGTCACCGGGCACTCCATCGGCGAGCTGGCCGCCGCCCACGTCGCCGGTGTGCTCGACCTCGACGACGCCACCGCGCTGGTGGCCGCGCGCGGCCGGCTCATCCAGGCGGTGCGCCGCCCCGGGGCGATGACCGCCGTCGAGGCCACCGTCGAGGAGGTGCTGCCGCTGCTGGACGGCCACGACACCGCCGTGGGGCTCGCCGCCGTCAACGCGCCCCACGCCTGCGTCGTCTCCGGCGACCCGGACCACGTCCAGCGGATCACCACCCACCTGCGGGAGATGGGCCGCAAGGTCCGGGCGCTGCGGGTCAGCCACGCGTTCCACTCGCCGCACCTGGACGCCGTGCTCGACGACTACCGCCGGGTCGCCGCGAGCCTCCGGTACGCGCCGCCGGACATCCCGCTGGTGTCCACAGTCACCGGTGCGCCGCTCACCGCCGAGCAGGCCACCGACCCGGATCACTGGGTACGCCAGCTCCGCGAGCCGGTGCGGTTCCTCGACGCCGTACGCCGGCTGCACGCCGACGGGGCGACGACCTACCTGGAACTCGGGCCGGACGGCGTGCTGTCCGGCCTCGTCGAGCAGTGCGTCGGCGTGGCCGGGGTGCCGGTGCTGCGCGATCAGCGACCCGAGGTGCCCGCGCTGCTGGGCGCCGTCGGCCACCTGCACGTCAACGGCGTACCCGTGGACTGGTCCGCGTTGTTCGCGGGCACCGGCGCGCGTCGGACGGCGCTGCCCACGTACGCCTTCCAGCGTCGCCGCTTCTGGCCGGGCGCGGGCGGCGGGTCCGCCGACGCGGTGGCCGGCCGGCGGTACCGGGTCGGCTGGCGGGCGCTGCCGGAGCCGACGCCGATCCGGCCGGCGGGCACCTGGCTGGTCCTTCAGGACCGCGCGGACCCGCTGGTGGACCTCATGGTTGCCGAAGGCATCGGTGTGCTGGCCGCGACGGAGGTGCCCGGACCGGCCCGGCTGGCCGCCGCCGGGCCCGTCGCCGGGGTGCTCAGCCTGCTTCCGCCCGACGGCACGCTGGCCGCGATGCGCGCGCTCGCCACGGCGGACCTCGACACCCCGCTCTGGGTGGTGACCCGCCGAGCGGTCCGCGTCGTCGACGGCGACGCGCCGCCGGAGCCGCGCGCCGCCGCCGTGTGGGGCCTCGGCCGGGTGTTCGCCCTGGAGCACCCGGGTCTCTGGGGCGGCCTCGTCGATCTGCCGGAGCGCCCGGACCGCGCCGCGCTCGACCGGTTGCTGGGCATCCTGGGTGGCGGGGCCGGCGACGAGGACCAGATCGCCGTACGCGAGACCGGCGGCTTCGCCCGGCGTCTGGAGCGCGCCACCACGGCGGGTGTGGCGCGACCGGTCTGGCAGCCGCGCGGCACCGTGCTGATCACCGGCGGCACCGGGGCGCTCGGCGGCCACGTCGCCCGGTGGCTGGCCCGCGCCGGGGCGGCGCACCTGCTGCTCGCCTCCCGTCGGGGCGAGGACGCGCCCGGCGTCGCCGAACTGCGCGCGGACCTCACCGCGCTCGGTGCCCGGGTCACCGTCGCCGCCTGCGACCTGGCCGACCGGGAGGCGGTCGCCGGGCTCCTCGCGTCGGTGCCGGCCGACGAGCCGCTGAGCGCCGTCGTGCACACCGCCGGCATCGTGCGGGAAGCCCCGCTGCGCGACACCGACGTCGCCGACCTGCACGAGGTGGCCGCCGCGAAGGTGGCCGGGGCCGAACACCTCGACGACCTGCTCGCCGACACCCCGCTCGACGCGTTCGTGCTGTTCTCGTCCGTCGCGGGAGTGTGGGGCAGCGGCGGGCAGGCCGCGTACGCCGCCGCCAACGCCGCGTTGGACGCCGTCGCCGAGCGCCGCCGGGCCCGGGGACTGACCGCCACGTCCGTCGCCTGGGGCCCCTGGTCGGGCGGCGGCATGGCGGACGAGGCGTCCACCGAACGCCTGCGTCGCCGCGGAGTGGCGGCGCTCAGCCCGGCCGACGCGCTGGCCGCGCTCCGGCGGGTGCTCGCCGACGACGAGACCACCTGCGCGGTGGCCGACGTCGACTGGGACACGTTCGCCGCCACCTTCGCCGCCGCCCGCCCCCGCCCCCTGCTCGCCGACCTGGTCGAGCCGGCCACGACGAGCACGACCCACCCGACACCGATACCGACCGCGCACCGCGACCGGTTCCTGCTCGACATGGTCCGCGAGCACGCGGCGGCCGTCCTCGGACACGACACGACCGACGCCATCGAGGCCGACCGCGCCTTCAGCGACCTGGGCTTCGACTCGCTGACCGCAGTGGAGCTCCGCCGGTTGGTGCAGGAGCGGACCGGCCTGCCGTTGCCCGTCACCGTCGTCTTCGACCACCCCACCCCGGCCGCGCTGGCGGCGGCGCTCGCCGCCCGGCTCGACGACGAGGTCACCGACGCCGTACCGGTGGCGCACTCGGACCCCACCGAGCCGATCGCGATTGTCGCCATGTCCTGCCGGTACCCGGGCGGGGTCTCCGCGCCGGAGGACCTGTGGCGGCTGGTCCGCGAGGGCGGCGACGTGCGCGGGCCGTTCCCGCAGGACCGGGGCTGGGACCCGGACCGCGCCGCGCGCAGCGACGTGCGGGTGGGCGGGTTCCTGGAGGGGGCGGCCGATTTCGACGCGGGGTTCTTCGGGATCAGTCCGCGCGAGGCGGTGGCGATGGATCCGCAGCAGCGGTTGCTGTTGGAGACGTCGTGGGAGGCGTTCGAGCGGGCCGGGATCGATCCGAGGTCGCTGCGCGGCAGCCGTACCGGGGTGTTCGTCGGCGCCGCGCCCCAGGGGTACGGCAGCGCGGCCGTCGCCGTGCCCGCCGAGGTGAAGGGCTACCAGCTCACCGGCAGCGCCACGAGCGTCTTCTCCGGACGCGTGTCGTACGTCCTCGGCTTGCAGGGTCCGGCACTGACCGTCGACACCGCGTGTTCGTCGTCGCTGGTCGCGCTGCACCTGGCGAGTCAGGCGCTCCGGCGCGGCGAGTGCGACCTGGCGCTGGCCGGCGGCGTCGCGGTGATGGCGACCCCTGACGTCTTCGTGGAGTTCAGCCGTCAGGGTGGTCTGGCCGCCGACGGCCGGTGCAAGGCGTTCGCGGAAACGGCGGACGGCACCGGTTGGTCGGAGGGTGTGGGTTGGTTGGTGGTGGAGCGGTTGTCCGACGCTCGCCGCCACGGCCACCCGGTCCTCGCTGTGGTGCGGGGTTCGGCGGTGAATCAGGACGGTGCGTCGAACGGGTTGACGGCGCCGAGTGGTCCGGCGCAGGAGCGGGTGATCGCGGCGGCGTTGGCGGATGCGGGTTTGTCTCCGGCGGATGTGGATGTGGTGGAGGCGCACGGTACGGGGACGCGGTTGGGTGATCCGATCGAGGCGGGGGCGGTGATCGCCGCGTATGGGCGGGGTCGGGATCGGCCGTTGTGGTTGGGGTCGGTGAAGTCGAATCTGGGTCATACGCAGGCGGCGGCCGGGGTTGCCGGGCTGATGAAGATGGTCCTCGCCATGGGCCATGGTGTTCTGCCGCGGACGGTGCACGTGGATGCGCCGTCGTCGGCGGTGGACTGGTCGGCGGGTGCGGTGCGGTTGGTGACCGACGAGGTGCCCTGGTCGGGGGAGACCCGGCGGGCGGGTGTGTCGGCGTTCGGGATGAGCGGGACGAACGCGCACGTGATCGTGGAGGCGCCACCGCCAGCCCCGTCGCCGTCAGAGGCGGCCGGACCGGAGGTGCCGTGGGTGGTGTCGGCGGCGACGCCGGAGGCCCTGTCCGCGCAGGTGCGGGCCGTCGCCGAGCTGCGGCCGGCATCGTCTTCCCCCGAGTCGACGCTGCGGCCGGCCCCGACCGGTGGATCGGGTCTGCGGTCGGTGGATGTGGCGTTCACCCTCGCCGTGGGTCGGGCGGGGTTGCCGTGGCGGTGGGTGGTGGGGGAGGACCTGCCGGTTCGGGCCGGTGACGGTCGGGTGACGTTCGTGTTCCCGGGTCAGGGTTCGCAGTGGACCGGGATGGGTCTTCAGTTGTGGGATACCGCCCCGGTGTTCGCGGCCTCGATGGAGGCGTGTGCGGAGGCGTTGCGTCCGCATACCGGGTGGTCGTTGCGCGACGTGCTGGCGGGGCCGCTGGACCGGGTGGATGTGGTGCAGCCGGCGTTGTTCGCGGTGATGGTGTCGCTGGCCGCGTTGTGGCGGTCCTACGGTGTGCAGCCGTCGGCGGTGGTGGGGCATTCGCAGGGGGAGATCGCCGCCGCGTACGTGGCGGGCGCGTTGTCGTTGGACGACGCGGCGCGGGTGGTGGCGTTGCGGAGTCGGGCGTTGCGGGCCATCGCGGGTCGGGGCGGCATGGTGTCGCTCCCCTTCGCCGACGTCGATCCGGGTGAGCTGTCGGTGGCGGCGCTCAACGGCCCGGATTCCACGATCCTGTCCGGTGACGCCGACGCCGTCGAGCGGTTCCTGGCGGCCGAGCCGCGCGCGAGGCGGGTCGCTGTGGATTACGCGTCGCACTCGCCGCACGTGGACGCGGTGCGCGAGGAGATCCTGACCGCGTTGGCCGATATCGCGCCGCGCTCGGCGGACGTGCCGTTCTATTCCACGGTCACCGGTGGGCTCATCGACACGGCGGGGCTGGATGCCGAGTACTGGTTTCGGAACCTGCGCGAGACGGTGCGGTACGCGGACGCGACCGCCGGGATGGGCACGGTGGTCGAGGTCAGTCCGCATCCGATCCTGGCCCGTGAGTTGGGCACGGTGCGCCGTGACGACGGTGGGTTGGACCGGTTCCTCGACTCGGTGGCCCGGGTCTGGGCGCGCGGCGCGTCCGTGGACTGGGAGGCGGTGTTCGCCGGTCGCGACGCCCGCCGGGTGGTGCTGCCGACGTATGCGTTCCAACGCCGCCGCTACTGGCTGGACGGCAGCCTGCCCGGCTGGCTGGGCGAGCCCGTCTCCTGGGCGCAGGGCCTGAAATTCGACGGCCGCGTCACCGGGGACTGGTTGGCCGACCACGCTGTCGACGGGACCGCGCTGGTGCCCGGCACCGGGCTGCTGGAGATGGTGCTGCGCGCGGGCGGTCGGGTCGAGGAGTTGACACTGCACGCCCCGCTGCACCCACCGGCGACGGTGCAGATGGTCGTCGGGCGGCCCGACGACACCGGCCGACGCGCCGTGTCGGTGCACTCCCGCACCGGCCAGGACTGGACACTGCACGCCTCCGGCACCCTGCTGCCCGACGACGCCCCCGCGCCGCCGAACGACGACGCGCCCTGGCCACCCGCCGACGCCGTACCTGTCGACCCGCGACAGATCCTGGACCGGCTGGCGGACACCGGTCTGCGCTACGGGCCGGCGTTCCGGGGTCTGCGCGCGGTGTGGCGGCATGGCGACGACACTCTCGCCGAGGTGGCGCTCCCGGACGGCCTCGACGCCCACCACTTCGGGCTGCACCCGGCGCTGCTCGACGCCGCCACCCACGCCGCCGCGCTGACCGGGGTCGCCGCCGGCGACCCGGCCCGGGTGCCGTTCACCTTCACCGGGGTACGGCTGCACGCCACCGGCGCGACGACCGTCCGGGTACGGCTACGGCACACCCCGTCCGGGGCGGTGTCGCTCGCCCTGTCCGACGTGACCGGCGCGCCGGTGGCCACCGTGGACGCGCTGGTCAGCCGGCCGCTGACCGCGCTGCCGGCCGACGCGCTGTTCCGCGTCGCCTGGTCGCCGTCCACCGCCGCCGCGACCCCCGGCGACCTTGTCGTCGTCGGCCCCGATCCGCTGGCGCTGGCCAACGGCGCGCCGACGTACGCCGACCTGGCGGCGTTGGGTCGAGCTGTCACGCAGGGCGCGCCCGCGCCCCGCTACGTCCTGGCGACCTGCCTGTCCGATCCGAACGACCCGACCGCCTCGGCGCGGTCGGCGGTGCACCGGGTCCTCCGCCTGACGCAGGCGTTCCTCGCCGATCCGGCGCTGACCCCGTCCCGACTGGTGATCGTGACCCGGCACGCGGTGGCCACCGATCCGGACGCCGACGTCACCGACCTGGCCCACGCCGCCGCCTGGGGACTCGTCCGCTCGGCGCAGTCGGAGCACCCGGACCGGTTCGTCCTGGTCGATGTGGACGACACGGCCGAGTCGCAGCGGGCGCTGCCCGACCTGCTCAGCGCTACCGAGCCGCAGCTGGCCGTCCGGGCCGGCGCGCCGCTCGTACCCCGGCTCGTCCGGGCGGCGGCGCCCCGGGAGCGCCGGGACGCCCTGGACCGCGACGGGACCGTCCTCGTCACCGGCGGCACCGGCACGCTGGGCGCCCTGGTCGCCCGGCACCTGGTCGTCGCGCACGGCGTCCGCCACCTGCTGTTGGCGAGCCGGCGCGGCGGGGGCGACGACCTCGTCGCCGAACTCGGCGCGCTGGGCGCGAACGTGGCGGTGGTGGCGTGCGACATCGGCGACCGGGAGGCGACCGCCCGGCTGCTCGGTCGGGTTCCCGCCGCGCATCCGCTGACCGCGGTGATCCACCTGGCCGGGGTGCTCGACGACGGACTCCTGGAGACGATGACCGCCGCGCAGCTCGACCGGGTCGCCCGTCCCAAGATCGACGGTGCGGCGCACCTGCACGAGCTGACCCGCGACGACAAGCTCAGCGCGTTCGTGCTCTTCTCCGCGGCGGCCGGCGTGCTCGGTCGACCGGGACAGGCCAACTACGCGGCGGCGAACACCTTCCTGGACGCCCTCGCCCAGCACCGCCGGGCGCAGGGGCTACCCGCGGTGGCGGTCGCCTGGGGCCTGTGGGCGGGCGGCGGCGGGATGACCGGCCATCTCACCGACTCCGACGTCGCACGGGTCCGTCGCGCCGGCGTACGGGCGCTCTCCCCGGCGCAGGGGCTCGCCCTCCTCGACGCCGCCCTGGCGATGACGGCGCCGGCCGTCGTCGCCGCCCACCTCGACCTGGCGGCGCTCCCCGAAACGGGAGCGTCCGCCCTCCTGCGCGGCCTCGGTGAACCCCGGGCTCGCGCGGTGCCCCGGGCCGCTGAAACCCCCCCAGTGGCCCGGGGCACCCCCCACAGTCCGTCCTCGCTGCTCGACCTGGTCCGTGAACACGCGGCGGTGGTGCTCGGTCACGGCGCCGCCGACGCGGTCCCGGAGACGCACGGATTCCTCGAGCTGGGGTTCGACTCGCTGACCGCCGTCGAACTGCGCAACCGCCTGGCCACGGTGACCGGCCAGCGGTTGCCGGCCACGCTCCTGTTCGACCATCCCACCCCGCAGCGGCTCGCCGAGCACCTGGCGACCCTCCTGACGCCGGTGCAACCCGGGCCGGCTGCGGCCCCCGCGCCGGAACGGCCCGAACCGGCGCGACCCGAACCGGCGGTGCTCGGCGACGCGACAGCCGACGAGGTGTTCGCCTTCATCGACGAGCAGCTCGGTCGTCGTACCGCGCGGGAAGGTGGCGTCCGGTGAGCAACGAGGAGAAGCTGCTCGACTATCTCAAGTGGGTGACCGCCGACCTCGCCTCGGCACGCGAACGCGTCCACGAGCTGGAGAGCCGGGAGCGGGAGCCGGTCGCGATCGTCTCGATGGCCTGCCGGTACCCCGGTGGCGTGCGGTCGCCCGAGGAGCTGTGGTCGCTGCTGACCGCCGGTGGCGACGCGGTGGCGGGCTTCCCGACCGACCGTGGCTGGGACCTCGACGCCCTCTACGACCCCGACCCGGACCGGCCCGGCACCTGCTACGCCCGCGCGGGCGGCTTCCTGACCGACGCCGCCGACTTCGAGCCGGCGTTCTTCCGGATCAGCCCCCGCGAGGCGGTGGCGATGGACCCCCAGCAACGCCTGCTGCTGGAGGTCTCGTGGGAGGCGTTCGAACGGGCCGGGATCGACCCGTCGGCCGCCCGGGGAAGCCAGACCGGTGTGTTCGCCGGTGTCATGTCGCACGACTACGCCGCCCGGCTGCCCCGGGCGCCGGAGGGCAGCGAGGGCTACTTCGCCAACGGCAGCGCGGGCAGCATCGCCTCCGGCCGGATCGCGTACACCCTGGGCCTGGAGGGGCCCGCCGTGACCGTCGACACGGCCTGCTCGTCGTCGCTGGTCAGCCTGCACCTGGCCGTACGGGCGCTGCGCAACGGCGACTGCGCGATGGCGTTGGCCGGCGGCGTGACGGTGATGGCCACCCCGAACATGCTGATCGAGGCCGCCCGGCAGCGTGGCCTCGCCCGGGACGGCCGGTGCAAGGCGTTCGCCGAGGGCGCGGACGGCGCCGGCTTCGCCGAGGGCGCCGGCATCCTGCTGCTGGAACGGCTGGACGACGCCCGCCGCAACGGGCACCCGGTGCTCGCCGTGGTCCGGGGCACCGCGATCAACTCCGACGGGGCGAGCAGCGGGCTGACCGCCCCGAACGGGCCCGCCCAGCAGCGCGTGATCCGCGCCGCGCTCGCCGACGCGGGAGTCTCCCCCCGGGACGTCGACGTCGTCGAGGCGCACGGCACCGGCACCCCGCTCGGCGATCCGATCGAGGCGCAGGCGCTGCTCGCCACGTACGGGCAGGACCGGGACCGGCCACTGTGGCTGGGGTCGTTGAAGTCGAACATCGGCCACACCCAGGCCGCCGCCGGTGTCGGCGGTGTGATCAAGACCGTGCTGGCCCTGCGCAACGGGGTGCTGCCGCGCACCCTGCACGCCGGCGAGGCGTCCAGCCGGATCGACTGGTCGGCCGGCGCGGTGTCGCTGCTGACCGAGCAGACGCCCTGGCCGGGCGGCAACGACCGGCTCCGCCGGGGCGGCGTCTCGTCGTTCGGAGCGAGTGGCACGAACGCCCACGCCATCATCGAGGAGGCCCCCGCCGAGCCCGAGCTGCCCCCGGTGGGCGGGGTGCTGCCGTACCTGCTGTCGGCCCGCGACGACGCGGCGCTGCGCGAGCAGGCGGCCCGGCTCGCCGCGCACGTCCCGACCGCCCCCCGGCTGGTCGACGTGGCGCACACGCTCGCCGCCGGCCGGGCCCGCTTCGCCGAGCGCGCGGTCGTGCTGGCCGGCGACCGGGAGACGCTCGTCGACGAGCTGCGGGCGCTCGCCGCCGGGACTCCCGGGCCCGCCACCGTACGCGCGACAGCGCCGGCCGGCACCCGCCGGGTCGTGTTCGTCTTTCCCGGTCAGGGTTCGCAGTGGACCGGGATGGGTCTGGAGCTGTGGGACACCGCGCCGGTGTTCGCCGCGTCGATGGAGGCGTGTGCGGAGGCGCTGAAGCCGTACACGGGTTGGTCGTTGCGCGACGTGCTGGCGGGGCCGCTGGACCGGGTGGACGTGGTGCAGCCCGCGCTGTTCGCGGTGATGGTGTCCCTGGCCGCGTTGTGGCGGTCCTACGGCGTCGAGCCGTCGGCGGTCGTTGGGCACTCCCAGGGGGAGATCGCCGCCGCGTACGTGGCGGGCGCGTTGTCGTTGGACGACGCGGCGCGGGTGGTGGCGTTGCGGAGTCGGGCGTTGCGGGCCATCGCCGGGCGTGGCGGCATGGTGTCGGTGCCGTTCGCCGACGTCGACCCGGGTGAGCTGTCCGTCGCTGCGGTGAACGGTCCGGATTCGACGATCCTGTCCGGTGACGCCGAGGCGGTGGAGCGGTTCCTGGCGGCCGAGCCGCGCGCCCGGCGCATCGCCGTGGACTACGCGTCGCACTCGCCGCACGTCGAGGTCGTCCGCGACGAGATCCGGACCGCCCTCGCCGGACTCCAGCCGCGCGAGCCGCTGGTGCCGTTCCACTCCACGGTGGCGGACGAACCCGGCCCGCTGGACGGGGACTACTGGTACCGCAACCTGCGGCAGACGGTCCGGTTCGGTCCCGTCGTCCAGCGGCTGCGCAAGGACCTGTTCGTCGAGGTCAGTCCGCACCCGGTGGTGCTCGCCGCGCTGCCCGTGGAGGCGGCCGCCGTCGGGTCGCTGCACCGCGACGACGGCGACGCGGAGCGCTTCCTGCGGGCCCTGGCCGAGGCGCAGGTACGTGGCGCCGTGACGCTGGACGCGGTGCCCGGCGGTCGGCCCGCCGTCCTGCCGACCTACCCGTTCCAGCGGCGACGGCACTGGCTGGACGCGCCCCCGTACGCCGGGCCGACCGGGCACCCCCTGCTCGACGTCACCGTGAGTCTGGCCGGGGGCGACGGTGAGCTGGTCTGCACCGGACGGGTCGGGCGGCTGACCCACCCGTGGCTCCTCGACCACGCGGTCCGCGACACAGTGCTGCTGCCCGCCACCGCCGTGCTGGAACTGCTGTTCCAGGCGGGCGCTCCGGTCGGCTGCCGGCGCGTCGACGAGCTGGTGATCTCCGCGCCGCTCACGTTGCCGGAGCGCGGCGGCGTCCAGTTGCAGGTCGCGGTCGGCGCGACGGACGACGCCGGTCGCCGGAGCGTGACCGTCTGGGCCCGGCCGGAGGGCGACGACGAGCCGTGGACCACGCATGCGACGGGCGTCCTGGCGCCCGGCACGCCGGCCGGGGCCGCCGCAGCCGGTGACTGGCCACCCGCCGACGCCGAGCCGGTCGACGTGGACGTGCTGCGCGACCGGCTGGGCGCGGCCGGGTTCCGGTACGGCCCGGCGTTCCAGGGGCTGCGGGCGCTCTGGCGGACCGGCGCCGACCTGTACGCCGACGTCGAGCTGCCGCCGGAGCTGGGCGTCGAGGCGAGCCGATTCGGTCTGCACCCGGCTCTCCTCGACGCCGCGGTGCAGGCCATGGCGGCGGGCGCGGCCGACGACGCGCCGGGCCGGCTGCCGTTCTCGTTCAGCGGGGTCAGCCTGCACGCGACGGGCGCCTCCGCGCTGCGGGTCCGGCTCCGGCCGACCGGCGAGGGCGCGGTGTCGCTGACCGTGACCGATCCCGCCGGGCGTCCGGTCGTCGACGTCGCGGAGTTGACCACCCGCCCCCTGCCCGCAACGCTGACGCCGCTGCGCCGCCTCGTCTGGGAGCCGCTGCCCGTCGCCGCGCCGGTGCCGGCCGGCGACTGGGCGGTCGGTGACCCGACCACGTTCACCGGCGTCGACCCGGTACCCGCCACAGTGCTCCTGCCGGTGGTCGCGGACGAGCCGCACGCCGCCGCGCACGCCGCGCTCGCCGCCGCGCAGGCGTGGCTCGCCGACGAGCGGAACGCCTGCTCGCGACTGGTCTTCGTGACCCGGGGCGCGGTCTCCGTCGGCCCGGACGACCCGATCCCGGCCACCGGGGTCGCCGGGGCCGCGGTGTGGGGCCTGATCCGCTCGGCCCGCGCCGAGCACCCGGACCGGTTCGCGCTGGTCGACGACGACGGCGACGGTTCGGTAGCGGTGCCGGCGGTCGCGGCCGGCGCGACGGAGGTGGCGGTCCGCGACGGCCGCCCCCACGCTCCCCGGCTGGAGGTCCTGCCGGCCGGCCCCGCCGCCGGCCGGTCCGACGGGAACGGCAGCCGAGTCGACCGGTTCGGCGACGACGACGTCGCCCTGGTCACCGGCGCGAGCGGCCGGCTCGGCGGGCTCGCCGCGCGGCACCTGGTGACCGCACACGGGGTGCGCCGGGTGCTGCTGCTCAGCCGAACCCCGGCGACCACTCTCGCCGACGAGCTGACCGGGTTGGGCGCCGAGGTGACGGTGGTGACGGCGGACGTCACCGACGCCGACGCGCTGCGGGCGGCGCTGACCGGTCACCGGCCGCGGGTCGTGGTGCACGCGGCGGGCGTGCTCGACGACGGGGTGGTCACCGCGCTGACGCCGCAACGGGTGGACACCGTCCTGCGGCCCAAGATCGACGCTGCCCGCCTGCTGCACGAGCTGACCGCTGACACCGACCTGGCGGCGTTCGTGCTGTTCTCCTCGTACGCCGGGACGGCCGGAGCGCCGGGCCAGGCCGGGTACGCCGCCGCCAACGCCGCGCTGGACGCGTACGCCGGGCACCTGCGGGCCGCCGGCCGTCCGGCGGTCTCGATCGCCTGGGGACTGTGGGCGGGCCCCAGCGGCCTCACCGCCGGGCTGGGCGAGGTCGACCTCGCCCGGATGGCCGCGTCCGGCATGGCCCCGCTGAGCGACGCCGACGGTCTCGCCCTGCTCGACGCCGCCCTGGACGCCGACGAGGCCGCCGTCGTCGCCGCCCGCCTCGACACCGCCGACCAGGGCCGTGCCGGCGGCCGCCGGGACCGGATCGACGCGGCACGGCAGTTGCCGCGGGGACCCGTCGGCGACCCGCTGGTCCTCGTCCGCCAGCACGTCGCGGCGGTGCTGCGGCACGGCGCGCCGAACGCCATCGACGCCGACCTCGCCTTCCGCGACCTGGGGTTCGACTCGCTCACCGCCGTCGAGCTGCGCAACCGCCTGGCCGCCGCGACCGGGCTGACCCTGCCGGCGACGCTGGTCTTCGACCATCCGACGACGAACGCCCTCGCCGCCCACCTCGCCGACCGGCTGGCCGGCCGCGCCGTCACCGGCCCGGCCGCGCCGGTGGGTCCGGCGTCCGCCGACGAGCCGATCGCCATCGTCGCGATGGGCTGCCGCTACCCGGGTGGTGTCGGCACGCCCGACGACCTGTGGCGGCTGCTGGCCGACGGCGTCGACGCGACCACCGGCTTCCCCGAGGACCGGGGCTGGGACGTCGACTCCCTGTACCACAGCGACCCGGAGCACCCGGGCACCTCGTACACCCGGCGGGGCGGCTTCCTGGACGACGTGGGCCGGTTCGACGCCGGGTTCTTCGGCATCAGCCCCCGCGAGGCCCTCGCCATGGACCCGCAGCAACGCATCCTGCTGGAGCTGTGCTGGGAGGTGTTCGAGCGGGCCGGCATCGACCCCACCGGCGTACGCGGCAGCCGTACCGGCGTCTTCGCCGGTGTCATGTACCACGACTACGCGAGCCGGCTGCCGCAGGTGTCCCCGGAGGTGGAGGGCTTCCTCGGCACCGGCGGGTCGAGCAGCGTGGTCTCCGGCCGGGTCGCCTACACCTTCGGGCTGGAAGGGCCGGCTCTCACGATCGACACGGCCTGCTCGTCGTCGCTCGTCGCCGTGCACCTGGCCGCCCAGGCGCTGCGTCGCGGCGAGTGCGACACCGCCCTGGCCGGTGGCGTCACGGTCATGGCGACGCCGAGGCTGTTCACCGAGTTCAGCCGGCAGCGAGGGCTGTCACCGGACGGCCGCTGCCGGTCCTTCTCGGCCGACGCGGACGGGGCCGGCTTCGCCGAGGGCGCCGGCGTGCTGCTGCTGGCCCGGCTCTCCGACGCGCGCCGGCTCGGCTACCCGGTGGTCGCCGTGCTGCGCGGCAGCGCGGTGAACTCCGACGGCGCGAGCAACGGTCTGACCGCCCCGAGCGGGCCGGCGCAGGAGCGGGTGATCCGGGCGGCGCTCGCCGACGCCGGGTTGACGCCCGCCGACATCGACGCCGTCGAGGCGCACGGCACCGGCACCACCCTCGGCGACCCGATCGAGGCGCGGGCGGTGCTCGCCACGTACGGGCAGGGCCGCGACCGACCACTGTGGCTCGGCTCGCTGAAGTCGAACGTCGGGCACACCCAGGCCGCCGCCGGTGTCGGCGGGATCATCAAGATGGCCCTGGCCCTGCGGCACGCGACGCTGCCCCGCACCCTGCACGCCACCGAACCGTCGCCGCACGTGGACTGGTCGGCGGGCCCGGTGCGGCTGCTCACCGAGCCGGTCGAGTGGCGCGCCGGCACACGCCGGGCGGGTGTCTCGTCGTTCGGCGTCAGCGGCACCAACGCGCACGTCATCCTGGAGCAGGCACCGGAGCCGACGCCGACCCCGGACGACCCGGGCGGCGAGGCCCTGCCGTTCGTCCTGTCGGCCCGCAGCGAGGCCGCGCTGCACGCCCAGGCGGCACGGCTGGCCGCCGTCGTGGCCGAGCCGGACGCCCCGCCGCTGCGGGACGTGGCGCACACCCTCGCCGGACGGGCGGCGCTGCCGTACCGGGCGGTCGCCGTCGCCGCCGACCGGGACACGCTGGTACGCCGACTCGACGAGCTGACGACCACCCCGGCCACCGCCGCGACGCCCCGCCGGGCCGTCTTCGTCTTCCCCGGGCAGGGTTCCCAGTGGACCGGGATGGGCCTCGAGCTGTGGGACTCCTCGCCGGTGTTCGCCGCGCAGATGCGGGCGTGCGACGAGGCGTTGCGCCCGCACACCGGCTGGTCGCTGCGGGAGGCGCTGGCCGGTCCGCTGGACCGGGTCGACGTGGTGCAACCCGCTCTGTTCGCGGTGCTGGTGTCCCTCGCCGCGCTGTGGCGGTCGTACGGCGTGCGGCCGTCCGCCGTCGTCGGCCACTCGCAGGGCGAGATCGCCGCCGCGTACGTCGCGGGCGCCCTGTCGTTGGAGGACGCGGCGCGTGTCGTCGCGCTGCGCAGCCGGTGCCTGGCCGCCCTCACCGGCAGGGGCGGGATGGTGTCGGTGTCGCTGCCGGCGGACGAGGTCGCCACCCGCTTCGGCCCCGAGGTGTCGATCGCCGCGGTCAACGGCCCCCGCGCGACTGTCGTCTCCGGGGCGGTGGACGTCCTGGACCGGCTGCTTGCCACCTGCGCCGCCGCCGACGTCCACGCCCGGCGCATCCCGGTCGACTACGCCTCCCACTCGCCGGAGATGGACGCCGTCCGCGACGACCTGCTGCACGCGCTCGCCGACCTCGCTCCCCGCGCCGGCACGGTGCCGCTGCACTCCACGGTCACCGGCGCGCCGGTCGACCCGAGCGGGCTGGACGCCGGGTACTGGTTCCGCAACCTGCGCGAGACGGTGCTCTTCGGGCCGGTGGTGCGGGAGTTGGCCGACGCCGAGCCGACGGTGTTCGTCGAGATCAGCCCGCACCCCGTCCTGCTGCCGGCGCTGCCGGACGACGCCGTCGGCACCGGGTCGCTGCGCCGTGACGACGGCGGTCCGCAGCGGCTGCTCGAGTCGCTCGCCACCGGGTACGCCCACGGGCTCACCGTCGACTGGCACCCGGCGTACGCGGGTGCCGACGCCCGGCTCGCCGACCTGCCCACCTACCCGTTCCAGGGGGAGCGGTACTGGCTGACCGGCGCGCCGGCCGCCGGCACCGCCGGTCATCCGCTGCTGGCGACCAGCACACCGCTGGCCGGCACCGGCGGTCGCCTGTTCACCGGCCGGCTCTCCCCCCAGGACCACCGGTGGCTGGCCGACCACGCCGTCGGCGACACCGTCCTGCTGCCCGGCACGGCGTTCCTCGAACTCGCCCTCGCCGCCGCCGAGCAGACCGACTGCGCGGCTGTGGAGGAGTTGACCCTGGAGGCGCCGCTGGCGCTGCCCGCGTCCGGCGGCGTACCGATCCAGGTCCGGGTCGACGAGGCCGACCAGACCGGACGCCGTCCGATCAGCCTGCACGCACAGGTGGACGCGCCGGACGGGCCGTGGCGTCGGCACGCCACCGGCGTGCTCGCCCCGACCGGCTCGCCGGGGGCCGAGCTGACCGCCTGGCCGCCGGCCGGTGCCACCGCCGTCGCGCTCGACGACTTCTACCGGCGCGCCGCCGCCGACGGTTTCCACTACGGGCCGGCCTTCCAGGGGCTGCGGGCCGCGTGGCGACGCGGCGACGAGGTGTACGCCGAGGTGTCGCTGCCGGCGGACGAGCACACCGACGCCGCCGGGTACCTGGTGCATCCGGCGTTGCTCGACGCGGCGGTCCAGGCGGTACGCGCCGGGTCGGTGCTGGACGAGACCGGCGAGGGCCGCCTGCCGTTCGCCTTCAGCGGCGTCACCGTGCACGCGGTCGGCGCGACCGGGCTGCGGGTACGCCTGCGCCGCGCCGGTGCGGACCGGTTCGGCATCGACGTGGCCGACCACGCGGGCGCGCCGGTCGCCACGGTGGCGGCGCTGGCGCTGCGACCGTTCGCCGCCGCCGACCTGAGCGCCGGCCCGGACCCCGTCGGTGCCCTGCACCGGGTGGCCTGGACGCCGGCGCCGGTGGTCGCTGAGCACCCCGGCGCGCCGGTCGTCGACGACCTGGCCGAGGTGCCCGACCCGGTGCCGCCGCTGGTGGTCGTGCGGCCGGCGTCGGGCGGCACGGTCCGGGAGGTGCTGCGCCACGGCCTCGCGCTGACCCGGGCCTGGCTCGCCGACGAACGGTTCGCCGGTTCCCGGCTGGTGGTCACCACCCGCCACGCGGTCGCCACCGGCCCCTGCGAGGGGCCCGACCCGGTCACCGCCCCGCTCTGGGGGCTGCTCACCGCCGCCGCCGCCGAGCATCCCGCCCGGTTCGGACTTGTCGACCTGGACGACGCCGACCCGGATGACGCCGTGCTGCCCCGCGCCCTGGCGCGGATCGTCGCCGGGCCCGACGCCCGGGTGGCGGTCCGCGCCGGTGCGGTCCTCGTGCCCCACCTCGTGCCGGCCACCGCCGAACCGGTTCCGCCCACGCCCTGGCACCTCGACATCAGCGAGCCGGGCACCCTGGAGAACCTGCGGCTGGCCACCGATCCGGCCCCGACCGGTCCGCTGGAGGCCGGTCAGGTACGCGTCGCCGTCCGGGCCGCCGGCCTCAACTTCCGCGACGTCATGGTCGCGCTGGGGGCCGTACCCGGGGAGACCGGGTTGGGCGGCGAGGGCGCCGGCGTCGTCCTGGAGACCGGCCCCGACGTCACCGGCCTGCGCCCCGGCGACCGGGTGTTCGGCCTGCTGTCCGGCTCGTTCGGCCCGGTCGCGGTGACCGACCGTCGGCTGCTCGCGCCGATCCCCGCGGCCTGGTCGTTCGCCGAGGCGGCCACCGCGCCGATCGCTTTCCTCACCGCCTACTACGGCCTGGTCGACCTGGCCGCGATCAGTCCCGGCGAGACGGTCCTCGTGCACGCCGCCGCTGGCGGGGTCGGGATGGCCGCCGTCCAGCTCGCCCAGTTCCTCGGCGCCGAGGTGTACGCGACCGCCAGCCCCGGCAAGCACGCCGCCGTCCGGGCGCTGGGGGTGCCGGCGGAGCGGATCGCCTCCTCCCGCGACCTCGGCTTCGAGGAGCACATCCGGGCGGTCACCGGCGGACGCGGCGTCGACGTCGTCCTCAACAGCCTCGCGCACGAGTTCGCCGACGCCTCGCTGCGGCTGGTCCGCGACGGCGGCCGGTTCATCGAGATGGGCAAGACCGACATCCGCGACCCGGCCGCGCACCAGCGGCTGCGCTACCGGGCGTTCGACCTCAAGGAGGCGGGGCCGGACCGGATCGCCGAGCTGCTCGACACCCTGCTGACGGTCTTCGCGGCCGGGACGCTGCGCCCGCTGCCGTACACGGCTGTCGACGTGCGCCGGGCCCGCGACGCGTTCCGGCAGCTCAGCCAGGCCCGACACATCGGCAAGATCGTGCTCACCATGCCCCGGCCGGTCGACGCGGCGGGCACCGCGGTGGTCACCGGGGCGCGCGGCACCCTCGGCGGCATCGTGGCCCGGCACCTGGTGACCGGCTGGGGCGTCCGCCGTCTGCTGCTGCTCAGCCGGCAACCGGCCGACCGCCTCGCCGAGGAGCTGACCGCCCTGGGGGCGGAGGCGACGGCGGTGGCGTGCGACGTCGCCGACCGGGCCGCGTTGGCCGCCGCGCTCGCCGCGATCCCCGCCGACCATCCGCTGCGGATCGTCGTGCACACCGCCGGCGTCCTCGACGACGGGCTGGTCACCGAACTCACCGACGACCGGCTGGACCGGGTGCTGCGGCCCAAGGTGGACGGGGCCCGGCACCTGCACGAGCTGACCCGGGACGCGGACTTCCGCGCGTTCGTGCTGTTCTCCTCGGCGGCCGGGGTGCTGGGCAGCCCGGGGCAGGCCGGCTACGCGGCGGCGAACAGCTACCTCGACGCGCTCGCCGCGCACCGTCGTACCCTCGGCCTGCCGGCGGTCTCCCTGGCCTGGGGCCTGTGGGCGCCGCCCAGCGCGATGACCGGGCACCTGGACCGGCGTCAGCTCGCCCGCGCCGACGTCCGGCCGCTTGCCGTGGCGGACGGGCTGCGGCTGTTCGACGTCGGCAGCGTCGCGCCGGACGCGCTGCTCGTGCCGGCCCGCTTCGCCGCCCGACGCCGCGAGCTACAGCGGGCGGCGGCAGCGCCGACCGGCGACCTCGCCGCCCGGCTGGGCCCGCTGACCGGCGCGGAGCGGGCCCGGGTCCTCACCGACCTGATCCGTACGCAGGCCGCGGCCGTCCTCGGGCACCCCAGCGCGGAGGGCCTGGACGACCGCCCGTTCAAGAGCCTCGGTTTCGACTCGCTCACCGCGCTGGAGCTGCGCAACCGGGTCGCCGCCGCCACCGGGCTACGGCTGCCCGCCACTGTCGTCTTCGATCAGCCGACCCCGGCCCGGCTCGCCGCCCACCTGGCGGGCCTGCTCACCGGCGCGCCGACCGCCGACCCGACCGCCGACCGGCCGGCCGGCGGGGACGCCGCTGGCGCGGACATCGCCATCGTGGCGATGGCCTGCCGCTACCCCGGCGGCGTGGACAGCCCCGAGGCGCTCTGGCGGTTGGTGGTCGAGGGCCGGGACGCGATCACCGGCTTCCCCGTCGACCGGGGCTGGGACCTGGACGCGCTCTACGACCCGGACCCCGGTCGGGCCGGCACCACGTACACCCGGCACGGGGGATTCCTGCACGACGCGGCGCTGTTCGACCCGGGTTTCTTCGGCATCAGCCCCCGCGAGGCGGTCGCGATGGACCCGCAGCAACGGCTGTTCCTGGAGGTGGCGTGGGAGGTCTTCGAACGGGCCGGCATCGACCCCACCTCGGCCCGGGGTAGCCGAACCGGCGTCTTCACCGGCCTGATCCCCGGCGGGTACGCCGCCCAGGCCGGCCCCGCGCCCGGCGACGTCGAGGGCTACCTCGGGCAGGGCAGCGCCGGCAGCGTCGCCTCCGGCCGGGTGGCGTACACGCTGGGTCTGGAGGGCCCGGCGCTCACCGTCGACACCGCCTGCTCCTCGTCGCTCGTCGCGCTGCACCTGGCCGTGCAGTCGCTACGGCAGGGCGAGTGCGACGCGGCGCTGGCCGGCGGCGTCACGGTGATGGCCACTCCGGGCGCGTTCGTCGAGTTCAGTCGCCAGCGAGGGCTCGCGCCCGACGGACGGTGCAAGGCGTTCGGCGCGGACGCCGACGGCACCGCCTGGGCCGAGGGCGCCGGCGTCCTGCTGCTGCGCCGCCTCGCCGACGCCCGGCGCGACGGGCAGCCGGTGCTCGCCGTCCTGCGCGGCAGCGCCGTCAACTCCGACGGCGCCAGCAACGGACTCACCGCGCCGAACGGCCTCGCCCAGCAGCGGGTGATCCGCGAGGCGCTGGCCAGCGCCCGCCTGACCCCCGCCGACGTGGACGCCGTCGAGGCGCACGGCACCGGCACCACCCTCGGCGACCCGATCGAGGCGGACGCGATCCTCGCCACCTACGGCGTCGACCGCGCCGAGCCGCTGCTGCTGGGCTCGCTGAAGTCGAACATCGGGCACGCCCAGGCCGCCGCCGGGGTGGGCGGCGTCATCAAGATGGTCCTCGCCCTGCGGCACGGCCTGCTGCCGCGCACACTGCACGCGGACCGCCCGTCCGCACACGTCGACTGGTCGGCCGGCGCCGTGCGGCTGCTGACCGCCGCGACACCGTGGCCGGCCGGCGACCGTCCCCGACGGGCCGGCGTCTCGTCGTTCGGAGTGAGCGGCACCAACGCGCACGTGATCGTGGAGGAGGCCCCGGCCGGGCCGCCGCCCGCCGAGCCCGGCCCGGACCTGCCGGCGCCCTGGCTGCTGTCCGGCCATTCCGAGGCGGCGTTGCGCGCGCAGGCCACCCGGCTGCGCGCGTTCCTCGACGACGCGGACGACAGCGACGACGCGGACGACACCGGGCCTCTGCGGATCGCCGCCACGCTGGCGACCGGCCGGGCCGCGCTCGAGCACCGCGCCGCTGTCGTCTCCCGCGACCCGGCGGCGCTGCGCCGTGGCCTCGACGCGCTCGCGAACGGCGGCACCGCTCCCGGCGTCATCGGACCGGACACCGCCGGTGGCGACCTCGCCTTCCTCTTCTCTGGGCAGGGCGCGCAGCGGCCCGGCATGGGTGGCGGGTTGGCGGCCAGCTTCGGCGTCTTCGCCCGGGTCTGGGACGAGACGCTGGCGCTGCTGGACGCCGACGCCGTCCGCACCGCCGACGACGCGACACTGGCCCGTACCGGGCTGGCGCAGCCGGCGCTGTTCGCGTTCGAGGTCGCCATGTTCCGACTCTGGGAGTCGTACGGCGTGACCCCCGCCTACCTGCTCGGCCACTCGATCGGTGAGCTGGCCGCCGCGCACGTCGCGGGCGCGCTGTCGCTGGCCGACGCGTGTCGCCTGGTGTCGGCCCGCGCCCGGCTGATGCAGGCGCTGCCGGCCGGCGGCGCGATGCTGGCGATCGAGGCGTCCGAGGCCGAGGTGGCGGGCCTGCCGGTGGCCGCAGTCAACGGCCCCGACGCGGTGGTGATCTCCGGGCCGGTGGAGCTGATCGACGAGGCCGCCGACCGGTGGCGCGCCCGGGGTCGCCGGGTCCGCCGGCTGACCGTCTCGCACGCCTTCCACTCCGCGGCGATGGAGCCGATGCTCGCGGAGTTCGGCGAGGTGGCCGCCGGCATCACCTACGAACGGCCGCGCATCGCCGTCGTGTCCAACGTGACCGGTGACCTGATCCGGGAGTTCGACGCCGACTACTGGGTGCGGCAGGTGCGCGAGACCGTCCGCTTCGGCGACGGGCTGGACCTGCTGACCGCCCGTGGTGTGTCGACATTCGTGGAGGTCGGCCCCGACGGCGCGCTCTGCGCGTACGGTCGGCACGGCCGGTACGTGCCGTCGTCGCGCCGGGACCGCGACGAGGTGGAGACGGTGGTGGCGGCGCTGGCCCGGGCGCACGTGGCCGGTGTGCCCGTCGACTGGGCGGCGGTGCTGCCGGCCGGTCCGCCGGCGCCGGTGCCGACGTACCCGTTCCAGCGTGGGCGGTACTGGCTCTCCACCGCGCCATCGACAAAGACCGGCCACCCGCTCGTCGACGGCGTCGCGGAACTCGCCGACGACGACGGCCTGCTGCTCACCGGCCACCTGTCGACGGCGGAGCAGCGGTGGCTCGCCGACCACGTCATCGCCGACACGGTCATCGTGCCCGGTGTCGCGCTGACCGAGCTGGCCCTGTACGCCGCCGAGCGGGCCGGCGCCGAGGGCCTCGCCGAGCTGGTCCACGACGCGCCGCTGACGGTGCCGGACGGCGTCCCGGTCGCCGTGCAGGTGCGGGTCGGGCCGGCCGGTCCGGACGGCGGGCGAACCTTCGCCGTGCACGCCCGCCGGCCCGGCGAGTCGTGGACCCGGCACGCCACCGGCCGGCTGGCCGGGACCGTCGACGCGCCCGCCACGCCGGAGCCGGTGTGGCCGCCGGAGGGGGCCGAGCCGATCGACGTGCACGACCACTACGCGCGGTTCGCCGACGCCGGCTTCGCGTTGGGCCCGGCCTTCCAGGGGCTGCGCGCCGCCTGGCGGCACGGCGGGCACACCTACGCCGAGGTGGTCCTCCCGCAGCCGGAACACCAGGGGGCCAGCCGCTTCGGCGTCCACCCGGCCCTGTTCGACGCCGCCCTGCACGCCGGTGGGCTCACCGCGCTGGCCGAGGGGGCCGACGCCGTACGCGGCCGGGTGCCGTTCGCCTGGCGGGGGGTGCGCCTGTACGCGACCGGGGCGACAGCGCTGCGCGTACGCCTCACCCCGGACCCGTCCGGCGACGGGATGGCGATCACCATGACCGACCCGACGGGCGCGCCGGTGGCGGACGTCGACCGGTTGGTCACCCGGGCGTTGCCGGCCGCCGGGCCGGATCGGCGCGCCGGAGCGCTGTACCGGCTGGACTGGGTGCCGCTGCCCGCCAGCGCCAGCGCCAGCGCCAGCGCCAGCACCGGCGACGGTCCGCCGGTCGCCGTGCACCACGTCGACGACGTACACCGGGCGTTGGAGATCGCGCAGCGCGAACCCGGCACCCGACTGGCCTTCGTCACCCGCGACGCGCTCGCGGCCCGCGACGGCGACCGGGTCGGCGGGCTGGACGCGGCGCCGGTCTGGGGGCTGCTGCGCGCCGCGCAGGCCGAGCAGCCGGGCCGTTTCGCGCTCGTCGACCTTGACGCCGCAGCCGCGCCCGAATCCCTCGACCGGCTGCTCGCCGCGACCGGCGAGGACCAGGTCGCGATCCGCGACGGTGTCGTCCTCGTGCCCCGCCTCAGCCCGGCGCGCGCCGACGGGTCAGGCCCGCCGCCGTGGGACCCGGACGGGACGGTCCTGGTCACCGGCGGCGTCGGCGCGCTCGGCGGGCACGTCGCCCGACACCTCGTCGCCCGGCACGGCGTGCGCCACCTGCTCCTGGTCAGCCGCTCCGGCGACGACGGCGGGCTCGTCGCCGAGCTGACCGCGCCCGGCGTCGAGGCGCGGGTGGTCGCGTGCGACGTGGGGGACCGGGCCGCGCTGGCAGCGCTGATCGGTGGCATCGCGGCGGACCGCCCGCTGCGGGGTGTCGTGCACGCCGCCGGTGTGGTCGAGGACGCGGTGCTGGCCAACGTGACCCCCGAGCACCTGGACCGGGTACTGCGGGCCAAGGTGGACGGCGCCCGGCACCTGCACGAGCTGACCCGGGACCTGCCCCTCACCGCCTTCGTGCTGTTTTCCTCCGCCGCCGGGGTGTTGGGCGCGGCGGGTCAGTCACCGTACGCGGCCGGCAACGCCTACCTCGACGCGCTCGCCGCGCACCGCCGGGCCGCCGGGCTGCCGGCGCACTCCCTCGCCTGGGGCGCGTGGCACGCGCCGGACGGCATGGCCGGCCGCCTCGACGACGCGGCCCGGGCCCGCCTCGCGCGTACCGGTGTGCTGCCGCTCGACCTGGACACCGCGCTCGCCCTCTTCGACGCGGCCACCGGCGCGGACGCGCCGCCCTGCCTGCTGCCGGCCCGCCTCGACCTGGCCGCCTGGGGTTCCCGTGCCGACGGCCTGCCGGCCGTGCTGCGCGGCCTGGTCCGCCCGGCCCGCCGGACCGCCGCCGGCACGGTGTCCGGCGGGGCCGCGCTGCGGCGGCGGCTGACCGGCCGGTCCGCGTCCGCGCGCACCGAGGTCCTGCTCGATCTGGTACGCGCGACCGCCGCCGCCGTGCTCGGCCATCCCGACGCCTCCGGCGTGGACCCGGACAAGGGTTTCCTCGACGCCGGCTTCGACTCGCTGACCGCCGTGGAGCTGCGTAACCAGCTCGTGCGGAGCACCGGGCTGCCGCTGCCGGCCACCGTGCTGTTCGACCACCCCACGCCCAGCGCACTGGCCCGCCAACTCGACGCCGAGCTGGGCGGGACGGCCGGCGCGGACGCGCTCGTCGAGCTGGACCGGCTGGCGACGGCGGTCGCGTCGGCCGCCGCCGACGAGGACACGCGGCGTCGGGTCGCCGCGCGTCTGGAGGCGCTGCTGTCGAAGGTACGGCGTGCCGGACCGGAGACGGACGCACCGGCACCGGCCGACGACGACGAGTTGTTCGCCCTCATCGACCACGAGCTCGGACTGTCGTGAACCGGGGAGCCACAGGGATGTCGAACGAGAACAAGCTCCGCGAGTACCTGCGGCTGGTCACCGACGACCTGCGCCGGACCCGGCAACGCGTTCGGGAGCTGGAGGAGCCGGAGCCCGTCGCCATCGTGGCGATGAGCTGCCGGCTGCCCGGCGGTGTCCGCTCCCCGGAGGACCTGTGGCGTCTGCTCGCCGAGGGGCGCGACGCCGTCACCGGGTTCCCGACCGACAGGGGTTGGGACCTGGACGCGGTGTACGACCCGGACCCGGAACGTGCCGGCACGTCGTACGCCCGGCACGGCGGTTTCCTCGACGGCGTCGACCTCTTCGACGCCGACTTCTTCGGGATCAGTCCCCGCGAGGCCCAGGCAATGGACCCGCAGCAACGGCTGCTGCTGGAGACGTCCTGGGAGGCGATCGAGCGCGCCGGCATCGACCCGGGCTCGTTGCGCGGTCGTCCCGTCGGCGTGTACGCGGGCGTCGCCTACAGCGACTACACCTCGGCCGGCCGAGCGGACCCCCAGTTGGAGGGCTACCTGGGCAGTGGCAGCGCCGGGAGTGTGGCGACCGGGCGGGTGGCGTACGTGTTGGGCCTGGAGGGTCCGGCGGTCACCGTGGACACGGCATGCTCCTCGTCGCTGGTGGCGATCCACCTGGCGAGCCGGGCGTTGCGGCAGGGCGAGTGCGACCTGGCGTTGGCCGGCGGCGTCACGGTGATGGCGACCCCCGGGATGTTCGTGGAGTTCAGCCGGCAGCGGGGGTTGGCCGCCGACGGGCGGTGCAAGCCGTTCGCGGAGGCGGCGGACGGCACCGGCTGGTCCGAGGGCGCCGGCATGCTGCTGCTGGAGCGGTTGTCCGACGCCCGCCGCCACGGCCACCCCGTCCTCGCCGTGGTCCGGGGTTCGGCGGTGAACTCCGACGGTGCCAGCAGTGGCCTGACCGCGCCGAACGGGCCGGCTCAGCAGCGGGTCATCGAACGGGCGCTGGCCGACGCGCGCCTCTCTCCGGCGGATGTGGATGTGGTGGAGGCGCACGGTACGGGGACGCGGTTGGGTGATCCGATCGAGGCGCAGGCGGTGATCGCCGTGTATGGGCGGGGTCGGGATCGGCCGTTGTGGTTGGGGTCGGTGAAGTCGAACCTGGGTCACACGCAGGCGGCGGCGGGTGTAGCCGGGGTGATCAAGACGGTCCTGGCGATGCGGCATGGTGTGTTGCCGCGGTCGTTGCATGTGGATTCGCCGTCGTCGGCGGTGGACTGGTCGGCGGGTGCGGTGCGGTTGTTGACCGATGAGGTGCCGTGGTCGGGTGACGTGCGGCGGGCGGGTGTGTCGGCGTTCGGGATGAGTGGGACGAACGCGCACGTGATCGTGGAGGCGGCCCCGCTCGACGCTCCGCCGGGCGGCGACGCCGGTCCCGAGGTGCCGTGGGTGGCCTCGGCGGCGACGCCGGAGGCGTTGGACGCGCAGGTGCGGGCGCTGTCCGCGCTGCGTTCCGGATCGGGTTTGCGGCCGGTGGATGTGGGTTTCACGTTGGCGGTGGGTCGGGCGGGGTTGCCGTGGCGGTGGGTGGTGGGGGAGGACCTGCCGGTTCGTGCCGGTGACGGCCGGGTGCTGTTCGTGTTCCCGGGTCAGGGTTCGCAGTGGACCGGGATGGGTCTGGAGCTGTGGGACACCTCGCCGGTGTTCGCCGCCGAGATGCGGGCGTGCGAGGAGGCGTTGCGCCCGTACACCGGTTGGTCGTTGCGCGAGGCGCTGGCGGGCCCGTTGGACCGGGTGGACGTGGTGCAGCCGGCGTTGTTCGCGGTGATGGTGTCCCTCGCCGCGCTGTGGCGGTCCTACGGTGTCGAACCGTCGGCGGTGGTGGGGCACTCGCAGGGTGAGATCGCGGCGGCCTACGTCGCCGGGGCGCTGTCGTTGGACGACGCGGCGCGGGTCGTCGCGCTGCGCAGTCGGGCGTTGCGGGCCATCGCCGGGCGGGGTGGCATGGTGTCGGTGCCGTTCGCCGACGTGGAGCCGGGGGAGTTGTCGGTCGCGGCCATCAACGGCCCGGACTCGACGATCCTGTCCGGTGACACCGACGCGGTGGAGCGGTTCCTGGCGTCCGAACCGCGCGCGAGGCGGATCGCCGTGGACTACGCCTCGCACTCGCCGCACGTCGACGGCGTCCGCGACGACATCCTCACCGCGCTGAAGGACATCGAACCCCGGACGTCGGCGGTGCCGTTCTCCTCGACGGTGACCGGAGGGCTGTTGGACACGGCCGGGTTGGATGCCGACTACTGGTTCCGGAACCTGCGCGAGACGGTCCGCTACGCCGACGCGACCGCCGGGATGGACACCCTGATCGAGGTGAGCCCGCACCCGATCCTGGCCCGCGAGCTGGGGTCGTTGCGCCGCGACGACGGCGGGTCGGGCCGGTTCCTCGACTCGGTCGCCCGCGCCTGGGCGCGGGGGGCGTCGGTCGACTGGCCTGCGGTGTTCGCCGGTCGGGACGCCCGGCGGGTGGTGCTGCCGACGTACCCGTTCCAGCGCCGCCGGTACTGGCTGACCGGCGGCGGCTGGCTCGACGAGCCCGTCGAGGGGGCGCAGGGCACCGTCTTCGACGGTCGGGTGGACGGGGACTGGCTGGCCCACCACGCTGTCGACGGGACCGCGCTGGTGCCCGGCACCGGGCTGGTGGAGTTGGTGCTGCGCGCGGGCGGTCGGGTCGAGGAGCTGACACTGCACGCCCCGCTGCACCCACCGGCGACGGTGCAGATGGTCGTCGGGCGGCCCGACGACACCGGCCGACGCGCCGCGTCGGTGCACTCCCGCACCGGCCAGGACTGGACACTGCACGCCTCCGGCACCCTGCTGCCCGACGACGCCCCCGCGCCGCCGAACGACGACGCGCCCTGGCCACCCGCCGACGCCGAGCCGGTGCCGCTCGACGGCGTCTACGAGCGCGCGGCGGCCGCCGGCTTTGACTACGGGCCGGCGTTCCGGGGTCTGCGCGCGGTGTGGCGGCACGGTGACGACGTCCTCGCCGAGGTGATCCTCCCGGACGGCCTCGACGCCCACCTCTTCGGCGTGCACCCGGCGCTGCTGGACGCCGCCCTGCACGCCGTGGCGCTGGTCCCCGCCGGTGACGCCGCCGGTCCCGGGCGGCTGCCGTTCAGCTGGAGCGGCGTACGACTGCACGCCACCGGCGCGAGCGCCCTGCGGGTACGGGCGAGCGTGCGCGCCGACGGTTCGGTGGCCCTGCACGGCACCGACCCGAGCGGCACGCCAGTCGTCTCGGTCGACGCCCTGATCACCCGGGAGTTCCGGCAGGTACCCGGCAGTGACCACCTGTTCCGGGTCGCCTGGCCGGAACTCACCGCCCCGGTGGTCACCGACCCCCGGATCGAGTTCCTGTCCGTCGCCACCGCCGATCCGGACACCCCGCTGCCCGAGCGGGCCGCCACCGCCACCCGGGTGGTCCTCGACGGCATCCAGCGTTGGCTCGCCGACGACCACGACGACGACAGTCGCCTGGCCGTCGTCACGCGTGGCGCCGCCGGCCCGGGCCCGCTCACCGACCTGGCCGCCGCGCCGGTGTGGGGGCTGGTCCGGTCGGCGCAACGGGAGCATCCCGACCGGTTCCTGCTGCTCGACCTCCCGACCGACGCGCCGCTGCCGACGGCGGTCCCGCCGGACGAGTCCGAGCTGGCGCTGCGCGGCGACACCTGGCACGCGCCGCGCCTCGTCCGGCAGCGGGACAGGGGTACGACGCCCCCGATCGCGGCGGGCACGGTGCTGGTCACCGGTGGCACCGGCACCCTGGGCCGCCGGCTGGCCCGGCACCTGGTGACCGCGCACGGCGTCCGCCACCTGTTGCTGGTCTCGCGTCGCGGGGGCGCGGTCCCCGACGACCTGGCCGCGCTCGACGCCGAGGTCACCGTCGCGGCCTGCGACGTGGCCGACCGTACGGCCCTTCAGGCGCTGCTCGCCACCATCCCGGCCGACCGTGCGCTCAGCGCCGTCGTGCACGCCGCCGGAACCGTCGACGACGGGCTGATCGAGACGCTGGACCCGGACCGCCTGAACCGGGTCGCCCGGCCGAAGATCGACGCGGCCTGGCACCTGCACGAGCTGACCCACGACCTCGACCTCGCCGCGTTCGTGCTGTTCTCCTCCACCGCCGGTGTCCTGGGCAGTCCCGGGCAGGCGAACTACGCCGGGGCGAACGCGTTCCTCGACGCCCTGGCCCACCACCGTCGTGCCGCCGGCCTACCGGCCAGCTCGCTGGCCTGGGGGCTCTGGGCGGAGCCGAGCGGGCTCACCGGCCACCTCACCGACACCGACCTGGCCCGGATGCGCCGATCCGGCCTGGAACCGCTGAGCACCAGCGAGGCGTTGGCGCTGTTCGACGCGGCGATCGGCATCGAGGACCCGGCGCTGGTGCCCGTACGCCTGACGCCGTCCGTCCTCCGCGACGACCCGCCCGCAGTGCTCCGCGCCCTCGTGCCCGCCCGCCCCCGGCGACCAGCGGCCGCGCCCGCCACCGATTCCGGCCTCGCCGACCGGCTCGGTCGGATGCCCGCGCAGGACGCCGATCGTCTCCTGCTGGACCTGATCCGCCGGCACGTCGGCGCGGTCCTGCGGCGGGACACCCCCGTCGACGCCGACCGGGCGTTCAAGGAGCTGGGCTTCGACTCGCTGACCGCCGTGGAGCTGCGCAACCGGCTCGCCGCCGCCACCGGGGTACGCCTGCCGGTCACCGCCGTCTTCGACCATCCGAGCCCGGCCGCGCTCGCCGTACACCTGCGGTCCCGTCTGACCGGCGCGCCGGAACCCACCCACGCCGCGCCGACGCTGCCGCCGATCGCCGAGCCGATCGCGATCGTCGCCATGTCCTGCCGGTACCCCGGCGGGATCGCCGCACCGGAGGATCTGTGGCGGCTGGTGGCCGAGGGTGGGGAGGTGCTTGGCCCGTTCCCCACCGACCGGGGCTGGGACCCCGACGCCGTCGGCCGCAGCCGGGTCCGTCACGGCGGGTTCCTGGACGGGGCGGCCGATTTCGACGCGGGGTTCTTCGGGATCAGTCCGCGCGAGGCGGTGGCGATGGATCCGCAGCAGCGGTTGCTGTTGGAGACGTCGTGGGAGGCGTTCGAGCGGGCCGGGATCGATCCGAGGTCGCTGCGCGGCAGCCGTACCGGGGTGTTCGCCGGGATCATGCACCACGACTACGCGGCCCGCCTGCACGAGATCCCCGAGGAGTTCGAGGGCTATCTGAGCAGTGGCAGCGCCGGGAGTGTGGCGACCGGGCGGGTGGCGTACGTGTTGGGCCTGGAAGGACCGGCGATCACCGTCGACACGGCGTGCTCCTCGTCGCTGGTCGCGCTGCACCTGGCGAGCCGGGCGTTGCGGCAGGGCGAGTGCGACCTGGCGCTGGCCGGCGGCGTGACGGTGATGTCCATGCCCAGCCTGTTCGTGGAGTTCAGCCGTCAGGGTGGTCTGGCCGCCGACGGCCGGTGCAAGGCGTTCGCGGAGGCGGCGGACGGCACCGGCTGGTCCGAGGGGGCCGGCATGCTGCTGCTGGAGCGGTTGTCCGACGCTCGCCGCCACGGCCACCCGGTCCTCGCTGTGGTGCGGGGTTCGGCGGTGAATCAGGACGGTGCGTCGAACGGGTTGACGGCGCCGAGTGGTCCGGCGCAGGAGCGGGTGATCGCGGCGGCGTTGGCGGATGCGGGTTTGTCTCCGGCGGATGTGGATGTGGTGGAGGCGCACGGTACGGGGACGCGGTTGGGTGATCCGATCGAGGCGCAGGCGGTGATCGCCGCGTATGGGCGGGGTCGGGTTCGGCCGTTGTGGTTGGGGTCGGTGAAGTCGAATCTGGGTCATACGCAGGCGGCGGCCGGGGTTGCCGGGCTGATGAAGATGGTCCTCGCCATGGGTCATGGTGTTCTGCCGCGGTCGGTGCACGTGGATGCGCCGTCGTCGGCGGTGGACTGGTCGGCGGGTGCGGTGCGGTTGGCGACCGACGAGGTGCCGTGGTCGGGGGAGAGGCGACGGGCGGGTGTGTCGGCGTTCGGGATGAGCGGGACGAACGCGCACGTGATCGTGGAGGCGCCACCGCCGGCCCCGTCGCCGTCAGAGGCGGCCGGACCGGAGGTGCCGTGGGTGGTGTCGGCGGCGTCCCGGGAGGCCCTGGACGCGCAGGCGCGGGCGGTCGCGAAGCTGCGGTCGTCGGCGGGTTTGCGGTCGGTGGATGTGGCGTTCACCCTGGCGGTGGGTCGGGCGGGGTTGCCGTGGCGGTGGGTGGTGGGGGAGGACCTGCCGGTTCGGGCCGGTGACGGTCGGATCGCCTTCGTGTTCCCGGGTCAGGGTTCGCAGTGGACCGGAATGGGTCTGGAGTTGTGGGATACCGCGCCGGTGTTCGCGGCCTCGATGGAGGCGTGTGCGGAGGCGTTGCGTCCGCATACCGGGTGGTCGTTGCGCGACGTGCTGGCGGGGCCGCTGGACCGGGTGGACGTGGTGCAGCCCGCGTTGTTCGCCGTGATGGTGTCGCTGGCCGCGTTGTGGCGCTCGCACGGTGTGCAGCCGTCGGCGGTGGTGGGTCATTCGCAGGGGGAGATCGCGGCCGCGTATGTGGCGGGGGCGTTGTCGTTGGAGGACGCGGCGCGGGTGGTGGCGTTGCGGAGTCGGGCGTTGCGGGCCATCGCGGGTCGGGGCGGCATGGTGTCGGTGCCGTTCGCCGACGTCGATCCGGGTGAGCTGTCCGTCGCGGCCATCAACGGCCCGGATTCCACGGTCCTGTCCGGTGACGCCGAGGCGGTGCAGCGGTTCCTGGCGGCCGAGCCGCGCGCGAGGCGGGTCGCTGTGGATTACGCGTCGCACTCGCCGCACGTGGACGCGGTGCGCGAGGAGATCCTGACCGCGTTGAAGGACATCGCGCCGCGCTCGGCGGAGGTGCCGTTCTACTCCACGGTGACGGGCGGGCTGTTGGACACGGCCGGGCTGGACGCCGAGTACTGGTTTCGGAACCTGCGCGAGACGGTCCGTTACGCCGACGCGACCGCCGGGTTGGAGACGCTGGTCGAGGTCAGTCCGCATCCGATCCTGGCCCGTGAGTTGGGGTCGGTGCGTCGTGATGACGGTGGGTTGGGTCGGTTCCTCGACTCGGTGGCCCGGGTCTGGGCGCGCGGCGCGTCCGTGGACTGGGAGGCGGTGTTCGCCGGTCGCGACGCCCGCCGGGTGGTGCTGCCGACGTACCAGTTCCAACGCCGCCGCTACTGGCTGGACGTACCGCCCCGCGCCGCGTCCGACACCGCCTTCTGGGCCGCCGTCGAGGCCGGCGACCTCGCCACGCTGGCCACCGGAGCCGACCGGGACGCCTGGCAGCGGGTGCTGCCCGCGCTCGCCACCTGGCGCGAGCGCTCCGCCGTCACCGGGTGGCGCTACCAGGAACGATGGGAACCGCTGACCGGAGCGCCGGCGGCGCTGACCGGCACCTGGCTGGTGGCCGGGGACTCCGGCGACGGTCTCGCCGACGCCTGCGTCGCGGCGATCCGGGCAGCCGGCGCCGACGCCGTCCGCGACGCCCCGGCCGGTGCCCGCCTCGACGGGATTCTCTCCCTGCACGCGGAGATCCCGGAGACCGTCGCCCTGCTCGGCGAGGCGCCGCTCTGGTGCGTCACCAGGGGCGCCGTGTCGATCGCGCCGGACGACCCGCTCACCGACCCGGACCGGGCACGACTGTGGGGATTCGGTCGCGCGGCGGCCCTCGAAGGACAGTGGGGCGGCCTCGTCGACATCACCGACGACGTCGACCCGTCGGCTCTGGTCGCCGTCCTCGGCGGTGCGGAGGACCAGGTCGCGGTGCGCCGCACCGGCGCGTACGCCCGCCGCCTCGGCGTCGCCGGACCCCAGGCCGCCCGACGCCACTGGACCCCGCGCGGCACCGTGCTCGTCACCGGCGGCACCGGCGCGCTCGGCGCCCACGTGGCCCGCTGGCTGGCCCGGGCCGGCGCGCCCCACCTGATCCTGCTCAGCCGACGCGGCCCGGACGCGCCCGGCGCGGCGGCGCTGACCGAGGAGTTGACAGCGCTCGGTAGTCGCGTCACCGTGTGCGCCGCCGACGCGGGCGACCGGTCGGCGCTGGCCCGGGTGCTCGACGGCGTGCCGCAGGAGGTGCCGCTGACCGCCGTCTTCCACACCGCCGGCATCCTCGACGACGGGGTCGTCGCGGACCTGACCCCGCAGCGGTTCGCCGCCGTGGACGCGCCGAAGGCCGCTGCCGCCCGCCACCTGCACGAGCTGACCGCCGGGTACGACCTGGACGCGTTCGTGCTGTTCTCCTCCTTCGCCGGCCTGGTCGGCAACGCCGGTCAGGCGAACTACGCGGCGGCCAACGCCTACCTGGACGCCCTGGCCCGGCACCGGCGCACGGAGGGTCGCACCGCGACGTCGGTGGCCTGGGGCGCCTGGGCCGACGGCGGGCTGGCCGACGGCGAGGTCGGCGAGCGGTTGCGCCAGCGCGGGATCGTGCCGATGGCGCCGGAGCGGGCGCTGTCCGCGCTGCGGGGCGTCCTCGACGCCGACGAGACCTGCGTCGCGGTGGCCGACATCGACTGGACCCGGTTCGGCGCGGCCTTCACCGAGGCGCGCCCCAGCCCGCTGCTCCGCGATCTCGTGCCGCCCGACGCGGACGTGCCGACCGGTCCGGCACTCGCGGACCAGCTCGCGGCGCGCACCCCGGCCGAACGGGCCGACCTGCTCCTCGACGTCGTGCGGACGCACACCGCGACGGTGTTGCGGCACGACCCGACGCAGACCGTCGGTCCGGACGTCGTCTTCCGGGAACTGGGTTTCGACTCCCTCACCCTCATGGAGTTGCGCAACCGACTCGCCGCCGTCACCGGAGTACGGCTACCCGCGACCGTCCTCTACGACCATCCGACACCGGCGGCACTCGCCGAGCATCTGCACGGGCTGCTCGCACCGGCCGAAGCGGAGTCCACCGACGACGCGGGGACCGCCGGGGCCGCCGACGAGTTCGACAGCATGTCCGCCGCGGCACTGGTCCGCCTGGCACTGGAAGGCGGGGACCGGTGAGCGACACCACCGAACTGGTGCAGGCGCTACGCGCCGCGCTGCGGGACAACAAGCGCCTCAAGGAGACCAACCAGCGGCTCACCGAGACGGCGACCGAGCCGATCGCGATAGTGGCGCTCGGCTGCCGTTTCCCGGGCGGCGTCACGGGCCCGGACGAGTTCTGGGAGCTGCTGGCCGAGGGCGCGGACGCCATCGGGCCGGTCCCGGCCGACCGGGGCTGGGCGGTTCCGGCCGTCGGGCACACCGAGGGCGGATTCCTCGCCGACGCCGGTGGCTTCGACCCCGGCTTCTTCGGCATCAGCCCCCGCGAGGCCCGGTCGATGGACCCGCAGCAGCGACTGCTGCTCGAGGTGGCCTGGGAGACGTTGGAGAACGCCGGTGTCGACCCGACCGGACTGCGGGGCAGCCGTACCGGGGTGTTCGTGGGGACGAACGGCCAGGACTACGGCGCGCTGGCACAGGCCGACGCCGGCGCCGAGGGCTACCTGATCACCGGCAACGCGGCGAGCATCGTGTCCGGACGGCTGTCGTACACCTTCGGGTTCGAGGGTCCCGCCGTCACCGTGGACACGGCCTGCTCGGCGTCGCTCGTCGCGCTGCACCTGGCCGCGCAGGCGCTGCGGCAGGGGGAGTGCCACCTGGCGTTGGCCGGCGGCGCCACGGTGATGGCCACCCCGACGGCGTTCACCGAGTTCAGCCGGCAGGGCGGCCTGGCGGCGGACGGGCGGTGCAAGGCGTTCGCCGCCGCCGCCGACGGCACCTCCTGGGGCGAGGGTGTGGGGCTCGTCCTGCTGGAACGGCTCTCCGAGGCCCGCCGCCTCGGTCACCCCGTGCTGGCCCTGCTGCGCGGCAGCGCCGTCAACTCCGACGGGGCCAGCAACGGCCTGACCGCGCCGAACGGCCTGGCGCAGCAGCGGGTGATCCGGGACGCGCTGGCCACCGCCGGGCTCACGCCGCAGGACGTGGACGCGGTCGAGGCGCACGGCACCGGCACCGCCCTCGGTGACCCCATCGAGGCGGACGCGTTGATCGGTGTGTTCGGCGCGGACCGCGACCGTCCGCTGTGGCTCGGCTCGCTGAAGTCGAACATCGGCCACACCCAGGCCGCCGCCGGCATCGGCGGGGTGATCAAGATGGTCCTCGCCCTGCGGCACGGCCTGCTGCCGCGTACGCTGCACGCCGCGCAGCCGACCCCGCACGTGGACTGGGCGGCCGGCGCGGTCCGGCTGCTCACCGAGGCGCACCCGTGGCCGGCGTCCGGGCGTCCCCGGCGGGCGGGCGTGTCCTCGTTCGGGGTGAGCGGCACCAACGCCCACGTCGTCGTCGAGGAGCCCCCGGCGGAGGAGCCGCCCGAGGCCCCGCCGGCCGGCCCGGTCCTGCCGTGGCTGCTCTCCGGGCACACCGAGCCGGCGCTGCGCGCGCAGGCGGCCCGACTGCTGGAGCGGGTGGACGCCCGACCGGAGCTGTCCCCGCTCGACGTGGCGTACACCCTCGCCGTGGGACGGGCCGCCCTGCCGCAGCGCGCCGCCGTGCTCGGCCGGGGGCGCGCCGAACTGCGCGAGCGACTCGCCGCGCTGGCCGAGGACCGACCGTCGCACGGCGTGCTGCGTGGCGTCGCCGGCCGGCACCGGACCGCGTTCCTGTTCACCGGTCAGGGCGGTCAGCGCGCCGGCATGGGTGGCGGGTTGGCGGCCGCCTTCCCGGTCTTCGCGCGGGTGTGGGAGGAGGCGCTGGCGCTGCTGGACGGCGCGGAGGTCCGTACCGCCGACGAGGCGGCGCTGGCCCGCACGTCCGCCGCGCAGAAGGCGCTCTTCGCGTTCGAGGTCGCCATGTGCCGGCTGTGGGCGTCCTGGGGGGTGCGACCGGAGTACCTGCTGGGCCACTCGATCGGCGAGCTGGCCGCCGCGCACGTCGCCGGCGTGATGTCGCTGCCCGACGCCTGCCGCCTGGTGTCCGCGCGCGGCCGGCTGATGGAGGCCCTGCCCGCCGGCGGCGCGATGCTCGCCGTGGAGGCGACCGAGGAGGAGGTGGCCGGCCTGCCCGTCGCGGCGGTGAACGGCCCGCGATCGGTAGTGATCTCCGGGCCGGTGTCGCTCATCGAGGACGTCGCGGCGCGGTGGCGGGCCCGTGGCCGCCGGGTGCGGCGGCTGAACGTCTCGCACGCGTTCCACTCCGCCCAGATGGAGCCGATGCTCGACGAGTTCGGCGAGGTGGCCGCCGGCATCCGGTACGAACGCCCGACCCTCGCGGTGATCTCCAACGTGACCGGTGAGCCGATCCGCGAGTTCAGCGCCGACTACTGGGTGCGGCACGTCCGGTCGACGGTCCGGTTCGGCGCGGGTCTGGACCTGCTCGCGGGTCGCGGTGTCGGCGTCTTCGTGGAGGTCGGCCCGGACGGGGTGCTGTCCGCCCAGGGGCGCGACGGGCTGTTCGTACCGTCGTCGCGGCGCGACCGGGACGAGGCCGACGAGGCGCTGTCCGCGCTCGCCCGCGTCCACCTCGCCGGGGTACCCGTGGACTGGCCGTCCGTGCTGGCCGGCGGTCACCCGGTGCCGCTGCCGACGTACGCGTTCCAGCGCCAGCGGCACTGGCTCACGCCGAAACCGGTCGCCCCGGTGCCGGATGACGGCTGGCACTACCGGGTCACCTGGCGCTCCCTGCCCGCACCCGAACCCGCGTCGCTGGACGGCATCTGGCTCGTCGCCGCGCCCACCGAGCAGGCCGCCGAACCTGTGGTGGCGGCGTTGACCGCCGCCGGCGCGGAGGTCCGTACCGTCGGTCGGGGTGTGTGCCCCGGCGACCGCCCGCAGGCGGTGCTCTCCCTGCTGGACGCGGCCGGCACCGCCGCCCTGGCCAGCGACCTCGACGCGCCACTGTGGGTGGTGACGACAAACGCGGTGACCGTCGCGCCGGGCGATCCGCCACCGGACCCGCTCCAGGCGCAGCTCTGGGGGCTGGGCCGGGTGATCGGTCTGGAACACCCGGACCGGTGGGGCGGTCTCGTCGACGTGTCCGGCGACACCTGGCACCGACTGCCGGCGATCCTGGCCGCCCCCGGCCACGAGGACCAGTACGCGCTCCGGCCCGACGGTGTGTTCGTGCGCCGCCTGAGCCGGATCACCGACGCGCCCGCGTCCCGGCCCTGGACGCCCCGGGGCACCGTGTGGGTCACCGGCGGCACCGGTGCGCTCGGTGCGCGTGCCGCCCGCTGGCTCGCCGCCAACGGGGCCACCCACCTGGTACTGACCAGCCGCTCGGGCGCCGAGGCGCCCGGGGCCGGCGCCCTGCGCGACGATCTCGTCGCGCAGGGGGCCGCCGTGACCATCCTCTCCGGCGACGTCACCGACCGGGAGTTCCTGGCCGGGCTGCTCCGCGACCACCCGCCGACCGCCGTCGTGCACACCGCCGGCACCAGTCGTCCGATGCCGCTCGCCGATCCGGGTCTCGACGTCCTGGCGGACGCCCGGGGCGCCAAGGTGGACGGCGCGGACCTGCTCGACGAGCTGCTCGACGGCGTCGCGCTGGACGCGTTCGTGCTCTTCTCGTCGGTCGCCGGCACCTGGGGCAGCGCCGGTCAGGCCGGGTACGCCGCCGCCAACGCCCACCTCGACGCCCTCGCCGAACGCCGTCGCGCCCGGGGCCTACCGGCGACATCGATCGCGTGGGGACCGTGGGCGGGCGGCGGCATGGCGGAGGGCGCCGAGCCGCTGCTGCGCCGCGCCGGCCTGGGCCCGATGGCGCCCACGGTGGCGCTGGAGGCGATGCGCCGGTCCGTCGAGTCCGGCGCGGCCACCCGCGTCGTCGCCGACGTGGACTGGGACCGCTTCGCCGCCTCGTACACCCTCGCCCGGCCGCGCCCGCTGATCCAGGACCTGGTGTCGGCCGCGCCACCCGCGTCCGCGCCCGCGCCGCCCGCCGCGCCCCGGGCCCGACCGCTGCTCGACCTCGTGCGCGAGCAGGTCGCTGTGGTGCTGGACCTGCCGTCCGCGGCTGACGTCGTCGCCGACCGGCCGCTGCGGGAGCTGGGTCTGGAGTCGCTGACCGCCGTGGAGCTGCGCGACGCCCTGGCCACGGCCACCGGGTTGACGCTGCCGAGCACCGTCGTCTTCGACCACCCGACCGCCGCGGCTCTCGCCCGCCACCTGGGCGCGGAGCTGGGCGAGGGAGGCGAACGGTCGGACCCGACGCCCACCGTGTCCACCGGCGACGACGATCCGCTGGTCATCGTGGCGAGCGGCTGCCGGTTCCCCGGCGGCGTCCGCTCCGCCGACGACCTGTGGCGACTGGTCGCCGCCGGGATCGACGCGATCGGCCCCTTCCCGACCGATCGCGGTTGGGACCTCGACGGGATCTACCACCCGGACCCCGACCACGGCGGCACCACGTACGCGAACCAGGGTGGTTTCCTCGCCGACGTCGACCGCTTCGACGCGGCGCTGTTCGGCGTCAACCCGCGCGAGGCGCTGGCCATGGACCCGCAGCAGCGGTTGCTGCTGGAGACGTCGTGGGAGGTCTTCGAGCGGGCCGGGATCGACCCGACGACAGTGCGCGGCAGTCGGGTCGGTGTCTTCGTGGGCGCGGCCGGGCAGGGCTACGGGGCCGACCTGACCGAGGTGCCCGACGGCGTCGGCGGGTACCTGCTCACCGGCAACGCCACGAGCATCATCTCCGGGCGGCTCGCCTACACCTACGGGCTGGTCGGGCCGGCGCTCACCATCGACACCGCCTGCTCGTCGTCGCTGGTCGCGCTGCACCTCGCCGCCCGGTCGCTGCGCGACGGCGAGTGCGATACCGCACTGGTGGGCGGGGTGATGGTGATGCCGACGCCGCTGCCGTTCATCGAGTTCAGCCGCCAGCGCGGGCTCGCGCCGGACGGGCGGTGCAAACCGTTCGCCGCCGCGGCCGACGGCACCGGCTGGTCCGAGGGCGCCGGCCTGGTGCTGCTGGAGCGGCTCTCCACGGCCCGGCGGCACGGTCACCCGGTCCTGGCCCGGTTGCGCGGCTCGGCAGTCAACTCCGACGGCGCGAGCAACGGTCTGACCGCGCCCAGCGGCCCCGCCCAGCAGCGGGTGATCCGGCAGGCGCTGGCGAACGCCGGGCTGACCCCCGTCGACGTGGACGCGGTCGAGGCGCACGGCACCGGCACCCGACTCGGTGACCCGATCGAGGCGCAGGCGCTGCTGGCCACCTACGGGCAGGACCGGCCCGCCGACCGGCCCCTCTGGCTGGGCTCGGTGAAGTCCAACATCGGGCACACCCAGGCGGCCTCCGGGATGGCCGGGCTGCTCAAGATGGTCGAGGCGATGCGGCACGGCGTCCTGCCGCCCACGCTGCACGTGGACGAGCCCACCGGGCACGTCGACTGGTCGTCCGGCACGGTGCGGCTGCTCACCGAGACGGTGCCGTGGCCGGACACCGGCCGCGCCCGCCGGGTCGCGATCTCGTCGTTCGGGGCCAGCGGCACCAACGCGCACGCCATCCTGGAGAGCGTCGCGGAGCCCGACGTCGCGCCGCCGACGTCGACCGACGTCGACCGGCCGCTGCCCTGGGTGCTCTCCGCGCGTACCCCGGAGGCGCTGGACGCCTGGGCGGAGCGGGTCGGCGGGTACCTGCCGACGAGCGGGCGGGCCGGCGTGGACCTGGCGTACTCGCTGGCGACCACCCGCGCCCACCTGCCGCACCGGGCCGTGCTCGTCAGCTCCGACCCGGACGAGGTGCCGGCCGCCCTGCGCGCGCTGGCCCGGGGGGAGACCCCGTCCGGGCTGACGCGGGGGACCGCGCTGCCCAACGCCGACCGGCCGGTGTTCGTCTTCCCCGGACAGGGCGGACAGTGGCCCGGCATGGCCGTGGAGCTGCTGGACACCGAGCCGGTGTTCGCGGCGCGGATGCGTGAGTGCGCCGCCGCGCTGGCCCCGTACGTGGACTGGTCCCTGGTCGCCGTCCTGCGCGGCGAGCCGGACGCCCCGTCGCTGACCCGGACCGATGTCATCCAGCCGGTGCTGTTCGCCGTGATGGTGTCCCTCGCCGAGGTGTGGCGCAGTCACGGCGTACGGCCCGCGGCGGTGCTGGGGCACAGTCAGGGAGAGCTGGCCGCCGCCTGCGTGGCGGGGGCGATCGGGCTGACCGAGGCCGCCCGGATGGTGGCCCTGCGCAGCGCCGCGCTGGTCACGCTGGCCGGCACCGGGGCGATGGGTTCGGTGCTGATGTCGCACGATGAGCTGTCGGCGCGGCTGCCCGAGTGGGGCGGACGGGTCACCGTCGCCGCCGTCAACGGCCCCGAGTCGGTGGTGGTCTCCGGCGACGTCGACGCCGTCGACGACCTGCTGGAGCGGCTGGCGGGTGAGGGCGTACGGACCCGCCGGGTGGAGGCGACCGCCGCCGGTCACAGCGCGCACCTGGACCCGCTGCGGCCGACGTTCGCGGCCGCGTTCGAGGGGATCGTGCCGACCTCCAGCGACGTGGACTTCTACTCCACGGTGACCGGCGAACGCCTCGACACCACCTGCCTCGACCCGGGCTACTGGTGGCGCAACGTACGCCAGACGGTCCGCTTCGAACCCGCCGCCCGCGCGCTGATGGCGGCGGGGCACACCGTCTTCATCGAGATGAGCCCGCACCCCGTGCTGACGCTCGGTCTGCACGCGGTCGCCGCGGCGGTCGGCCACCAGGCCGGTGTGCTCGGGACGCTGCGCCGCGACGAGGGCGGCGCGCGGCGGTACCTGACGTCGCTCGGTGCGGCGTACGCGCACGGGGTCGACGTCGACTGGGAACGGGTCTTCGCCGGCACCGGGGCGCGCCGGGCCGAGCTGCCCACGTACCCGTTCCAGGGCCAGCGGTACTGGCTGGCGGCCGGGCCGGCGCGCGCCACCGACGTGGGCGCGGCGGGGCTGACCGCCGCCGACCATCCGCTGCTGGGCGCGGTGGTCGCCGCCGCCGCCGGTGACGACCTGCTGCTGACCGGTCGGCTCGGGGTACGCGACGTGCCGTGGCTCGCCGACCACGCGATCGACGGCACGGTGCTCGTCCCCGGCACGGCGCTGCTCGAACTGGCACTGCGCGCCGCCGAGGAGGCCGGCGTCGACCGGGTCGACGAACTCGTGCTCCAGACACCGTTGACGCCGGGCCGTGGCGCCGTCCAGGTGCAGGTCGTCGTCGGGTCCGCCGACCCGTCCGGTGGCCGTCCGGTCTCCGTGCACTCCCGGCCGACCGACGGCGACGAGGACTGGACCGCGCACGCCACCGGGATGCTCCGCTCCGGCGCACCCGTGCCCACCTTCGACCTGTCCGCCTGGCCGCCGCCGGACGCCGAGCCGGTGCCCGTCGACGGCCTCTACGACAGGCTGGCCGGCACCGGTCACGGGTACGGGCCGGCGTTCCGCGGTCTGCGGGCGGTCTGGCGTCGCGCCGGTGAGATCTTCGCCGAGGTCCGGCTCCCGGGTCCGCTGCACACCGACGCCGCCCGGTACGGGCTGCACCCGGCGCTGCTCGACGCCGCCCTGCACGCCGTGGTCGCGGTGGCCGAGGACACCGCGGCGCCCCGGCTCCCGTTCGCCTGGACCGGCGTTCACCTGTACGCGGTGGGCGCTGCCGCGCTCCGGGTCCGACTGGTCCCGACCGCCGTCGACCAGCTCGCCGTGCAGGTGGCGGACGAGAGCGGCCGTCCGGTCGCCTCGGTCGAGGCGCTGACCACCCGGACGATCTCGGCCGGGCTGCCGGCCGCCACCGGACCGGCCCGGCGGGACCTCCTGCACCGGCTCGACTGGGTCGCGTTGCCGACCGCCCCGACGGGTCCGGACCGGCCGTGGGCGGTGCTGGACGACGACCTCGGCCTCGCCGCCGCCCTGTTCACCGCCGGTGTCCGCCTGGTGGCCGCCGCGGATGCACGGCCCGCCGCCGCCGATCCGCGGCCCGCCGTCACGCTCGCCGCCGTCGGTAACCCCGGGTCCGACGTTCTCGACGCGGCGGCCGTGCACGCCGCCGTACACCGGGTTCTCGGCATCGTGCGGACCTGGCTGGCCACGGCCGCCCCCGACGCGCGCCTGGTGGTGGTCACCCGCGGCGCGGTGTCGGTCCGGGACCGGGCCGCCACCGACCTCGTCCACGCGCCGGTGTGGGGTCTGCTGCGCTCCGCGCAGACCGAGAACCCGGGACGTCTCACGGTGCTCGACATCGACGACGACTCCTGGGCCGCGCTCCCCGGCGCCGTGGTCGCCGCGCTCGCGGCGGGCGAACCGCAGGTGGCGCTGCGCGGCGGGGTCGGGTACGTCCCGCGGGTGGTCCCGGACGACGCGGGGGGCGCCCTCGCGCCCCCACCGGGAACCGACGCGTGGCGGCTCGACGTGGCCGGGAACGATGGCACCGGCGTGGAGGATCTGGTGCTCGCGCCCGCTCCCGAGGCCGTCGCGCCGCTCGCCGAGGGGCAGGTACGCGTCGCCGTGCACGCCGCCGGTGTCAACTTCCGCGACGTGCTGATCACCCTCGGCATGTATCCGGAGCAGTCCCTGCTCGGCGGGGAGGGTGCCGGCGTGGTGCTGGAGGTGGGGCCGGACGTGACGGGCCTGGCCCCCGGCGACCGGGTGCTGGGGCTCTTCGCCGCCTGTGGCGCGTTCGGGCCGGTGGCCGTCACCGATCACCGGGTGGTGGCCCCGATGCCGCCCGGGTGGTCCTTCGCCGAGGCGGCCACCGTGCCGGTCGCGTTCCTCACCGCCTACCGGGGCCTGGTCGAGTTGGGTGGGCTGCGGGCCGGCGAGGCGGTGCTGATCCACGCGGCAACGGGCGGGGTGGGGATGGCCGCCGTGCAGATCGCCACGCATCTCGGGGCCGAGGTCTACGCCACGGCCAGCGCGGCGAAGTGGCCGGTGTTGCGCGCGGCCGGGCTGCCGGACGAGCGGATCGGCGACTCGCGCACGCTGGACTTCGCCGAGTCGTTCCGGCAGGTGACCGACGGGCGGGGCGTCGACGTCGTGCTCAACGCCCTCGCCGGCGACTTCGTCGACGCGTCGGTGCGGTTGCTGCCGCGCGGCGGACGGTTCCTGGAGATGGGCAAGACCGACCTGCGTGATCCCGCGACGATGCCGCAGGGCGTGCGCTACCGGGCGTTCGACCTCAACGAGGCCGGCCCGGACCGGCTCGGGTCGATGCTGCGCACGCTGCTCGACCTGTTCGCCAGCGGTGCGCTGCGGCCGCTGCCGGTGACCGCGTGGAACGTCCGACGCGCGCCGGCCGCGCTGCGCCACCTCAGCCAGGCCCGGCACGTCGGCAAGGTCGTGCTGACCGTGCCGGTGCTGGACGGGGACGCCACAGTCCTGGTCACCGGCGCCACCGGCGCGCTCGGCCGGCTGGTGGCGCGCCACCTCGTCACCGCGCACGGCGTGCGCCGCCTGCTGCTGCTCAGCCGTCGCGGCCAGGCGGACGACCTGGTGGCCGAGCTGACCGCGCTCGGCGTCGACGTGACGATGCGCGCCTGCGACGTGGCCGACCGCGCCGCGCTGGCCGCGGTGCTCGCCGAGCACCCGGTGGACGCCGTGTTCCACGTCGCCGGCGTGCTGGCCGACGGCCTGGCCGACGCGCTCACCACCGACCAGGTCGACAGGGTGCTCCAGCCCAAGGTCGACGGGGCGCTGAACCTGCACCACCTGACCTCGGGGCTGCGGGCGTTCGTGCTCTTCTCGGCGGCCTCCGGGGTGCTCGGCGGGCCGGGGCAGGCGAACTACGCCGCCGCCAACACGTTCCTCGACGCGCTCGCCGGGCACCGACGCGCCCAGGGCCTCAGCGCCACGTCGCTCGCCTGGGGTCTGTGGGCGGCGGACAGCGGCATGGCCGACCTGAGCGACGCCGACCGGCACCGGATGGCCCGGGGTGGAATCCTGCCCCTCGACGCCGAGCAGGGGCTCGCGCTGCTCGACGCGGCGCTGACCCGGGACGCGCCGGTGCTGCTGCCGATCCGTTTCGACAGGGCCGCGCTGCGGGCGCAGGGGCCGGCCCTGCCGCCGCTGCTGACCGGCGTCACCGGCGCCGCCACCCGCCGCCGGGTGAGCCAGCCCGGCGCGGTCGCCGCCGACGGCGGGACCGCCCTGCGCCGCCGGCTGGCCGGGCTGCCGCCGTCCGAGCGGGCCGCCGCCGTGCTCTCGTTGGTACGCGCGCAGGCCGCCACGGCGCTGGGGCACGGAGACCCGGAGGCGGTCGGCGCCACGGCCGCCTTCCTGGAACTCGGGTTCGACTCGCTGACCGCTGTGGAGCTGCGCAACCGGCTCGCCGCGGCGACCGGGTTGCGACTGCCGCCGGCCCTCGTCTTCGACCACCCCACCCCCGGCGCTCTCGCCGACGTCCTGCTCGCCCGACTGCTGCTCCCGGACGGCGCGCCGACCGCACCGGACGGTGACCGACGCGCGGGCACCGGCCTGCCGGCGCTGCTCCGGTCGGCCGTCGAGACCGGTCGGACACCGGAGTTCGTGGCCTCGTTGCGGACGCTCGCGGACTTCCGGCCGGCGTTCACGGACCCGACCGACCTGGTGGACGGGCCCGGTCCGGTGCGTCTGGCCGACGGCGACGGCCCCGCGTTGGTCTGCCTGCCGCCCATCGTCGGCCGCTCCGGACCGCACCAGTACGCCCGCTTCGCCGCCGGGTTGCGCGGGGTGCGCGCCGTGACGGTCCTGCCGCACAGCGGCTTCCGTGACGGTGAGCCGCTGCCCGCCACGTACGAGGCGGTGGTGCGGGCGCACGCCGACGCCGTCCTGCGGCAGGCGGCGGCGCAGCCCGTCGCGCTCGCCGGCTACTCGTCCGGCGGCCTGGTGGCGCACGCGGTGGCGGCCGAGCTGGAGCGGCGCGGCGAGCGCTGCGCCGCGCTGGTCCTGCTGGACACCTACCGACCGGACGACACCGAGCTGATCGGGGAGCTGATCCCGCAGGTGCTGCGCGGCCTGCTCGAACGGCAGGCCCGGATGACCGGCGACGGCGAGGACTCCGGGGGCGACGCGTGGCTCACCGCGATGGCGCGCTACCTGCGGTTCGACTGGACACCGACGTCGATCAAGGCCCCGACCCTGCTGGTGCGGGCCGCCGAGCCGATGCCCGGTCGTACCGCCGAGGGCGCCTGGCAGGCCGACTGGCCGTCCGCGCTGACCACGCTCACGGTCGCCGGCGACCACTTCACGATGCTCGAGACGCACGCCGTCGAGACGGCACGGACAGTGCACGACTGGCTCATCGAACGGGGAGGAGCACCATGACCACCAGCTGCTACGAGATCGGGGACATCCCGCCGCTGGGCGACGTGCCCGCGCGGATGTACGCCTCCGTCATCAGGCCGGAACGCTACGGCCCACCGGTCGACGCCTTCCGCACCGAGGTGGTGGACGTCCCGCCGCTGGGGCCGGGTCAGGTGCTGGTCATGATGATGGCCGCGGGGGTCAACTACAACAACGTCTGGGCGGCGCTGGGCAAGCCGCTCGACGTGATCGCCGCGCGCCGCCGGCACGACGACACCGGGTTCCACATCGGCGGTTCCGAGGGAGCGGGCGTGGTGTGGGCGGTGGGCGAGGGCGCCCGCCAGGTGAAGCCCGGTGACCACGTCGTCCTCTCCGGCTGCCAGTGGGACGAGTCGGCGCCGGACATCCGGGCCGGCGCGGACCCGATGACCTCGTCCACCCAGCGGGTCTGGGGGTACGAGGCGAACTACGGCGCGTTCGCGCAGTTCACAGTCGTCGACGAGTACCAGTGTCATCCCAAGCCGGCGCGGCTGACCTGGGAGGAGGCGGCGGCGTACCTGCTGACCGGGGCGACCGCCTACCGGCAGCTCTGCGGCTGGCCGCCGCACGTGGTCCGCCCGGGCGACCCGGTGCTCATCTGGGGTGGCGCCGGCGGGCTCGGGTCCATGGCGATCCAGATCGTCCGCGCGCACGGGGGCGTGCCGGTCGCCGTGGTCTCCGGTGACGAGCGCCGCGAGCACTGCCTCCGCCTGGGCGCGGCCGGGGTCATCGACCGGCGGGAGTTCGACCACTGGGGCCGGCTGCCGGACCTCGGCGACCAACCCGCCGTCGAGGTGTGGCTCAAGCAGGTGCGGGCCTTCGGGCAGCGGTTCTGGGAGATCCTCGGCGAGCGGCGCGCGCCCCGCATCGTGCTGGAGCACCCGGGCCAGGACACCATCCCGACGTCCATGTACCTCTGCGACACCGCCGGCATGGTGGTCATCTGCGGTGGCACCAGCGGCTACCACGCCGACGTCGACCTGCGTTTCCTCTGGATGCGGCAGAAGCGGCTGCAGGGCTCGCACTTCGCCAACGTCGCCGAGTGCCGGGCGATCACCGCGCTGGTGGACGCCGGACGCGTCGACCCCTGCCTGGCCTGGACGGGCACGATGGACGATCTCGGGCGGGCGCACCAGCTGATGCGCGACAACGCGCACCCGCCGGGCAACCTCGCGGTCCTCATCAACGCCCCCCGCGCCGGCCTGACCACGCTGCCGGGGTGACCATGCTGCCGGGGTGACCCCGGCGTCGCTGTCGGGGCCGGCACCCGCTGCGGACCTCGGTGCGCGGCCGGCCCGGTGCCGGGTCAGTCCGGCACCGTCACCGCCGTCAGCACCAGGCCACCGGTGACGACATAGCGGCCGCGCAGCTCGCGCAGGTCCGGGCCACCGTCGTGCCGGTCGCCGGGCACGTGCAGCCGCCCGGTGAACGTCGCGGTGGCCCTGTCGATCGTCAGGCTCGCGTCCTCGAACCCGAGCCAGCGGCGGGTGAGCGGGTACCACGCCTTGTAGATCGACTCCTTCGCGCTGAACAGCAGCCGGTCCCAGTGCGTCGTGGGATCGTGCCGGGCGAGGTCGGTCAGCAGGTCGGCGTCGCCGGCGGCGGTCACCGAGTCCAGGACGCCGTCCGGCAGGGGACCGTGCGGCTCGGCGTCGATGCCCAACGCGGCGATGTCCGTCGCCAGCCCGACGGCGGCGGCCCGGTAGCCGGCGCAGTGCGTGATGCTGCCCACGACGCCCGGCGGCCACAGCGGCTCCCGGCGCGGACCCGGGCGGATCGGGGCCGGCGGGCGGCCGAGCTGAAGCAGGGCCTCCCGGGCGCACCGGCGCGCGGTGATGAACTCCCGACGCCGCCCGTCCACGGCGTTCGCGATCAGATCCGCCTCACCGGGGAAGACCGCCTCGCCGGGGCGGTCGGTGAAGGTCTCGACCGCCACGACCGTACGGGGCAGCAGGTGCGCGATCACGACGACCCGGCCAGGATGCGACGGGGCTGTAGCGGTGGGCCGCCACGACGGCCCCACTCGCGGGGATAGCCGAGGGACACCTCCTCGAACCGCACCCCGTCGTAGTGGGTGGTGCGGGGGATGTGCAGGTGACCGTAGACCGCAGCGGTGGCCCGGAAGCGCAGGTGCCAGCCGGCGGTGCGCTCGGTGCCGCACCACTGCGCGAACTCCGGGTACCACAGCACGTCGGTCGGGCGGCGGTCCAACGGCCAGTGGCTGAGCAGGACGGTGGGCAGCGCCGGGTCGACGGCGTCGAGCTTCGCCTCGGTCGCGGCGATCCGGTCCCAGCACCACGACTCGCGGTCCGGGTACGGGTCGGGGTGCAGCAGCATCTCGTCGGTGCAGACCACACCGGAGTCGTACGCCTTGCGCAGCGACTCCTCCTTCGTGTGCGTGCCCGGGGCGCGGAACGTGTAGTCGTAGAGCAGGAACAGCGGCGCCACCACCACCGGACCGTCCGGGCCGGTCCACACCGGGTACGGGTCCTCAGGGGTGAGCACACCGTTGTCCCGGCACATCTGGACCAGCGCCTCGTAGCGCTCCGCGCCGCGCAGTTGCACGGGGTCACTGGGATGGGTCCACAGCTCGTGGTTTCCCGGCGCCCAGACCACGGTGGCGAAGCGGCCGCGCAGCTGCCGCAGGGTGCGCTCGACGTCACCGAACAGGTCGGCGACGTCGCCACCGACGAGGAGCCAGTCGTCGGCCGACTCCGGTTCCAGTCGGTCGACCAGGGCGCGGTTGTCGGCATAGGACACGTGCAGGTCGCTGATCGCGTACAGAGAACCTGTCGATCGCGCGTTCAGAGAAGGCCCCCTCAGCGTTTCGGCCGTCCGCGCCATCGCGCCGACGGCGGTGCCGACCGTAACAACGGATCATCCACTCGGGCTTGTTCGGATCGAATTCGCTGATGGGGCCCGCCCCGCGGCCGGTCGCGCTCAGTCGCCCAGCAGGTCCTCGAGCGTGGGTCCGGCCGGGACGATGCCGGTGGGGTTGAGCCACGGGTGCGTCCGGTAGTAGTGGGTCTTGATCTGGTCGAAGTCGGTGGTCTCGCGGAACGCCGGCAGCTGGTAGAGATCGCGGAAGTAGCCGCGCAGTCGCGGATAGTCGGCGATCCGCCGCAGGTTCGCCTTGAAGTGCGTGACGTAGACGGTGTCGAAGCGCGCCAGCGTGACGTAGAGGCGGATGTCGGATTCGGTGAGCCGGTCACCGAAGAGGTAGTGCCTGTCGCCCAGCCGCTCCTCGAGCTGGTCCAGTGCCTCGAACAGGTCCCGGACCTCCCGCTCGTACGCTTCCTGACCACGCGCGAAGCCGCACCGGTACGGCCCGTCGTGCACCCTGGTGAAGAGGAAATCGTTCAGCTCGTCGATCTCGGCGCGCAGGTCCTCCGGGTAGAGGTCGATGTCGTTCGTCGCGTACTTGTCGAACGCCGTGGCGAGGTCGGTGCTGAGGACCCGGTAGTCGTTGCAGACGATCCGGCCGGTCTGCCGGTCCCAGAGCGCCGGGACCGAGACGTGGCTGTCGTACTCGGGGTCGGTCGCCGCGTATGCCTCGGACAGGAACGCGAAGCCGTTCACCTCGTCCAGCCCGTGGCCGGTCCCCTCGCGGAACGCCCACCCGCGCCCGTCGCGCAGCGGGTCGGCGACCGAGACCGTCACCACGTCGCGCAGACCCTTGAGGTGCAGGACGATGGTGGAGCGCTGGGAGAACGGGCAGGGCGCCGCCACGTAGAGGTGGTACCGCCCGGGCTCGGCCGGGTGACCGCTGGAGCCGTCAGCGGTGATCCGCGCGCGAAATGCCGGGTCGCTGCGCTTGAGCAGTTCGCCGGCCCGGTTCTTCGGCAGGTACGGGCCGTACTGCTCGACGTCGACGGCCGAGGCGGCGCGGGGGTTGACGGACATGGGTTACGTACCTCCTGTTGGAACGTGGTGCACGGGGAGCTCCGGCGCGGGCCGGCACCCGGGGGTGGCCATGACCAGCGCGGTGGTGTAGGGATGTGCCGGGCGTTCGAGCACGTCGGCGGCCACCCCCTGTTCGACGACCTGGCCGTGCCGGAGAACCAGGACCCGGTCGGCGACCTGCCGGACAGCGGCCAGGTCGTGGGAGATGAACAGGTAGCCGAGGTCGAGTTCGGCCTGCACGTCGACAAGCAGTTGCAGCACCTGGGCCTGCATGGCGGCGTCGAGCGCCGAGGCCGGTTCGTCGCAGATCAGCAGGTCGGGACGGAGCACCAGGGCGCGGGCCAGGACGACCCGCTGGCACTCCCCGCCGGACAGCTCGCGCGGCCGCCGGTCCAGGGTGGACGTCGGCAGGCCGACGAGGTCGGCGGCCTCGCGCACCCGGATCCGGCGCTCCGTCCGGTTGGCCAGGCGCAGCGCCCGCAGCGGCTCGGCGATCGCGGTGGCGGCCGTCATCTGCGGGTTCAACGCCGCGTACGCGTCCTGGAACACGAGTTGTGCCCGGCGTCGGAAGGCGCGCAGGGCGGAACCGCGCAGGCCGGCGAGGTCGGTGCCGTCGAAGAGCACCCGGCCCGTGGTCGGCGGGACGAGTCGCAGGGCGAGAGCCGCCAACGTCGACTTGCCGGCGCCGGACTCGCCCACCACGCCCAGGGTCTCGCCGCGTCGGACGTGCGCGTCGACGTCGATGACGGCCCGCACCGGCTCGGTCCGCCGATCGGTGGGGCGGTAGACAACGTTGACCTGCTCCAGCCGCAGCAACGGCCTGGCTTCGGCCTGGTCACGCGCGCCGGCGCCCGGCGAGGCCGGGGCGGCGCGCGGTCGTAGTCGGGCGGTCCGCGAGTGCGGCGCGGCGGCGACCAGCGCCCGGGTGACCGGGTGCCGCGGCGCGGAGGCCAGGCGCTGGATCGGGCCGGCCTCGACCGTACGGCCCCGGTCGAGCACGACGCCCCAGTCCGCGCGCTCGATGGCCAGACCGATGTCGTGGGTGACCAGGATCAGGGTGCGCCCGGTGCCGGTGGTGACGCTGGCCAGGTCGTCGAGCACCCCGGCCTGGGAGACCGCGTCGACGGCGCTCGTCGGTTCGTCGGCCAGGACGAGTCGGGGCTCGGCGGCGAGCGCGCAGGCGACCAGGGCACGCTGGCGCATCCCGCCGGACAGGTTGTGCGGGTAACGGACCGCCACCGCCTCCGGGTCCGGCAGCCCGGCGGACCGCAGCAGGTGCACCGCCCGACGGGCGGCCTCGGCGCGACCGGCCATGCGGTGGATGAGCAGCGCCTCGGCGACCTGGACGCCGATGGGCAGGACCGGATCGAGGGCGACCGCCGGGTCCTGCGGGATGGTGGCGATGTGCCGGCCACGCAACCGGCGTCGCGCGCCGTCGTCGAGTCGGTGCAGGGCGACGCCGTCGAACCAGATCTCGCCGCCGACCCGCGCGCCGTCCGGTAGGAGGCCGGAGATCGCCACCACGAGGGTGCTCTTGCCCGCACCGGAGGGGCCGAGGACGGCCACCGTCGCGCCGGCGGGCGCGTCGAGGTCGACGCCGGTCAGGATCTCCCGCTCGACGCCCGGGTAGGACACGGTGAGGCCGCGGATCCGCAGCAGGGGCTCCGAACTCACTGCACCCCCCGTCGGTCCTGGACCGCCCTCCCGATGATAGTGGCAGCGAGGACGGTGAGGGCCACGGCGACCCCGGGAAAGGTGCTCAACCACCAGCCGTCCGCGAGGTTGGCGCGGCCGGCCGCGGCCAACATCCCCCAGTCGGCCTCCGGAGGCTGCGGCCCGAATCCCAGGAAACTCAACGACGACGACTCCAGCATGGCGACGCCGAACCCCAACACCGCCAGGGAGAGCGCGGGGCCGGAGACGTTCGGCACCACGTACCGCAGGAGCAGCCCGGCCGGCCGTACCCCGTTGACGGTGGCCGCCGTCACGTACGCCAGCCCGCGCACCCGTAGCACGTCACCCCGGATCAGCCGGGCGAACGTGGCCACGTTGGAGACTCCCACGGCGATCGCGAGCCGGGTCGGGGAGCTGCCCAGCACCGAGATCGCGCCGAGGGCCAGCAGCAGCGCCGGAAAGGAGAGCATGACGTCGACCACCCGCATCAGGAAGGAGTCGACGACGCCGCCGAAGAGGCCGGCGACCAGGCCGATGGCACCGCCGCCCAGCAGGGCGAGCAGCGTCGCCGCCGCCCCGACCAGCAGCGAGAGCCGGGCGCCGTGGATGACGCGACTGAGCAGGTCGCGGCCCAGCTCGTCGGTGCCGAGCGGGTGACCCCACCCGGGCGGCAGCAGCGCCGCCGCGGGCGCCACCGCGTCGGGTGGGTGCGGGGCCAGGAGGTCGGGGACGACGACGCAGGTCAGCCCGGCGAGCAGGACCAGCGCCGCCGCGGTCACCCCGACCGGGGGCACGCGCCGGCCGGGCCGGCCGGCCCGGCGCTGGAGCGCCGCGAGCAGCGTCATCGCCAGACCGCCGTCGACACCACACGCGGATCGAGGTACGTGAACAGGAGGTCGACCAGCAGGCTGATCACGATCATGGTGGCGCCGAGGACAGCCGCCACGCCCTGGATCACCGGATAGTCGTGGGCGTTGAGCGAGGTGATGATGAGTCGACCCAGACCGGGCCGCCCGAAGATCGTCTCGACGACGACGGCGGCGCCCAGCAGGCTGCCCACCGTCGTTCCGGTGAGGGTGACGGCCGGCAGCGCGCTGTTGCGGAGCATGTGTCGCAACACGACGGTGGACCGGGTGGCGCCCTTGGCGCGCACCATCAGCACGTACGACTCGCGTTCCGCCGCGCGCAGCCCGGAGGCGAGCACCTGCGCGACCACTCCGGCCGTCGGGAGGGACATCGTCAACGCGGGCAGGATGAGCCCGCGGATGCCGGTGTCGCCCAGGGCCGGAACCAGGCCGAGCCGGAACGAGAAGAACTGCAACAGCAGCGCCGCGACCCAGTACGCCGGCAGCGACATCGCCAGCACCGGCAGCACCGACAGGACCGACTCCAGGATGCGTGACCGCGTCAGTCGCGAGAGGACGGCGATGGTCGTGCCGATCAGCGCGCCGAGCAGCAGGGCCGACCCGGCCAGGGACAGGCTCGCCGGCGCGGCCTCGGCGATCAGGCGGGTGACGGGCTCACCCGTCTGGAAGGAGGTGCCGAAGTCACCACGGGCGGCCGACGCGAGGAACGCGAAGTACTGCTCGGGCAGCGAGCGGTCCAGGCGGAGCTCGTGGCGGAGCGCCGCCTCCTGGGCCGGATCGACGAAGGCGCCGCCGGTGCCCAGCATGGTCTGGACCGGGTCGCCCGGCATCAGGTGGACCACGGCGAAGGCGACGGTCACCACGCCGATCAGCACGGTCACGGCGGAGAGCAGCCTCCGCCGTACCATCGTGCCGCGGATGCCCGACCGGCCGCCGCTGCGGGTCCAGCTCACTCAGCGGTCCAGCCAGGTGTCGTAGAACTGGGGGAGCCCCTGGGCGTCGAAGGTCGCCGCCCGCACGCGGTCGCTCGTCCCCATCAGGTACGTCGGGTTGTAGATGGGGATGGCCAGCGCCTCCTCGGCGATCCGTTGCTGGGCACGCTCGTAGCTCGCCCGGCGGGCGTCCGGCTTGAGGGTGCCGGCGCCGTCGGCCAGCGCGGCGGCGAGGACGGGATCGGGAACGATCGGTGGCCGACCGCCGGCCGACGACTGCAGGGCCGTGCGCAACACGTCGGCGTCGGCACGCAGGAAGCTGATGTCGTTGAGCTGCCAGTCACCGGTGGTCTGCCGGCGGATGACGTCGCCGATCGGCGCCGGATCGAGCCGCACCTCCACCCCGACCCTGCGGAGTTGCTGCTGCACCAGCTGCGCCAGCAGGTCGCGTTGTTCCCGGGCGGGCGACACGTACGTCCAGCGCAGCGACAGCCGCTGACCGTCCTTGCTGCGGATGCCGTCCGGCCCGGCCGTCCAACCCGCGGCGTCCAACAGCGCGCCCGCCTCGGCGGCCGACGTGGTCGGCTCGCTCGCCCGGTAACCCGGCGTGGTCGGCGTGAGCACGCTGCCGGCCCGGGAGTACTGGTCCAGGTAGAGCGTCTTGACGATCTCGGCGCTGTCGACGGCCGACGCGACCGCCCGGCGCAGCCGCGCGTCGGTCCAGGGCTCCTTGGCGCTGTTCACGAAGAGGCTGTACGCGATGCCGGCCTGCTCCCGCCGGTGCACGTCGAACCCGGCCTTCTCCAGGCTCACCGCGTCCCGCGGGGTCACGTTGCCGACCGCGTCGACCTGGCCGCTGCGCAGGCTGCCGCTGCGGACGCCGTTGTCCGGCGCGATCGAGAGGGTGACCTTCTCCAGGAACGCGTCGCCCTGGTGGGCGGCCGTGCGTGGCGCCCACCGGTAGCCGTCCCGGCGGGCCAGCGTCACGCGCTGCTGGGGGACGTACTCCGAGACGGTGAATGGACCGCTGCCCACAACCTTGCGGCAGGTGGCGGGTGGCCCGGCGGCGAACGAGCCGGGTGCCTGGATGCCGAGGAACGCGGTGCTCGCGGCCTGGAGGAAGCCGGCGTTCGGCTGGCTGAACCGCACCTCGAGCGTGCGCTCGCCGGTCACCGTCGCACCCGTGTAGCCGGCGAGGAGTCCCGCGGCCAGCAGGGACTTGGTGGCGGGGGCGACGATGCGGTCGAAGTTCGCCTTGACCGCCGCCGCGTCGACCGGCGACCCGTCGCTGAAGGTGGCGTCCGTGCGGAGCGTGAACGTGTACGTCGTCGCCCGGTCGTCGGCGGTCCAGGACTCGGCGAGCCAGGGGACGATGTCGCCGCTGCGGGGGTCCTGTGCCACCAGGGAGTCGACCACGCCGCGGCCGGTGAGCAGGGCCGCCGCCGCCGGCGACTGGTGCGGGTCCAGGCAGCCGGGGTCGGCGTCGGTGGCGAAGGTGAGGGTGCCGCCGGCGCGTGGGGTGGCGCTGTCGCCGCCGCCCGATCCGCCCGGCCCGGTGCACCCGGTCAGGATCGCGGCCGCGGCGGTCAGCGACGCGATCGTGCGGACCCGCCAGCGGGTGTGCTCTCGGTTGGTCAGATCTTGCGCCACGGCGACACGCCTTCCGCTCGGAAACGCTGATACAGCAGCACGATGTAGAGAGCGTCGAGGACCACCTCGGCGGCGATCATCTGGTGCAGCAACCACCGGTCCGGGAACCAGACGATCAGGCCCACCGCGCCGGAGACGTCGACCACCATCTTGAGGATGGCGATGTACATCGTCTGACCGATCGTGGACCGACGGTTCCAGAGCATGACGACGAACGCGGCGTCCATGAACACGACCACGAACACCGTCGTGTAGACACCCAGCCTGTCGTCGAACTCGCGGGTGGCCAGCGGCATGAACGTCAGGGCGAACAGCGCCCATCCGGCGATCAGCCACCCGTAGGCGCGGCGGGACAGCGACGGGAAGTCGCGTCGTCCGTAGCGGACGGCCAGGAAGAGGATCACCAGGTTGAGGGGAATCCAGAAGTAGAGGGTGACCCGCATCTGCGGGTAGATCGGGTAGATGAAGGCGTAGGTGATCTCCCAGGAGATGTTGGCGCACAACGCCAGCACGGGGATCGCCGGCACCTTCTCGATGAGCTGCCGGCGCAGCATCATGATGTAGACCGCGAACGTGCAGACGCCCACCACGCCGAAGGCGATCGTGGGCACCAGCGCGTCAGCGTGCTGGCGGGGATCCATGACCGGGGGCAGCGCTGCCAGGACCGACGAGTTCACGCGCGGGACACCTCCGTGATCGGTTGGGGAGACGCGGCGCGGCGCTCGCCGAACCACTGGGCAGCGAACAACACGGTGTAGACCAGCAACGGCCCGCCGGCCCCGAGCACCGCGTCGGTCAGCCCGTGCCGGGCCACGGCGGCGGCGAGCAGAGCGGCCGGCGCCAGGTAGCCGGTGGCGGCGGCGTGCACCGTCGCGGCGCGCGCGAGCTGGTTGCCGCGCACCGCGTCACCGGCCGCCGGGGGCGCGAGGAGCAACCGTCGGCAGAGCATGACGGCCCACGGCACTGTCGCCAGCAGCGCTACGCCCACCGCGAGGGGCAACGTCCCGGTCGCCGTGACCGCGACCAGGACGGCGTACGCGGTCGCCTGCAACGCGGTGAACAGCCACGCGGCCCGCCGCGGGCCGAGCGTGTTCGGCAGGGTCAGCTTGCCGACCGACCGGTCCGAGTCCCGGTCGCAGTAGTTCATCACGATCATCCGTGCCGTCATGACCAGGAACAGGGGAATGGTGACGGCGAACAGCAGTGGGGGCAGCGTGCCGATCTGGAGCAGACACGCCAGGGCGGGGCAGAGCAGGATCAGCACCGCCCCGGTCGTCACCTCGCCGAGCGCTCGGTAGTTCAACCGGATCGGCGGCGCCGTGTAGAACCACGCCAGCGTCACGATGAGCACGCACAGGAGCCGAGCGGCCACCGTGGGCATGAGCGCGATCTGGACGACGGACAGGAACAGCAGCACGAACGCGGCGGACAGACTGGCGGACGCGGGCAGCAGGCCCTGGGCGAGCACCTGACTGCCTCCGGTCCACGCGGTGGGCCCGGTGTGCGCGCTGTCCGCCTCCAGGTCGAAGTACTCGTTGCAGTACTGCGTCATCAGGTGCGTGGTGGTGACGAACGCCTGGGCGGCCAGCCACGGACCGATCAGGAACGGGTGACCCAGGTAGACCGTCACGGCCACGCCGCAGGTCACCATCAGCACGCTTTCCAGGAGGAACTTCGGCCGGCCCAGCCGGACCAGCAGCGCGATGTCGCCGACCAGGGACCGAGCGGCGGCTCGGCTCACCGATTGGTCCACTGCTGCTCCGGCCGGTAGGGACGGGCGTCGGTCTGCTGCTCGAAGGGCGCCCCGGCCGGCAGGTTGATCAGCTCCAGGTGCATGCCCCAGGGCGTGGTGAAGTAGACCCACCGGTCCCCGGCGATCGGGCCGTCCTCGATGGTCTCCGGCTCGCCGAGGACGCGTACCCCGGGGTGTTGTCGGAGGTAGGCCACCGCGCGGTCGACGTCGTCGACGTGGATCGCCAGGTGGTGCCCACCCCAGTCGCTGTTGCTCGGCAGCGCGCGCCGTTGGTCGGGGGAGTCGTACTCGAACAGCTCCAGGTTGGTGACCGGTCCGAGCCGCAGCATCGCGATCCGGGCCACGGCGGCCGGGTGCACGCCGAGCTTGCGCGTCATCCAGTCGCCGTCCGGGTCGGCCACCCGGTCGAGCTGGTAGATCAGCTCGGCGCCGATGACCTCGACGAAGAACTCAACGGCCTGCGCGAGGTCGGGCACGGTATAGGCGACGTGGTGCACCGCACGGGCGCCCGGGATGCCGATCGGGTGACGTTCGTCAGCTGCCATGTGCGTACTCCTGGTTGGGGATGGCGCTCATCAGGGTCAGTCCGCCGTCGACGGTGATCGTCGTTCCGGTCACGTAGCCCGCGTCCGGCTGGAGCAGGTACGCCACCAGCGACGCGACCTCCCGGGCGCGCCCCGGCCGACCCGCCGGGATGGCGGGACGGCTGATCTCGGCGGCGTCCACGTCGTCGGGTACGCCGTTCATCGGTGTCGCCGTCTCGCCGGGGCTGACGGCGGTGACGCTGATGCCGTGCTCGGCCAGCTCCAGCGCCATCACGCGGGTCAGCATCAGGAGCCCGCCCTTGGCGGCGCAGTACGCCGAACCGCCGCGGATGGGAACCGAGTCGTGCACCGAGCTGACGTTGACGATCCGCCCGCCCCGACCCTGCGCCACGAGCACCCGAGCGGCGGCCTGCGCGCAGGCGAACGGTCCGGTGAGGTCGACGGTCAGCAGCTCGTTCCACTCGTCGACGGTCTCCTCCAGGAAACCCGACCGCCGGTTGACAGCGGCGTTGTTGACGAACCCGTCGAGCCCGCCCAACTCGTCGGCGGCCCTCCGCACGGCAGCCGCCGCCGCGGCGGGATCACTGTGGTCGAGCCCGAAGGGGACCGCCCGTCGCCCGGTCGCGCGGATCGTCGCCGCGACGTCCTCGGCGGCCGCCCGCCCGCTGCGGTATCCGACGCCGACGTCGAAACCCCGTTCGGCCAGACACAGCGCCGTCGCCCTGCCGATCCCGGAACTGGCGCCGGTCACGATCGCTGCCGGGTTGTTCACGCGCGCACCTCGTATCCCGCCTCGTCGAGGCTCGCCGCCCCGAGATAGCCGTAGACAGTTGTCGTGGTGACCTCGGGGTCGGTCCGGTAGCCGTGCCACTCACCGGCCGCGACCAGCACGACGTCACCCGGGCCGAGCCGGATCGCGCCGGTCTCGGTGAGGTGCTCGCCGCCGCCGTCGAGCACCATGAAGAACTCCTCGGCGTTCGGGTGCCGGTGCAGTTCGTGGTGGCCGTCGGGGGCGAACGTCGACGTCGCCACGACCAGGCGGGTGCTGCCGGCGTCGGCGCGACAGACGAGCCACCGCACCCGCATGTCGGTGAAGCCGCCGCCGGCGGCGAGCACCGCCGACGAGACGTGGTCGACCTCCGGCGGTCGCCGCGCCACCGCCGGTGGCCGCTGGGCGCCCCGGGCCCGGACGAGCAGCACACGTGCGCCCTCCGGCCCCGCCACGAGGTCGCCCGGCTCACCAACGGGCAGGAACAGCGCGGCGCCCGGGTCGAGGTCGGACAGCGTCCCGGACAGCAGGAACACGCCGGTTTCGGTGTCCGCAGCGCCGGCGGGCAGCGCCTGCCCGGGCGCCAGGTCGGTGACCTCCACGGACCCGTGCCGCCCGTCCAGACGTGTGTCGCCGCCGGTGCGCGTCAGCACGTTCACGCCGTCGCCTCCCGCTGTCGGGCGAGGTCGAGGACAACCTTGGGACGACCGCCCCGGTCGGCGGCGAGCAGCGCGAAGGCGTCCGCCGCCCGGTCGCGCGGCACCGGGGGCGCGAGCAGCCCCGCGCCGTCGAACGCCCCGTCGTCGAACAGCCCGATCACGTCCGGGTAGTGGTCGATGCCGTGCTGGATGCCGAGCACGGAGAGCCCGCGCAGCGCCAGGTCACCCGGGGTGACGGTCGCCGTGTCGTACGCGACGCCGATGACCGCGACCCGCCCACCGCGCTCGGTGAGGTCGAGCGCGAGGGGGAACGCCTCCGCGGCGCCGGAGGCTTCGATCACCAGGGAGAAGCCGGTGTCGGGCGCGTCGTCGACCAGGTGCGTCACCGCGCCGTAGCGTGCCGCGGCGGCGAGGCCGGACTGCTGCACCCCCAGCGCCGTCACCGAGGCGGTCACCCGCAGGGCCAGCTGGACCGCGAGGAGTCCGATGGTGCCGGTGCCGAGGACGGCCACCCGGTCGGTCGCCCGGGCACCGGCCCGCCGCAGGGCTTCCACCACTGTGACCGCTGGTTCGACCAGCACCGCCCAGGGTTCGGCCAGCCGGGGCGGGAGCCGGTGCACGGTGTGCGCGGGCAGCCGGATGAAGTCGGCGCTGGCGCCCTGCTGCCCGTACAGGCCGACCTCGGTCATCCGGCGGCACTGCTGACGATGCCCGCGCCGGCAACTGCCGCAACCGCCGCAGGGAATCATGGTCTGCCCGATGACGGGGTCGCCCGGATCGAGGTCGCGGACATCGTCGGCGACCGCGACGACCTCCCCCCACCACTCGTGGCCGAAGGTGTGCGGATGGTGGGCACGCCCGGAGCGCAGGTAGCCGGAGTCACCGTGGAACAGCTCGAGATCCGTTCCGCAGAGCCCGACGTGGCGCGGGCGGATGAGGACCGTCCCGGCCGCCGGGGCGGGGATCGGAAGGGTGATCTCCGCGACGGCGTGCGGGCCCACCAGCGCGATCGCGCTCATCGTGCCGTCCGGCCAGGTCGCCGGCGCCGGTCGGGTGCTGGGTCGGTGCGTGCCGATCATGCGACCGGCCTCCTCGGCGGCAAGAGACGGGCCGTCTCGCCGGCGAGCACGGCGACCCGCAGCACCTCCAGTGGACCGCTGACGACGGTCAGGCGCGGCCGTGCGCCGTCCGGCACCAGGACCACGTCGCCGGCGGCGAGGTCGCCCGACGCCCCGCTCACCCGCGCCCGCCCCCGACAGATCACCCAGGCGGTCTCGTGGCCGGCGGCCTCGGTCAGGTCGAGGTGGTCACCGGTCGCCAGCCGGAGGTGGTCGACCGCCTGGCACTCGCTGTGCAGCATCCCGCGGCGGGCCAGGCAGCGGAGGTGACGCTCCGGCCCGCTGCCGTCGGCGCGTCGGGCGGGCGCGGGCCCGTTGGAGACGATCACGCCGGGGCCCCGTCCGGGACCAGCAACTCCAGGACGAACAGGTCCAGGCCGTCCGCTCCGGCGGTCAGCGTCGCGGCGCTACCCAGCGGCAGCGTCACGGACACCTCCGGTCCGAGCGCCGCCGACGCCTGGCCGGACGTGATCGCGCCGGAGCCGGCGACCACGAAGAGCGTGAACTCGCGGCCCGCCGCCCGTACCGTGTCCTGCTGGTGCGCGGCCAGCCGCTGGCGTGCGATCCGCTTCAGTGGGCCGGTGAGGACGCCGGTCGGGTCGATCTCGCCGGGCTCCTGAAGGTGGAGGACCTGGGCAGCGGGCATTGTCGCGTTCCTTCCCGAGGGTGCGGCGGGCACGCGACCGGCCGGTCCGCGCCCGAACACGGCTGCGGTGTCCGGCCCCAGCAGCTCGACCACCAGCCAACTGAGCCGATCCGGGCCGGTGTTGAGCAGCCCGTGTCGGGTGCCGATGCCGGTGAGCACGACGTCGCCGGCCCGGACGGCTGTCGGGCGGCCGTCGAGGATGATCTCGCCGGTGCCGGCGAGCAGGATGTAGACCTCTTCCGTGCGGGTGTGCAGGTGCTCACCGCTGAGGCCACCCGGTGGCAGGCGCGCCCACTCGACCGCCTCCCAGGCCCCGGCCAGCTCGGCGCCCCGGACGAAACACTTCCACCAGGAGGTGCCATCGGCGCCGTGCACGCCGTGGACCTCCGCGGGCGCCGACGTGTCGGCGACGATCATCAACGGACGCCCTCCGCCCGGTTGTGCCGCAACGCGGACCGAAGCTCGTCCTGCGTCACGTCGTTGAGCACCACAGCCCTACCGATGCCCACCGGTACGGGCAGCCGTTGACGGCCGTCGCGGTGTCGGACCGTGTCCGCCATCGCCCGTCGCACCACGTCGTCGTCGAGCAGGGCGTGGTCGACGGGCAGCGCGAACCGGTGCAGCAACTCGAGGATGCGGCGGGCGTCCTTGTCGTGGAGCAGTCCGCGGCGTGCCGCGACGGTGGTGAACATCGCCATGTCGATCGCCACGGACTCGCCGTGCAGCAGGTCCCCGCCGGCGAGCATCTCGATGGTCGGTCCGACCGAATGGCCGAAGTCGACGAGGCGGTCGAGGTGGCGTTCCCACAGGTTCGGCTCCAGTTCGGCGAGCATCCCCTCCACCGAACGGTGCAGCACCTCCGAGGCGACCCGTTCGCCGGCCGGTGACCGGCCCTGGAACCTCTCCTCGACCAATCGGTCGCCGTCCTCTTCGAGCAGTTCGAACAGCCGCTCGTCGCGGACGATCGCCAGCTTGATCATTTCGGCCACGCCGTTGCGGAGGTGTCGCTCCGGCAGTGAGGCGAGGAACCGACGGTCCAGCAGCACCGCTGTGGGCGGCTGGAAGGTGCCGAGACGGTTCTTGTGGTCGCCGTGGTTGATCCCGGTCTTGACACCGATGGACGCGTCCACGAGACCGATCAGGGTGGTCGGCACCCGCAGGTGCGGTACGCCCCGTCGGTAGAGGGCGGTGGCCACGCCGACCAGGTCCAGCAGGACCCCACCACCGATGGAGATGACCGGCTCGCGACGGCGGTCGATGCCGAAGCTGTCGAGCGCGGTGGCGACCGCCACCACCGAATCCATCACCTTGCGGTGTTCGCCCCCGGGCAGCACCAGAAACCGGCACTCGACCCGGTGGTGGTCGAAATAGGCGCGTATGCTTTTTCCGTAGATGGCGTCAACTGCTTGGTCCAGCACAATAAATCGACGTTGTGCGTGGTTCCCGGGCTGCCGCCCCTGGTTGACCAGTTCTTCGCTGGCCAGGTCAAGAATATTGTCGGTGCGGACGACCTCGTAGTCGGCCGACAACTGGGCCCGGACGTGATAGGTCTTCGTTGGTCTCATGTGGTGCGAGCTCCGCTTATCGCGACGGCCATCGGCGGGTGGATGCGTCGGGCAGGCTGAGAGTGCCAGCGGGACTGCGGTGGAACGGCATGTCGACAGACGGACAGCCGGGGTGTGCCGAACGAATTCCTCCAGCGGCTTGCCGAGGGCTAACCCCGGGCCGGGCTTGGGAACTCAGTGACGCCGAGGGTCGCCGGCACGTGGCGACCGGATCGATGGTGGCGCATGCCGAATCGCTGTTGGTGGCGGACGAAGCATCCTCGGAATCCCCCCGGTTTCGTTGGGCTGGTTGACCCAGCCATGAGGATCGATCGATCGATCCTCACGAAGGTTAATTGGTTGGCGAGGGGTCCGCAACAACCTGCCACGCATTCCAGGCCGCCCGGGTAACCGGGCGGCCTGAGCAGCCACGCGTCACGCCAATGCCCGCCGGCGAACGCGCGCCGGGCTGCCGTTATTCAGAATTCTTATCCGGCGTGACAGGCTGGACATGAGTCGCGAAAGCGATCATTCGGCATCGTGTGATCTAGGTCACTTCGTCGGACGGTCGTCGGGTGCTCCACTCAGTAGGTCCGTTTGACCACGAAATCGGCCACCGTCAGCAGGGCATCTCTGGCGGGACCGTCCGGGACGCGAGCCAGGCTGTTCTCCGCCACGGCGGCATGCCGCCGCAGATCGTCGTAGCACCGCTCCAGCCCGGGCGATGTCCGCAACAGCTCAAGCGCCTCGTGGCGCAGCGCGGGGTCGTCGACCGCGCCGTGGGCCAGGATCTCGCCGAGCCGTTCGGCGCGGTGATCCCCCACGTCGAGCGCGTGCAGGATCGGCAGCGTGCGTACCCCCTTCTGCAGGTCGATGCCCCGCGTCTTCCCGGAGGCCGCCGAGTCGGCCACGATGTCCAGCAGGTCGTCCGAGATCTGGAAGGCGATGCCGAGGGCCTCGCCGTACTCGGCGAGCGCCTCCGCCACCGCCTCGTCCGCGCCGCCGCAGGCCGCTCCGGCCCACCCGCACAGCGCGAAGAGGGACGCCGACTTGTCCGACGCCACCTGCAGATAGTGCTCGACCGCGTCCTGGTCGGTGCGCAGCGCCGACCCCTCGGCGGCCTGGCCGCGCACCAACCTGGTCAGCGTCCATCCCTGCCGGCGGACCAGCTTCGTGTCGACCTCGAGCGCTGTCATGCAGGCGACCGCCATGAGGTGGTCGCCGACCAGGACGGCCAGGCGGTTTCCCCACCGTGCGTTCGCGCTCGGCACGCCGTGCCGCAGCGTCGCGTTGTCCATCACGTCGTCGTGGTGCAGCGTGGCCACGTGCATCAGTTCGACGGCGATCGCGGCCCGGAGCACGTGCGCCGGATTGGGTCGGCTGGTCTGCGCGGAGAGGATGACCAGCAGGGGCCGCAGACGCTTGCCGCCGGCCCGGATCAGGTGTCCGGCCGCCTCGCTCAACCAGGCGTCGCCGGGCGCGACGACCCGCCGGCGCAGTTCCGCCTCGACCTCGGCCATCGTCGTGTGGACCATCGAGGCCAGGGGAGCGTCGAAGGAGTCGACGCAGGCGCGGATGTCCGTGCGCCTCGCCGACCCGCTGCCGGCACGGCCGGCAGCGGGCAGGACGGGTGTGTACGTCATCCGGCGACCCGGAGCTCTTCCACGGTGGCGGTCCGGGTCTGCCGGCCGGTCACCTCCTTGATCCCGTCCAGCAACGCCAGGACCGCCCGCGCGGACGGCAGCACCATGGCGCCCTCGGGAGTCAGTTGGGCACCGTCCGGGTGGCGGAAAAAGAGCCGAGCGCCCAATTGTTGCTCAAGGCACTTGATTTGATAGCTGATTGCCGGTTGTGAGTAGCCGAGTGAGGTGGCGGCGTAGTCCATTCGGCCGGCCTCGACGATGGCGACGAATGCTCTCAGCTCACGCTCGTGCATTGGATCATCCCCCGGTTGTGTGAGTGCGGGCTGTCCACCTGGTTGTGCTGACCGCCTCGCGTGTCGAGCTTCTGCCACGGTGGTGATCCGATCGCTATCGCGCCGCTATCGCCGTGCGCCCGCCCCCTCGCCGCGACCCCCGGACCAGGTCACCCTCGCGCGAAACCGGGCAGCCAGGTGGCCAGCGCCGTGGCGTAGTCCACCTGCGCGTTGAGTCGACAGAACAGGTGCACCGTCCCGACGACGGTGCGGAGCAACGGCAGGTGTCCCGGCGGTAGGCGTACCCCGAGGGCGACGGCCACGCCCGCGCTGAGCGTCAGGGTTCCGGCCTGCCGGCGCAGCCAGTGCCGGTCGAGCCGGAAGTCGGGCGCGAGAACCGGCAGCACCACGGTCTCGGCGAGGGCGAGCAGCCGGCGCGGCGCGCGACTGCCCCGCGGGCCCACCGCGTCCAGCTCGCGCAGGGCCGCGTCCAGGCCATCCGCGTCGCGGTCCAGGATCGCCCGCAGCAGGCGGCCGAACTCCCGGGGAAGCCCGTCGGGGTACGCGGCGACGGCGCCGAAGTCGAGCACCGCCAGCCTGCCGTCCGGGGTGACCCGGAAGGTGTCGCTGGCCGGGTTCGCGTGCACGAGGCCGGCTCGGGCGGGGGCGCTCAGCTGGAAGGCCGTCACCAGGCCCGCCACCTGGTCACACCGCTGCCGGACGCCGGCGGCGATGACCTCGGTGACCGGCTCGCCCGCCACCCAGTCCGTCACCAAGAGTCGCGGCCCGGCGAGACGGACGTCCGGGACGAGGATGTCCGGGTCGTCGCGGTACGCCAGGGCGAAGGCCCGTTGGTGCGTGGCCTCCGCGGCGCGGTCCAGTTCGGTCGCCGCGTGCTCGCGGAACTCCTCCCACAGTGGCGCCACCGGGTGACCGGGGAGGGCGAGGCGCAGGGCGCGGAAGCCGAGCCGCGCGCGTTCGAGCTCGTCGCGCAGCACGGTGTCGGCATCAGGGAGCTGTACCTTGACCGCCACCGCACGACCGTCCGGCCAGACCGCCCGATGCACCTGCGTCTTCGTCCCGACGGCCACCGGGCGCTCGTCGAGTTGCCTGAGCTGCGGCGCCTCGTCCGCGATGATTCGCCGCAGTTCCGCCGGCGGCATCGCGCGGGTGCGCGAGCTGTCGGCGAGAAATACGCGGCGGAACGTCACACATATGAGGGGAACTGTCCGCTGATCGATTGTCCAGGGGGGTTTCGAGCATTCGATCCGGGGTTCAGTGCCCCGGTGGCGGTTCGACCCGTCATCAACCATGATCAACGCGGGTACCCGACGCTCATCGGTAGTGGCTAAGATCGTGTCGTCGTCCATCCACAGCGTTAGACGACATCAACGGCGGGGGAATATGGATCTGCGATTCGGGGTCTTGGGGCCGCTCGAGATCCGCGACGGGGGCGAACCGATTGTCGTCCGGGCTTCGAAGCAGCGTGCGCTCATTGCCCTCCTAGCTCTGCGGGCGGGCAGCGCCGTGTCGCTGGGCGAGTTGTACGCGGCGCTGTGGGACGAGGATCTTCCGGTGGATCCGAAGGCCGCAGTGCACAATTACGTCCGCCGATTGCGGCGGCTTCTCGGGGAGGAAGCCATCGCGACGACGGCCAACGGCTACCGGCTGGCGGTCGACCGAGAACACGTGGACCTGCACCGGTTCCGGGCGCTGGTCGCCGAGGCGGAACGCCCCGAGCACGCCGACGATCCGGTGACGAAGTCCGAAGTGCTGCGCGAGGCGCTGACGCTCTGGCGGGGAGCGCCGCTGCTCGACGTCCCCTCCGACTACCTGCAACGCTACGAGCTCGGCGGTCTCGCGGAGGAGCGGCTGGCCGCCGTCGAACGTCGGATCGACGCCGATCTGCAGCGCGGCGCGCACGCCGAGGTGATCAGCAGGTTGCGCCGGCTCACCGGCGAGCATCCGTTGCACGAGGGGTTCTGGTCGCAGCTGATCCTGGCGCTGTACCGGGACGGTCGCAACGCCGACGCGCTGGCGGCCTACCACGAGGCGCGCGGCGTTCTCGCCGCGGAGACCGGCATCGATCCCGGCGAGGAGCTCCAGCGGTTGTACCAGCGGGTCCTGAACCGGGACCCGCTCCTCGCGGAGCCGGTGGCGGCCCCACCGGCGGTGACCGCCCGCACCTCGGTGGCGCCGTCCCAGTTGCCGCCCGACGTCAGCGACTTCGTCGGTCGTCGGCACCTGGTGACCACGGTGGCCGGCATCCTCGTGCCGGATCACGACGTCGCCGCGCCACCGATCGTGGTGCTGTCCGGAATGCCGGCGGTCGGCAAGTCCGCCCTGGCGGTGCACGTCGGCCACGCGGTGCGCGAACACTTCCCGGACGGGCAGCTCTTCGCCGACCTGCACGGCTTCGGGGTTGGTCCGGCGATGAACCCGGGCGAGCTGCTGCCGCGCCTGCTGCGGGGCCTCGGGGCGGCCCCGGACACCATCCCGATCGACCTCGACGAGCAGATCATGCTGTACCGCTCGTTGCTCGCCGACAAGCGGGTCCTCATCGTGCTGGACAACGCGCGCAATCCCGAGCAGATCCGGCCCCTGCTACCGGCCACCAGCGGATGCGCGGTTCTCGTCACCAGCCGCGCGCACATGCAGGGTCTGATCGCCATGCAGGGCGCCCGGCGTTTCAACCTCGATCCTCTTCGCGAACGCGCCGCCGAGGAGCTGCTGACCAGCATGATCGGGGCGGAGCGGGCGGTCGCGGAGCCGGCGGCGGTGCGGCGACTGGCCGACCGCTGCGGTTTCCTGCCGCTCGCCCTGCGGATCGCCGGGGCGATGGTGGCAGCCCGCCCACACGAGTCCATCGCCTCCTTCGTGGCCCAACTCGACGGCGACGACCGGCTGTCGGCCTTCTCCCTCGAGGGTGACCGGCACAGCGCGGTACGCGCGACGTTCGAGCACTCCTACCGGGCGTTGTCGGCGGAGCAACGACGCTGGTTCCGCCTGCTCGCCCTCCATCCCGGCCCCACCGTCACGGTGTACACCGCCGCCGCGCTGCTGGACGCGACGCTGACCGAGGCGGGCGCCATGCTCGGCAGTCTCGCCGCCGCCAACCTGGTCGACGGTGACGGCGGCCGCTACCGGATGCACGACCTGCTCCGGGTCTACGCCGTCCAGCTCGTCCGCGCCGAGGAGAGCGAGCCCGAGCAGGCCACTGTGATCCGTCGGGACCTCGACTTCTACGCGCACACCACGAGCGTCGCCTCGCGCGTCATCGAGCCGCACCGGCCGCCGCCCCGACTGCCGTCCAACTCGTCCTCGGTGCCGCCGCCGGAGTTCGGCGACCGCGACGAGGCGATCTCCTGGATCGACGACGAACGGGACAACCTCCACGCCGCGGTGGCGTACGCGGCGTCGTACGGGCCGCTGGAGTCCGCCTGGCATCTCGGCGACGCGTTGACCTCGCCACTGGCGCTGACCGAGCGGTACACCGAGTGGATCGCCGTCACCCGACTCGGCCTGAAAGCGGCCCTGCGTGCGGGCAACGAACAGGGCGAGGCCATCATGCGGCTCAGCCTGGGGCACGCGTACATCACCGCCGGCCGGCAGCAACTCGGCGTCGACCATCTCAGTCGCGCCGCCGAGCTGTACGAGCGCCTCGGTGACCGGCAGTACCAGGTGGTGTGCGTGAACGCGCTGGGCATGGCCGCGCTGTGGATCGGCCACCTCGACGTCGCGGTGCGCAGCTTCGAGCAGATCCGCGAGCTGAACCACTCCCCGGTCTCTCCCTTCTACGAGGTCGTCGCCGGGCACGGCCTCGGGATCGCCCACCGCTACCAGGGTGACCTGTCCCGCAGCGCGCAGTTGCTCGCCGAGGCGGCCGAGGCCGGGACGAGGCTCAGTCGGGAATACTCCATCGTCAACGTCCGTCTGGATCTCGGCTGCACCTACCGCGAGCAGGGCCGCGCGGCGAAGGCGCTGGAGCAGTTGCTGGGCGCGCTCGCCCAGTTCCGGACGCTCGGCTCCCGCCTGGGCGAGGGCCGGACGGCGGTGGTCGTCTCCGGCACCCACTTCGACCTCGGCAACTTCGAGCTGGCCCGACGGTTCGCCGAGGAGGCGCTCCAGGTGGCCCGCACGATCAACCACCGTCGTACGGAGGCGGAGGCGCTCAACGCCCTCGCCGCGTGCCTGCGCGCGCAGCAGGACCCGCAGGGCGCACGGCGCTGTTGCCTCCAGGCCCGGACGCTCGCCGTCGAGATCGACTACCTCAACGGTGAGATCGAGGCGTTGCTCCAACTGGCCGCCGCCGAACGGGATCTGGGCGAGCTGGCCTCGGCCCGGGGCCACGTCGCGGAGGCCGACGCCCTTGTGCGGCGGCGTCGGTTCGGGCTGCACCAGGGCATGGTGCTCCGGTGCCTCGCCGCGATCCAGCTGGCCGAGGGCGCGGTCGAGGAGGCCGAACGGACCTGCCGCGAGGCGATCGCCGTGTGCGAGCGCAACGGTCAGGAGGCGGGCCGCGCAGCCGCGCAGACCCTGCTGGACCAGATCTTGGCGCAGGAGGCGCCTCTCGGCGATCCGCCCCGCACCGATGCCCCGGCCGCCGGGGTGGTGCCGGGGGCCGGGGCTCGCCGCCGCGATGACGTCGACGTCAGCGGTACGCCGCCTCCGGGGGCGGCCTCCTGACTGTCGACGCTCAGCCGCAGCCGTGCACCCAGTTCCAACCGATGAAGGTGTGTCGCAGGTTGACGGTCTGCTGGCAGGTGGCCGTTTCGTCCCCGTTGAGCACGACGCGGGAGTCGTGGATGTTGTAGTACCACTCGCCGGTGGCGTCGAAGATCCCCTGGTAGGAGAACTCGGCGTGGTGGTCGTAGGTGGCCGACGGGCAGGCGGTGACGCAGCCACCGGTGCTCGTGGCCGTCCGCACCGACCAACCGGCGTTCCAGGGTTCGCGGTTGACGTGGGTGGAGAACGAGGTCGACGAGGAGGTCACCGCGCCACCAGCGGTGCTGCTGGTGCTGTCGGTGTAGAGCGCCGACATGACGATGCCGCAGCAGTCGTACATCTCGGAGTAGGTGTGGTAGGCCGCGGCGAGTCGTGCCCTGCTGTTCGGCGTGGCGACGACCTGGGCCGGGCCGGTGACGACCTGACAGTCCGCACCGATCGAGATCGACTGCCGGACCGCCGTGCCGGGCCGCGGCGCCGGGAGGTTGCCGGTGAGCTGCATCGCGCCGCAGGGCTGCGTCGTGGTGGCCCGGGGGGACGCGGACGCCGTGCCGGGGACCAGGATGACTGCCGTCGCGGTCGTCAGCAGGGCGGCGAGGAGCCGTCGCATGTGTTCTCCGATCTCTGTGGTGTCACGGTGCCAGCAGCGGTGCCCGGCGCTCGTCCGCCAGCGCTGCGACACCGAGGCCGCCGCTGCGGTCGCGACGGTGAAACCGTTGGGACAGAACGGATTCCGGCTCGCGCGCGGCCGTCGACGCGCCGGGCGAGGTGTTGCTGACGATACCGGTTGCCGCCGTCGATGGGCGTCCGTGGAAGTTCCACGATCAAAGATTCGTACGGGAGTGGACACCTGTCGTTCGGGGTATCCCAGGGCCCCGGCGGGGTCGTTCCGCCCCCGTCGTCACCCCCGGGCGCGGACACCGCGCACCACGATCGAGGAGAACTCCGTGTCGGTCCAGGCATTTCTCTACATCGTCGCCGTCATCCTGCTGGTCCTCGCCGCCCTGCCGCTGCGTACCCGTGGCATCTCGCTCGCGCTGCTGGGCGCCGCCTGCGCGCTGCTCGCCTACGCCTGGCCGGTGATCACCGACTGACGGGCGGGCGCTGCCGCCTCATCCGGCGAGGCCGGTCGACCAGGCCCAGGCCGCGATGCCCACGCGGTTGCGGGCACCGAGCTTCGCCTGGATGTTGGCGACGTGTGTCTTCACCGTGCCGGCCGAGATCGCCAGCTCCGCGGCGATCTCGGCGTTGGTGTTGCCCCGGGCCACCCACCGGGCGACCTCCCGTTCGCGGCTGCTGAGGGCCTCGCGGGCGGGGGGTGTCGGCGGCGCGGTGGGCAGTCGGCGCAGCAACCGGACGGTCAGCTGGGGGCTGATGAGGGTGTCACCGGCCATCGCGGCCCGGACGGCCTCGACCAGCAGCGCCGGTCCGGACCGTTTGAGGAGGAACCCGCAGGCGCCGTCGCGCAGCGCCGTGGCCACGTAGTCGTCCAGGTCGAACGTCGTCACGACGACCACGCGCGGTCCGGTGCCGGCCAGCCGGCGGGTCAGTTCCAGGCCGTCGATCCCGGGCATCCGGATGTCCGCGAGCACCACGTCGGGCCGCAGGTGGCGGGCGAGTTCCAGCCCGGCGGCGCCGTTCGCGGCCTCGCCCACCACGGTCATGTCGGGTTGGCTGTCGAGGACGAGCCGGAAGCCGATGCGGACGTTCTCCTGGTCGTCCACGATGACGACGCGGATGCTCGGGTTGCCCACCGGTCCAGCGTAGGCGCCGCTCAGGCGGCGGGGCAGTCCGCCGGATGGCAGAGTGCGCGGGCCGCCGGGGCCGGGCGACCTCCCGATCGGGAGATGGTGCCGACCCACCGGCCGCGACGATCGTCGTCGTATGACCTCACGAATCAGGATCTGGTCGGTGGCAGCGGCCCTGTGGGCGCTGGCGTACGGGCTGCTCGCCCTCTTCTGGTCCGTGGGCGGCCCCGGCTTCCCGTTCGGCGTCGCCGACCCGGACCCGGGGATCGAGAAGGGGATGTCGATCCTCGGCGGTGTGCACCAGGCGAGCGCGGCGCCGTGGATCGCGGTCGGGGCCCTGTCCGCGGCGGTGGTGGCCGGCCTCCTCGCGGTACGAACCTGGCCCGGACTGCCCGGCGCGCTGTTCGAGGCGATGGCCTGGGCGGTCGCGCTCGCGCTGGGCGTCCTCCTGCCCGACTACCGGCCCCTGGTCGCCGTCGGCCACCTTCCGGTCTTCCTGGTCGGCAGGCCGTTCGGCTGGCCGGAGGGCGTGACGTTCGCGTCGCAACTGCCGTGGCCGGTGGTCAACCAGCTCATCTGCATGATCGGCGGGGCGCTCTTCGCGGCCGGCGCGCTCGCGCACCGCAGGGCGCGGACCGGTGCCTGCGCCGCGTGCGGACGCGACGGCCGTGATCGTGACCCCGTCCGCTGGGGCACCGTGGCCGTGTGGATCGCGGCCGGCGTACCGGTGCTGTACGCGGCCAGCCGGTGGGCGTGGGCGCTCGGGGTCCCCTTCGGCTTCAGCGCCGCCGACCTGCGCCAGATGGACCGCGAGATGCCGGGCATCTGGTGGGTCGGCGCGGCGATGGGGAGCATGGGCCTGGTCGGTTCGGTGCTGACCGTCGGCCTGATCCGGCCGTGGGGAGAGGTCTTTCCGCGCTGGGTCCCGGTGCTGGCCGGGCGTCGGGTGCCGGTGGCGCTGGTAATGGTGCCCGCGCTGACCGTGGCCCTGCTCGTCACCTCGGCCGGGCTGATGTTCGCGCGGGCCCTGTACCTCGATCCGAGCATGGGCAACTGGGCCGCGATGGGCCCGGCGGTGCTGTGGCCGGTCTGGGGAGCCGCGCTGGCCACGGCGGCGGTGGCCTACCGGCTGCGCCACCGCCGCCCGTGCGCGGTGTGCGCCGAACCCGACGGGTCCGACGCGCCGCTCAACACCAGGTCAGTGTCGAGTTGATCCGCGTGACGTTGCTGATCGTGTTGTTCGCCCCACCGCACGGGCTCTGGGTGATGTTGGTGCCGCTGACGGTGAGGTTCTGGAACCGGATGCCGGAGGAGATCGGAAACTCGGTCCGGGCCGCGATCCGCACCTCGCCGCCGCCGGTGACGGTGCCGGACACCCCGGCGATGACGACGTTGTAGCAGTTCTCCACGAGGATCGAGTTGTTCCCGGTGTTCGAGATCGTCACCCGGTCGATGACCGCGCCACCGGACTCGGACACGCAGAAGATGCCCCGGCCACCCCCGGACGCGATCACGTTCCCGACCCGGATGTTCGTCGGGTACGAGCTGCCGACCCGGCCGTTGCGGTTGGCCATCCGGAACGCGGCGTACCCGGTGCCGGTCCCGGCGTTCTGCGCGTCGACGGTGCCGACAGTGGCGTTGATGGTGTCGTTGAGCAGCAGGCCGGAGTCCCGGGTGTTGCGCGCCGTGACGGTGCCGATGGTCAGACCGTCCACACCGTACGTCTCCACCCCGTGGGTGCCGGTTCCGGACACGTAGACGGTGTCGATCCGGATGTTGCGGACCTTCACCGCCCGGTCCCCGCCGTGGTTGTCGATGCGGATGCCCAGACCCGCCGACAGGCGCATGTCGATCTGTCCGAGTGTCAGGTTGTTCACGTTGCGCATGAAGATGCCGTACAGCGGCGAGCCGGTGAGCGTCAGGTTCTGCACCTCGACGTCGGTGGTGCCGCGCGAGTACACCGGCGCCTGGTCGCCCGAGCCCGACCCGGTCACGTTGATCGTGCCGCACACCGCGAGGGTGGTGTACGACGGCAGCGACAACCGGGACCCGGCGTTGACCGAGCCGGAGCCGCGCACGACGACGCGTTGCTTCGACGTTCGCCCCGGCGACAGCGAGTTGACCGCCGCCTGCATCGCCGACAACATGTCCGATCCGGAGTAGACGGTCGACGACCCGTTGCGGGAGGTCCAGGTGCCGCCGTTCAGGACGGCCTCGGCGTTCGTGGCCCCGCTGCCACAGCCGGTGCTGGGAGGTGGCGTGCTGCCGCCACCGACCGCGACCAGTTGCCACTGCTGGTTGGTGCCGTTGAGGTCGGTGTACTGGCTGACGCGTCCGCCGTCGGCGGTGGACCGCTCCCACACCTCGAGCGCCTTGGCCGAGTGCCGGTTGATCAGCCGGACGTGGCCGCCGTCCGAGTCGAGGACCTGGAACTGCTGGTTGACGCCGTTGGTGTCGGGCCACTGCCGGAACTCCGCGCCGTCGGCGGTGTTCCACTCCCAGAGGTCGACGACCTTGCCGCTGTGCCGGGCCTTGAGCCGGTAGTAACCGCCGCCGGAGGAGACGAACTGGAACTGCTGCCACTGGCCGTCGTTGCGGGACCACTGCTGGATCACCGCGCCGTCGGCGGTGGAGGTGTCCCGCACGTCGAGCACCTTGCCGCTGTTCCGGTTGACCAGCACGTAGTAGGCGCTGGTGTCGATCGTCGCCGCCGTCGCCGGTGGCGCGCCGACCGCGACCGCGCCGACCAGCATGGTGATCAGTGCCAGGACCACCGGGGTACGCCGACGCGGGCGGGAGGCGCCGTCGCTGACCGGTCTGGTGATGGTGGTGGAGGGCATCGGTCCTCTATTCCAGGTGGAAGGTGGCGGAGGGGTGCTCGGCGCTCGACGTCAGCGCGTCCAGGTAGAGCAGTCCGTCGCGGTGGCGCACGTAGCGGCCCGGGAAGTTCTGCGCCTCCAGCGAGAGCCCGGCGCTGGCGGCCAGGCCGGAGCGGCGGTGGAAGCTCGCGTCGGCGTTGAAGAGCGACGAGCCGTCGGTACGCTCGACGTACAGGGCGTAGCCGCGGTGCCGCAGGTAGTAGCCCGGGAAGTTCGTCGACTCCAGCGACACCGTTCCGCCGCCGGCCAGTCCGCCGACGATCCGGAACTGCGAGTCGGCCAGGTTGGTCACGTTTGGCTCCAACCGGGCCCGGTAGTCGTAGTGCCGGATGTAGCTGCTGGTCTGGTCGTGTGACCGCAGCCGGACCGGGGTGGCCCCGTCGGGCACCGGAATGCCGAAGTTGGGGCTGCCGTCGGCGTTCCAGTACACCTTCTGCAGCCGGGTCCGCCGGTTCGGGTCGTTGAGCGGGTCACCGCTGATGTCGCGGTAGTTGCGGTCGTGGTAGACGAGGATGTCGCTCTGCCCGTCCTCGGAGACGGTGAACGAGTTGTGCCCGGGGCCGTACTGGCCGGTGTTGGCGTTGCTCGCGAACACCGGGTTCGGGCTCTTGCTCCACGAGGCGGCGTCGAGCAGGTTCGCGGTGGTCGAGGCGCTCAGCATGCCGAGGCAGTAGTTGGCGTCGGTGGCGCTCGCCGAGTAGGTCAGGAAGATGCGGCCGTTGCGTTGGATCACCGTCGGTCCCTCGGCCACCCGGTAACCGCGGGTCTCCCAGTCGTACGTCGGCACGACCAGGCGGGTCACCGTGCCGGTGATCTGCCAGGGGTTGGCGCCCATCCGGGCGAGGTAGACGTTGGAGTTGGTGGAGATGCCCGGCTCCTGCTGCGCCCAGGTCAGGTAGCGCACGCCGTTGGCGACGAAGGTCGAGGCGTCCAGGCTGAAGGTGTCCCAGGGAGTGGTGATCCGACCGCGTTCGGTCCACGACCCGGTCAGCGGGTTGGCGTTGGCGTTCTCCAGCACGTACATCCGGATCCGCCACACGTCGTCGGTGCGGCCGGCGGCGAAGTAGACGTACCACCTGTTGTTTATGAAGTGGATCTCCGGTGCCCAGATGTGGGCACCCATCTCCCCGCTGGTGTGCCGGGTCCAGATGGTCGTCTCTTGCGCCGTCGCCAGCCCCTGCAGGGTGGTCGCCCGGCGTAGCACGATCCGGTCGTACTGCGGCACTGTCGCGGTCAGGTAGTAGTAGCCGTCGGTGTGCCGCACGATGTGCGGGTCGGCCCGCTGGTTCACCAGCGGGTTGGTGTAGCTGACCGCCGGCGCGGCCTGCGCCGGCCCGGCCGTCGGCAGCCCGGCGGCCACGGCGAGGACCACGAGCACGGCCGCCACGACGGACCGGGGGTTCGGCAGCGACATCTGTCCTCCGTGTGGCTCGGGACGATCCGGTTCGTGGTCACGTTTGCGCCGGGGGAGTGGCGGGTGGGGTGTGTGACGGTGGTGTTGCGGCCCGGTAGCGGTCTTAGTGTTGGCGTTAACATCGATGACTGTCAAGGCGTTCGGCTCGTTGCTAGGCTCGTCGCCGGCACCCGATCCGCGAGGAGATGTCGATGCGCGCCAACGCCTGGCTCCGGTCACCCGCCAACCGCCGACGGCTGCTCGTCGCCGCCGTGCTGGCCGGCTGCTTCGTCTGGGCGATGGTCGTCGTGGGGTTGTCGTTCGCGATGGCCGAGCACGGCGGGGAGCAGTGGTGGGTGATGCCGGTCTTCGGCGCGTTCGTGCTGTCGATCGCGGTGCTGGCCGTCCGCCGGCTGCCCGCGACACCCGCGCCGCTCGTCGTCAGCCGGCGCGAACCGGTGGAGAGACTCAGCTCGCGTGAGCTGGAGGTGCTCCACCATCTCGCCGCCGGCCGCACCAACGCGGAGATCGCGAAGGCGCTCTACGTGGCGCCCGGCACGGTGAAGGCGCACCTGAACCACATCTTCCGAAAGCTCGACGCGGCGAGCCGGCTCCAGGCCGTCGCACACGCCCGGCAGGTGGGTCTGCTCGACTGAGCCCCGTTTTGAACCAGGTCTAGGCCGTTCGGCAGATGCCCTCGGTGCTGCCGCTTCCTAGCGTCCGGGGCATGACCAGACGCGTTGACCAGATCGCCCCGCTCGCCCTCGTCACGGTGTTCACAGTGGTGGTGCAGGGGCTGTCCCTGATGGAGTTCCTGCCACTGCCGATCGCGCTGCTGATCGGCGCCGGCTGGGCGGTCCTCGTCGGGACCGTCGCCCGCCGGATCAGTCGCAGGCCGACGCTGAGCGCGTGGACGGAGGACGGCCTCGTCGCGCTCGGCTGCGTGACGATGGCGCTGTTCGCCTTCGGCGGCGGAATCGGCCTGCTGATGCTGGGTACGGCGCTGGACAGCTCCTCGATCACCGGGGAGACGATGGTGACGATGTTCCTGCCCAGCATCCCGATCGCCATCGCGGCGAACGTCCCCACCGAACTTGTCGTCCTCCCGGTCCTGCTGGTCCTCGGCTGGCGTCCCGGCGCGCGCCGCGTCCTCCTCGTCAGCGCGGCGGCGCTCTACTTCGTCCACCGGATCTGGACCTACCTCGTGTTCGCCCCCGACCGTCTGGACTTCGCCGCGGCGGAGCGGTCCACGACGCCGCTCGACGCGACGGAGAAGGACCAGTTCGCCGCGGCGCTGCACGTCGACGACCCCCGGTGGATCCTCAACCTGGCGATCTTCCTGGTTCTCCTGCTCGCGGCGTTCTTCTCCCGGCTCCGCGAGGTGCGGAGCCGGAGCGGCGACGACTCGACGTCGCTTGCTGAGATTCCTGCACGAGCGTAGGAAGAACAGCACCACAGTCCCCGTTACGTCGTCGGGCTGCGGAACCTGCGCGACGGCAACGGTACGGCGATCCCGGCGTCGAAGGCGTTCACCGCGTCCGGCCAGCGGTTACCCTCCGTCACCTCTGTCGGGGCGGACGCCGTAGTAGGCGGTATACCTCAGAGTCATATCCATACCTGTGAGGTATACCGCTCACCCAGCCCGGTGGCCGAAGCCCGGACCCTGGCCCGGCTACGCCGTCGGCTCGACCGCCTCGACGAGCAGCTCCAGCACGTGCCGGTACGGCTGCCCGGTGGCCCGGCTCAGACCCATCTCGCAGGTGCGGTTACACGAGGCGTACGCGTCGTGGTCGCGCTGGTTGACCTCGGTGGCCTGGGCGGCGGTGGCGGCGGCGGTGACCTCGGGGTGCAGCAGCCCCCGGTCGCCGGCGAAGGCGCAGCAGCCCCAGCTCTCCGGCACGGTCACGGTGTCGGCGACCGCCTGGGCCACGGCGCGCAGGTCGTCGACGCCGCCCAGGTGCACAGTGGAGCAGGTGGGGTGCAGGGCGAGCGAGCCCAGCCGGCGGGGTCGCGGCAGCGCCGGCAGCAGGTGCTCGGCGGTGAAGGTCACGCTGTCGACGACGCGCAGCGCCCGGTAGCGGGCCTGGTCCTCCGGGCTCAACGCGGCGCTCAGCTGGGTCAGCCCATGCGTGCAGGACGACGCGTCGCAGACGACGGGCAGCCGACCCTGGTCGCTGGCGGCCCAGAGCGCGGCCAACGTCCGCTCGGCCATCTCGCGGTGACCGGCGGGGTAACCCTTGGACTGCCAGGGCGTCCCGCAGCACAGGCCAGCCGTGGCGTCCGGGACGACCACCGGGACCCCGGCCAGGTCGCACAGGCGCAGGAAGGCCGCCGCCGCGCCACCGGACGAGCCGTCCTCCGCCGCGAAGACGCTGCCGATGCAGGCGGCGAAGAACACCGCGCGGGCGTCCGCCGGGTGGCGCGGCGCGGGGCGGGGAGCGCCACCGCGGGGCATGTCGTCGCTCCACCGCGGTACGAGGTCGGTGGCGCCGAGCGCGCGGATCGCCCCGGTGGCGGCGCGGGTGAGCGGCGTCGGCGCGACGTGCGCGACGTTCAGACCCGCCCGGACCCCGGTCACGGCTGCCCTCCAGTGCCGGGCGACGCCGACGGCGGCACGCTGGGCGCGCGGGCCGTGTCGCTCGGCGCGCAGCCGTTTCATCGCCGCCCCGGTGTCGATCCCGACCGGGCAGGCGGTGACACAGAGGCTGTCCGCCGCGCAGCTGTCCACCGCCGCGTACGCGTAGTCGGTGGTCAACTCCCGGCGGCGCGCGTCGTCTCCGGCGGCGGTGGCCAGGGCGATCTGTCGTTGCAGCACGATGCGCTGCCGAGGGGTGGTGGTGACGTCGGCGGTGGGGCAGACCGGCTCGCAGTAGCCGCACTCGACGCAGGCGTCCAGCTCGGGGTCGACGGTGGGGACGGCCTTGAGCTGCCGCAGGTGCACGGTGGTGTCGTCGTTGAGCAGCACCCCGGGGTTGAGCAGGCCGGTCGGGTCGCACAACCGCTTGAGGTCGCGCATCACGTCGTACAGCTCGTCGCCGTACTGGCGGCGGACGAAGGGGGCCATCGCCCGGCCGGTGCCGTGCTCCGCCTTGAGCGTCCCGCCCTCGGCGAGCACGAGGTCGACCATGTCGTCGGTGAACCGCGCGTAGCGGTCGATCTCGGCCGACGTGTCGAAGGACTGGGTGAGCATGAAGTGCAGGTTGCCGTCGCGGGCGTGCCCGAAGATCACCGCGTCGCTGTAGCCGTGCCTGTCGAACAGGTCGATCAGGCCCTCGCAGGTGCCGGTCAGGCGCGGCATGGGCACCGCGATGTCCTCCAACAGGGCCGTGGTGCCGGGGGTGCGGGCGCCGGCGACGGCGGTGTAGAGGCCCTTGCGCAGGTGCCAGAGCGCGGCCCGCTCCCGGGGGTCGCGGGTCAGCGCTGTGCCGGTGACGGCGGGCAGCCCGTCGAGCACTCCCCGGGCGTCGGTCAACGTCTCGGCCAGCCGCTCCGCGCTCTCCTCGGCGAACTCCACCAGCAACGCGGCGTGTCCGGCGACGGCCAGGCCGCGCAGGGCGGGGCTCGCGCCCGGGTCGCGCTGGCTGACCCGCAGCGCGGCCGCGTCCAGCAGTTCGGCGGTACGGGCGCCGGCGGCCAGCAGGGCGGGCAGCGCGTCGGTGGCGTCGGTGAGCCGGGGCAGCACCAGCAGGCCGGTGGCGGCGTGGTCGTGGATGGCGACGGTCCGGAAGGTCGCCTCGGCCACGAAGCCGAGGGTGCCCTCGCTGCCGATCATCAGGTGGGCGAGCATCTCGACCGGGCTGTCGTGGTCGAGCAGGGAGTTGAGTCCGTACCCCATGGTGTTCTTCATCGCGAACAGCCGCTCGATGGTGGCGCGCGACCGCGGTGTGGCGCGCACCCGGTCGCGCAGTCGCAGCAGCCCGGCGTGCAGCTCCGGCTCGGCGGCCCGCAGCCGCTCGTCGGCGTCGCGCGCCCCGGAGTCGACGACGGTGCCGGACGGGAGGACGAAGCGCAGCGACTCCATGGTGCGGTACGCGTTGTCGGTGGTGCCGCAGGTCATCCCGCTGGAGTTGTTGGCCACCATGCCGCCCACGGTGCAGGCCGCCTCGCTGGCCGGGTCCGGGCCGAGCCGGCGTCGGTAGCGGGCCAGTCGGGCGTTCGCCTGCCGGATCGTCAGGCCCGGCTGGAGCCGGATGCGTCGGCCCTCGTCGAGCACCTCGGCGTGCCGCCAGTCGGTGCGCACGTCGACCAGGACGCCCGCGCCGCCGGCCTGGCCGGCGAGACTGGTGCCACCACCGCGCAGGGTCAGCGGCACGCCGGCCTCCCGGGCGCCGGCCATCAGCGCGCCCACCTCGGCCGCCGAGGACGCGCGGACCACCGCCTGCGGCTCGAACAGGTACGGCGAGGCGTCGTGCGCCGCCGCGAGCCGGCGGGGCAGCTCGGCGCTGATCCGGTTCGGGTCTTCCAGGCGTACGCGCAGCAGGTCGGCGACCTGGCGGGCGCGGACGTCGGCGGCGCTCGGCACGGGCAGGGCGGTGCTCATGGGCGGGTCCTCCCGGGAGGGGTGGTCAGTCGGCCACCGGGGACGCGACGATCAGCAACCGGCCGGGGGCGGTGCCGGCCGGCTCCGGCAGCCGCAGCGGCCGGCGGCCGGGGGTGATGCTGCCGAGCACCGAGGCGTGCCGCGCGCCGGTGCCCGAGGGCAGGGTGCCCGGCAGCCCGTGCACGGTCAGGTAGCCCAGCAGGGCGAAGGCCAGCGCCTCCTTGGCGTCCGACGCGATGCCCAGGTCGTCGCTGGACGACAGTCGGACACCCGGCAGCTCGTCGGCGATCATGCGCAGCAGCGTCGGGTTGTGCGCCCCGCCGCCGGAGACGACGAGCTGGTCGACCCCGTGTGCCCGGCAGGCGTCGGCAACCGTGACCGCCGTCAGTCGGGTGAGCGTGGCCAGCACGTCGTCCGGCTCCGGCGTGGGCGCGTCGGCGAGCGCGGCGAGCAGGTACGGCCCGTGGAACAGCTCCTTGCCGGTGCTCTTCGGGCCGGGCAGGCGGTAGTACGGCTCGTCGAGCAGCCGCCGCAGCAGCGCCGGGTTCACCTGACCGGCGGCCGCCCCGCGACCGTCCCTGTCGTATTCCTCCACACCACCGGTGAAGTGGCGCACCGCGGCGTCGAGTAGCGCGTTCGCCGGACCGGTGTCGAAGGCGAGTGGGTCCGCGTCCGGGGCGACGACGGTGATGTTGGCGATGCCGCCCAGGTTCAGCGCGGCGGGGACGCCGGGCAGGCCGCGCAGCAGCAGCGCGTCGAGGAGCGCGACCAGCGGGGCGCCCTGGCCCCCGGCGGCGACGTCCCGGCTGCGCAGGTCGGCCACGACCGGAAGGCCGGTGGCCTCCGCGATCCAGGCCGGCTGCCCCAGTTGCAGGGTGCCCCGGACCGTCCCGTCCTCGACCCAGTGGTGCATCGTCTGGCCGTGCGAGACGACCAGATCGGCGTCGCCGTCGCAGAGCTGCCCGAGCGCCCGCGTCCCGGCCTCGGCGAAGGCCTGGCCGATGCCGGTGTCCAGCACGCAGATCGCCTCGGTGCTGGTCGGCGCGGGTGGCAGGGCGGCGGCGATCCGGGCGCGCAGCTCGTCGGGGTACGGGTGGCTGAGCCGGCCCAGGGGGCGCATCCGCAGCGTGTCGCCGCTCAGCGCGAACTCGGCGGCGGCGGCTTCGATGCCGTCGTAGGAGGTTCCGGACATCAGGCCGATCACGCGCATCAGGTCCTCCTTCACGCCCGGCTGGCGGGCGTCGCCGCCGGGTCGACGTCGTCGCCGGTGCGCCGGTGGTCGTACGGAGTCGCCGGGGCGGCGTGGAACCGGCTCGACACCGCGCCGACGAGCAGGGTGACCAGGACGCCGATCGGCACCAGCCACTGGGCGGCGATGGCGGTGGCGGTGGTGGTCCCGGCCGTCGTGACGTCGATCTTCACATAGCGGACGATGTAGGTCATCACCACCACCGTGACGAGGAACGCGATCACCGCGTCGACCTGGTTGGCCCTGGTGACCAGCCGGCCGAGCAGGAAGGCGCCGAGCAGCGCGCCGTAGGTGTAGCCGGCGATGGTCAGACCGGTCAGGTACACGTTTCCGGTGCTGGAGCTGAAGGCGCAGGCGAAGACCGCCATCAGCACCGCCCAGACCAGCGTCATCACCCGGGCGAGTCGGAGCATCACGTCGTCCGACGGGACCTTCTTGAAGAAGCTGTGGATGATGTCGGCGACTGTGGAGTTCGACATCGAGTTCAGGGCCGACGACAGCGAGCCCATCGCCGCGCCGAGGATGCCGGCCACCAGCAGGCCGGAGATGCCCACCGGCAGGGCGTGCAGGATGAAGTTCGGGTACAGGTTGTCGGTGCTGCCCAGGCCGAGCTCCTTGAAGGTCTGACCCTTGTTGTACGACCACAGCAGCGCCCCGACCAGCGAGAACGCGGCGAACTGGATGACCACGAAGATGCCCGAGGAGACCATGGCGAGCTGGCCCTCGCGCAGCGTGCGGGTGGAGAGGATGCGCTGCACGATGAGCTGGTCCGAGCCGTGGCTGGCCATCGCGAAGATCGCGCCACCGATGATCGCGGTGGGCAGGGCGAACGGGCTGGTGAGCACGTGCGCGAGGTCGAGGTTGGTGTCGAAGAGCTGGAACTTGCCGGCGTCCAGCGCCTGCGCGTAGCCGTCGAACCCGATGGCGTGGCTGAGCACCGCGATGGCCAGGATCGCCCCGCCCAGGTAGAGGCCCATCTGGATGGCGTCGGTCCAGATGACCGCCTTGATGCCACCGAGGTAGGTGTAGACCACGGTGATCAGGGTCAGCACGATGATGATCGCCTGGTAGCCGACATTCAGCCCGAACTCGTCCAGCAGCAGCTTGATCGGGATGGCCGAGGCGAACAGCCGTACGCCCTCGGCGAGCAGGCGGGTGAAGACGAAGGTCACCGACGCCAGGCCCTGGAGTTTCAGGCCGAAGCGCTCGCCGAGGTACTGGTAGGCGCTGACGAAGCCGCCCCGCTTGTAGAGCGGGATGAGCACCGCGGCCACCACGACGCGCCCGATGACGTAGCCCAGCGCCAGCTCGACGTTGCCGAAGCCCTGACCGCTGTACGCCCCACCCGGCACGCTGATCACGGTCAGCACACTGGTCTCGGTGGCCACCACGGAGAACGAGACGGTCCACCAGGGCAGCTTGCCCTCGCCCACGAAGTAGTCCTTGGACGACTTCTGCCTGCCGGACAGACGTAGGCCCACGAAGGCGATCACCACGAGGTACAGCACGATCACGACGAGATCGAGTTGACGCACGGCGTACTCCCCACCTGCGGTTGTCAAGAAGTGACGTTAGCCGAGAGTAACGCGAAACTTTTTGCCAGTGCCCGTCCGGGTGGCTACGCTGAGGCTCCAGCCCGCTGATATGGGGGATCCGTGGACCTCAGCACCCTCGGCACCGAGACCCGAAACGACAAGACCACCGACCTCGACCGGATGTCGCCCACCGAGCTGCTCCTGGCGATGAACGACGAGGATCAGACGGTCGCCCAGGCCGTACGCCGGGCGGTTCCGGACATCGCCGCCGCTGTCGACGTCGTCGTGGCGTCGCTGCGCCAGGGCGGGCGGCTGATCTATCTGGGTGCCGGCACCAGCGGCCGGATCGGCATGCTCGACGCCGTCGAGTGCCCGCCCACCTTCGGCACGTCGCCCGATCGGGTGCTGGGGCTGCTCGCCGGTGGGGCCACCGCGTTCACCGCCGCCGTCGAGGGCGCCGAGGACGACCCCACCCGGGCCGTCGCCGACCTCGACGCGATCGGCCTGACCGCGCGCGACACCGTGGTCGGCCTCGCGGCCAGCGGCCGTACGCCGTACGTGGTCGGCGGGTTGGCGCACGCCCGTGCCCGGGGCGCCAGCACCGTCTCGGTGGCCTGCAACCAGGGCGCGGTGATCAGCCGCTACGCCGATGTCGCCATCGAGGTGCCCACCGGGCCCGAGGTGCTCACCGGGTCGACCCGGCTCAAGGCCGGCACCGCCGAGAAGCTGGTCTGCAACATGCTCTCGACGGCGACGATGGCCCGGCTCGGCAAGGTCTACGGCAACCTGATGGTCGACATGAACGCCACGAACGAGAAGCTCGTCGACCGGGCGCGGCGGATCGTCGCCGAGGCCGCCGACACCGACCTCGACACCGCCGCGCGGGCCCTCGCGGCGGCGCACGGGCACGCCAAGACCGCCATCGTGCTGCTGCTCGCCAACTGCACCGCCGAGGAGGCCGCCGCGCGACTGCGCGCCGCCGGCGACGACGTCCGGGCGGCAGTGGCGGCCTGACCCGACCGCCTGTTCGACGAAGCGCCCCGTCCACAATGGACGGGGCGCTTCGTGGGGTCAGCCGAGCGGGGTGCCGGCGACCTCGCCGGCCTCGACATCGGGCGTGCCGGCCACCTCGATCCGGGGTGAGCGGTCCGGTGGGAGATGGCCGCGATCGGCGATGACGACCACGTCCACCTCGCCGTCGACCATCATCTGCTCGACGGTCTCCCACGGCGCCCGGATGACTCCCGCCGATCGGTAGGCGTGTCGGCGAACGTGCGCCACACACATCGCGACGGCGGGCTCCGGCGGTTCGAGGTCGGCGGGGACCCAGACAACTGCTATCTCCATGGCAATCTCCTGATCAACGTCAATTCAGCGACTGGGTGATCAGGAGTTGCCGTGGTGGTGGGGGACCGCGCTCCACCGCGCGGCCTGCGGTGTGCCGGTCGACGGTGGTGACGACGCGTCCACGAAGGAGCGGCGCGACGGGTGGCGGAACCTCGGCCGCCGAGACGGGTGGATCGACGCTGCCGGCGCCCGCGCCGGCCGGCGCCGCGGCGAGCGCGAGCACGAAGGCCGGTGGCCCCGCCGGGGGACGGGCGGGTGGGCGCGGCGTCGGTGCGATGCTCGCGCGCGCTGTCCACGAGTGCTCCGGCGCGCGACCGCCGGAGACGCCGTCTGCGCCGCCGCGGGACAGCGGTGCGGCGCCGGGGTCCGCCGGTCCCGGCGACAGTGGAGCGACGGTGCGGGGGGCGGGGGCGGACCGGTCGGGCGCGGCCGTCGGCGGGGACGACGACGGCGTGCGCGTGGGAAGCGGGGTCGCCGGCGTGACCGACCGGGTGGGCAGCGGAACGGCGGAGGGCAGCGGCACCGCGGTTTTCGTCGGCAGCGGTAGGGGCACTGTCACCCGCACCTCGGCCACGGCGGGCACCGAGACCCGGACCGTGTCCGGTGTGGAGCTGATGCCGAGCGATCGCAGACCGGTGGGCAGCGGCAACGGCGCCGCGACAGCCGGCAACGGCAGCGACCGCGGTACCGACGGCGACGGCGACGGCGCGCCGGCCCGGGCCGGGCCGCCGCCGAGGGCGGCGCCGAACGCCACCGCCCCGAGCGCCACGGCGGGCAGGCTGTGCCTCAGACGCATCGCACGCGGGCTGCCGGTGGCGGGAGCAGACCGGCCCGGTCCGATACGTCGCATCGCTGGCCGGGCGGTCGCTCCTGGCCTTCTGCCGTCGCGTCCATGGGCGTGTTCTTGCCCAGGGAAACGGCGGACTACACCTTCCGTCGATGTCCCCGACGTCGATGCGGACGGTTCGTCGGCTCACACCGACGTCCGCACCGGCGTCGGCGCGGCGTCGAGGGGCAGGTCGCACATCCGGCGGATCGGGGTGGACAGATAGATGATCGGGGACAGCACGGTGAACGCCCCGAAGATCAGCAGGGTGGTACGCGCGCCGAGCGGCCCGGCCAGGACACCGGCGAGCAGGCCGCCCAGCGGAATGGCCCCCCAGGAGACGAACTTGACGGTGGCGATCACCCGGGACAGCAGCTCCGGCGGGCTGGCGAGCATCCGGTACGTCCGGGTGGTCACGCTGAGTACCACCGAGGAGCCGGCGAAGACCAGGTTCCCGACGGCGAAGGCGAGGTAACCGGCGGTACCAGTGCCCAGCGGGATGACGAGTGCGCCGGCCACGCCGACGAACGCCGCGATGATCAGCCCGCGGGCGGTGCCGAACCGGTCGGTGAAGCGGGTGGTCAGCGCGGCGCCGACCAGCGTGCCGAGGCCGTCGGCGGCGAGCAGCAGCCCGACCAGCAGCGGCGAGGCGTGCAACTCGCGCACCAGGTAGAACGGGAAGAGGGCGAGCATCGCGCCGTTGACGAAGTTGGTCGCGGTGGCGTCCCACATGGCCGGGCCGATGATCGGATGCCGCAGCACGAAGTGCCAGCCCTCGCGGATCATGGTGACCATCGGCGGGCGCTCGTCGGCCCGCCGCACACGCCGCTCCGGAAGGGTGCGCAGCAGGATCGCGGAGACCAGGTAGCTGACCGCGTCCACGAACAGCGTCGGCACCGCGCCCAGCACCTGCACCGCGAGACCTCCCACCGACGGCCCACCCAACTGGGTGGCGGCATGGGTGCCGGAGGTGAGGCTGTTGCGGGACTGCAACTGCGCGGCCGGGACGATCTCCGGCAGGAACGTCTGGTTCGCCACGTCGAACAGCACGTTGGCGAAGCTGACGACCAGGGCGACCGCGACGAGCTGGGCCACCGTCAGGGAGTCGAGCCACCAGGCCAGCGGGACGGACGCGATCGCCAGCCCTCGGAGCAGGTCCAGGGCGACCTGCATGCCGCGCAGCGGCAGCCGCTGCACGACCACCCCGGCCGGCAGGCTGATCAGGAGGTACGCGAGGTAGCCCGCCGCCGTGATCAGACCCATCTCGAAGGCCGACGCGTCCAGCACGGTCAGCGCGGTCAGGGGGAGGGCCACGCCGCCGACCGCCGAGCCGAGATGACTCGTGGTGCCCGCGACCCACCAGCGCCAGAAGGTAGTAAGTCCCATAATGGAACTGACTATAGGGGTGGCGGCACGCGGAGTCGACAGCGCGTTTCGCTCTCGCGGAACGGGTATCCAGGCGTACCAGCGCGACCGGCGGCAACGGGTCCACGGAGTGAGGGAGCGCGAACCATGTCTGATCCACAGCCCACCATCGTCCTCGTGCACGGCGCCTTCGCCGAGTCGGCGAGTTGGAACGGCGTGATCGAGCGGATGGGTGCCGCGTACGACACGGTTGCCGCCGCCAACCCGCTGCGCGGCGTCGCGGGCGACGCCGCGTACGTCCGGGATGTCATGCGGGGGATCGGCGGTCCGGTCGTCCTCGTCGGCCACTCCTACGGCGGCATGGTGATCACGCAGGCCGCCGCGGACGACCCGACGGTGCGGGCCCTCGTCTACGTCAACGCCTTCGCGCCGGACACCGGCGAGTCGGCGCTGGAGCTGTCCGGCAAGTTCCCGGGCAGCACCCTCGCCGACACGCTCGTGCAGTATCCGGTGTCGACCGGCGGCAACGAGGTGGCGATCAGCCAGCCGGCGTACCACCAGCAGTTCGTCGCGGACGCGTCGGCGGACCTGGCCGCGCTGATGGCCCGGACCCAGCGTCCCATCACCGAACAGGCCCTGTCTGACAAGCTCTCCGGGGAGCCGGCCTGGCGGTCCCTGCCGAGCTGGTTCGTGTTCGGCGACGCCGACCGGAACATCCCGGTGGCCGCGCACCGGTTCATGGCCGAGCGCGCCAACCCGCGTGGGCAGCGCGAGGTGGCCGGCGGTTCGCACGCAATGGCGGCGGCCCGGCCCAGCGAGGTCGCCGAGACGATCATCGAGGCGGTCCGGGGCGTGGGCGGCTGACCGGTCGAACGGATGGCAACGATGCGCAGGGAACAGGTCGCCGGCTGGCTCGCCGGCTACGAGCGGCTGTGGCGGACGCCGGGCACCGACGGGCTGGTCACGCTCTTCACCGAGGACGCGCGGTACCAGCAGGGGCCCTACTGGACGCCCGTGGTGGGTCTGGCGAACATCGCCGAGATGTGGGAGAAGCAGCGCAAGGGGCCCGACGAGGTGTTCCGGATGACCGCGGAGATCCTCGCTGTGGAGGGCGACACCGCCGTGTCCCGCCAGGAAGTCCGTTACGGCGACCCGGTCGAGCAGGAGTACCGCGACCTGTGGGTCATGCGCTTCGCCGACGACGGGCGGTGCCGGTCGTTCGAGGAGTGGCCGTTCTGGCCGGGACAACAGCCGGCCGATCCTCCAGAGTGACCCGGCACTCCGACTTCGATGAATTCGACGTGATCACGCCCCGGTCGGGAGCCGGTGGTGTCATGCGTCGATGACCACGCTCTCTGTCATCTACTACTCGTCCACCGGCACTGTGCACACCATGGCCCAGCGCCTCGCCGAGGCGGGCGAGAAGGCGGGCGCCGAGGTGCGGCTGCGCCAGGTTACGGAACTCGCCCCGGCGGAGGCCATCGCCGCCAACGCCGACTGGAGCCGGCACGTCGACGCCACGAAGGACGAGCCGAGGGCGACCGCCGACGACATCGTCTGGGCGGACGCGGTGCTGTTCGGCACGCCCACCCGCTACGGCAACGTGTCTAGCCAGCTCAAGCAGTTCATCGACACCCTCGGCCCGCAGTGGGCACAGGGGTTGCTCGCCAACAAGGTGTACGCCGGCTTCACGGCGTCGTCGACCGCCCACGGTGGACAGGAGTCGACTCTGCTCGCGCTCTACAACACCATCCACCACTTCGGCGGCCTCGTCGTCGCCCCCGGCTACACCGACCCGCTGAAGTTCGCCGACGGCAACCCGTACGGCGTATCGCACGTCACCGGTGGTGGCAACGGAGGGCGGTTGGGCGAGGCGCAGCTCGCAGCCCTCGACCACATGGCCGAGCGGGTCGTGACGGTCGCCGGCAAGCTCAACGCCTGAGGCGGCGCCCGCTCACGTGACGATCGCCGCCATCGCCGCGTGCGGGCGGTGGGTCTCGGCGCCGGGCCGGCGCAGGCGCTCGACCTCCCGGAAACCGGCGCGACCGAGCCGCTCGGCGAACTCGTCGAGCGGCCAGCGGTAGGCGGTGACGACCTTGTGGTCGAAGGGACCGAGGGTGTCGGCGTCGAAGACGCCCAGGACCAGCCGTCCGGCCGGGGCGAGCACGCGCCGGAACTCGTCCAGCACCCCGTCGAGCTCCTGTGGCGGAAGGTGGATCAGCGAGTACCAGGCCAGGATGCCGCCGACGGAGTGGTCGGCGGCGTCGAGGTGGTCCATCGACCCGAGGCGGTAGTCGACGCCCGGGTGGGTCGCGCGGGCGTGCGCGACGAACTCGGGCACCAGGTCGAGCCCTGTCGCGTCGACGCCCAGCGAGCGGAGGTAGTCGGTGAGGTGGCCGGGGCCGCAGCCGAGATCGAGCACCGGGCCGGGTCGGCCGGTCAGGTGCCGGCTGATGAACGCGAGGTCGTCCGGGTCGACCTGCCGTGTCGTGCCGAAGAGACTGATGTAGAGATCCGCGACGGACGTGTACGCCTGCTGAACCCTCGTCGTGTCCACGGCGGGACTATACGAGGCCCGGACGGCCACCGGCCGGGCGCGCGCCGACAGCTTCCGCAGCCACGGCTTCCAGGCGATGCTGGACGACGACGGTCGGCTGGTCAGTTTCCTGCTCCCTCCGGGCGACGGGGTGCCGAACGCCTCGCCGCGGTACAGCGACTTCGGCGTGGCGGTCAGCGTCGAGCGCCCGAAGGGGGCGCTGGTCGCGCCGGACACCCTCTACCGCCACTTCGGCGTGCCGGGCGGAAACCAGGGCCGGCGTCCGCCCCGGGCGGTCAGGCGTACGCGAGCAGGAAGTCGACGGTGCCCGTGCCGCCGGGTTGCCCGGGCGGGACGGGCAGGCCGGGCTCGCTGTTCAGCACGTAGAACCCGCCACCGCCGATCAGCCGCGGCGTCACGGCCATCGTCTGGGCGGCCATCGTCGCTCCGGTCGGCCGCACCACGCTGTCGAGCAGGAGCCGGAAGAGGTTCGTGTTCAGGTTGGCGACGTGCAGCACCCGGTACGAGCGGGGAGCGGGCTGGCCGGCGCTGGTCAGGCCCCAGATCGGCACGATCTGGTCGCGCCAGCGGGCCGGATCGTTGCTGATCCGGGCGTCGTAGTTGTTCAACTGCGTCTGGATGCCGGAGTGGATACCGGCCAGGTGGATGTGCAGCTGATCCTGCTGGCGGATCGTCGGGTCGGCGCTGTTGACGCCCAGCCCGACGTGGGGGTAGACGACGTGTCCCGGCTGCCCGGGTTGGGCGTTGTCCCAGGCGTCGAGCCAGTAGTTCGGGGCGCTGGCAGTGGTGATGAACGGGCACTCGACGCCGCTGATCCGGCAGCTGGGCACGAGCAGGAAGTCGTGGTTGGACCCCGAGCCGCCGTTGAGGATCACGTAGGTGGACGTCGTCCGGAGGCACTGGGGGAACGGTGGGCCGGGCCTGGTGCCCTCGCAGACCTGCACCCGGTCCCACAGGTCGTACCGGCCGCCGGTGTCGCTCGGGTAACCGCACAGGGCGGACGGCGTGGGGCAGGCCGACGCCCCCGGGCCGTCCGGTGCCGACGGGGAGGGCTCGGGCGCCGGTCCCGCGTCGGCCAGCGCCCGGTCCGCGCCGACGAGACCCAGCAGGCCGGTGGTGCCGGCGGCTCCCGAGAGCCTGACGAACTGACGTCGGGGCATTCCGCCCATCGTCATTCCTCCACGATCGCCGTCCGAGTGGGACATGAACGTGTAGAGATTAGGGTGAATCGGGCGGTCGCCGCGCGGGGCGACGGGCAGGTCGCCTGATCGTGTCGATCGCGGCCCGCGCGGCCCCTCGCGGGCGGCACGGGCGTGCGAGGATCGGCGACGTGGAGGACACCGCGTCGGCACTGACCGAGATCCGCGCCCGGATCGACGAGCTGGACGGCGAACTCGTCGCGCTGCTCGCCCGGCGGGAGGCCCTCGTCCGGCAGGCGGCCCCGCTCAAGGGTGACGACCGGGCGGTCCGGGCGCCGGAGCGGGTGGCCCAGGTGGTCGCCCGGGTTCGCGTGCTGGCGAGCGAGGCCGGCGCAGATCCGGACGTGATCGAGCGGATCTACCGGAGCATGATCCAGGTCTTCATCGACCTGGAGGCCGACCAGCACCGCCGGCGGGCCGACGCCTGAGCCGGCGTGGGCCTACGGCACCGCCACCTCGACGTCGTCCGGGCTCGCGTCGCGCGGCGGCTGGTAGCCGAGCTCGTGTGAGATCCGGTTGGCGGTGTCGAGAAGCGACGGCAGGTTGCTCTTCAGTTGGTCGAGGCTGGCGATGACCTCGATCGCGGTGATCGAGGCGGCGGCGATGACCTGCCCGCGCGAATCCCTGATCGGCGCGGCGACGCACATGACGTACGCGTCGTGCTCGCCGTTGTCGGTCGCCCACCCGCGCTCCCGGATCCGGGCGAGCTCGGCGTCGAGGGAGTCGTGGTCGGCGAGGGTGTTGTCGGTGAACCGCTCGAACACGACGTGGGAGAGCAGGCGCTCGCGCTCCTCCCGGGGCAGGTAGGCGAGGATGGTCTTACCCACGGCGCTCGCGTAGATCGACACGGCGCGTCCGACCCGGGACGGCAGTTTGACGGCGTCGAACGCCGGGCTGTCGACCTTGTCGATATAGATGATCTCGTCACCGGTGAGCTGCGCCAGGTGCACTGTGTGACCGGTCTCGCGTTGCAGCGCGCGCAGGTGCGCGGCGGCGGGCTGGCGCAGGTCCATCGCGCCGAGCGCCAGCTCGGACAGCTCGATCAGCCCACTGCCGAGCACGTAGGTGCCCGCGCCGGTGCGACGGACGAAGCGCGCGGACTCCAGTGTCTGCAGGATCCGCAGGGCCGTGGACTTGTGGACACCGAGCACGTCAGCGGCCTCGGTCAGAGACAGCGGGTGCTCCGCCGATCGACGGATGAGGTCGATCGCACGACGAATCGATTGCGCCAAGGCTGAGTCTCCCCTCGGGCGACGGACGCTGCCGTCGCTTCATTGCATAGTTTGCAATCTACTTGACTCGATGCGCAACCGCCACTTGACAGCGTTGCACATGACGCTACGATCGTTGCAATTTCATCCTCCTGACGCAGACTCGTAACAGTGGGGTAACGATGGGTAATCAGCGCTCTCACTTCGGCATCGCCAGGGCGGCCGCCGCCCTCGGCCTGGTTGCCGCTCTCCTGACCGGTTGTGGGTCCGACGGCGGATCCAGCGACGGCGTCACCAAACTGACCTTCGCCGCGTCGACCTTCGGCGACCCGGGCCGTGGCCCGCTGCTGACGAAGTGGCTCGACGAGTTCAACCAGAGCCAGAGCAAGGTGCAGGTCTCGGCCGCCGCCGTGCCGTACCCGACCTTCGGCCAGACCGTGCTCACCCAGATGGGCAGCGGCAAGGGCCCCGACCTGGTCCGTTTCGACATGCCCGAGTTCGAGGCCGCCTCGGATGCCGGCCTCGTCGCGCCGCTGGACAAGCTCGTCGACGCCGGCAAGTACGACCTGCTCAAGCAGCCGGACCAGTTCATGGTCCACGACGGGGTCCGGCACGGCGTCATCTTCGAGGCGTCGAACTACGCGATGTTCTACAACGCGGACCTGATCCCGACGCCGCCGTCGAGCTACGAGCAGTTCGCCAGCACCGCGAAGTCGCTCACCAAGGGCGACGTCTTCGGCCTCGCCTTCCGCCAGACCGAGGCCGAGGAGGCCGGCGTCTGGCAGGACATCTTCAACTACGTGTACGGCTTCGGCGGCGCGTGGTCCGACGGCAAGAACCTGACCATCAACTCGCTGGAGAACCTCAAGGGCCTGCAGGCGTTCAAGGACCTGTACGACGCCAACGTGATCCCGCGCGGCGCGGACGCGGCGACGTTCCGGCGGATGTTCGCCGAGGGCAAGGTCGGGATGGAGCTCAACAACGGCGGGTACGTGACGGCCACCCGCGGCCAGAACGCGAAGCTGAACTTCAGCGTCGCGCCCATCCCGTTCCCGGTTCGCAAGCAGGGCGCGATCCTCGCCCCGATCGTGATCAACGAGGCGAGCGAGCACCAGGAGGAGGCGGCCACCTTCATCAAGTGGGCGCTGGAGCCGAACAACCAGGTGAAGCTCCAGGAGATCCTGGGCGCGAGCAGCGTGGCCACCACCACGCAGCGCAGTCCGGAGAAGCTCAAGGAGACCCCGTTCCTCACCGTCTTCGACGGGCTCACCGAGACCAGCCTCCCGCAGATCGTCCTCGGGTTCGAGGCCAAGACGCCGGACATCCGCAAGGTGGTCGTGCAGAACGTGGTCGCGGCGCTCCAGGGCAAGGCCGACCTCAAGTCGGCGCTGGACCGCGCCCAGCAGCAGGCGACCGAACTGGTCCGCTGACAGCTCGACACGGCGACGCCGCCGGCGCGACGGTCCGTGCGCCGGCGGCGTCCTTCCCCAGAAGGATCGAAACCCGATGACTGTGCTCGAGCAGACCGGAGCACCGCAGACAACCCGCCGAGCCGGGGGACGCCGTCGGCGCAGCCCGCTGGGCAGCAGATGGACGCCGTACCTGTTCCTCGGACCCGCCGCCCTGTTCATCCTCGTCTTCCAGGCGGCGCCCCTGGTCCAGGAGGTCTACCTCAGCTTCACCAGGACCAGGCTGCTGAACCCCACCCGCAGTGAGTGGGTCGGGCTGGACAACTACCGCGAGATCTTCGGCGACCCCGACTTCCGCCGCACCCTGCTGATCACCGTCGTCTACGTGATCGTCTGCGTCGTCGGTGCGGTCGGCGCCGGTCTCGGCGTCGCGCTCCTGCTCAACAAGGGCTTCCGGGGCCGTGGCGTGGCGCGGGCGCTGATCACCATCCCGTGGGCGGCGCCGGGCATCGCCGTCGCGCTCATCGCCACCTGGATGCTCAACGCGCAGTACGGCATCGTGAACCGGATGCTCGACGCGGTGGGGCTCGGCGTGCCGGGCGGCGCCATCCTGGACAGTCCCCGCTACGCCCTCCCCGCGGTGCTCGCGACGACCATCTGGCAGCTGTTCCCGTTCACCTCGGTGGTGTTGCTCTCCGCGTTGCAGTCCGTACCCGAGGATCTGAACGAGGCCGCGACCGTCGACGGCGCCGGCCGGTGGGCGACCTTCCAGGCGGTCACCTGGCCGGTGATCAAACCGACGGTGGGGCTGCTGGCGCTGCTGATGACGATCTGGTCGCTGCGCCGCTTCGAGCTGATCTGGCTGATGACCAAGGGTGGTCCGGTCGGCGCCACCGAGACGCTCGTCATCGACCTCTACTCGCAGGCCTTCGACTCGAAGGAACTCGGCTCGGCGGCGGCCATCGGAATGGTCGGCGTCGTCATCTCGCTCATCGTGATCACCGGTAGCCGGCTGGTCGCCCGTGCCGTAGAGAGGGAGGACGCCCGATGAGGCGCTTCCGGTTGGGTCTCACCGCGCGGATCGTCGCCGTGCTCGTCGTGCTGGGCGTGGCGGTGTTCCCGCTGTACTGGATGCTGGTCACCGCGCTGTCCAGCAACGGCGACCTGTTCGCCGAGCGGCCCCGGCTCACCCCGGACCTCAGCCAGTTCGGGGTGTTCGTGGACGCGCTGGCCGAGGGCAAGGCGGCCGGCTGGTTGCTCAACAGCCTGGTCATCGCCGTCGGCACGATGGTCCTCTCGGTCGGGTTGGGCATCCCGCTCGGCTACGCGCTGTCCCGGTTCTCGTTCCGGGGCAAGGCCGTGCTGACCGTCGTGCTGCTGTTCACGCAGATGCTCCCCGAGGCGCTGATGGTCGTGCCGCTGTTCGCGCTGTTCCGCCGCTTCGAGCTGCTCGACTCGCTGGCCGGCCTGGTCCTGGTGAACGCCGCCTTCGTCCTGCCGATCGTCGCGCTGATCCTCAAGGGCGCTATCGACGGCATTCCGAAGGAGTTGGAGGAGGCGGCCCGCGCCGACGGCGGGCGGCCGTGGACCGTGCTGACCCGCATCAACGTCCCGTTGATCGCGCCGTCGATCGCGGCCACCGCGGTCATCGCCTTCTTCCACGCCTGGAACGAGTACGTGTTCGCGGTGACGTTCATCTTCAACCCGGAGTTGCAGCCGGCCTCGGTCGGCATCGCGAACTTCATCGGCGAGCTGGGCACCCCGATCCAGACGGTGATGGCGGTCGCCTTCCTGTTCACGTTGCCCGCCGTGGCCTTCTACCTGATGGTGCAGAAGTACGTGGTTTCCGGCATGACCGCCGGCGCGGTGAAGGGTTGAGCCGAAAGATGAAGATCGTCTCCGTCGACACGCTGGTCGTCGATTTCTACCGCACCAACCTCGTCCTCGTGCGGGTGCACACCGACGAGGGGATCGTCGGGCTCGGCGAGGCCACCCTGGAGGGCAAGGAACGCGCCGTGCAGGGCGCCGTCGCCGAGGTGGCCGAGGCGGTGGTGGGCCTGGACCCGACCCGCATCTCGCAGATCGTCTACGAACTCGCGCGGGACTGGTACTGGCGGGGTGGCCCGGTCATCATGACCGCGCTGAGCGCGCTGGATATGGCGCTGTGGGACATCTCGGCGCGTGACCTCGGCGTACCGGTGTCCCGCCTGCTCGGTGGCGCGACCCGGGACCGGGTCCGGGCGTACGCGAACGGGTGGTTCTCCGGCGCCGTCACGCCGCAGGACTACGCCGACGCCGCGCGCCGGACTGTCGAGTCCGGCTTCCGCGGGCTCAAGTGGGACCCGTTCGAGAACTACGACATGGTCATCACCACCGCGCAACTGGATCGCGTGCTGGCGCAGATCGACGCCGTCCGGGGCGCTGTGGGCCGCGATGTGGAGCTGTTCATTGAGGGGCACGGCCGCTTCGACGTCCGGCACGCGATCAAGGTCGCCAAGGAGATCGCCCCGTTCGATCCGGTGTGGTTCGAGGAGCCCTGCCCGCCGGACAACCTCGACGCCCTGGTCGACATCCGCCGCGCGTCACCGGTGCCGATCGCCGCCGGGGAGCGGTGGTTCGGCCGGCAGGGCTTCGCCCCGGCGCTGGCCCGCCAGGCTGTCGACTTCGTCCAGCCCGACGTCACGCACGCCGGCGGGATCGCCGAGCTGGCCTTCATCTCGACGCTCGCCGCGACCAGCTACGTGGGCTTCGCGCCGCACAACCCGAGCGGTCCACTGAGCACGGCCGCGACGCTACAGCTCGGGGCCACGCTGCCGAACTTCCGCTACCTGGAGATCATGGCGACCGACGTGCCGTGGCGTCCGGAGATCACCAACGAACGGTTGGTGCTGACCGACGAGGGCGACATCCTCGTCCCTACCGGCGTCGGGCTCGGCATCGAACTGGACCTCGACGCGATCGAGCGGCATCCGTTCACACCGCACCCGATGCGGATGTTCCGCGACGCCGTGTACGACATCCGTCCGCGCGACGAGCGGTCCTTCTTCAACCTGGGAAGCGGCTCATGACGGTGCCACGGCCGCGCCGGGTGGCCACCGACGCGGACTGGGTCGGCACCGCCGCCGAGGCGTTGCCGGACGACGCCGACAGCGTTCTCGTCGGCCGGATCTGGGACCCGGTCGCCGGGGGACCCTCGCCGGTGGTGGTCCGCGCCGGCGAGGTCGTCGACGTCAGTAACCGGTTCGCCACCGTACGGGACATCTGCGAGCTGCCCGATCCCGCCGCGACGGTGGCCGGCCTCGACGGGACGCCGGTGGGTGACTTCGCGGAGCTGCTGGCCAACACGGGCGCGGCCGACCGTGATCGCGACCGGCCCTGGCTGCTCGCCCCGGTGGACCTGCAGGCGCTCAAGGCCGCCGGGGTGACCTTCCCGGCCTCGATGATCGAACGTGTCATCGAGGAGCGGGCCCGTGGTGATCTGGCCCTCGCGGCGGACATCCGGCACCGCATGCTCGCCGACGTCGGTGTCGACCTGCATCACCTGGAAGCGGGCTCGGAGGAGGCGGACCGGCTCAAGCGCCTGCTGGTCGCCGAGGGCATGTGGAGTCAGTACCTGGAGGTGGGCATCGGCCCGGACGCGGAGATCTTCACCAAGGGGCAGATCCTCTCCGCCGTCGGCACCGCCGTCCCGGTCGGCGTGCTCGCCGCGTCGACCTGGAACAACCCCGAGCCCGAGGTGACGCTCATCGTCCAGTCCACCGGACGGATCGTCGGCGCCACCCTCGGCAACGACGTGAACCTGCGGGACATCGAGGGCCGCTCCGCGCTGCTGCTCCCGTTGGCGAAGGACAACAACGCCTCCTGCGCCCTCGGCCCGCTGATCCGGCTCTTCGACGACCGGTTCGGCATGGACCAGGTCCGCCAACTGGAGGTCAGCCTGGAGGTGCGCGGCACCGACGGGTTCGACCTGGACGCGGTCTCGGAGATGACCCGGATGTCGCGCGACCCCGAGGACCTGGTGCGGCAGTTGATCGGCCCGCACCACCACTATCCCGACGGGGCGGCCCTGATGCTCGGCACGATGTTCGCGCCGATCCAGGACCGGGACCGCCCCGGCGAGGGCTTCACCCACAAGGTCGACGACGTGGTACGGATCAGCTGCCCGGCGCTCGGCACCCTGGTCAACCGGGTCCGGCACGCGGAGGAGTGCGAGCCCTGGCACTTCGGCGTCCGCGATCTCATGGGCAATCTGGTAAGGAGAGGACTGCTGTGAACGTGGTCAGCACTGTGGACCCGCGCGACGGGCGTCGCCGCCCGACGGAACTCACCGAGACCGACGAGTCGCGGCTGGAGGCGATCGTCGCCGAGGCGTCCGGGGCGGCGCGGTGGTTGTCCGACCTGGGCAGACTCGGCAGGGCGGAGCTGCTGGACGCGATCGCCGCGGCGCTGGAGTCGCGGCGGGTGGACCTGGTCGCCACCGCCGAGGCGGAGACCGGGCTGAGCCGCGCGCGGCTCGAGGGCGAACTCACCCGCTCCGCCGTGCAGTTCCGGATGTTCGGCGAGGTGCTGCGCGACGGCGGGTACGTCGAGGCGGCGATCGACCACGCCGCCGACACACCGCTCGGACGTGGCCCGGACCTGCGCCGGATGCTCGTACCCCTGGGGCCGGTGGCGGTCTTCGGGGCCAGCAACTTCCCGTTCGCCTTCTCGGTCGCAGGCGGCGACACCGCCGCCGCGCTCGCCGCCGGGTGTCCGGCGGTCCTGAAGGCGCACCCGTCGCACCCGCTGACGTCGCACGCCTCCGCCGAGGCGATCGCCGCGGCCGTCCGCGACCACGGCGGGCCGCAGGGCGTGATCACGGCCGTGTACGGGGAACAGGCCGGCCGTTCGCTGGTGCGGCACCCGGCGATCCGCGCGGTCGCCCTGACCGGTTCCGTCAACGCCGCCCGCGCCATCCAGGCGGCCATCGACGAGCGGCCCGACCCCATTCCCCTGTACGCCGAACTGAGCAGCGTGAACCCGATCGTCATCCTGCCCGGCGCGGCCGAGGACCGGGCGGACCAGATCGCCGAGGGGCTGTTCGGCTCCTTCACGAACTCGGGCGGGCAACTCTGCACCAAGCCCGGCCTGGCGTTCGTCCCGGCCGGCTCGTGCGGTGACCGGCTGCTGGACGCGCTGCGGGGCAGGGTCGCCGGCACGGGTGGCGCGGTCCTGCTCAACGAGCGCATCCGCGACGGGTACCAGCAGCGGGCCGCGGAGTTCGAGCGGGCCGGCGCGCGCGTGTCGGCGCGCCCCGAGGTGGCGGCGGGCGACGGCTTCTCCGTCGCGCCGACCCTCCTGGAGGTCGACCTGGCGGGCCTGACCGCCGAGATCGCCGACGAGTGCTTCGGCCCGCTGATGGTGGTCGTGCGCTACGACGACGTCGCCGATCTCGACGTGGCGCTGGCCACCGTCCCGCCCTCGTTGACCGGCTCGCTGCACCTCGGTCCGGCCGACGACGCCGACGCCGTGCGCCGTCTGGTCGACGGGTTCGCCGCGCGTGCCGGCCGCATCGTCTTCGACGGCTATCCCACCGGGGTGCGCGTGTCGTGGGCCCAGCACCACGGTGGGCCCTGGCCGTCGACGAACGCCGTGCACACGTCGGTGGGCGCCACGTCGATCCGGCGTTTCCTCCGTCCGCTCGCGTGGCAGGACGCGCCGGCCTGGCTGCTCCCCGAGGAGCTACGCGACGAGTACACCGCCATTCCGCGCCGGATCGACGGGAGGTTGCAGCCGGTGACGACGTGACCATTCCGCCACACCCTCGCGACGTGCCCCTTCGACTGGCGCGCGAATTCCTCGAAACCTGACCCCAAGCGAATTCGCGCGCCAGCCGGGCTGGTGCCGATGAATGGTGCCCGTAGTCGGTGGAGAAACGCTTTTTCGGAATGGCGTCGCTCGTCTTCTTGACCGGCGAACGCAATTCATGGTCCTGTTTCGGCAGGAACGCGGTGAGCGCGGGGTGACGCGCTCTTCAACGCGTCCCAGAGCGTCCCGGTGGACGTCCGGTAGCGACGACGTCGCGACCCCGGCCGCCCGTCCCTGGTCACCGCCGGGGACGGGCGGCCGGGGCGCCGCCGCGTCAGCGGTTCACCCGGCCGTCGCCTCGGCCCGCAGCCGCAGCATGGTCCAGGACGCCTGCGGGAGGGTCACCCGGACGCTGGCGTCGCCGCCCCGTGCCGTGTCGTTGGGGCGGGGCTCGGCGTGGTCCGGGCCGTCGGCGGTGTTCTTCGCGTCCAGGTCGGCGCCGCCGATGGTGACACACTCGATGATCTCGGTGACCCGGGCGCCGCTGAGATCGACGGTCACCTCGGCCGGCGTGTCGAGCACGCGGTTGACCAGGAAAACGGTCATCTCGCCGGTGCTCTCGTCCCAGGTGGACACCGCGTCGACGGCATCGACCTCACCGTAGCGGTCGGTGGTCGTCGTGCTGCCCTGGCGGAGCACGTCGAGCACCGCTCCCTGGGCGTGCCGGGCCGTGCGGGCGAACGGGTGGAAGATGGTCTGCCGCCAGGCCGGCCCGCCCGGCTCGGTCATGATCGGCGCGATGACGTTGACCAGCTGGGCCTGGCAGGCCGCCGTCACCCGGTCGCTGTGTCGGAGCAGGCTGATGAGCAGCCCGCCGACCACGACGGCGTCGGCCACGCTGTAGTGGTCCTCCAGCAGCGGCGGGGCGACCGGCCAGTCCTCGCCGCTCGGCGGCGTGGACGGGGCGGCGGACAGGTACCAGACGTTCCACTCGTCGAACGCGATCATGATCTTCTTGGTGGATCGGCGGATCGCGCCGACGGAGTCGGCGATGGCGGTCACCGCGTCGATGTAGCGGTCCATGTCCTCGGCGGAGGCGAGGAAGCTGGCCAGGTCGTCGTCGACCGGCTGGTAGTACGCGTGCAGCGAGATCAGGTCGACGTCGTCGTACGCCTCGGTCAGCACGTCCCGCTCCCAGCTGCCGAAGGTCGGCATGCCGAGGTGCGAGGAGCCGCAGGCGACCAGCTCCAGATCCGGATCGAAGCGGCGCATCGCCTTCGCCGTCTGCGACGCGAGACGCCCGTACTCGGTGGCGCTGCGCGCGCCGACCTGCCACGGGCCGTCCATCTCGTTGCCCAGGCACCACAGCTTGATCCCGTACGGATCGGTGGCGCCGTTGGCGCGGCGGCGGTCGGCGAGCTGGCTGCCCGCCCGGTGGTTGGCGTACTCCAGCAGGTCGATGGCCTCGGCGGTGCCCCGGGTGCCGAGGTTGACCGCCATGATCGGGTCGACGCCCGCCCTGCCGACCCAGCGCATGAACTCGTCGAGCCCGAACGTGTTGGGCTCCAGGCTGTGCCAGGCGAGGTCGAGCCGTGCCGGCCGCTCGTCGACCGGACCGACGCCGTCCTCCCAGCGGTAGGACGAGACGAAGTTGCCGCCCGGGTAGCGGACCGTGGTGACGCCCAGCTCGCGGACGAGCTCGAGGACGTCGCCCCGGAAGCCGTCCGGGCCGGCCGTCGGGTGCCCGGGTTCGTAGATTCCGGTGTAGACGCAGCGGCCCAGGTGCTCCACGAACGAGCCGAAGAGTCGGCGGGACACCGGTGCCACCCGTCGCCGGGGGTCCAGGTGCAGGCGGGCGGTGTTCACGACCGGCCTCCGTTCGTGGCCGAACCGGCCCCGGCCGGGTGCTGCGGGCGGGCGGACAGCCCGGGGTGGTGGGGGAGTGGGCTCGCGCAGCCGGCGTGGGGCTGCGTCGCTGTGGTGCGGTGCGTGTTCAGGGTGGGGGTCCCTTCGTGCGAGGTCCCGGCGGCGAGATCTCCGTCGCGGTGCCGGAACCGAGGGGCGGTGGCTCGGTACGAGCTCTGGACAACGTGGTGATCATCCCCTACGTTGTCGATCTATGTAAACGTTACCGATTACGTTTACGGTAGGGGACTCGATGCCCGTGATCAATGTTCCCGCCGACGGCCTTGCCGCACGCCGGCCCTGGTGAAACCGGGTGTCCTGCCCGCCGGGGCGCGCCTCCGCGGCGTCGCCTCCACGCCGCTCGACGGCGTGGCCCGACAGCCGCCGGAGACGCCCTGACCGATCTGGATGTGAGGTGACTGGGTGACCACTGTCGAGGCTCGGACCGAGGGGACCTACGCCGACGCGGCCCTGCCGGTCAACGCCCGGGTGGCGGATCTGCTGGCCCGGATGACCCGCGCGGAGAAGCTCGCGCAACTGGGCAGCACCTGGGCGTTCAGCCTCCTGGAGAACGGTCGGTTCGCGGTGCAGCGGGCCCGGCCGATCCTCGGACAGGGCCTGGGGCACGTGACCCGGGTCGCCGGGGCGACCAGCCTCAGGGCGGCGCAGGTGGCGCGGGTGACCAACGCGATCCAGCGGTTCCTGGTGACCGAGACCCGGCTGGGCATCCCGGCGATCGTGCACGAGGAGGTCTGCTCGGGGGTGATGGCGCGCGAGGCGACCGCCTTCCCGCAGGCGATCGGCGTCGCGAGCACCTGGGCGCCCGACCTCAACCGGCAGCTCGCGGACGCCGTGCGCGGCCAGATGCGTGCCATGGGCAGCCATCAGGGGCTCTCGCCCGTGCTGGACGTGGTCCGTGATCCGCGTTGGGGCCGGACCGAGGAGACCTACGGCGAGGATCCGTACCTGGTGAGCCGGATGGGGGTGGCCTTCGTCCGGGGTTTGCAGGGCGTCGACCGCGCCGACGGCGTGCTCGCGACGGCGAAGCACTTTGTCGGCTACGGCGCGTCCGAGGGCGGTCTGAACTGGGCGCCGGCCCAGCTGCCACCACGGCTGCTGCGCGAGGTGTACCTGTATCCGTTCGAGGCGGCGATCCGCGAGGGCGGACTGCAGTCGGTGATGGCCGGCTACCACGAGCTGGACGGCGTCCCGTGCCACGCCAACCAGGAGCTTCTCGTCGACCTCCTGCGCACGCGGTGGGGCTTCACGGGCAGCGTGGTGTCCGACTACTTCGCCGTCAACGACCTGCACGCCTACCACCACTTCGCGCCGGACCAGCAGCAGGCGGCGAGGCTGGCGCTCGCCGCGGGCGTCGACGTCGAGCTGCCCGCGACGGACGCGTACGCGGACGCGCTCAGCCGTGCCCTGGACGCCGGTGAGGTCGACGAGGCGCTGCTCGACGACGCGGTCGCGCGGGTGCTGCGGCACAAGTTCGAGCTCGGGCTCTTCGAGAACCCGTACGTCGACGAGGACGCGGCCGTCTCGACGGCGAACACCGAGCGGCACCGGGGCGTGGCGCTCGAGATCGCCCGGCGCAGCCTCGTCCTGCTCAAGAACGACGGCGTGCTGCCGCTGGTGGCGGACGCCGCACGGGTCGCCCTCATCGGGCCGAACGCCGACGACGCCCGCAACCTGCTCGGTGACTACTCGTTCGCGGCCCACATCGAGGCGCTGGTCGCGGCGCGCGAGCGCCGGGGCCTGCTCGGCGAGATGATGACGATCCCGGACGATCTGGAAATCGACCAGAGCACCGACGGGATCGCCACCGTACGCGACGAACTCGCCACCCGGCTGGGTGACCGGCTGCGCTACGAGCGCGGCTGCGACGTCGTCGATCCGTCGACCGACGGGTTCGCCGCGGCCGTCGCGGCGGCCGCGGCGGCCGACGTCGCGGTGCTGGTGGTGGGGGACCGTTCGGGGCTCACCCCCGACGCGACCACCGGCGAGTCCCGCGACCGGTCCAGCCTGGACCTCCCCGGCGCGCAGGAGGAGCTGGTCCGGGCGGTCGTCGGCACCGGCACGCCGGTGGTGGCGGTGCTGGTCGCCGGTCGGCCGGTCGGCAGCGACTTCCTGCACGAGAGGTGCGCCGCCGTGCTGATGGCCTGGTTGCCGGGGGAGACCGGTGCGCGGGCGATCGCCGAGGTCCTCCTCGGCGAGGTGAACCCGAGCGGGAAGCTGCCGATCTCCTACCCCCGTGGCGTGGGCCAGATCCCGGTCTTCTACGGCCACAAGGTGTCCGGCGGCCGGTCGCACTGGCACGGTGACTACGTCGACTCGCCGGTCAGCCCGCGGTACGTGTTCGGCCACGGCCTGGGCTACTCGCCGTTCACCGTCGACGAGGCCACTGTGGCGGCTCCCGAGGTCCGGGCCGGCGACAGCGTCCGGGTCGAGGTCACCGTCAGCAACCGTGGAGAACGCGCGGGGGAGGAGGTCGTCCAGCTCTACATCCGCGATCCACAGGCGACCGTCACCCGACCGGTGCTGGAGCTGAAGGCCTTCGCCCGCGTCGCGGCCGCCGCCGGCCAGCGGGTGGCGGTGCGTTTCGACCTGCCCACGGGTCAGCTCGGCTTCTACGACCGGAGCATGCGCTACGCGGTGGAGGCCGGGCAGATCGAGGTGTACGTGGGCCTCTCGGTCACCGACCGCACCCATGCCGGCACCTTCGTCATCACTGTCGACGGGGGCCAGCCGGCGCCGGCGAAGGTTTTTACCGGCGCGGTCGAAGTGCGGGAACTGTGAACGTTAACCGACCCGGTGATAAGCCGTCGCCGGGGCGTTCCCTCCGGTTGTCGGCCGATCGGGTGTGCGCCGGAAACGGCGTCCCGTCGCAGTAACTGGTAGTGGCAGTGGGACCACGCATTTCCGGGGTGCCGCAAGGGCGAAGAGGCCTTGTGTTCGTAATCGTCGTCGGTTACGTTGGCAACATCCTGGAAACGTAACCGATAACGATTGCAGTCCAGAGAGAGCGGCATGATTGACGTCAATGCGCCGGTAACCATGAGTGATGTCGCCCGGGCCGCCGGGGTTTCCACCGCCACCGTCTCGCGGGTGGTCAACGGGCACTACGGCGTCAGCGCCCGCACCATCGCTCAGGTCCGCTCCGCCATCGAGCAGCTCGGCTACGAGTCGAGCCTGGTGGCGACCAGCCTCCGCCGCAGCCGCACCAACGTGCTGGGCCTCGTCGCGCACAGCTTCCAGTCGTACACGGCGGAGGTGCTCAAGGGTGTGATGAAGGCGCTGAGCCGCTCCGGCTTCGACCTGATCATCTACGCCAACAGTGACCTCTACGGCTCCTATTCGGAGGGTTGGGAGCAGCGGCACCTCGCCCGCCTGTCGGGCACCCTCACCGACGGGTGCATCGTCGTCACCCCGTGGGCCGAGATGCGCAGCCGGGCGCCGGTCGTGGCCATCGACCCGGTGCGGGACTCGTCGGCGCCCTCGGTCATGGCCGACAACCTCGCCGGCGCCACCACGGCTGTCGAGCACCTGCTCGACCTGGGTCATCGACGCATCGGGTTCATCGCCGGCCGGGACAGTCTGGCCTCGGCCTGGTCCCGGGAGGAGGGTTACCGGGCGGCGTTGGGCAACGCCGGCATCCCGGTCGACCCGACGCTGATCGGCAGAGGTGACTTCAACCCCGAGTCGGCGGTCCCGTTGGCGCGGGAGCTGCTGGAACGCGCCGACCGGCCGTCGGCGATCTTCGCGGCCAGCGACGGGATGGCCCTCAAGGTCCTGGAGGTCGCCAGGGAGCTGGGGCTCTCCGTCCCGGCCGACCTGTCCGTCGTGGGGTTCGACAACATCCCGGAGTCGGCCCTGACCGAGCCCGCCCTGACCACAGTGGATCAGTCGATGTTCCAGCTCGGCTACGAGGCCGCGCGGATGTTGAAGTCGCTGGTGACCGGCGAGTGGGACGAGCCGAGCCAGCTGGTGCTCCCGACCAAAATCGTGATCCGCGACTCGACCGCGCCACCGACGAGCGCGGCACGACAGTGACGGCCGCAACGGGCGTCACCGCCTGAGGGCGCCCGGCAGCGCGGTCAGGTCGGGTGCCCGGGTGGCCGAAGCCTGAAGGAGGTGCACGCAACACGAACGGCGAGACCCACCGATGAACCGAGCCGGCCAGCGGGTCGCATCCGCAGCCGGCGCAGAGAGGAGTGGAGCGTGACAACCGAACAGTATCACGGGCGCTTACGCCGTCTGGGCGTACGCCGACTCTCGGCGGCGGTCACCGCCGGAGTCATCGCGGTCGCGGCGGTCCTGGTCGCACCGCAACCGGCCACGGCGGACACACCGTGGCTGGCCGTCTCCGACGACCGCTACGCCACGTTCACAGTGCCGGCCAGCTACGTCCAGGAACAGTTGGGCACGGTGTCGCAGGTCGTCGTCGAGGGCAACTTCGGCCCGTCGGCGAGCTGGGCGGAGTTCGGGCTGACCCGTCGCGGTGACGCGTGGTCGGGTGTGCTCGGCGCGTTGCGGCCGGGGCTCTACCACTACCAGCTCACCGCCGACGACACCAAGACCATCAAGGACCCGACGAACAGCACGAGCGTGGCGTCCCACCCGCTCTGGAGCAGCTTCCTGGTCGCGGGTGACGCGGCACGGTGGCTGGGCGACGCGCCGGCCGGCACCGGCGGCGCCGTCGCGAGCCTGACCTACCGGGTCCGTGCGGAGCAGCGCTCGGCACTGGTCTGGACGCCACCGGGATACTCGGCCAGGGGGCCGAAGCGCTACCCGACCCTCTTCCTGGAGTCGGGTGCGGACGCCGCGGTCAGCGACTGGCTCGACCTGGGCCGCACGAAGCAGATCCTCGACAACCTCTCGGCGGCCGGCGCCATCCAGCCGATGGTGGTGGTGATCGCCGACAGCGCCGACGACCGGGAGTTGACAGACCTCCGCCGTGCTGTCGCCGACACCTACCGGGTCCATCGCGACCCCGCGCACCAGGCCATCGCCGGTGTCTCCGACGGCGCGGCACGGGCCGTCCGGGTGGCGTTCGCCAAGCCGGGTCGGTTCGGCTACGTCGGCTGGTTCTCGGGCGACTCGACGCCGAGCGTCGACCGCAAGGACGCCAAGGCGATCAACCGCGACGTCAAGCTGCTGCGGGTCTACACCGGCAACGTCACCGACGCCGGGCACAACCCCACCTACCGGCTGACGAAGGCGTTGGATTCCGCCGGCGTCCGGTTCGCGTTCGACGGGGTCAACCCGGACGGCGGCGGCAACTGGACCACCTGGCAGGAGAACCTCGTCGACTTCCTGCCCCGGCTGTTCCGGCCCGGGTCGGACCACGGGCCCACCCCGGGCCACGGGCAGCTCACCGGCGAGTTCACGCCACCGCCGGCCGGCACCACCCCCACGCCCTTCGTCACCGAGGACGGGTTCGTCACCTTCGAGACCACCACCGACTTCACCGCCGCCCAGCACGTCACGGTGTGGGCGAACATCGCCCCCGGCGGCAGCTGGCTGCGGGTGCCGCTGACCCGCGACGGCGACCGGTGGCGGGCGACGATCGGGCCGCTGAAGCCGTGGTTCTACTACTACCGGCTGATCGTCGACCGGGTGCCGGTGAAGGACGTCTCGAACCCGACCCGGGTGACCACCGAGCCGATGTGGAGCACCTTCCTCATCCCCGGCCCGGAGGCCCGGCTGCTCACCGACGTTCCCGCCGGCCAGGGCGGGAAGGTCGAGAGCATGACCTATTCCAGCACCGTCGCGGGGCAGGACCGCACCGCGCTGGTCTGGACCCCGCCCGGGTACGACCCGGACCGGGCGCAGCCGTACCCCGTTCTCTACCTCCAGCACGGTGGCGGCCAGAACCACACCGACTGGGTGGAGATGGGGCGTGCCAAGCAGATCCTCGACAACCAGTTCCTCGACGGCGACCTCACGCCCATGGTCGTGGTGATGGGCAACGGCAACTCGTCGGACTTCAACCGGGAGCTGTTGGAGAACATCGTGCCGACGGCCCGGTCCCGCTACCACATCTCCAGCGACCCGTCCCAGCAGGCGCTCGCCGGCCTGTCGATGGGCGGCGGGCAGGCGTTCGGTGTGCTGCGCGCGTACCCCGGCCGGTTCGCCTACGTCGCGGCCTTCTCGGCCGGGTTCGGCAGCGGCACCGGCGTGGACGTGGCAGCGATCAACAACGGCACCAAGATGCTGCGCCTGTACGTCGGTGACCAGACCGACTTCGTGTACCCGAGCTTCATGACCTCGCTGGCCACCCTGGACAACCTCGGCATCCGCTACGAGTTCGACGGGGTCACCCCCGGGCCGCACGGCTGGGACGTGTGGCAGAAGAACCTCATCGATCTGGCGCCACGACTGTTCAAGCGTTAGCCACCTCGCTCCACCAGGCGACGCCACCGGGAGCAGGCACACCTGCCCCCGGTGGCGCCGCCAGCGGATGGATTCCTGTGCACCGCGACCCCGAAGGGACCCCTCTCAATGAAGAGAAGACGCATACTCGCCACAGTGGCCATGCTCGCGGCCGGAGCCGGCCTCGCCGCCTGTTCGTCGTCGGACGGCGGCGGTAGCGACGCGAGCAACTGCACGAACACCATCACCAAGAAGGACCTGCCGGTCGTCACGATGTGGGGGTGGTACCCCAACACCCAGCTCGTCGTCGACAACTTCAACAAGCAGAACAACGAGGTGCAGGTCTGCTGGACCAACGTCGGGCAGGGCGGTGACGAGTACGACAAGTTCCAGACGGCGATCTCGGCGGGCACCGGCGCGCCTGATGTGATCATGATCGAGGCGGACCGGATCCCGACCTTCCAGATCCAGGGCGCGCTGGTCGACATCAAGAAGTACGGCTACGACGCGGTCAAGGCCAACTACAGCGAGGGCGCCTGGAAGGACGTGTCGGTCGGCGACGGCGTCTACGGCGTCCCGGTCGACGGCGGCCCGATGGGCATGATCTACCGGAAGGACATCTTCGACAAATACCAGATCGCCCCGCCGAAGACCTGGGCCGAGTACGAGCAGACCGCGCAGAAGGTGAAGGACGCCGGCGGCCCGCTCTTCGGTGACCTCGGCGCGAACGTCCCGGCGGTGCTGATGGCGTTGCAGATCCAGAAGGGCGCCACCCCCTTCAGCTTCGATCCGGCGCAGCCGAAGGCGATCGGCGTGAAGCTCAACGACCAGGCGTCCAAGGACGTGCTGGACTACTGGGGCGGCCTCGCCAAGAAGGGTCTGGTCGGCACGCAGGACCAGTTCACCCCGGAGTACATCTCCGGCGTGATCAACGGCAACTACGCGACGTACATCTCGGCGGCGTGGGCGCCCGGCTACCTCACCGGCGCGGGCGTCGGCAAGGGCCAGGACACCGGCAAGTTCGCGGTGGCGCCGCTGCCGCAGTGGGACCCGGCCAACCCGGTGCAGGTCAACTGGGGTGGGTCGGCCTTCTCGGTGACCAAGCAGGCGAAGAAGCCGGAGTTGGCGGCGAAGGTCGCCTACGGGCTCTACGCCGACAAGGAGTCGCTCACCGACGGCTGGACCAACCAGATCATCTTCCCGCTGAACCTGACCGCGCTGAAGGACCCCGCGTTCATCGACCTGAAGGTGCCGTTCTTCGACGGCCAGCAGGCGAACAAGGAGGTCTACGTTCCGGCCGCGGACGCCTACAAGGGCGTGCAGTACGCCCCCTTCGGCCAGTACTACCTCGACGCGATGACCAAGCAGGTCAGTGAGGTCATCAAGGGCTCCATCACCGGGTCCCAGGCAGCCGACCGGCTCCAGGAGGACGTGGCGAAGTACGCCAAGGAGCAAGGCTTCACCGTTCAGTGACCGGACGGGTGGGCCGTGCCGGCGACGGCCGGCCCACCCCTCGACCCTCGGCGTCCACGTCCCGGAGACCACAATGACAGTCCTGACCGAGAAGAGCGAGCCGCGTACCCGACCTGAGGGACGCCCGATCCGTGGCAAGGTGCACCTCCGCGAACACCTGATGGGGTGGCTCTTCGTCGGGCCATTCGGGATCGTCTTCCTGGCATTTCTCATCGCGCCGCTGGGGTACGCGCTGTATCTCAGCCTGTTCCAGAAGAAGCTGATCGGCGGCACCAGCTTCGTCCTCTTCGACAACTACGTGAAGGCGTTCACCGACCCGAGCTTCCTGTCCGGGACGTGGTTCGTGATCCGCTTCTCGCTCGTCTCCATCCCGTTGCAGATCATCGTCGCGCTCGCGATGGCCCTCATCCTGGACGCGGTGACGACGCTGTTCGCCCGCTTCTCCCGCCTGATGATCTTCCTGCCGTACGCGATCCCCACCGTCATCGGGGCCGTGATGTGGGGCTTCCTCTACAGCAAGGGCTTCGGTCCGCTCACCGACATCTTCGGATTGTTCGGCGCCACAGCGCCCGACTTCCTGGGCGGTAACCTGATCTTCTACGGTCTGCTGAACGTGGTCACCTGGCAGTGGGCCGGCTATTACATGATCATCCTGTACGCCGCCCTGCAGGGGATCGACCCGACCCTCTACGAGGCCGCCCGGATGGACGGCGCCGGACGCTGGCAGGTCGCGACCCGGATCAAGATCCCGCTGATCGCCCCCGCGCTGATCCTGATCCTCGTCTTCTCGCTCATCGGCACCCTGCAGTTCTTCAACGAGCCGCAGATCCTGCGCTACCTCGCCGCCGGCACGATCGGGGCGGACTTCACCCCCAACATGTACGCGTACCAGCAGGCGTTCTCGCTCGCCAACTTCAACTACGGGTCGGCCATCTCGTTCGCCCTCGGTGGCGTCGTCTTCATCTGCGTGTACGCCTTCCTGTTCTTCACCCGCAAGCGGAGGAGCTTCCTCTAGATGACCGACCACACCAGCGTCCGCGCGGGCGTCCGCCGGCCGCAACGCCACCTCCCGCTCCAGATCCTCCTCGGCTTCCTGGTGATCTATTTCCTGGTCCCGTTCTGGTGGGTCATCGTCAACAGTTCCAAGGACGCGCCGGGCCTGTTCGGCGGCGGCAACACGCTGTGGTTCAGCGACCAGATCGACTACCTGGGCAACCTCAAACTGCTGTTCACCTACGACGGCGGAATCTACGGGCGGTGGATCCTCAACTCCACGCTGTACGCCATCGCCGGCGGGATCGGCGCCACCGTCCTGTCGGTGATGGCCGGTTACGGGTTCGCCAAGTACCGGTTCGCCGCCCGGCGCTTCAGCTTCGCCGTCGTGCTCGGCGCGTTGATGGTGCCCGCCACCGCCCTGGTCATCCCGACCTTCATCATGTTCTCCCGGCTCGGCCTGACCAACACGGTCTGGGCGGTGATCCTCCCGTCGCTGCTCAACCCGTTCGGCGTCTACCTGATGCACGTCTACGCCCGCGACGCGGTCCCCGACGAACTGCTCGACGCCGCCCGGGTCGACGGCGCGGGGGAGGTGCGCACGTTCCTGCAGATCGCGCTCCCGCTGATGCGCCCCGCGGTGGTGACGGTGCTGTTGCTGTCGGCCGTGGCGTCCTGGAACAACTACTTCCTGCCGCTGGCCATGCTCTCCGACAACCGGCTCTTCCCGGTCACCGTCGGCCTCGGTCTCTGGCAGGGCATCGCCTCCGCGAACAACTCGGGCGGCACCTCACTGTGGAGCCTGATCATCCTGGGCTCGCTGGTGTCGGTGATCCCGCTGATCATCGCGTTCTTCAGCCTGCAACGTCACTGGCGCGGCGGGTTGTCCGTCGGAGGTCTCCGGTAGGTCAGGCCGGCGCCACCAGCCCCACCCCACCCGCGTCGCGGCGCCGCGCGCGGCCGCACGGATGACGAGAGAGGTGTGTTGATGTCGACTACGAATCGACCGCTGCGCAGCGGGGAGTGGTTCGGCGCGGAGGGCCGCAACGGGTTCATCCACCGGTCCTGGATGCGTAACCAGGGATTCGCCGACGACGTCTTCGACGGCCGTCCGGTGATCGGGATCGCCACCACCTGGTCGGAGTTGACCCCCTGCAACGCCCACCTGCGTGACCTGGCCGAGTCGGTGAAGCGGGGGGTGTGGGAGAGCGGCGGCCTGCCGCTGGAGTTCCCGGCGATGAGCCTGGGTGAGCCGCTGATGCGACCCACCACGATGCTCTACCGCAACCTGCTGGCGATGGAGTTGGAGGAGTCGGTGCGGGCCAACCCCCTCGACGGGGTGGTCCTGCTCTCCGGCTGCGACAAGACGACGCCCGGTCTGCTGATGGGGGCGGCGAGCGTCGACCTGCCGACGCTGATGCTGACCGGTGGTCCGATGCTCAACGGCAAGTTCCGCGGCCAGGACATCGGCTCGGGCACCGTCGTCTGGCGCTTCACCGAGGAGATGCGGGCCGGCCGGATGACCGCCGCCGACTGCGCCGAGGCGGAGGTCGGCATGTCCCGCAGCCGGGGACACTGCATGACCATGGGCACCGCCTCCACGATGGCCTGCGTCACCGAGGCGCTGGGCGTGCAACTGCCCGGGTCCGCCGCGGTGCCGGCGGTGGACTCCCGGCGGTACGCGCTCGCGCAGGCCGCCGGGCGGCGGATCGTCGCCATGGTCGCGGAGGACCAGCGGCTGTCCTCGGTATTGACCAGGGAGGCGTTCGAGAACGCCATCCGGGTCAACGCCGCCATCGGTGGTTCCACGAACGCCGTCGTGCACCTGCTCGCCATCGCCGGTCGCCTCGGCGTCCCCCTGACGCTGGAGGACTTCGACACCCTCACCGCCGCCGTGCCGATGCTCGTCAACCTCATGCCGTCCGGGACGTACCTGATGGAGGACTTCGCCTACGCGGGTGGCCTTCCGGCGCTGATGAAGGAGATCGCCCCGCTGCTGCACATGGACCACGTCACCGTCAGCGGGACGAGCGTGGCCGAGAACGTGGCGGGCGCGCAGTGCTGGAACCGCGAGGTGATCGGCACGCTGGAGGAGCCGTTCCAGCCCGCCGGCTCCGGCACCGTGGTGCTGCGCGGATCGCTCGCGCCCTCCGGTGCGGTGCTGAAGGTCTCCGCCGCCTCCGCGCACCTGCTCAGCCACACCGGTCCGGCGCTCGTCTTCGACCGGATCGAGGAGTACGTGGTCGCCGCCGACGATCCGGACCTGGACGTCACCCCGGAGACCGTGATCGTGGTCCGTAATGCCGGGCCACGTGGCTACCCCGGCTTCCCCGAGGTGGGCAACGTGCCCATGCCCCGCCGGTTGCTCGCCGACGGCATCACCGACATGGTGCGGATCTCCGACGCCCGGATGAGCGGCACCGGCTACGGCACCTGCGTGCTCCATGTCGCGCCGGAGGCGTCCGTGGGCGGGCCGCTCGCCCTGGTCCGCACCGGCGACCTGGTCCGCGTCGACGTGCCGACGCGCCGGCTCGACCTGCTGGTCGACGACGCGGAACTCGCGGTCCGCCGGTCCGCCTGGCAGCCGCCGAAACCCGTGGCCGACCGGGGGTGGGTGCGGCTCTACAGCGAGCACGTCCTCCAGGCCGACGCCGGCGCGGACCTCGATTTCCTGGTGGGGGGCAGCGGCAGCGCGGTGCCCCGGCACTCACACTGAGCCCGCCGACGACGAGAAACTGACCCCATGGGAGAACGGACGGGCCACCAGTGCGAGTTCACGCGGAGACAGCGGTGACAGCCGCCCACCGGCCACCGGTCATGGCCGACGTCGCCCGGCTGGCGGGCGTGTCCCACCAGACGGTGTCCCGGGTCATCAACGGGGCGCCCAGCATCAGGCGGGAGACCCGCGAGCGGGTCCTGGAAGCCATCCGGCGGCTCGACTACCGACCCAACACCGCCGCCCGCGCGCTGGTCCGGGGGCGTTCCGGGATGATCGGCATCATCGGCACGGCCCGGACGCTGTTCGGTCCGACCAGCATCCACCGCAGCGTCGAGGACGCCGCCCGCGCGGCCGGCTACTTCGCCACCTCGGTGAGCCTCTCCGAGGTGACGGTCCGGGCGCTCAGCGACGCCACCGAACACCTCATGCGCGTCGGTGTAGAGGGCGTCGTGATGATCGCCGGCAACGACGAGGCGCTCGAGGTGGTGCGGATGACCCGCTCCAGCGTGCCCTTCGTGGTGGTGGAAGGCGACCTGTCCCGGGCCAGCCTCACCGTCGGGGTGGACCAGGTGCTCGGCGCCCGGATGGCCACCGAGCACCTCCTCGATCTCGGGCACCGCGAGATCGTGCACGTGAGCGGCCCGCTCAACTGGGCGGAGGCCCGCGCCCGCCTGGACGGTTGGCGGCAGGCGATGGCCGCCGCGGGGATCCGCCCGCCCGAGCCCGTCCCCGGTGACTGGCACGCCCACAGTGGCTACGCCGCCGGTTTGCGGATCTGCGACATGCCGGGGGCCACGGCCGTCTTCGCCGCCAACGACCAGATGACCATCGGTGTGCTGCGGGCGTTGCACGAGCGCGGGCGGCGGGTGCCGCAGGACATCTCGGTCGTCGGATTCGACGACGTTCCCGAGGCGGCCTACCTCATCCCGCCACTGACCACCATCCAGCAGGACTTCGCCGCCGTCGGCCAGCGGGCCATCACCGCCGTCACCCAGGCCATCGACGACAGCAGACCGCAGCCCCTGCCGTTGGTGGTCCCGACGCTCGTGGTGCGTCGGAGCACCGCGCCGCCGAGCCCGACCGGCACCTGAGCAGAAAGCGGACGCCCCACCCGAGGGAGGCCCCGCCACCATCCCGACCCCGAGACCACACCGGACGGTGGCGGTTCCGGTCGGCTCACGCATGGTGTCTCCCCGGGGTGGCGTCGATTTTCGGCCTTCTATACCGTGGCACGGTCACGGGAGGCTACTTCCTCGACCGGCGGTCCCGCGACGGCGTCACGCACACGATCGAGATGGGGGTTCGCCGTGACCATGGAATCGCCGACGACCGGGCAACCCGAGGCCGGCGAGGCCGGTGCCCCGCAGAAGATCGACACGTCGGTGCCGCACTCGGCGCGGATCTGGAACTACTGGCTCGGCGGCAAGGACAACTTCGCTGTCGACCGTGCGGCGGGCGACCAGTACCGGCAGGTCTTCCCCGGTGTCGTCGACGTGGCCCGTGCCTCCCGGCAGTTCCTGGTCCGCTCCATCCGGTTTCTGGCCGCCGAGGCGGGCATCCGCCAGTTCCTGGACGTCGGCACCGGCCTGCCGACCGCCAACAACACCCACGAGGTGGCGCAGCGGATCGCCCCGGACGCCCGCATCGTCTACGTCGACAGCGACCCGTTGGTGCTGGCGCACGCCCGCGCGCTGCTGGTGGGCACCGCGGAGGGTAGGACCGCCTACATCGACGGCGACCTGCACCGCCCGGCGGAGGTCATCGCCGAGGCCGCCAAGACGCTCGACTTCGAGCGGCCGGTCGGTCTGATCCTCAGTGGCGTGCTGGGCCACGTGCCCGACTACGAGGCGGCCCGGTCGATCGCGCGGCAGTTGCTGGCGCCGCTGCCGAGCGGCAGCTACCTCTCGCTCAACGACGGCACGAGCCTGATCAGCGCCGAGATGCAGAAGGCGCAGGACGACTACAACGACACCGGCGCGACCCCGTACACGCTGCGCTCGCCCGAGCAGATCGCCGGTTTCTTCGACGGACTGGAGCTGGTGGAGCCCGGCGTCGTGCCGTGCCCGCAGTGGCGGCCGGACGACGCGGTCGACACGCCCGCCGACATCGACGCGTTCGGCGGGGTGGCGCGCAAACCCTGACGCCGACCGCCGGCACCGGGCCGGCCCGGACGCGGTCGTACCGATCGGGATGGTCCACGAGCGGGCACCTCACGGGTGTGGGCGCTCCAGCGGTGGGTAGGGCTTCGGCATGCTGAAGAGAGCGGTGTGGCAGGGGCTGGCGGCGGGTCTGGCCGGGGCGGCGGTGATGACGGCCGCCGAGAAGGTGGAGCAGCGGGTGACCGGTCGCCCCGATTCCTACGTGCCGGCCCGCGTTCTGGCGCGCCTTGCCAACCTGCCGGAATCCCGGGGCCAGCAACCGCGGTGGCAGAACCTGGCGATGCACTACGGTCAGGGCGCGCTGGTCGGCGTGCTGCGTGGTGTCATGGCGCAGGCCGGGCTGCGGGGCCCCCTGGCGTCGGGCATGTTCACGGTGTTGCGGTTGAGCAACGACCAGATCCTGGAGAACGCCACCGGGGTGGGGGCGCCGCCGCAGACCTGGCCACGCCGGGAACTCGTGATCGACGTGCTGCACAAGTCCATCTACGCGTTCGCCGCCGGAGCGGTCGCCGATGCGTTGGCCGCTCGCGACGGCGCCGGGCCCGGGCAGCGGCACGCCGCGCTGCGTCCGGGTCGCCACTCGGACGTCGGTCCGCTGTCGCGCGGCGCGGCACGGGCGGCAGCGCGCTGACGTCCCACGCCGCCACGCCCTCCGCTCAGGCCGCGAGGTTCTCCGCCCGCGCCGCGGCGCCCTCCGCTCAGCCGCGCCGGAGGGCGCCACACCGGGATCACGCGTTGGCGAAGTGCTCGCGGTGGTCGCCGACGAACTCGGCGAAGGTGCGCGGCTGCCGGCCGGTGATGCGGGCGAGGTGGTCGTTGGTGAAGTCGCCCCACCCTGAGCCGTAGGCGATCCGGTACTCCGCGAGGACCTCTGCCGACCACTGGTCGAGGCCGGCCTTCAGTAGACCGTCGAGCGCCTGCTCGGGGCTCTGCCGTACGTGCCGGACCGGCTGTCCGGTGGCGCGGGCGATCTCGTCGGCGATCTGGTCCAGGCTGATGCTCTCCGGGCCGGTGGGTGTGTAGATCATGTTCTCGTGCTGCCGGGGCGCGGTGAGGATCGCGACGCCCGCGGCGGCGATGTCCCGGGCGTCCACCACGCCGGCGCGCGAGTCGCCGAGCAGCCCGTACAGGTGCTCGCCGGACTTCGCGGCGAGCAGGTTCTGCATGAAGTGACTGGGTCGCAGGATGGTCCAGGGGATGCCGGACTGCTGGAGTTCCGCGTCGGAGAGGGCGTGCAACCGGCCGTTGCGGGTGGGTGCGTCGTGCGCCGCGCCGATCGCGGACAGCCGGACGATGTGCTCCACGCCGGCCTGCCGGGCGGCCCACACCGCGTTCATGCTCTGGCTCGGGGCGAGCGGGCCCATCGGCATCAGCAGCCACAGCCTGGTGACGCCCTCGAACGCCGGGGTCAGCGTGGTGGGGCGGTCCAGGTCGCCGACGACGTACTCGACGCCGTCGATCGGGGTGGTGCGCGAGGTGTCCCGCACGAGGGCGCGTACCGGCTCCCTGCCGGCGAGGTGGCGCAGCACCTCCCTCGACACGGTGCCGTTCGCCCCGGTGATCAGAATGGTCATGGTCGTCCTCTCTCGGGTCACACCGGAGGTCGCGCCGCCGGTCGTCGCCAGGAACGTTATAGTCCAAAACTTGTACAGTCCAATGATTGGACCAAAATATGAAGCGCAGCACACTGAAGGAGCGGGACCCCGACCTCGGGATCCTGGCCGTGCAACTCTCCGCGCGGGTCCAGCGCGAGATCTTCCGCCGGTCCGCCGAGCAGGGGTTCGACGACGTCCGGCCCCGCCACGGCGCGGTGCTCGCGTACCTGGACCCGGAGGGCACCCGACCGGGCGAGCTCGCCCGGCTGGCCGGCCGCAACAAGCAGACGATGGGCGCGATCCTCGACGAGTTGGAGCGGCTGGGCTACGTCCGGCGTACACCCGATCCGGCCGACCGCCGCGCGAAGCTGATCGTGCCGACGGACCGGGGCCTCCGCTTCCTGGAGGTCTCCGACGAGGCCGTGCGGGCCATCGAACGCACGCTCGCCGACACCCTCGGCCCGGATCGGTACCGGACCTTCCGTGCGGCGCTCGGCGGCACGGTGGCGAGCCTGCCGGCGACCGCTCACGACCCCGAGGGCTGAACCGGTCCGCCGGGCGCCGGGCCCGGCGGACGCCGCACCGCCGGAGCCCCGCCGGCATGCAACCGTGTACGCCGGGTACGCCGCGACATGCCGACAGTGGTTCGCGCCCGACTCTCGCCAGGGGCCTCCCTGGTGCTGCTGGCGTCGATCCTCGTGTCGTTCCTGGCCGCGTCGGCGGCGCCCACCCCGCTCTACGGCCTCTACCAGGAGCGGTGGCACTTCTCGCCGGTCACCACCACTGTCGTGTTCGCCGTCTACGCGCTCGCGGTGCTGGCGTCGCTGCTCACCTTCGGCAAACTGTCGGACCACGTCGGCCGGCGGCCGGTGCTGGCCGTGGCCGTCGCGGTGCAGATGCTCGCGCTCGTCGTCTTCGTCTTCGCCAACGGCGTACCCACGCTTCTCGTCGCCCGTCTCGTGCAGGGCCTGGCGGCCGGCGCGGCCACCGGGGCGGTGGGCGCCGCCATGCTCGACATCGACAGGGCCCGGGGCACGCTGGCCAACTCGATCGCGCCGGGGATCGGCACCGGCAGTGGCGCGCTGCTCTCGGCGCTGCTCATCCAGTTCCTCCCCGCCCCGACGCGACTGGTGTACGTCGTCCTCCTCGCGGTCCTGCTGATCCAGTTGGTCGGCATCGCGCTGATGCCGGAGACGGTAACGAAGATGGCCGGCGCGCGACGCAGCCTCCGACCGGACATCACACTGCCCCGCGGCGTACGTCGACCGGTGCTCGTCGTCGCCCCGGTGCTGTTCGCGGTCTGGGCGCTGGCCGGCTTCTTCGGCGCGCTCGGCCCGGCGCTCGTCCGCAGCCTGATGGACACGTCGATCGTGGTCGCCGGGCTGGTCCTCTTCGTCTTCGCCGTCTTCGGGTCGATCGCCGTGGTGGTGCAGCGCAACACCGCCGCGCGCACGGTGCTGCTGACCGGGATCGGCGCGCTGGTCCTGGGCATGATCGTCACGCTGCTGTCGGTCATGGCGGAGTCGACCCCGGGCTTCTTCGTCGGTCTCGCGCTCGGCGGCGTCGGCTTCGGCAGCGGCTTCCAGGGCAGCCTCAAGACGGTCATGCCGCTGGTCGCCGCACACGAACGCGCCAGCGTGCTGTCGCTGCTCTACATCGTCTGCTATGTCGGCTTCGGCCTGCCCACGGTGATCGCCGGATTCCTCGTGGTCTACGCCGGCGGCCTGCCGCGGACCGCCGACGAGTACTCCGTCGCCGTCATCCTCCTCGCCCTGGCCGCCCTGCTCGGGGTACGCCGGAGCACGAGGACGTCGACGGGCTGATGCAGGCAGGCGCCGGGCAGGGGCGTCACCAGTAGCGTGCTGATCAGGAAGGGGAACGGCGATGAGCCCGAAGACCCAGGGCGACGCGGGTGCCACGTCGCGAGTCGAGAGCCTCGACCAGAAACTCGAGGCGATCATCATCGCGGTGTCGGACGTCGACCGCGCGACGGCGTTCTACCGGCGCCTCGGCTGGCGGCTCGACCAGACGCCGCCCGGCATCGTCCAGTTGACGCCGCCCGGCTCCGGGTGTTCCGTGCAGTTCGGCCCGGGGCTCACCCCGACGCCGTCCGGCCCGGCCGTGGCGTACCTGATCGTCTCCGACATCGAGGCGGCCCGCGACACCCTCGTCTCCGCCGGTGTCGAGGTCGGCGACGTCTTCCACGTCACCCCGGACGGCCCGGTCGACGGGGTGGACCCCGAGCGACGCAGCTACGTCTCCCGCGCCACGCTGCGCGACCCGGACGGCAACACCTGGCTGATGCAGGAGATCACCACACGGCTTCCCGGGCGCGTCGAGGGCGGTCTGACGTCGTTCGGCTCCGCGAGCGACCTGGCGGGCGCCCTGCGGCGCGCGGCCGACGCCCACGGCCGGCACGAGGAGCGCACCGGCCAGCGGGACGACAACTGGCCCGACTGGTACGCGGAGTACATGGTCAGCGAGCAGTCCGGGGCCGCGCCACCCGAGTGAACGGGTGACCACCGGCTCAGCCGGCCGACCGCCAGACCCAGTTGCGGCGCTCGTAGAGCGGCGTGAACCCGGCCCGCCGCAGGTTGTCGAGTGACGGATTCCGCTGGTCGGGCGCGGGCTGCCCGGTCTCGACGAACACCCACCGGCAACCCGCCTCGGCGGCGGCGCGGGCGCGGGCGGCGATCAGCGCCGACTGCGCGCCGAGGCCACGGTGCCCGGGGGCCGTCGCGGCGGCGTTCAGCGAGGCCGCCTCGCCGTGCAGGAACAGGTTGCCGCCCGCCACGACGTCGTCGCCGTCCCACGCGGCGTACGGTCGCCACGCGGGCGCTCCGACGGTCGCGGCCAGCATCGTGGTGAGCCCGCCGCTCGGCATGCCGAAGCCGGCGAGCACCACGTCGGCCCAGCGCCGGGCCTCGGCGCCCGGCACCGGGCCGACGCGCAGGCGGGTCGGCGCGGCGACGACCTCGTCCGGACGAGCCGCGAGCTTGACCCAGGTGCTGCCCGGTTCGAGCCCCCGGGCGGCGGCGATCTCGTCGAAGCCGGCGGGCAGCGCCGCCGGGACGAGCTGGAGGACCGCCTGGTCGACGCCCTGGTCCCGGTAGAAGTCGAGGACGCGATCCAGGATCTCGACGGTGAACGGCTCGGTGGTGCCGAACCCGAGCGCCTTGTTCCAGTAACCGCCCGAGGGGTCATTGCGCATCGCCAGGGCGACGCCGCCGCCGACGCGCGTGGTCGCGATCCCGAGATCGGTGTACGCGGGCGGCGGCGTCCGGGACTCGTAGGAGTGCATGAACTCGCACTCCACGGTTTCGGCGAGCGGGGTCAGGTCGGATGGCGCGGTCATCGGGCCATTATCGCCGGGTCCGGTCCCAGGCCCGGGCCAGCTCCATCCGGTTGTTGATGCCCAGCTTGTGGTATATGGAGCGGAGTTGGGTGTCCACCGTGTGGAACGAGACGAAGAGGGTGGCGGCCGCCTCCCTCTTCGTGGCGCCGCCGGCGAGCATCGCGGCGACCCGCTCCTCCGCCGGGGTGAGCGCCTCGATGCCGGTACGCGTCGGCGCGTCGACCACCGGCCGGTCGGGAGGGGCGGCGGTGAGTTCGGCGTAGCGTCGGTCGGCCGTCGCCTGGTCGCCGGGGGCGCCGATCCTCGCGTACAGGGCGGCCGCCTCGTGTGCGGCGTCGCGCGCCTCGGTGGACCGGGTCCCCGTGTCGCACGCCAGGTCGAGCAGCGCGTCGGCCAGAGCCGGCCACGCGGCGGTCGTGCGCAGCCCGTCGACCGCCGACCGGAGAGCGTCGGGGTCGCGGTCGCGCAGACCCCGGGCCTGGTCGGCCAGGGCGCGCCACAGCGGCACGGGAGTACGCGTGGCCACCTGCTGGAGCAGTTCGGTGATGCGGCCGGCCGCGCGGGCGTCACCGGCTGCCACCGCCGCGCGGACCAGCCGGGGGCCGAGGTACGGCACCGGCAGGAACGCCCGGACCGATCGGTGCAGGTCGCTGACGACCCTGGTGAGCAGGTGCGTCGGCGTGCTGAGGACCGGGTCGCGGACCGCGACGCAGAACGTGGTCGTCCAGATCGTACGGTCCGGCCACTTCTCCGTGGTCAGGCAGGGGCGGAGGATGGCGCGGGCGTCGTCGTGTTCGCCCCGGCGGTACCGCACCTCGCCGATCACCGCCACCAGCAGGGCGCGTACCTCGCGACTCAACTCCGCCGAATCCGAGCCGAGCATCGTGACCGCCAGCGCGGCCGCCTCGGGCAGCTCTCCGACCGCGATCATGCGCAGGCAGTCCAACGCTGTCGACAGGCCGTCGAGCGGGAGGTGCGGCGACGCCGTCTCGGCGGGCGCCTGCCGGATCGCGGTGGCGGCATCCTGGTACCGGCCCAGGCCGAGGTGCACGAGGACGCGTTCGGCGCGGATCGACGCGGCGTCCCGTCGGGCCACCCAGGCATCCGGGTCCAGGGCGGCCAGCACGGCGCGGGCGCCCGGCAGGTCCCCGTGCGACAGCGACCGGGCGGCCCGACCGAGGGCGAGGTGACGAGCCGACGAGTGGTCGCCCGACGCGGCGTGCGCGGTGCCGGCCTCGCGCAACAGGGCGTCGGTGTCCGGATGGCCGGTGCGGGCCGCGATCGTGGCGAGCAGGGCGAGCACCGTGCCACGGCTGGGTTCGTCCAGCCGCTGGCCCGCCGCGTGTCGCAGACCGGCGAGGGCGACTGCCGGCGGCTCCAGTGTCGCCACCTGCGCGAGGCGACCCAGCAGGTCGACCCGGTGGCGCTCGTCGCCGGAGCTGGCGGCGATCTCCGTCGCCAGGACGTGCAGCGCCTCCATGCCGCGCCCGGCGAGCCGGAGCTGTTCCGTCGCGGCGAACAGTCGCTGCCGCCGGTGCTCGGCATCGGTGTCGTGGACCGGGAGCGCCCCGGCGTCGAGGGGTGATTCGGACAATGGCGTTCTCCCCGGTGTTTACCCGGCGCGTCGACATGCCGTCCTGTGTCCGAGCCTAACCAGCTCGGCAGCTGGCGACGCCCGGATCGACGAACCGGGGCGACTGCGTCGAATGCCCCGCCAGGTCCCGATTCCGCTACGCGGTAATCGCGTGATCACGTGATGTGATGACCCCTGATCGGCAGCGACCATTTCCGGTATGGACCACTCAACCGCACTGCCCGGTCTGCTTCGGCTCCGGGTCGTCCTGCTGATGTTCGTCCTCGTCGCCGGCACCGGCGGCGACGCCCCGCTGTGGGCCCGACTGGTGCTGGTGGCGACCGCTGCGGCGGTCCCGGTGGCGATCGCGGTCCAGCACGGTCGCGCCGGGGTACGCGCGCTGCTGGGGCTGCCGTCACGCCTGGGGTCGCGCCCCGGGGCCGGCACAGTGCCCAACCCGATCCGATCCGAGTGAGGAGAGAGCGATCATGGCGAACAGCGATCCCCAGCCGCGCCGCGGCGACCAGGGGGCGCCGCCCCTCCCTGGTCGGAACGTCGAACTCGAGCGGCAGAACCCGGACCTTCTCGTGCCGCCGACGACCGACAGCCGGCTGGTGCCCAACCTCAAGTTCTCGTTCTCGCAGGCCCACACCCGGGTGGAGAAGGGCGGCTGGACCCGCGAGGTCACCAGCCGCGACCTGCCGATCGCCACCCAGATGGCCGGCGTTCAGTTCGGTCTGGAGCCGGGCGCGTACCGGGAGATCCACTGGCACCAGCAGTCGGAGTGGGCGTACATGCTGGCCGGCAGTTGCCGGATCAGCGCCGTCGACCAGGAAGGACGCAACTTCATCGAGGACGTCAAGCAGGGTGACCTGTGGTTCTTCCCGCAGGGGGTGCCGCACAACATCCAGGCCCTGGAGGACGGCGCACAGTTCCTGCTCGTCTTCGACGACGGCGCGTTCTCCGAGAACAACACGTTCCTGCTCAGTGACTTCTTCGCGCACACCCCGAAAGACGTCCTGGCGAAGAACTTCGGCTGGACGATGGAGCAGATGGAGAACCTGCCCGAGCGGGAGAAGTACATCTTCCAGGGCGACGTCCCCCCACCGCTGCAACAGGACCGGGTGGTCAGCCCGACCGGGGACGTCCCGCGCAGTTTCAAGCACCGGATGACCGCGCAGACCCCGCAACGCTTCCGTGGTGGCACGGTCCGGATCACCGACTCGACCAACTTCGCCGCGTCGACGACCACCGCGGCGGCCCTGGTCGAGGTCGAGCCCGGCGGGATGCGCGAGCTGCACTGGCATCCCACCACCGACGAGTGGCAGTACTACATCTCCGGCACCGGACGGATGGGCGTCTTCGCGTCCCAGGCCGCCGCTCGGACCTTCGACTTCCAGGCCGGCGACGTGGGCTACGTCCCGTTCGCGTACGGCCACTACATTCAGAACACCGGCGACGAGCCGCTGGTGTTCCTGGAGATGTTCCGGTATCCCCGGTTCGAGGACATCTCGGTGGTGCAGTGGCTGGCGAACACGCCGCACGAGATCATCTCAGACACGATCAACGTGCGGAAGTCGATTGTCGACGCGCTGCCGAACACCAAGCAGACGGTGCTCTGAGCCCACCGCGTGAGCCGCTGAACGAGGCCAACACCGACCCCGAGCCCGAGTCGAGCGGAGTCAGCTTAAGAGGAGGTGGCCCACCCGACGAGGCTCGCCATCGGGTTGCCGGGCCGAGGCTCAGGGCCGTGCGACAGCGGCACCGGCCAGGTCGACGATTCGGTCGGCCCAGCGGTCCAGCAGGGTCTGGTCGTGGCTGATCACGAGGACCCCGGCCCCCCGCGCGCGCTGGTAGTCGCGGATGACCGCGGCGACGTGCGCCTGGGTGGAGGCGTCGAGCATCGCGGTGGCCTCGTCGCACAGCAGGTAGTCGGGGCGGTGCGCGAGCGCCCGGGCGAGGCAGGCGCGTTGCAGTTGACCGTCGGAGACCGCGTGCGGACGACGATCGCGCAGGTCGGCGGTGAGGCCGACGAGGTCGGCGAGTTCGGCCACCCGCTCGCGGACGGTCGGCTCGGGCGTCCGGGTGGCGCGCAGCGGCTCGGCGATCAGGTCGGTGAGGCTCAACCGGGGGTCGGCGGCGGCGCGCGGGCTCTGCAAGAGGGCGGCGACACGGGTCCGTAGCGCCGCCGGCACGGCGTACCGGGCGCCGGTGACCGGGGTGCCGTCGATGCTGACCCGCCCGCGGTCGGGCCGGTGCAGCAGGGCCAGCACGCGGACCAGTGTGGACTTCCCGCAGCCGGACGGCCCGCGTAACCCGACCGTCTCGCCCCGACCGATGCGCACGGTGACGGTGTCGAGCACGAGCTGACGCCCGTACCCGACGCTCACCTCGTCGGCGCGCAGGTGCTTGTCGGTCACGGGGCGGCTCCGGCGTGGATCGGATGGTGGCAGGCCACGGTGCCGCCGTCGGCGACGGGCGTGGGCGACGGCCGGTCGGCGCAGCGGTCGGTACGACGGGGGCAGCGGGGCGCGAAGGCGCAGCCGGCGGGCAGCGCGGTGAGCATCGGTGGGTCGCCCGGCACCGGCCGGAAGGCCCGGTCGGGGAGGGCGTCGAGCAACGCAGACGCGTACGGGTGGGCCGGTGCGGTGTAGAGCGTGTCGGCCTCCCGGTGCTCCACGATCCGGCTGGCGTACATGACGGCGACGCTGTCGGCGACCCGCCGCGCGGCGGCCAGGTCGTGCGTGATGAGCACGACGGCCGCGCCGGCGTCGCACCGGCGACGCAGCAGGTCGAGGGTGTGGTCGACCAGCGGCCGGTCCAGTCCGGTGGTCGGCTCGTCGGCGATGAGTAGCGACGGGTCCGGCGCCAGCGCGAGCGCGGTGACCAGACGCTGCGCCATCCCGCCGGACAGCTCGTGCGGGTAGCGGTCCAGGTCGGCCGGGTCGAGCCCGACGTCGACGGCGAGCCGGTCGGCCTCCGCGCGGTCCCGGCCGTGCGCCCGCAGCGTCTCGGCGAGCAGCCGCCGACCGGTACGGACCGGGTTGAGCGCGGTGGCCGGGCTCTGCGGCACCAGCCCGACCCGCTGACCGCGTACCGTCCGCGCCAGCTCCCGTTGACCGCAGGTGATCAGGTCGACCGGCTCGGTGCCCGGGTGGTGCAGCACCGCGTGCCCGGTGATCGTGGCGTTGCGCGGCAACAGGCCGAGCAGGGCGTGGGCCAGGACGGACTTGCCGCAGCCGGACTCGCCGACGACGGCCACCAGTTCGCCGGCCCGTACGGTGAGGCTGAGGTCGCCGACGGCGCGTACCGTTGCGTCCCGGAGCCGGAACTGGACGCCGAGGTCGTCCACGGCGAGCAGCGGTCGGGTGCCGCCGACGCGGGCCGGCGTGGCGGTGGCGGCACGGTCGGTGGTGGTCACAGGTGCAGCTCCGCTCGGACCCGGGGATCGAGACGGTCGCGCCAGCGGGCGGCGAGGACCGCGATGGCGAGGGTGACGACGACGATGACCGCGCCCGGCGCCAGGCTGGCCCACCAGGCGCCGGTGAGCAGCGAACCCTGACCGTCATTGATCATGTTGCCCAATGAGGCGAGGTGCGGTGGCAGACCGAGACCGAGGAAGGACAGGGCGGTCTCGTGCCACACCGCGTGCGGGATCATCAGGGTGGTGGCCAGCGCCAGCCGGGGCAGAACGTGGGGCAGCAGGTGGCGGGTGAGCACCCGCAGCCGCCCGGCGCCGCCGCTGATGGCCGCGTCCACGAACGGCCGGGTGCGCAGGCTGAGCAGTTCGGACCGGACGATGCGGGCGGTGGAGAGCCAGTGGGTGAGCCCGACGGAGGCGATCACCGCGCCGAGGCTGGGCCGCAGCATGGCGACGATGAAGATGCCCAGCAGCAGGTGCGGCATCGCGGCGATGGTGTCCACGACCCGCATCAGCATCCTGTCCACCCGGCCGCCGAGCGTGCCGGCTATCCCGCCGACCACCCCGCCGAGGACTGTGGCGACGAGCGCGGCGACAACGCCGACGAGCAGCGAGACCCGCAGCCCGTAGACGGCCCGGTGGGCGACGTCCCGGCCCAGGTCGTCGGTGCCGGCGAGGTGCGTCCAGGATGGTGCCAGCCGGGTCCGCTCCAGCGCCACCGCGCTCTGGTCGAGCGGCCAGACGAGCGGCGCGAGCAGCGCGCCGACGACGGCGACCAGCAGGACGAGCCCGGCGGTGACGGCCCCCGCCTGGCCGGGCCGCAGCCGTGCTCGGAGCCGGGTGGTCCGCGGCAGCGGCGCTCGGGCCGCGAGGTCAGTCATCGAGTCGTACCCTCGGGTCGGCGGCGGCGTAGGCGAGGTCGGTCACCAGGTTCGCGGCAAGCACCACCGCCGTGGTGACCAGCGTGATCGCCGCCAGCAGTGGGAAGTCGCCGCCCAGCGCGGCGGCGACGGTGACCGCGCCGAGGCCCGGTAGCGAGAAGACCGTCTCGACCAGCACCGCCCCGCCGACCAGCTCGGGCAGGTGGGTGCCGACCAGGGTGAGGAACGGCAGCAGCGCGGTGCGCAGCGCGTGCCCGAACAGCACGGTGCGTCCCGGCAGGCCACGGGCCCGCGCCGCCAGCACGTGGTCGTCGCGCAGGCTGTCCGCGACCGCGTCCCGCACGAACAGCACGAACCACGGCGCCTGGGACACGGCCAGCACCGCGACCGGCAGGACCAGGTGATGGGCCACATCGGACCAGGAGGTGCTGGTCGCCGTGACGTCGGTCAGCCCACCGGCCGGCAGCCAGCCCAGCGCCAACGCGAACACGGCGATCGCGGCCAGACCCAGCCAGAAGACCGGCATCGACTCGACGGTGTAGGCGGCTGTGCGCAGGGCGCGGTCGAAGAGACCGCCCCTGCGGTACGCGGCCAGCGCGCCCAGCAGCAGGCTCGCGACCAGCACCAGGGCCAGGGTCACCCCGATCAGCAGCAGGGTCCAGCCGGCTCGGGCGGCGAGCACCGAGGCGACCGGCTCGTGGCGGGTGGTCGACCAGCCCAGGTCGCCCTGGAGCAGGTTGCCGATCCAGCGCAGGTACTGCACCGGCAGCGGGTCGTCGAGGCCCCAGTTGGCGCGGATCTGCGCCAGGTTCTCCTCGCTGGCGGTGAAGGCCGCCGCGCCCGCGTACTGCTTGGCGGGATCGACCGGCGACGCCGCGCCGAGGGCGAACATCCCGACGCTGGTCGCGGCGAGCACCGGTACGGCCACCAGCAACCGGCGTCGCACCACCGCTCCCGCCCCGGCCAGTCGGCGGGGGCGGGTCACGAGCGCGTCCAGGTGTCGATGTTCCACCAGAGGCTGTTCGCCACCCCGTGCTCGTGCGCCTCCACCCGGGGGGTGACGCCCCGCACCGTGGACTTCAGCACGTAGGTGTGCCGCAGATAGGTGAGGAACAGCCACGGCACGTCGGCGGCGAGCTGCTTCTGGAACCGCCCGTACGCGGCCTTGCGGCGGGTCGGGTCGACCTGGTCGCGCCCCTCCTGGAGGGCCCGGTCGGTCACCTCCGAGCGGTACGAACCGGGGTTGAAGTAGCCCTGTCCGGCGAACCGGGAGCCGAAGAGCTTGTACGAGACGAAGTCCGGGTCGTACGGCGTGCCGTAGCCCATCAGCAGGGCGTCGGACTTCATCCGCGGGTCGATGGCGTCCCAGGTCAGCCCGGCCGGGGTCACCTCGATGCCGATCTTCTTCGCGTCGGCGGTCACGGCGAGGGCCAGGTCCTTGCGCAGCGTGTCGCTCGCCGGGTACATCAGCGTGAACCGGGCCGGCCGGCCGTCCTTGACGCGTACCCCGCCCGCGCCGGGCGTCCAACCGGCGGCGGCGAGCAGCACCGCCGCCGCGCCCGGGTCGGCGGTCGGCTTCCCGACCACCGACGGCTCGGCGAACTCGGAGGTCGGCGGGATCGGTCCGAACGCCGGCTCACCGGCGCCGCCGAGGATGCCGGTCACCATCGCGGCCCGGTCGACGGCCAGGTGCAGCGCCCGCCGGACCGCCGGATCGGCGAGGATCGGGTTGCCCATCGGCAGCATCACGCCGCGGTAGTCGGCGGTCGGCACCGGCTGCACCCGGTACGCGGTGTCGGCGTCGAAACCGGAGGCGAGCTTCGGCGGCAGTTCGGCGGCGTCGAACTCGCCGGCACGCATCCGCTGGGCGCGCACGTTGTCGTCGGCGACGAACGCCACCACCACCCGGTCGTTCGCCGGCCGACCGCCGAAGTAGCTGTCGTTGGCGGTGAGCACCAACCGCTCGCCGGGGGTCCACGACTCCACCCGGTACGGTCCGGTGCCGACGGGCTTGCGGTTGAACGCTGTGGTGTTGATGTCCTGCCCGTCGAGCAGCTTCGCCGGCACGATGCCGAGGGTGAGTCGCTGCAGGAACGGCGCGTACGGGTAGCGCAGGCGGAAGACGACTGTGGACGCGTCGGGGGCGGTCACCGACTCCACCATGTCCAGGTCGGAGCGGAGCGTCGAGTCGACAGCCGGGTCCAGCACCGACCGGTAGGTGAAGACGACGTCCTGCGCGCTCAGTGTGCTGCCGTCGTGGAACCGCACGTCGGTGCGGAGCCTCGCGGTCACCGTGCGCCCGTCCGCCGATTGCGTCGGCAGCGCCTCGGCCAGACCGGGGACGAGCTGGTTGTCGCCGTCCCGGCTGACCAGCCCGTCGAAGATCAGCGAAGCCCCGTCGACGCCGTAGTTGAGGACGGGGTTCAGCGCGTCCGGTTCGTCGGAGGTGGCCACGACGAGGGTCGCGCGGCCGGCCGAGCTGTCCGGGTTGGTCGGGGCCGAGCAGCCGACGAGGACGAGCATCCCCGTCGCCGCCGTCGACGCGACGAGGCGTCGGAGGGTCGGTCGCAACCGGATCACAGCGGGCTCCTGCGGTGTGGGGGAGTGGACCATGGGTGGATGCGGACGCGGCACCCGCTGCCGCTCCCGTGGATGATCACGGTGGCACAGTTGCCATCTATTGGCAATTGCCAGTTGTCTGCATCATGGTCGACACGGTCGCGGCCGACCGGCTACTGTTCCGGGATGTTCCGCGCCGCCCTGTTGATCGCCGCCGTGGTGCTCGCCACCGACCAGGCCACGAAGTACTGGGCCGAGTCCGCGCTCTCCGACGGGCAGGTCATCTCCCTCATCGGTGACGTGCTGCGACTGCGGCTGGTCTACAACCCCGGCGCGGCCTTCTCGATCGGCTCGGCGTACACCTGGATCTTCGCGGTCTTCGCGGCGGCGGCCGTGGTCGCGGTGACGGTGGTGGCCCGCCGGGTCACGTCGCGGGCCTGGGCGGTGGCGTTGGGCCTGGTGCTCGGCGGCGCGGCGACGCACCTGCTGGACCGCCTCTTCCGCGAGCCGGGGTTCGCGCGCGGGCACGTGGTGGACTTCATCGACTACGCCGGCTTCTTCGTCGGCAACGTGGCGGACATCGCGCTGGTGCTCGGCGTGGGGGTGGTCATGCTGCTCAACCTGCGCGGCGTCCCGCTGCGGGCGAGGGCGGGCGAGCCCCGCGAGCAGGTGCCGTCAGACTCCTGAGTCGACCAGCACGACCTCCAGCCGGCGCGGCCCGTGCACGCCCTCGACCCGGTCCAGCTCGATGTCGCTCGTCGCGGACGGCCCGGAGATCCAGGTCAGCGGCGCGCGTGGGTCGAGCCGGGTCAGCGCCTCCGGCAGTAGACCGACCACCTGGTCGGTGCGGACCACACACAGGTGCCGGTCCGGCACCAGGCTGAGCGCACGTCGACCCTGGGTCGGGCCGGCGTCGAGCACGATGGTGCCGGTGTCGGCGATCGCCACCGCGCAGCCGGTCAGGACGGCGTCCATGCCGTCGAGGTCGGCCGGGGACAGCGGGGGCGCGTCGCGATGAACCTGCCCGGCGTAGCCGCTCAGCCACCCGGCGGGGACGTCGGTGGGGACGGCGAGCCGGTAGACGTCGGCCAACAGCCCGGGTAGGGCGTCGAGGCCGTGATGGACGACCGCCCGGTAGTCCGTCAGGCGGTCGACCAGGACCTCGACCAGGTCGGGCCGGTCGTCGACGCGACGGTAACGCCGCTGCGCCGGCACCGCCGGTGGACTGTCGGCCAGGGCCGCGCGGAGCCGGGCCAGGATCTCGTCGCGTGCGGTCACTGCTTCCCCCACCAGTCGCGGAAGGTCTGCGGCGCGGGCAGCGGGAGGTCCCGCGACCGGGTCCAGGCCGAGGCCGGCCAGGGCAACCGGCGCAGCGTACGTCTGCCGGTGCGCCGCTGGCGGTACGCCCCGAGCGGGCCCGCGCCGAGCCGGGTCAGGCGCAGGGCGGCCGCCCAGCGTCGAGGACTGCGCATGACCCAGGACAGCGCGCGCATGGTGGCCCGTTCGACGGGCGGGTGCGGCGCCTCCTGGCGGAGGTGGACCAGGATCTCCGGAATGTTGATCTTCACTGGGCAGACGTCGTAGCAGGCGCCGCAGAGCGTCGACGCGTACGGCAGCGAGGCGTTGTCGGCCACGCCGGTGAGCTGCGGGGACAGGATCGCCCCGATCGGCCCCGGGTACACCGAGCCGTACGCGTGCCCGCCGGCGCGCTCGTACACCGGGCAGACGTTGAGGCAGGCGGAGCAGCGGATGCAGGACAGCGCCGGCCGTCCGACCGGGTCGGCGAGCACCGCGGACCGGCCGTTGTCGACGAGCACCACGTGCACCGACTGCGGGCCGTCGCCCGCTGTGACGCCGGTCCACATCGAGGTGTACGGGTTCATCCGCTCCCCGGTCGAGGACCGGGGCAGCAGTTGCAGGAAGACCTCCAGGTCACCGAAGGTGGGCAGCAGCTTCTCCACGCCGACGACACTGATCAGCGTCTGCGGGAGGGTCAGGCACATCCGCCCGTTGCCCTCGGACTCGACGACCACCAGGGTGCCGGTGTCGGCGATGGCGAAGTTGGCGCCGGAGACGGCGACCCGGGCCGAGAGGAACCGCCGCCGCAGGTGGGCGCGGGCCGCCTCGGCCAGGGCGGCCGGCTCGTCGGTCAGGTCGGCCGGCGCGTCCGCCATCCGCCGCTGGAAGACGTCCCGGATCTGCGCCCGGTTGTAGTGGATCGCCGGCACCAGGATGTGCGAGGGGGTGTCCTCGCCGAGCTGCACGATCAGCTCGGCCAGGTCGGTCTCGTACGCGGCGATCCCGGCCGCCTCCAGCGCCTCGTTGAGCTCGATCTCCTGGGTCGCCATCGACTTGACCTTCACGACCTCGTCCGCCCCGGCGGCCCGGGTCAGGTCGACGACGATTCGGCACGCCTCGGCCGCGTCGCGCGCCCAGTGCACAGTGGCGCCGGCGGCGGTGACGGAGGCCTCGAACTGCTCCAGCAACTCCGGCAGCCGGCGCTGCACGTCCGCCTTGATCGCGGCGCCGGCGTCGCGCAGCGCCTCCCAGTCGGGCACCTCGTCGACGACCCGGGCGCGCTTGTCGCGGATGGTCCTGGTGGCCCGGTGCAGGTTCGCGCGTAGCTGGGTGTCGGCGACCGCCGGCCGGGCCGCGGTCGGAAAGGGCAGCGGCGTACGGATGCGCCCGCTCCCGGTGGTGGGGGTGACCGGACGGTTCATCAGCGGGCTCCCGTCTCGGCGAGGATCTCGGCGTAGTGCACGGCCCGCACGCCCGACCGGTGGCGGTCCAGGCCGCCGCCGATGTGCGCCAGGCAGGAGTTGTCGGCGGCGGCGAGCACCCGGGCGCCGGTCTCGCGCACCCGGGCGCACTTGTCGCTGAGCATCGCGGTGGAGACGGCGGTGTTCTTCAGCGCGAACGTGCCGCCGAAGCCGCAGCACTCGGTGGCGTCGCCCAGCTCGACCAGCTCGATCCCGCGCACCTGGCGCAGCAGACTCAGCGGCCGGTCGCCGAGGCGCAGCATCCGCAGACCGTGGCAGGTGGGGTGGTAGGTGACCGTCTCCCGGAACTCCGCGCCGACGTCGGTGACCCCGAGGACGTCGACGAGCAGTTCGGACAGCTCGTACGTGCGGGCGGCCACCGACGCGGCCGGCGCGTGCAGGCGGGGGTACTGCTCGCGGATCATCGCGGTGCACGACCCGGAGGGCGCGACGATCGCGTCGAAGCCGTCGAAGACGTCGACGTAGCCGCGGACCATCGGCAGCGCCTCGGCCCGGTAGCCGGTGTTGGCGTGCATCTGCCCACAGCAGGTCTGGGCGGTGGGGAAGTCGACGGTGTGGCCGAGCCGGCGCAGGATGCGGGTGACGGCGATGCCGGTCGCCGGGTAGGCGAGGTCGTTGACGCAGGTGATGAAGAGGGCGATGCGCACGGCGGCTCCTCGGACGGGTCGGGGCGGGTCACGCCGAGTCGCGGGGCGGGTCGCCGGGCCGGTCGAACGCGGGCAGATGGCGCTCCCGGGCGGCGCTGAGGTGGGCGTGCATCGCCTCGGTGGCGGTCGCCGCGTCACCGGCGACGATGGCGGCGGCGACGCGCTGGTGCTCGGTGTGGGTGTCCGACGCGCCGGACACCGGGAAGTACAGCCGGTGCAGGTGCAGGTGTGCGTGCAGCCGGGTGATGCTGTCGCGCAGCAGCGGACTGCCGGCGGCGTCGGCGATCAGGTCGTGGAACCGCGCGTCCAGCGCGGTGAACGCGGCGTGCCGGCGGTAGCCGTCGCCGGCTTCCACGTCGATGCTGGCCGCCGCCTCGGCGCTGATGCGCTGCCGGGCCTCGGCGGACGCGTGCGTCGCGGCCCGTGCGGCGGTCTCGCCCTCCAGCAGGTGACGCACCTCGAACAGGTCGTCGAACTCGGCGCGGGTGAGCAACGGCGTGGTGCTGTAACCGGAGAGCGGGCGCTTGCGGACCAGGCCGTCGGCCTCCAGCCGGGCGAGGGCTTCGCGGACCGGGGTGGGGGAGACGTCCAGCTCGCGGGCGAGGGCGTCGATGTTGACCCGTTCGCCGGGCGGCAGGATGTGGTCCATCACGAGGGTCTTTATCGACTCGTAGACATCCTCGGCGAGGGTGAGGCGACGGGCGGGGCGGAGTCGACCCTCGCGGCCGTCCTGCTGGGCCATGTCGTCTCCTCGGCAACCCCTTGACTGTGTCGGTGTGACCGAGTACACACTAGCAAGGCAACATCCTATAGGAAATAGGCGGATTCGCCAGCGCTGGAGGTTGGTTCGTGAAGTTCATGCGCGTCGGGCCCGTGGGGCGGGAACGCCCCGTGCTGTACGTCGACGGGCGGCACGTCGACCTCTCGTCGCTGACCGCCGACATCGACGGCGACTTCCTCGCCGGCGACGGGTTCCAGCGGGTGCGGGAGGCCACCGACCTGCCGGAGGTCGACGTCACCGGCCAGCGGGTCGGCGCGCCGATCGCCCGACCCGGGGCGGTGCTCTGCGTCGGGCAGAACTACGCCGCGCACGCCGCCGAGTCGGGCGCCGAACCGCCCACCACGCCGATCATCTTCTACAAGGCGCCCAACACCGTCGTCGGCCCGTACGACGAGGTGCTGATCCCGCGCGGGTCCACCAGGACCGACTGGGAGGTCGAGCTGGCGGTGGTGATCGGCCGGCGGGCCCGCTACCTCGAATCGCCGGCCGACGCGCTCGCGCACATCGCCGGTTACGTGCTGTCCAACGACGTCTCCGAGCGCGACTTCCAGCTCGCCGTGTCCGGCGGCCAGTGGTCGAAGGGCAAGTCCTGCGAGACGTTCCAACCGCTCGGCCCGTGGCTGGTCACCCCGGACGAGGTCGACGACCCGCAGGCGCTGGGGCTGCGGTCCTGGGTCAACGGCGAGCCCCGGCAGGACTCGCGCACCAGCGACATGGTCTTCGACGTGGCGTACCTGGTCTGGCACCTGTCCCAGTTCACCGTCCTGGACCCGGGCGACGTCGTCAACACCGGCACCCCGCAGGGGGTGGCGCTCTCCGGCCGCTTCCCGTACCTGCGTGTCGGTGACGTGATGGAGGTCGAGATCGACGGGCTCGGCCGGCAGCGCACCGTGCTCGGCAACGCCTGATGGCCGTGCGCGCCGGGAGAGGAGACGGGGATGCGGTGTGACGGCCTGGTGGCGGTGGTGACCGGCGGGGCCTCGGGGATAGGCAACGCCTGCGTGCGGGCGTTCCTGGCCGCCGGTGCCCGGGTCGGGGTGTTGGACCTGGACGTCTCCGGTCTGCCCGGGGACCCTCGGCTGCTCGCGGTCGCTGCCGACGTGGCCGACCGGTCCTCGGTCGACGCGGCCGTCACCTCGGTGGCGGAGACGTTCGGTGGCGTCGACATCCTGGTGAACAACGCCGCCATCTCGTCGGTCGGCACCGTGCAGGAGAACGACGACGAGCAGTGGACCCGGGCGCTCGACGTCAACGTCACCGGCGTGGCCCGGACGAGCGCCGTCGCCCTGCCGTACCTGCGCCGGTCGTCGTCCGCCGCGATCGTCAACATCTCCTCGATCGCGGCGACCGTCGGCCTGCCCAAACGCGCGCTCTACTCGGCCACCAAGGGCGCCGTGCACGCGCTCACCCTCGCCATGGCCGCCGACCTGGTGACCGAGGGCGTACGGGTCAACTGCGTCGCCCCGGGCACAGTGGACACTCCCTGGGTCGCCCGCCTGCTCGCCGGAGCGGCCGACCCGGTGGCGGAGAAGCGGCAGTTGGCCGCCCGGCAGCCGACCGGTCGACTGGTCACCGCCGACGAGGTGGCCGCCGCCGTCCTCTACCTCGCGTCGCCGGCCACGGCGTCGGTGACCGGCACGTCGCTGGCCGTCGACGGCGGCATGTCCGGTCTGCGGCTGCCCGCCCCCGCCGCCGACCGGCGGCCTTCATGATCAGATGGTGGACAGTAGCTCCCACGGACCGACCTGAACTACTCCCCGTCATGTGATCACGCGTCCGGGGCGGCACCGGCGGGCCGTCGCCCGCCCAGATCGACCAGGAGCGTCTCGACCCGGGCCCGGATGTCGTCGCGGACGCGCCGGACGACGTCGAGGGGTTGCCCGGCCGGATCGGTGAGGGCCCAGTCCTCGTAGCGCTTGCCGGGGAACACGGGGCAGGTGTCGCCGCAGCCCATGGTGACGATGACGTCGCTCGCCTCGGCGGCGTCCCAGCTGAGGCGTACCGGAGTCTGGTCGGTGATGTCGATGCCGACCTCCCGCATGGCGGCGACGGCGGCGGGGTTGAGGCGGTCGGCGGGTTCGCTGCCCGCGGAGCGCACCTCGACGGTGTCGCCCGCCAGGTGCCGCAGCCAGCCGGCGGCCATCTGGGAGCGGCCGGCGTTGTGGACACAGACGAACAGGACGGAGGGCTTGGCGCTCATCGCGTATCGGATTCCTGTGGGAGTCGGGGCAGGACGACGGCGTCGGCGGCGCGCTCGGCGCCGGGATACCAGGCGGCGAGCGCGGAGACGGCCACCAGCCCGCCGACGAGCTGGGCGATCACGAAGCCGGGTAGGGACGCGGGGGCGATGCCGGCGAAGGTGTCGGTGACGGTCCGGCCGATGGTGACCGCGGGGTTGGCGAACGAGGTGGACGAGGTGAACCAGTAGGCCGCGCCGATGTAGGCGCCCACCGCGGCCGGCGCGGTCGACGTGCGTCCGCTGCGGGCGAGGGCGAAGACCAGGACGACCAGACCGGCGGTGGCGACGGCCTCGGCCAGCCACAGGTGCGCTCCGGTGCGGTCGGTCCGCGACCAGGTGGCCGCCGGCAGGTCGTACATGAGATTCGCCAGCACGGCCCCGGCGACCGCGCCGGTCGCCTGTGCGGTGCTGTAGGCGGCGAGGTCCCTGCCGGGCAGGCCCGTGCCGCCGCGCCGGCCGAGCCACCAGTCGACGGCGGACACGACGGGGTTGAGGTGGGCGCCGGAGACCGGTCCGAACACGAGGATCAGCGCGCCCAGCGCGAACGCGGTGGCGATCGCGTTCTCCAGGAGTTGGAGCCCGACGTCACCGGGTGACAGGCGGGCCGCCGCGATGCCGGAGCCGACCACGGCGGTGACCAGCAGCGCCGTGCCGACGAACTCGGCCGAGGCGCGTCGGGCGAGGCCGAGCCTCACGCGCCGGCCGGCCGGGACGTGGCGGACAGGTCGAGCAGCGCGCCGAGCTGGCGGAACGCCTCGGGTTGGACCCTGTACCACACCCAGGTGCCCCGGCGCTCGGAGTCGACGAGGCCGGCCTCGCGCAGCACCTTGAGGTGGTGCGAGATGGTCGGCCCGGAGAGGTCGAACGCCGGGGTGAGGTCGCAGACGCACATCTCCGGCACCGAGGCGATCATCGACATCAGCCGCAGCCGGACCGGGTCGCCGAGGGCCTTGAACATCGGCGCGACAACCGCCGCCTGCGCGGCGTCCATCGGGCGGACCGACAGTGGGGGGCAGCAGGCCGCCGCCCGGACGTCCACCACCGGCAGCTCTTGTTTTGACATTTTTCTACCTTGACAGATGTCAAAACAAGCTGCAACAGTGGTGGCTGATTCGAAATCCATCTAGACAGTGATTGATCATCCCAGCCGGAGGTGCCCCATGTCCCGTGTGCAGCTCGCCCTGCGCGTGTCCGACCTCGAAGGCTCCGTGGCCTTCTACTCGAATCTGTTCGGCGTCGAGCCGGCCAAGCGTCGTCAGGGCTACGCCAACTTCGCGGTGGAGAACCCGCCGCTCAAGCTCGTCCTCATCGAGGGCGACGCCGGTCAGCCCACCGTCATGGACCACCTGGGCGTGGAGGTCTTCTCCACCGCCGAGGTCGACGCCGCCACCCGGCGTCTCGCCGAGTCCGGCCTCGTCACCATGGAGGAGAACGACACCGAGTGCTGCTACGCCCTTCAGGACAAGGTCTGGGTGCGTGGGCCGGGCGACGAGCCCTGGGAGGTCTACACGGTCAAGGCCGACGCCGACACCCTCACCAGGGTCGGTGTCGAGCAGTGTCGCTGCGGCGAACCGGACGCGGGCGAGGGCGGGTCCGGACCGCGCTGCTGCTGAACGATTCCCCGCGACGAAGATCCCGCACCGAATGTAGGACTTCTTCGCATAAGCACCGGTAATGCGAGTGTCGCTCGACTACGTTCCCTCTGGGGGCGACAACCGATTTGTCGCTTTCTGCACTGATTGTGGCGTGCAGAGACACGGGGCGCGGAGAAGAGCGAGGTAGCTCGATGTCCAACCATCGACACCCGAACGTGGATGACGTGGCGGCGGACCCACCACGCCCGCCGAAGCGGCGGCCGGCCCGCTGGCTCGTCGCCGGAGTGGCGGGGCTGACCGGGCTGGCTGGCCTGGCCGCCGTCGGCGGGCCGGCGGCGCTGGGCGACGGTGGCCTGCTGACCGCCGGAGAGCGGGTCCTGACCGGGGGCAACCGCCTGGACGGCGGCGACGCCGGCCGGCGCGCGGACGACAAGGAGCGCTCCGACGACAAGGAGCGCTCCGACGAGAAGGGGCGCTCCGACCAGAAGGAGCGCTCCGGCGGCCGGGACGGCAAGGATCAGGACCGGGGCGACCGGTGGGACGGCGGGCACGCCGCGCGGGAGGTGCCCTGCAACTCCGACGAGTTGATCGCCGCCATCGTCCGTGCGAACGCCGACGACGGCGCGACGCTCAGACTGGCCGAGAAGTGCACCTACACGCTCACCCGGTCGGCGCCGCCGCCGCCCGTACCCCACGGTCCCGTCGGCCTGCCGATCATCACCGGGCGGGTCGCCATCGACGGCAACGGCGCCACCATCGTCCGCGCCGCCACCGCCACACCGTTCCGCATCCTCGAGGTCGGCGCGGGCGGCGACCTGAAGCTGCGCGACGTCACCGTCAGGGGCGGCCAGGACACCAGTGGGCTCGGTGGCGGTGGTGGTGGCATCCGGGTCGACGTCGGCGGCCGGGCCACCATCGAGGACACCAGGGTGGTCGACAACCAGACCAACGGCCCCGGCGGGGGGATCGCCAACTTCGGCGACACCAGCATCGTCGGCCGCGGCGAGCACGACGCGGGCAAGGGCCGCGACGGCAAGGACCGGGACAAGCGAGAGTACGGCGAGAGCAGGGTCAGCGACAACAGCTCGGTCTTCGACGGTGGGGGCATCCACAACAACGGCAACCTCAGCGTCAAGAACACCACCATCAGCGACAACATCACGAGCGGTACGGTCATCGTCGTGCCGCTCGGCGCGGGTGGCGGGCTGTCGAACTCCAGCGTCGCCACGCTCGACAACGTCCGCGTCCACCACAACAACGCGGCCTTCCGCGGCGGCGGTATCCGCAGCGGCATCAACGCCACCACCACGGCGAAGAACATCACTGTCACCGAGAACACGACCCGCAGTGAGGGTGGTGGAATCTTCAACGACGGCATCTTCCACCTGACGCACAGCACGATCAGCCGCAACGACGCCGGCCAGCGCGGCGGCGGGATCTACAACCAGATCGGTCAGGTCGTGGCCGAGGAGAGCGAGATCAGCCAGAACGCCGCCAGCACGGGAAGTTCGATAGAGAACGGTGGGGGCGTCTACAACACCAGCGGCGTGGTGGTGCTGCGCAAGGTGCACGTCGACCGGAACAAGGCCGTCGGCACCAACTCGCGCGCCGGCGGCATCTACAACAACGCCACGCTCACCCTCACCGAGTCCAAGGTCACCCGGAACACCTCGGCCCTGGCGCCGGGTGGAGTCTTCAACGACGGCGGTCAGGTCACCGTGGACGAGAAGTCGGTGATCAGCGAGAACCGGCCCACCAACTGCACACCCAGCGCACCTCCGGTGCCGAACTGCTTCGGCTGACCATCCGGACCGTCGGACGAATCAGGAAGAACGTCCGGCCCCTCCACGAGTCGATCATCAGATCGGACCGCGGAGGGGCCGGACGCGTGGCGCTCAGCTGCCGGTCGGCCACACCGCTTCCAGGCCGTGGTCGGTGGCATAGAGCAGGTATGGCCGCAGCTCGGGGGCATGTTCCAGGTCGCGACGCAGCACCCATAGACGAGCGGACCTCACCGCCAGGAACGGTTGGACGGCGAGCAGGCCCCGGAGATCCACGAACCGCCAGTCCACACCCAGCAGTTTCCTCGCCCGCGCCAGTAGCTGAACGGCATCGACGGGCACCCCGTCCACGTAGACGTCGGCCATTGTCGGCATGTCCCACTGCGGTTCGGAGGGCGGGGCGAAACCGGAACTCCGCCACACCTCGAACGCCGGGGCGACAACGACGAGGTCGGCTTCGCCGAGACCGCCCAGGTCGGCGCAGAACACGGTGCCCCCGCCACCGTCGCACCGGAGGAAGTAACCCCGATCGCCTTCTTGACCGACCATGAGGTAGCCCGGGAGCCACTCACCGATCCCGTAGGTCGTGTGGCGCTCCAACAGGGATTCCCGGCTGAACATGCCCACCCAATCGGCGACGACGTCGTCGGTGGTCGACGCCAACCACCGTTGGTAGGCGGCATCCGTCCGGGAAACAAGCTGCTCGACCATCTCCACCGCGCCTCCTTGATCACCGTGATGTCGATCCCCTATGTCACCTGCCGGCGGGTGAGACACGCGGTTGATCGATGATCACACGCACGACGATGCCGCTGCCGATCGGTGTACCGTCCGGTATGGCAGCCTGCCGCGATGGTCGGCAGAAGCGTACGTCACCGAGGAGCGCCGCTGATGCCTCGCCGGCCCATACCCGCTGACCGTCGATCGGTGATCGTATTCGTGCGCGTCGGGTGATCCACTCGGTTTTCAGGAAGTCGGGGCCTCGGGAGCCGTCTGAGAGCCCGACTTCCTGAAAGCCGAGTCGATCAAGTCGAGTCGATCACGCGCTGTCGGGGGCGCCGGTCTGCGCCCAGAGCGACTTCATCTCGCCGAACGCCTGCTCCATGAGCCGCACCATCGCCTGTCGGGCGCCCTCGCCGTCGCGCCGCTGGATCGCCTGCGCGACGTCCGCGTGCATCTGGAGGGCCTGCTCGTGCGGGTGGTGCGGCATGAGGTGGTGCTTGTGCCGACCGGTGAGCACCTCGGCGACCAGCTCCTGAAGCTGGACGAACATCTCGTTGCCGGAGGCCACCAGGACGCGCCTGTGGAACTCGATGTCGAGGTGCAGGAAGCGCTCGTCGTCACCGGCCTTGCCGGCGGCCCACATCTTCGCCGCCAGTCCGACGAGGTCGCTCGCCTCGTCGTGGCCGATCCGCTCGGCGGCCAGGAGCGCGGCGTGCGGCTCGACGGCGGTGCGGAGTTCGGTGATCGAGCGTAGCTGGGCCATCCGGCCGGACGATGCCAGCCGCCAGCGGATCACCTGCGGGTCGAAGACGTTCCACGCCGTCGCCGGCCGAATCATCACCCCCACCCGACGGCGTGCCTCGATGAAGCCCATCGAGGACAGGACCCGCAGCACCTCGCGGATGACCGAGCGGGACACCGCGTACCTCTCGACGAGGTCGTCGATGTTGAGAACCGACCCGGGCGGCAGCTCGCCGCCGCAGATGGCGGTGCCGAGGTTGTCGAGGACGCGGGCGTGCAGCCCGGCCTCGGCGGGGGCGGGCCGGGCGGCTGCAACCTCTGGTGAGGACGGTTCCACCAAAAGATCGTATCAATCAGATCGAGCCCTTGAAATACTCAGGTTTATCGGCCTAGCATCCCGATGTTAAGCGGATGTAACACGGAGGTAGTGGCTCCTGCGGGGGCGGCGACCACGACCGAAGGAGAGACACGCGTGCGACGTCGATCGATAATCGGCACTTCTCTGGCTGTGGTCACCGCCATGAGCCTCACCGCGTGCGGTGGCGACGACGGCGGCGAAGGCTCGACCACCCTTCGCGTGACGCTGGTGAACCACGTCTGGACGGAGAACATCAAGAAGGCCCTGCCGGACTTCGAGAAGCAGTCCGGCCTCAAGATCGAGGTCACCCAGCTCGGCGAGGACCAGCTCTCCGACCAGTACAACGTCAAGCTCAACGCCGGGGCCAGCGACCTCGACGTGATGATGTACCGGCCCCTGCAGGAGGGGAAGCAGTTCGGCAAGAACAAGTATCTCGCCGACCTCACCGAGAAGACCAGGTCGGACAGCGCCTTCGAGTTCGGCGACTTCCAGGCCGGGCCGGTGCAGGCCACGACCTACGACGACAAGGTCGTGGGCGTGCCCATCATCACCGAGCAGGAGGTCCTCTACTACCGCAAGGACCTGCTGACGAAGTCCGGCTTCACCGCGCCGCCCAAGACCCTCGACGAGCTGAAGGCGCAGGCCGCCAAGGTCGAGGCCGACAACCCCGGCGTCGCCGGCTTCGTCGCGCGCACCGGCAAGGCCGCCGCCGTCACCCAGTTCTCCAGCTTCCTCTTCAGCTTCGGTGGAGACTTCGTCGACGCCAACGGCAAGGCCACCGTCAACACCGACCAGGCCAAGCAGGCGTACGCCTACTACGGCGGACTGCTGCGCGACCACGGGCCGGACAACATCAGCACCGACATGAGCTGGTCCGAGGCGATGGCCATCTTCACGCAGGGCAAGGCCGCCTTCTACACCGAGGCGAACTCGCTCTACAAGAACGCCACCGACCCGACCAAGTCCAAGGTGGTCGACACCGTCGGCTTCGCGGCCTTTCCGGCCGGCCCGGCCGGCTCCAAGCCGTACAACATCCCCTCCTGGGCGCTCGGCGTTAACGAGAGCTCGGAGAACAAGGACAACGCCTGGAAGTTCATCCAGTGGGCGGCCGGCAAGGACCAGGCGCTGGCCCAGCAGACCGCCGGCGTTCCCGGTGCCCGCTCCTCGGTCTGGGCGAACCCGGCGGCCACCGCCTCGTACCCGAAGGACCTCGTCGAGGCCAACACGGTGAGCACCGCCAACGGCGTCGGGCACGACCGGCCCCTGGTGGTCAAGGTCGCGCAGGCACGGGAGATCGTCGGCCAGCCGATCGTCGACGCGATCACCGGTAAGGACGCCGCCGCCTCGGCGGACGCCGCGAACGCGGCGTTCCAGAAGTTCCTCGACGACGAGGCGAAGTAACCACAACCGTCGGGTGGCGGGGTCTACCGGCTCCGCCACCCGCTCGGGATCTGGCCCCCGACCCCGGAGATCTCCCATGTCAGCCGTCACCACCCCCCGCACCGACGTGACCGAGGCACCCGCGGCACTCCAGGAGGACTCGGCCTGGTCGCGGTGGGCCAACGCGCACCGCAAGTGGCTCTTCGCGGCACCCGCCATGGCGTTCGTCGCCGTGCTGATCGTCTTCCCGGTGGCGTGGACCGGGTATCTGAGCCTGACCGACGCCGAGGGTTCGGTGCGCGCCGAGTCCGAGTTCATCGGCTTCCAGAACTACGTCGACGTGCTCACCGACACCGACCGGTTCTGGCCGGCGGTCTGGCGTACCGTCCTCTTCACCGGCGTGGTGCTGTCGGTCGAGGTCGTCCTGGGCATGGCGATCGCCCTGCTGCTGTGGCGGCCCTTCCGCGGTGAGAGGTGGGTCCGCGTCGCGATCCTCCTCCCGCTGGTGGCGACCCCGGTCGCGGTCGGCATGATGTGGCGGCTGATCTTCGACCCCAACATCGGGATGGCCAACCAGATCCTCGGCTGGGTGGGGATCGGCCCGCAGCCCTGGCTCGCCGGCCAGCACTCCGCCCTGCCGACGACGATGTTCATCGACGTCTGGCAGTGGACCCCGATGGTCGTGCTCATCCTGCTCGCCGGGCTCACCTCGCTCTCCGACGAGCCGCAGGAGGCGGCCCGGATCGACGGCGCGAGCACCTGGCAGCGGTTCCGGCACGTCACCCTGCCGTTGCTGATGCCCACGGTGATCGTCGCCGTCCTGCTGCGCGGCATCGACGCGCTCAAGACGTTCGACATCCTCTACGCCACCAAGGGCCGCGGCGGCGGGTCCTTCCACGAGGTCGAGACCCTCAACGTGTACGCCTACGGCCTGAGCTTCGACTACAACGACTACGGCGTCTCGTCGACGGTGCTCATCATCTTCTTCCTGATCATCATCGGGGTGATGTGGGCCCTGACCTACCGCAAGAAGGGGCTGGGCCGATGACGCCGAGCAAGCCGTACCGGGTGTTCCGCACGTCGGCGCTGGTCCTCGTGGTGTTCACGCTGATGGCGCCGCTGCTCTGGATGATCACCGCGTCGTTCAAGACCAACGTGGACATCTACGACACCGCCAAGGCGTTCTCCTTCTCGCCCAGCCTGAAGAACTACGAGACAGTCCTCCAGCAGGCCAACTATCTCCAGTTCATCGGCAACAGCCTCTGGGTGGCGTTCGCCGCGACGGTGCTCTCCCTGCTGCTCGGGGTGCCCGCCGCGTACTCGATGAGCCGTTTCACCATGAAGAGGTCCGCGCTCGTCGTGCTCATGGCCCGGGTGATCCCGGGCGTCTCGCTGCTGGTGCCCTGGTACTACGTCTTCTCGAACCTGAAGCTGGTCGGCGGGTTCTCCGTGCTGATCCTGAGCCACATGTTCGTGTCGCTGCCCTTGATCGTCTATATCATGATGGGCTACTTCGACGGGCTGCCGACCGAGCTGGAGGAGGCGGCGCTCGTCGACGGTCTGACCCACATCGGCGCGTTCCGGCGGATCGCCCTGCCGCTGTCGGTGCCCGGCGTCGCGACCGCCGGCATCCTCTCGTTCATCTTCTCCTGGAACAACTTCATGTTCGCCCTGGTGCTGTCCGATTCCGACACGAAGACGCTGCCCGTCGCGATCTTCGACTTCGTCGGGTACGCCAGCATCGACTGGGGCGGCCTGATGGCAGCGGCGACGGTGGTCACCCTGCCGATCATGCTGATCGCCCTGTTCGTGCAGAAGTACGTCGTCTCCGGCCTCACCGCCGGCGCCACCAAGGGCTGACCCGCCGTGCCGACGATCGCGAGGGTGGAGACGTTCCTGGTCGCGCCGCGGTGGCTCTTCGTCCGGGTGGAGACCGACTCCGGCATCGTCGGCTGGGGCGAGGCCACCTGCGAGGGCCGGTCCGAGACGGTACGCACGGCCGTGCACCAGCTCAGCGAGGCGCTCGTGGGCCGTGACGCGCTGCGCATCGAGGACCACTGGCAGGTGCTGACGAAAGGTTCCTTCTACCGGGGCGGCCCCATCCTGGCCAGCGCGGTGTCCGGTCTGGACCAGGCGCTGTGGGACATCGCCGGCAAGCACTACGGCGCCCCCGTACACCAGTTGCTCGGCGGGCCGGTCCGCGACCGGATCCGGGTGTACGGCTGGGTCGGTGGCGACGATCCCGCCGAGATCCGCGACCAGATCAGCGCGCGGGTCGAGGCGGGCCTGACCGCCGTGAAGATGAACGCCTCCGGGCGGATGGGTGCGCTCGCGTCGGTCGCCGCACTCGACGCGGTGGTGCGGCGGGTGGCTGTCGCCCGCGAGGTCCTCGGCGACGACCGGGACGTCGCCGTGGACTTCCACGGGCGGTTCACCGTCGCCAACGTCCGCAGGGTCGCCCCGCTGCTGGAGCCGTACCGGCCGTTCTTCCTCGAAGAGCCTGTGGTGCCGGAGAACTCGCACCTGATCGGCGACGTGGTGCGCTGCACGACGACGCCGGTGTCGACGGGGGAGCGGCTCTACAGCAGGCAGGAGTTCCTGCCGGTGTTGCAGGCCGGCATCGCCGTGGCCCAACCGGACCTCGCGCACGCCGGTGGCATCACCGAGGTCCGCAAGATCGCCACCCTGGCCGAGGTGTACGACGTGCAACTCGCCCCGCACTGCCCGCTCGGGCCGATCGCCCTCGCCGCCTGCCTCCAGGTCGGTTTCGCCACGCCCAACTTCCTGATCCAGGAACAGAGCATCGGCATCCACTACAACCAGGGCGCCGAGGTGCTCGACTACTGCCTCGACCGGACCCCGCTGACCTTCGTCGACGGGTACGTGCGGCGGCTCACCGCGCCCGGTCTCGGTATCGAGATCGACGAACACGCGGTGCGGACCGCCGACAAGCGCGGCCACGCCTGGCGCAGCCCGACCTGGCGGCACCCCGACGGCTCCTACGCGGAGTGGTGAGACACCCCCAGCCCGGCACCAACGGAAAGGCACCCCCGTGAAGATCGTCGCAGCGGACGTCATCGTGTGCAGCCCCGACCGGAACTTCGTCACCCTCAAGATCACCACAGACGACGGGCTCACCGGCCTGGGCGACGCCACGCTCAACGGTCGCGAGCTGTCCGTCGCCTCGTACCTGCGCGACCATGTCGCCCCCCTGCTGATGGGGCGCGACGCGCACCGGATCGAGGACACCTGGCAGTTCCTGTACCGCTCGGCGTACTGGCGGCGCGGTCCGGTCACCATGGCGGCCATCGCCGCGGTGGACGTCGCGCTCTGGGACATCAAGGCCAAGGCCGCCGGCATGCCGCTCTACCAACTGCTGGGCGGCGCGTCGCGCACCGGCATCGTGGCGTACGGGCACGCGTCCGGGCGGGACATCCCGGAGCTGTTCGACTCCATCCGCCGGCACCTCGACGAGGGCTTCCGGTCGATCCGGGTGCAGACCTCGGTGCCGGGCATCAACGCCGTCTACGGCGTCGCCGCGCAGCCCAGCGCCACCGGCCAGCGCTACGACTACGAACCGGCGCAGCGCACCCCGCTGCCCGCCGAGGAGGACTGGGACACCCGGGCGTACCTGCGCCACCTGCCCACCGTGTTCGAGGCGGTCCGCGCCGAGTTCGGCCCGGAGCTGCCGCTGCTGCACGACGGCCACCACCGGATGACCCCGATCCAGGCCGCCAAGCTCGGCAAGGCCCTCGAACCGTACGACCTGTTCTGGCTGGAGGACTGCACCCCGGCCGAGAACCAGGAGGCGCTGCGGCTGGTCCGTCAGCACACCACCACCCCGCTGGCCATCGGCGAGGTCTTCAACACGGTCTGGGACTACCAGACCCTGATCCGGGAGCAGTTGATCGACTACGTGCGGTCGGCGGTCACCCACACCGGCGGCATCACCGCCATGCGCAAGCTGCTGGACTTCGCCGCCCAGTACCAGATCAAGTCGGGCATCCACGGACCCACCGACATCTCCCCGGTGGGCATGGCCGCGGCGCTGCACCTGGACCTGGCCATCCACAACTTCGGCATCCAGGAGTACATGAAGCACACCCCGCTGGCCAACGAGGTGTTCCGGCAGTCGTTCACCTTCACCGACGGCTACCTGCACCCGGGCGAGCAGCCGGGGCTCGGGGTGGAGCTCGACGAGGCGGCGGCGGCCCGCTTCCCGTACGAGCCTGCCTACCTGCCGTTCAACAGGCTCAAGGACGGCACCGTCCACGACTGGTGAACCGGTGGCGAATTCGCCGGGGTGGCACCTGCGCCGAGGCCTCCCCGGACCAGCGCGTCCCCGGCTGACCGGCGCGCCCCCCGGTAGGAAACGGCCGAAAGTGGCGACACCGGGAACTTTTCCGGGCCGGCCGCCGACCACCAGAGTGCGCGGCCGACCGGCGGCGTTCCGACGATGGCGGCTCGACGGGGGAGCGCCCGTGGCACACAGGACGGTGGTCTGTGCGGAACGGCGTCGTTGACGACGACCAGGTGACCCGGTGGGCGCGGGAGGCGGGCCGGGGTGACCGGCAGGCCGCCACGGCGTTCGTCAGGGCCCTTCAGGACCAGGTGTGGCGGTTCCTGTCGCACCTCGCCGGGCCGGGCGAGGCCGACGACCTGACCCAGGAGACGTTCCTGCGGGCGTTGCGCAACCTGCCCGGCTTCGCCGGCCGATCGTCGGCCCGCACCTGGGTGTTCACCATCGCCCGGCGCGTCGCCGTGGACCACGTCCGCTCGGCGGTGGTCCGGCCGAGGACGGCATCGGTGCCGGACTGGCAGGAGGCGGCCGAGTGCGCTGGAGCGGTGACCGTCGGCGCCGACGAGGGCGTGGCACTGCACCAGTTGATCGCCGGCCTGACCCCGGAGCGCCGCGAGGCGTTCGTCGCCACCCAGGTGCTCGGCCTGTCCTACGCCGAGGCGGCCGACGTCTGCCAGTGCCCCGTCGGCACGATCCGCTCCCGGGTCGCCCGCGCCCGTGAGGATCTCGTCGCGGCCTGGCAGGCCGACGGCGACCAGATCGGGACCCGGCGCACAGGCTGAGGGTCATCTCGGATCGCTCGCGCCGCGCCTCGGCGGTCGCTGACCGGCGCTTGGGACGTGGTCGAGCGGTATACCTCAGAGGCATATTCATACCGCTGAGGTATACCGCTCGCTATCGCCTCCGCTCCCCGTCGAGGTGACCGGGAGCGACCGCCGGTCACCCCAGGCGGGCTTCGATGACCTCGATGATGCGGGGCCGCAGCTCGGCGGCCCGGATGACCGCGTCCACCGAACCGACCTCGACGGCGCGCTGGATGTTGTGCACCCTGTCGAACTCGGTCGCCACCTCGCCCAGCTTCTCGGTGCGCACCGACGCGCGCAGCTCGTCGAGTTCCGCCGTCAGCGCGGCGCGCTCGGCGCCGGCCGCCGCTGCGGCGCGGGCCTCCAGGTCCCGCACCCGCGGGTCGGCAGCCGTACGGGCGTTGACGTCGGCGGTGAACACCACCGCGGCGGCGGGCGCGCCACCGAGCACCGAGGCGAACGAGCCCTCCAACGCCAGCACCGTCATGTTCGGGTTCAGCGCCTTGGAGAACACCACGAACGCCCCGCCGTGGTAGCGCGAGATCACGCAGAACACGATCGGTCCCCGGAAGTTGACGATCGCCCGGCCGATCTCGGCGCCGTACTCCAGTTGCAGCTTGCGCATCGACTCCGGTGAGCCGTCGAAGCCGGACAGGTTGGCCAGCACCACGAGCGGTCGGTTGCCGCTGGCCGCGTTGATCGCCCGCGCGGCCTTCTTCGACGAGCGCGGGAACAGCGTGCCCGCCGTGTAGGTGTCCGGACCGTCGGTGGGCGGGAAGCCGTGCCGCGGCACCGACCGGGACTCGATGCCGAGCAGGCACACCGGGATGCCACCGAGGTGGACGTCCTGCACCACAGCGGTGTCCGCGTCGGCCATGCCGGCCCAGCGCTCCAGCACCGGGTGGTCCTGGTCGGCGAGGGCCCGCATCACCGTACGGATGTCGAAGGGCTTCTTGCGGTCCGGGTTGGCCTCGGCGGAGAAGATCTCCCCGACGGTGCGGAAGGCGCTGCCGGCCACGTCGTGCGGGAAGTCGGAGATGTCGCGGTCCGCCGGGTCGTCGGTGACCGCCCGCCGGGGCGCGGCCTCGCCGGGCGCGACGTAGGTGTGGTCGTAGTGCGCCATCACCACGTCCCGCGCGGCGGTCAGGGTCGGCGCCCAGTACTGCGCCTGCCCGTTCGGGCCCATCACCCGGTCGTAACCGCCGATGCCGAAGTTGTCCTCGGCGGACACCCCGCCGGAGAAGTCCAGCGACTGCTTACCGGTGAGCACCATCGCCGAGTCCGGCGTCATCACCAGGATGCCCTTGGTGTGCATGAGCATCGTCGCCTCGGCGTTCCAGTACGGCTGCGCGCCCACGTTGATGCCCGCGACGACGATGTTGATCTCACCGCCGGCCTGGGTGAACTCGACGATCCGCTTGAGCGCCGCGGCCACCCAGTCCATGTTCTCCGTACCGGACGTCATCGAGATCCGCGCCCCGGCGGACAACGCCCACCACTCCAGCGGCACCCCCATCCGCTCGGCCAGGTCCAGCGCGGCGATCACCCGCCGGCACTCCGGCTCGGACAGCGCGCCCAGCGACTTGGTCGGGTCGCCCAGCAGCACCACCCGGGTGACACCCTGCGGGTGGCGCTCGGTGGGCGTGGTGACCACACCGGCGACGATGGCGGCGGTGTTGCGCCCCTTCGGCCGGTCCACCGGCGTCAACGCGTGCGCGTCGTCGAGGTCGTGCTCGACGAAGTCACCGAGCCGGGCGGTCAGCTCGTACGGGTACACGGTGTTGCGGCTGCTCGCGCGCAGCACCTTCAGCCGGTACTCGTCCAGCGGCTCGATCGGCTCGACCGGCGGCTCCCCGACGACCAGTTCGGCGTTGCCCACCGCGTCGAACGAGATCCGTACCGCGATCTTGGTCAGCTCGCCGGTCCGCCGGTCGCGCTGCCGGGCGATGAACAGGATCTCCTCCAGCCCGGCGCCCGCCGTCGTCGGGCGCACCCGCCCGGCGATCATCTCCATCTCCTCGCGGGTCAGCTCGCTCGGCGGCCAGACGTACACCACGATCCGGTTGGTGTTGAAGCGCGTCTTGGACGGGCGCAGCGACTGGGCGCGGCGGATCGAGTCGAGGCAGGCGGCGATGACGCCCTCGGTCGTCGGCAGCGCGACCAGCCGACCGTCCTGCTCCCGAAGCTCGGTGAGGTCGCGCACCTGCGCGAACGCGACAAGTCGCTCGTCGGAGCGGTTCTCCCGCGCGACGCACTGGAAGAGGTAGATCTCCTCGTCCGACGACGGGAGCCGGGTCAGGTCGAACCTGTGCAACCGGTCCATCTGCATCCGCTGCGCGATGTACGGGTGCAGACCGCGGATCAGCCGGTCCTCGGTCAGCCCGGCGCCGGACGGGCGGAAGGTGAAGTGGTGGTGCATCACCGCGCCACGACGACCCGCCACCGTGGTGGTCAGGCGGGTGACCTGCGGCGGCAACGGGTGCGCCGCGATGACCTCGGTCAACGCCGCCGCCATCGCGTCGAAGTCCGCCGGCTGGTTCTCCCACCCGACGTAGATGTCGGCGTCCACCGAGCCCTCGCCGGTGGCCAGTTCGGCCAGGCCGCGCAGGGCGTCACCCAGCGCGTCGAAGCGCACCGCCGCGGAGACCACGCTGGAGTCGGCGCGCTCGGCGACAACGAACGTGCAACCCGCGACCGGCTGGGTACGCACGCTGGTGAGCGCCCGGTTGCCGTAGTACCGCCGGGTCAGCACCTCCAACATCACCGCGTTGTCGAGGCCGTCGCGGATGAGTCGCCGGCCGAGCAGGCGGACCAGCGGCTCGGTGCTGCGGACCATCTCGGCGACGCGCTCGGCGCGGTCCGCCGCGTCCGGGTGCGCGTCCAGGTGCCGCAGGTGCCCACGGACGTCGACGTAGACACGGGCCCGGTTCAGACGCAGCAGCGGCTGGGCGAACCAGGCGAACACCACGCCACGGGCGAGGTCGGCGACCACCGGGAAACGGACCTGCGTCGCGGCGATCAGTCGCTCCAACGCGAGACCGGCCGGCTCGCGCAACGCCGGGGCCGGCGGGTTCTCCCGCAGCCAGGCGCGCAGCAGCGCCGCGACGACGGTGGCGTCCGCGGCGGCCCGTTGCTGGGCGAGGAAGATCCGGAAGACGGCGGCTTCGAGGGCGGGGGAGCGCTCCAGGTCGGTGACGCCGTACCGGCCGAGCGCCTTGGCGAGCCTGCTCTGGAAGGCATCCGGCAACCCGGCCCGCTCGACGTCGAGGCTCTGCAGGTAGGTGTGGAAGTACTCCCGGGCGCTGTGCACGTGGGCGGCGCCGCCGCCGTCCTCGCCCGTCGGCCGGTTGCGGCTCAGCTCGGCGAGGTCGGCGAACACCTCGATGAGGTCGAGTTCGGCCGCCAGTGGCCGCTGGCCCTCCTCGGTGGCCGCCCTCCGGGCGACGAGGTAGTCGTCGAGCACCCGCCGGTCGTCGTGCGGGTCCACGTCGAAACCGAGCAGCAGGCCGCGCAGGTCCTCCTGACCGCGGGTGGCGCGCTGTAGCGCCGACGCGCCCCCGGTGGCGGTCGGCAGGTCCAGTTCGACGGTGTCGGTGGCCGGGTCGGCGGTGGCCTCGGCGGTGTCGTCGGCGAGCGGCTCCAGGCGCAGCAGCGGCGCGCCCGCCTCCACCTGGCTGCCCACCGCGACGGCGCACTCCTTCAGCCGTGCCCGGAACGGCGCCCGCAGCACCGTCTCCATCTTCATCGCTTCCAGCACCAGCACCGGCGCGCCCGCCTCGACCTCGGCGCCGACCTCCAGCGGCGTGGCGACGACGAGCGCGGGCATGGGGGAGCGCAGCACGCCGCCCTCGTCCCGGCTGACCCGGTGCGTCACACCGTCCACCTCGACCAGGTGGGTCGGCCCGTAGGAGCCGGTGAGCAGGCGGTAACGGATGCCGTTGACGACGATCTGCCCGGTGTGCCGGTCGAAGCGGTCCAGCTCGACATCGGCGGTGCGCACCACCGCGCCGACCTCGATGCCGACCCGGAACCGGTGCGCGCCGACCCGCGCGACGCGCGTGCGGTAACCGACCCCGCGCAGCTTCAGGTCCAGCGGACGGCCGCTGGCGTGCTGCACCTGCGGGCGACCGCCGGCCGCCGTGGACAGCAGCCGGTGCTGCTCGGCGCGCTCGTCCTCCTCGTACGCCTCGATGGCGGCGGCGGCGAGGGCGACCGCGGAGTGGCGGTGCGTGACGAGGCGGCCCTCGGCCCGGACCCGGTCGATCCAGCCGGTGTCGGCGCTGGCGTCGATCACCTCGGGCTGGTCGAGCAGGTCGAGCACGAAACTCTTGTTCGTCGCGCCGCCCTCGATGATCACCGTGGTGTTCGCCATCGCCCGGCGCAGCTTGCCGAGCGCCTCGTCGCGATCCCGGCCGTACGCGATGATCTTCGCGATCATCGAGTCGAAGTCGGCCGGGATGGTGTCGCCCTCACTGACCCCGGTGTCGACCCGGACGCCGGGGCCGCTCGGCAGGTCCAACCGGGCGATGCGGCCCGGCGACGGCGCGAAGTCGCGGTCCGGGTCCTCAGCGTTCAGCCGGGCCTCGATGGCGTGCCCGCGCTCGGCCGGCGGCGCGCCCTCCAACCGGCCGCCGGCGGCGACGTGCAGTTGCGCCTTCACCAGGTCGAACCCGGTGGTCAGCTCGGTGATCGGGTGCTCCACCTGGAGACGGGTGTTGACCTCGAGGAACGCGAAGAGCCGGTCGCCGGGGTGGTAGAGGAACTCGACGGTCGCCGCGCCGCGGTAGCCGACGGCCACCGCCAGCCGCTCCGCCGCCGTCTTCAGCTCGGCGGCCTGGGTCGGTTCGAGCACCGGCGACGCCGACTCCTCGATGATCTTCTGGTTGCGCCGCTGCACCGAGCAGTCGCGTACGCCCAGCGCCCACGCGGTGCCCTGCCCGTCGGCGATCACCTGCACCTCGACGTGCCGGGCCCCGGTGACCAGGCGCTCCAGGAACACGATGCCGCTGCCGAACGCCCGTGCGGCCTCCTGGCTGGTGCGCTCGTACGCGTCGACCAGCTCGGCCTCGTTGCGGATCACCCGGATGCCGCGCCCGCCGCCGCCGGCCGTCGCCTTGAGCATCAGCGGGTAGCCGATCTCGGCCGCGGCGCTCTGGGCGGCGGCCAGCGTCTCGACGGCGCCCCGGCTCCACGGTGCGACAGGCACGCCGACCTTCTCGGCGATCAGCTTCGAGCCGATCTTGTCGCCGAGCTGGCGCATGGCGTCCGGGCTCGGCCCCACGAACGTGACGCCGATCTTCTCGCACAGCTCCGCGAACGCCGGGTCCTCGGCGACGAACCCCCAGCCGACCCACGCCGCGTCGGCCCCGGTCTCGGTCAGGGCCTGTTCCAGCAGCGCCAGGTTGAGGTACGGCCGGGCGGACGCCGGGCCGAGATCGTAGGCGATGTCCGCTTCGCGCACGAACGTGGCGGTGCGGTCGACATCGGTGTAGAGAGCGACCGTCTCGATGTGGTTGCCGGTCTCCGCGGCCAGCTCGCGGACCGCGTGGATGAGCCGCATGGCGGCTTCACCACGGTTGACGATGGCGACACGGTTGAACACCCGACTGACCCCTTAGCTAGACCTCGGACTACCCGCCGGGACACGACGGCTCCCAGCAGTGATCACCTTTCCGCCTGCCGGCTGCCAGCGCTATGGCGCTACCACTGAACCAGCAGTCCCTCGGTTGTAGGAACCTAACAAAAGTTTTTGGTATCGCCGGGGGCTGCCTCGCCCGGCCCGGCCCGCTTTCACCGGGCCGGCAGCCGGTCGACACGGCGTGCCGGGAACGGTACCCGCCGGAGGCAACCCACCCACCGTCACCTCGACCGACCTGACCGCCGCCGCCCACGCCCTGCTGGCGGACGGCGCGCCCCGCTCCATGGCCGAGATCGGGCGGGCGCTCGCCGAGCGGTGGCCGTCGTCCGCGCCGCAGGCGTTGGGTGAGCTGGCCGTCGCGCTGGTGCCGATGGCGCAGCTGCCGCCACGAGGGCTGTGGCGGGCGAAGGGGGGCGCGCGCTACGCGCCGCTCGAGGCATGGCTGGGCCGGCGGATCGCACCGTCCACGGCGGAGGGTGTGGACGAGGTCGGCCAGTTGCTCGTCCGCCGCTACCTGGCCGCGTTCGGCCCGGCCGCCACCGCCGACCTGCGCGCCTGGTGCGGTCTGGCCGGTCTGCCGACCGCGGTGACGGCGATGCGCGACGAGCTGGTCGTCTTCCGTGACGAGCGCGGGCGCAAGCTGCTCGACCTCGCCGACGCGCCGCGCCCCGACCCGGAGACCCCCGCCCCGGTGCGGTTCCTGCCGGCGTTCGACAACGCCATCCTGGGCTACGACGACCGCAGCCGGATCATCGACGACGCGCACCGTCTCCTCTCGGTGGCCGGCGAACGCGTGCTGCTCGTCGACGGTCGGGTGGCCGCCACCTGGAGCGTCGAGTCCGGCACGGTGACCGTCCGCCCGCTGCGGGCGCTGACCCGGGTGGAGCACGCCGCCGTCGTCGCGGAGGGTCACGCGCTGTCGTCCTTCCTGTCCGACGCGGAGAGCGACCGGGTGCGGGTCGACCCGTCTCCCCGGTGACGGGCCGCACGGCCCGCCCCCGGGGAGACGCGGGGATCAGTCCACGGTCGGGGTGGCCGTGCGCGCCGCCTCGGCGAGCGCCGCCGCCGCGCCGGCGTACGGGTTGTAGCTGTAGGTGCGGGCCAGGCCGCTGGGCACCGTGAAGTACGCCGCCGCCAACTTCGCCGGGTCGCTGGCGATCTCGCCGCGCGCGGGCGCGTCGTCGCCGTCGTCCCAACCCCAGGGCGCGTTGGCCGAGTTGGTCGAACAGCTCCAGGTGCCGACGCCGCAATCACCGGAGGTGTCGCCGGCGAAGGTGCCCAGGCCGGCGAAGAGGCTCGGATTGGCGCGCTGGGCCCAGAGACCGTCGGCGGCGAAGATGTCGATCAGTTGGTACCGCACGTCACGGTCGTTGCCGCCGCTCGGCGTCTCGGCGACCGTCGACGGGTAGTAGACCAGGCCGTCACCGTTGATGTCGTACTGCGGGTGTGCCTTGAGGCCGTGGCCCTGGGCCTCCTGCGCGGTGACCGGGTGCGTGAACGTGTCGTGCGGCGACGCCTGGAACCGCAGGGTGCCGTCGATGCTCTCCCCGCCGCTGGTCCAGGTGCTGCCGGCCGGCGTGTACGAGAAGAAGTCGCTGTGCGCGACGGTGACCGCCGAGCGCAGCACGCCGTACGCCGAGCCGTCGCGCTCGATCGCGAACAGCGCGCCCTCGCCGTCGTTCTCGTGCTCGGTCTCAAAGAACGGGTGGTCGGTCCAGTCGCGCGGGTGGAAGAAGAGGTACGTGATGTACCAGTGGGTGTTCGTCTCGACGACGGAGTAGTACGCGTGGGCGGCGAAGGAAACCCCTGTCTGCCCGGCCCGGTCCCAGTTGTTGCGGCCGTTCAGGTCGCCGTCGAAGTCGACACGGGTGAGGTAGTCCGACCGGCCGCTGAGGGCGTGGCTGCCGGTGGCGTCGACATCCTGGTAGTGGATGGGCGCCCAGCGCAGCGCCAGTTCCGCCCGGCTGACGGCGGCGGTGGCCGGGGTCGGGATGGTCAGTGTGGCGGTGGCCAGCACCGCTGCGGCGCCGGCCGCGATCAGTGCCCGCACCGGCCGGGGTCGCCGGGCCGCTGTGGTTGCGTCGAGCATGTGTGCTCCCGTCTCCGGATGGATAGACCGCCCTGAATCATTCTCGGCGCGGGGGCCCGGCCGGTAACCCTCCGGCGAAGACGAGGCGGCCGTCGTTCGACCGGTTCGGGACCTGCTTGTATCGATCCTCGTCGACTGCCATGCTGTGCTTCGGTCGTGCTCGGGGAGCCAGCGCGTACCGCATCTCCCTCCGGTCCGCGGGGCGCGCGAGGTGGCCGGGCCACCCCGTGCCGGGCAACCCCGTCGGCGACCGGACACCCGAGCGCGGCACCGACCCACTCGGCACCGGTGCCCGGCAACCACGGAGGTACCCGATGCTTCGCAAGCTCCTCGCCGTCACCACCCTGGCGCTGGCAACCCTGGCCGGGGTGACCACCGCCGCCGGGGCGACCACCGCCGCCGAGGTGACCCCCCTCGCCACGCCGACGCCGGCCTGCCCGCCCGCGCTGCCGATCACCGCCACCGTGACCGGCGCGACCACCACGAGCCTGACCATCTCGTACTGGGTGTTCTTCGCCCCGCCCTGTGGCTACAACCTGCCCATGACTGTCACCCTCTACGCCAGTCGGGAGGACGCCGAGCAGTGGCGCTCGCCGGTGGGCGAGGTCGTCACCGGACCGGAACGCAACGGCGCGGTGACCTTCGATCGGCTGAACCCGGACACCGAGTACTGGTACCGGTTCACCGACGCCGACGGGCGACGGGACCCGTACGCGTTCGCGGCCGCCCGGACCGCTCCGCTGACGTCGTGCCGGGCGACGGCCACGATCGACGCCCGCTGGGGCAGCGGATTCGTCGCCACGGTCACGGTCCGCAACACCGGTGTCGAGCCGCTGGACCGGTGGCGGGTTTCCTGGCGGTGGTCCGGCGACGAGCGCGTCCAGTCGGTCTGGGGCGGGGTGGCCGAGACGACCGGTGCCGACGTCGTGGTCGGCAACGCCTCCTACAACGGAGCGCTGGCGCTGGACGGGGTGACCACGTTCGGAATGCTCGTGGCGACCGGTGCGACGCCCGACGGTCTGACCCTGACCTGCGCGCGGTAGGCGCCGTCCGCCCCGGTGCGCGTGGGGTGCCCGGACCCTGCGCGTGACGCTGGGCCAGTAGGACCGGAGTTGGCCGGACGAACGGTTTCCGCAGGGCCACCCCGTGTTGGCCCTGCGGAGACAATTCGTGCGCATCCCCCCGGATGAGCAGCACCCCGGGGTCCGCCGGCATGGTGAGCCGCGCGGACCGCACCTGAGAGGGTGGCGTGGCGCGCTGACCAAACCCTTACCAACGGGGCGGTCGTCGCCGGGCTCAGCTCCGGTGCTGACCGGCCCGCGTGAGGGCGGCGACCGGATACTCGACGTCACCGCTGCCGATCTCGGTCATCAGCTCCGCCGACTCGCGCCAGTAGCCGACGGCCTCCTCGGTGCCGCCGAGGCCGTCGAGACCCACCCCGAGCCAGTAGAGGGCGCGGGCGGTGCTGAGCCGGTCTCCGAGGTGCCGGTGTGCCACAGCGGTCCGGGCGTGCCGGACCGTCTCCGCGTACCGGGAGAGGTTCGCGTTCTGGTGCGCCAGGTGCACCTCCAGCGGAGGGATCTGCTGCGTGATGTCGTTGTCGACGGCGATCCGCAACGCCTCTTCGAGGAGGCCGAGCGACTCCTGCGCCCGGCCCTGCTCGGTGTAGAGCCAACCGAGGTTGCTCAGGCAGACGCAGAGGATGAACGTGTCGTCCAGTCGTCGGGCGCCCGCCATGGCCAGCCGCAGGTGCCTCTCGGCCTCCGCCCAGTCGCCCTTCTGCCCGTAGGCGTTGCCGATGCTCATCTGGCTGACGATCTCGTCGCGCGGCGAGCTGTTCGCCAGGTTGGCCTGCGCGGCGTGCTTCATCCACCGGATGGCCTGCTCGAAGTCCCGGCTCAGCGCGTAGGCGACGCCGAGTCCGTTCGCCATCAGTCGTTCGGCGTCCGGCCGGTCGTCGCGACGTGCGGCGGCCACCCCCAGCTCCTGGGTCTCGCGCAGCGTCGTCAGCGCGTGCGTGCGTACCAGGAAGGGGTACTGGCAGTCGGTGAGCTGCCAGGTCTCCCGGGCCAGGCCGAGGCCGTCGCAGATCCGGACCAGCGCCAGCAGGTTGGCGCCCTCCAGCTGGAACCACTCGGTGGCGGCGTCCATCGAGTCGAAGCGCGGCGGCTCGGCGAGCGGATGCGCGAAGCGCATGGGCACCGTCGCGCGGACCCGGTGGAACACCGCCTGGGCGGCAACCCCCTGCTGGACGTACGCGTCGGCCAGCCGTCCCACCGCCGCGTGGCGGTCGTCGGCCGAGTCCTCCGCCTCGACCCGCTCGGCGGCGTACAGCCGGAGCAGGTCGTGCATCTGGTAGCGGCCCGCGCCGGCCTCGTCGAGGAGGTGCCTGTCGACCAGGTCCGCGATGCGGTCCCGGACCCGGCTCTCCGGCTCGCCGACGAGGACGGCCACCGCCGCCGCCGAGAGCGCCGTGTTCGGCACCAGGCCCAGTAGCCGGAACACGCGCGCCGAGGCGGCCGACAGCGCCTGGTAGGACACCGCGAAGACGCCGCGTACCGCGGCGTCGCCCTCGACGGCGAGCCCGGACAACCGTTCCCGGGCGTTCGTCAGCTCACCCAGCAGATCCGGGACGGTCAGCCGCTCGTCCACGACGACCCGCGCGGCGGCGACGCGCACCGCCAGCGGCAGGTGTCCACAGAGCGCCACCAGGCGGACGATCTGGTCACGGCCCGCCGCCGCCGCGCGGTCCGCGCCGATCATCGTCACCACCAGTTGGTACGCCTCGTCGTCGCTGAGCAGCCCCAGCCGCAGACTCCGCGCTCCCTCCTGGGCGACCAGCCCGTCCAGACGGTTACGGCTCGTGATGATCGTCAGGCACTGCGCCGAGGCCGGCAGCAGGGGCCGCACCTGCTCGGACGAGGCGGCGTTGTCGAGCACCACCAACACCCGCCGGTCCGCGAGGGTGGACCGGTACAGGGCCGACGCCTCGTCGACGTCGACCGGAATCCGCCCCGGTGGCACGCTCAGCCCGCGCAGCAGTTGGCCGAGCGCGTCGATCGGCCGGGTCGGCGCGTCCGCGCCGTGGCCACGCAGGTTGACGAACACCTGACCGTCCGGGTAACGCGACGCCACCCGATGCGCCCAGTGCACCGCCAACGCCGTCTTGCCCAGCCCGCCGATGCCGCCGATCGTGTAGATCGCGGCGACCCCACGGGACGCGCCGCCGCCGTTGAGGGCGTGGTCCAGGGCCAGGAGGTCAGCGGTCCGGCCGACGAATCCCGGGACGTCCCGCGGCAGGTGTCGCGGCGCGGCGTAGGCGCCGTCCGCGCCACCGGGCGTCGGCAGCGCGAGGCCGGGATCGTCGGCGAGGATCCGCTGGTGCAGGCGCCGCAGATCCGTCCCGGGCTCGACACCGAACTCCTCGACGAGCGTGCGGCGGGCGTCGCGGAACACCTCGAGCGCCTCGGTACGCCGACCGGCCCGGGTGAGCGCCAGCATGAACAGCTCGATCCCGCGCTCCCGGGTGGGGAACTCGCGCACCAGGTCGGCCAGCAGGCCGACCACCCGGACGTGCTCACCGGCGGCGAGTTCGGCCTCCACCCGCTGCTCGAACGCGACGAGCCGCCGCTCCTCGAGGTCACGTCCGAGGCGTTGACGCACCGTCTCGTCCGCGACCCCGGCCAGCAGCGGACCACGCCACAGGTCGAGGGCCGCCGCCAGCGCCTGCGCCCGTACCGCCGGCTCGGCGATGGTCCGGGTCCGCTCCACCTCGGCGGTGAACCGGTGCAGGTCGACGGTCGCGGCGTCCACATCGATCAGGTAGCCGCCGCCGCGGGTCACGATGCGGACCCCGTACGGGGCGAGTCGCCGCCGCAGGCGGGCCACGTAGGTGTGCACCGTCGCCCGCCGGTCGGTCGCGTCGGCGTCGTTCCACAGCAGCTCGATCAGACGGTCGGTCCGCAGCACCCGGCCGGGTTCCAGCAGCAGCAACCCCAACAGGCAGCGCTCCTGCCGTCGACCCAGCTCAACGGGGTTGCCCTGGTGGCTGGCCGCGACATCCCCGAGCACCTGGAACTCCACAGGGCGCAGCGTATCCGGTATCGAAAACTGTGAAGCGGGAGCGTGGTCGGGGTCAGGTCGTCAGCTCGTCAGGATCACGAGTTGCTGGGTCGCCCGGGTCATCGCGACGTACCGGTCGACGGCCCCTTCGATCCCCGTACCGAAGGATTCCGGGTCGACGAGCACGACCAGGTCGAACTCGAGCCCCTTGGCCTGCTCCGGGCTCAGCGACCGGACCCGGGGCGTCGGCGCGAACGTCGGGTCGCCGATCACGCAGGCGATCCCCTCGTCGTGCGCGGCGAGCCAGCTGTCCAGGACGGCGTCCAGGTCGGCGACCGGTCCCCGGGTGACGGGAAGCCCGGTGCTCCGGATCGAGGTCGGCACGTTGGCGTCCGGGAGCGCGGCCCGGATGACCGGCGCGGCCTCCGTCATGACCTCCTCCGGCGTGCGGTAGTTGACGGTGAGCGAGGCCAGCGCGATCCGGTCGAGCCCGACCCGCCCGAGGCGTTCCCGCCACGACTCGGTGAACCCGTGTCGGGCCTGGGCGCGGTCGCCCACGATGGTGAGGCTGCGCGACGGGCAGCGGGACAGCAGCATCTGCCACTGGGCGTCGGTCAGCTCCTGCGCCTCGTCGACGACGATGTGCGCGAACGGCCCGGCCAGCAGGTCCCGATCGGTGTCCGCGGCCCCGGCGTCGTCGGCCAGGACGTCCCGCAGGTCCGGTTGGCGCAGCATCGTCAGCAGGCCCTCGCCGTCGTCGTAGGTGTCGGCGGCGAGCAGTTCGTCGACGACCCGGGCCAGGTGCTCACGGTGCACGGCGGCGTCGGGGTCCCCCCGGCGGGCGCGCCCCGGCCGGTCCGGGTCGCCGATCCGCTGTCGCGCCGCGTCCAACAGCGGCAGGTCGGACACCGTCCAGGCGCGCGGGTCGCTGCGCTGCACCGCGCGGATCTGCTCCGGGCTGAGCCAGGGCGCGCACCGGCGCAGGTACGCGGGGACCGTCCACAGGTCGCCGACGACGTCGGCCGCGTCGAGCAGCGGCCACGCGCGGTGCAACGCCGTGCGCAGGTCCCGGTTCCGTGACAGCGAGGCCCGCAGGTGGTCCTCCGGTTCGTCGCCGTCGTACCTGTCGACGAGGATCGTGAGCAGTTCCTCCCAGACCTCGTCCCGCGCCTCGTTGTGCGGGGTGCCCGGTCCGGGCGCCCGGAACGCGTCGGTCCAGTCGTCGGGGTCGAGCCGGATCTCGGCGTCGTCGGTCGTGATCGTCATCGCTGTGGTCGGCGGCTCCTCGTAGAACCGCACGGCGGCGTCGATAGCGGTGACCCACCGTGCGGACGACTTCACCAGGGCGACGTCCCGGTCGGTCTCCGGGCCCGCCGTGGCCCCCTCGGGGACCAGGTCCCGCAGCGTGCAGGTCTGCACGTCCTCCTCGCCGAGGCTGGGCAGCACGTCGGCGACGTAGGACAGGTACGGCTGGTGCGGGCCCACGAAGAGCACGCCGCCCCGGCGGTGACCGAGGCGTGGGTCGGCGTAGAGCAGGTAGGCGGTCCGGTGCAGGGCGACGACGGTCTTGCCGGTGCCCGGGCCGCCGTCGACGACGAGGGCGCCGGCCGAGCCCGCCCGGATGATGGCGTCCTGGTCCGCCTGGATCGTGCTGAGCACGTCCCGCATCCGGGGCGACCGGGCGCTGCCCAGGCTGGCGATGAAAGCGGACTGGTCGTCGAGCGAGACGGCGTGCCCGACGAGACCGTCAGCGGTGAAGACCTCGTCCCAGTAGTCGGTGATCCGGCCCCGGGTCCAGCGGTAGCGGCGGCGGCTCGTTAGTCCCATCGGGTTGGCGTGGGTGGCGCCGAAGAACGGCTCGGCGGCGGGGGAGCGCCAGTCGAGCAGCAACCGCCGTCCGGCGCTGTCGGTGAGGCCGCGACGCCCGATGTACACGGGTTCGGGGTTGCCCGCCTCGACCACGTGGCCGAGGCACAGGTCCAACCCGTAACGGCTGAGCGCGCGTAGTCGGGCGGTCAGGCGGCGGACCTCGTCGTCCCGGTCCACCGCCTGCCGACCCTTACCGCCGGGGGCCCGCCGCGCCGACTCCAGGCGGTCGGACAGTTCGGCGCCGAGCTGCGCCAGACCCGCCGCCATGGCGGCGAAGTGCTGTTCGTCGCGGCCGATCAACGCCGGGTCGGCCTTGGGGGCGAGATGCGCGGGGAGGGCGAACACCGAGGTCGGCAGAGAGTGCACAGGGAGACTTCCATTTCGGCAGATTCTGGGCTCGGCCGACGATTTTGCGGCACATACCGGGTCTTGCCGCAAGCCCCCCAGTGCGCTATACGTTAGGAGTGGCGGGGGTGTCGTGTCCCCCCTTCCCCGATCAGCGGGCCTCGCCCGCGTCTCTCACGCCGCGTCCACGACCTCGCGGCCCAGCGGCCAGAAGGCGGCGGGCACGAGCTTGAAGTTCGCGATGCCGAACGGAATGCCGATGACCGTGACGCAGAGCGCGATGCCCGCCACGATGTGCGAGAGCGCGAGCCACCAGCCCGCCAGCACCACCCAGAGGACGTTCGCCGCGCCGGAGCCGACACCCGCGCCCGCCTTGGGGACCAGGGTGCGGCCGAACGGCCACAGCGAGTAGACGGCGAGGCGCAGCGACGCCACGCCGAAGGGGATGGTCACCACCAGGAGGAAGCAGATCAGCGCGGCGACGCCGTAGCCGAACGCCAGCACGATGCCACCACCGAAGATGAGCCACAGCACGTTCAGGAGGAAGCGAATCACCACTCAAGCATGAAACATGCTCGCCACCCGGCCGTCCCCGTCACCGGTGTCAGGCACCCGGCAGGCCGGCGCAGGCGGCCCCGTCGATGGCGCAGCCGGTGGGAGCCGCGCCGGTCAGCGAGCCGTTGACCCGGAACGTGACCCGGGTCGAGGCGCTGGCCGGCACCGGGGCGGCGTCCGGTACGAACGTCCACACCGCACCGTCGTGACTGGCCTGCGCGCCCTGCACCCCGGTGATCCGCAACGACTCGCGGGGCAGCGTCACGACCAGGGTCCACTGCGGCACCGGGACCTCCCCGGGATTGCTCAGCGTCACCGCGGCACCGTAGCTGAGCAGGGCGTTGTCAGTGACGGCGAAGTCGGCGCGCAGGGCCGCCGGAGTGGGTGCGACGGTCGTGCCGGTCGGCGCGGGTCGGGTGGAGGCCCCGGTGGTGGGCGCGACCGAGGCGGACGGGGCGGGCGGGGGAACGGGCTCCGTCGGGCTGGTGAGCGCCGGCCGGGCCTGCGCGCGGGGTGTGTCTGGTGACGAGCCCACCTGGTCCACGGACGGTGCCGGGTCGAGGGTCACCGGGGTCAGCTTCTCCGGAGTCCGCAGCACCCCGACGACGGACATGACCGTCGCGACCAGCACCCCGAGCGCCGCGATCACGGCCACCCAGGCGGCTCGCGAGACGTCCTCCCGGCCGGTGAGCACCCGCCGTACGGTGGTGGCGAAGGCCACGACCCGGTCGAGCAGGATGATCGCCACGGTACGACGTTGCTGGGGTGGTGTTGCCGGCACTGCCTGTCTCTCCTTCGGTTCGTCGCGGGCGCGCCTGTGGCACCCCGCGCCGTCACAGGGCGCGGAGCCCGACGAGTATCGCCTCGAGCAGGTGCTCGGTCGGCAGCTCGGACAGCATCGGCGGTTCGTGCGTCTCGACCAGCCCGGCGGTGAGCAGGTCGCCGAGCAGCACCCGGACGGTTCCCAACGGGAGGTCCAGCTCGGCGGCGACCTCGGCCACCGACACTGGATGGTGACACAGCTCGACGATCCGCGCCTGTTCGGGGAAGAGCGGCGTGCGGGGCGCGACACCGCGCCGGGCGACGACCAGGGAGATCAGGTCGAACTCACCGCGGGTGGGCGCCGTACGCCCACCGGTCATCGTGTACGGCCGGGCGACCGGTCCCGCGTCGTCGTCGTACCACGCCTCGTCAACGACGCCGCTGGAGTGCACCGGCGTCCCCGATCGTCGCTGACGAGGCCGGCCCCAGTGTGATCGGCAGGTGCCGCTCGGCCTGCCCCACGAAGAGCGCCACCTCGTACGCCATGTCGCCGACCTCGACGTCGTCACCGGCGATCCGCACGGTGAGGATCGTTCCGTTCGGGATGGTGGCGATGAACAGGAACGCCCGCGACATCTGCACCACGACCTGACGCAGCCGACCCGAGTCGCAGGTGCGGGTGGCAGCCAGCCCCAACGCGATCAGGCCGGCGACCACGCCGGAGATCTGTTCGGCCAGCTTGGCCTCCACCCGCCGCGAACCGCCGAGCGGTAGCCCGTCCGGAGAGAGCAACACGGCGAACTCCGCCCCGTGCACCCGGTCGACCATGCGGTCCAGGGCGCCGGTCAGGCCGTCGTCGGTCATCACTGCAGACGTCATCGAGGTCTCCTTGCTGTTCTCGCGATCGGTATCTCGATCGTGTCGACACTGGTCCTGCCGTGTTCGGGGCCGGTCGGTCCGGCGTGGCGGACCCGCGTCGGCAGCGCGTCGTCGCCGCTCCGCCCGGGAGCGTCGGCGCGGACCGGCGGGCGCGGGGTGTCGGCGCCGTCCGGGCCGGTTCCGGTGACGGTGACCAGGTCGGCCGGCAGCAGCACGACCGCTGTCACCCCGCCGCGCTGGCTGGGCCGCAGCGAGACCTGGGCGCCGCAGCGGCCGGCCAGCACGGCGACGGTGTACCAGCCCGTCGGGCCGAGGTCGGGGACCTCCACCGGGGGGTGGGAGAACAGGTGGTTCGCCTCGGCCAGCGCTGCCGGGTCCAGACCCGGCCCGTCGTCGACGACCAGGACGGCGCATCCCAGCGGTCGGTGCTCGCCGCCGACCCGGACGGTGGTGTCCGCCGGGGAGAAGGCGAGGGCGTTCTCGATCAGCTCGGCCAGCAGGTGGATGACGTCCGGCACGGCCGGGCCGGTGAGCGACCACGGCCAGTGCGGGGCGATCAGGACCCGTTGGTAGTCCGGCACCTCGGCGACCGCGCCACGGGCGACGTCGAGCAGCGGCACCGGCCGTCGCCACCGGCGCGCCGGGACCGCGCCGGACAGGGCGATCAGTTTCTCCACGTTACGGCGGACCCGGGTGGTGAGGTGGTCGAGTCGGAACAGCTCGTCGGCCTCCTCGGCGGACCGCTCCCGGCGTTGCAGGCCGTCCAACACCGTCAGTTGCTCGCGCAGCAGACCCTGGTTGCGTTGGGTCAGCCGCAGGAACAGCTCCCGCTCGGTGCGGGCCGCCGGGGTCGGCGCCTCGGGGGCCGGCGGGGCCGGCGTGTCGGCGTCCGGCCCGGCCGGTTGCTCGGTGAGGCGTCGCACCGTCCCCGCCCAGCTCCACAGGAGCACGAGTACGACGACGAGGCCGAGCCCCACGGCGCCGGTACGCGCGACGAGCGCGGCGGCGCCCGGCGCGGCCCGCTCGACGCTGCTCCGGGCGGTGCTCGTCACCACGGTCTGCAACGCGCCGAGGGCGGCGTCCGCGGCGGCCCGCCACTGCTGGCCGGTGACACCGGCGTCCGCGCCGCCCGCGGTGAGCAGCCGGTCCTCCAGGGCGACCAGGTTCGCGAACTCGGGGCCGGCGGCCAGCCGCTGGTAGGTGTCGCGTCCGTCGTCGGGCAGGCCGGCGGCCGCCTCGGCACGTGCGTAGCGCTGGTTGCCGACCCGGGTGGCCAGCTCGCCGCGCTCCTCGACGTCGAGCCGACCACCGGTCAGCGCCGCGCTGACCACCGCGTCCTCCCGGGCGAGCATCTCCCGGGCGCGGGCCAGCGCGATCACCGACCGGGTGTCGGCGGCCAGCTCGCTCTCGTACGCGCCCCACTCCGGGCCGTACACCCGGAAGGCGAGGTCGATGACCTCGTCGTACCCGTCGGTCGCGGTGGCCTGCTCGCGCCCCGTGGTGTCCACCGCCGAGCGGGTGGCGGCCAGGCCGTCGAGCCGTCGGGCCAGCTCGTCGGCCCGGTCGCGGACCGCGCCGGCGCTGACCAACCGGAGGTCGCGGCCCTCGGTGAACGCGCGGACCTCGGCGGCGGCCCGGTCGGTGCTCTCCCGCGCCCCGGCCAACGCGGTCGCCGTCCGGCCGTCTCCGGCTATCGTCTCCGCGGTGATCCGGCGCTCGGTCTGCAGACCGAGGATCAGACGGTCGATCGGTTGACCCAGCGTGTCCGCCAGGGCCCGTACGCGGAGCAGGTCGACGACGTCCCGGCTGGCCGGGTAGGCCGCGAACGACCAGAGCGTGACCAGGACGGCGGCGAGCACGACGAGCCTGATCCGGGTCAGCCGCAGCTCGGCGGGGGTCATCGGCCCTCCCGCCGCGGCCAGGGCTGCCCCGCCGTGTCGCTGGCCCGGTCGGCGACCAGGGTGCGCAGCAGGGCCAGCAGCTCGGTGCGGTTGGCGCAGTTCAGCCTGTTGCGCATCCGCGCCACGTGGTGCTCGACGGTCTTCGCCGAGATGAAGAGCCGGTCACCGATCTCGCGGTAGGTCATCCCGGCCAGCACCAGCTCGGCGACCTCGTACTCGCGGTCGCTGAGCCCCTGCTGGACAGCGCCGTCGGCGCGCGCCGGGTTCGCGCCGGTGGACGGTGCCGGCCCGCCCGGACCGGTGGGTGGGCGCCCCTGGAGCGCGCGGGCGCACTCCAGCAGGGTCGTCATCGCCCGCCGGTCCGCCGTCCGGATCGCCGCCTGCCCGGCCAGGCGGGCGCCGTCCCAGCGCAGCCCGGTGTCGTGCAGCCCACGGGCGGCGGACTCCACCCGCACCGGGTCGACGACACCCCGCAGGACCTCCACCCAGCTCTCCCCGGCGGCGGCGACCAGCGCCGCGTACCGGCTGTGGCCGGCGGCGGCGAGCAGCGCGGCGACGTGCCCGTCGGCGACCGTCGGCTCGCCGGTCAGGATGGCGGCGTGCAGCTCGCTCCAGTGCAGCGGCACGCTCCACAGTGGTGGGTCGCCGAGCCGGCCGAGCAGCGACCGCCCCTGGAGCAGGTACGGCTCCAGGCGGGCGAGGTCACCCAACCGCGCGCCGGCGATGGCCAACTCACCCAGCGGCAGCAGGGTGAACAGGTCCACCGGGTGTCGGACCACCGCCTCCAGGGCCTGCCCCCACCCGCGCTTGAGCGCGCCGAGGTCGCTGGTGCGCCGGGCGACGCCCATCCGGATCGCGGCGGCGAAGAGCTGGTCGCGGGACTCCAACTGCCGCCCGTCGAGCGTCGCGGTGGCGAGGCGCTCGGACGCGGCGTGGATGTCGCCCCGGACCATCAGGATCCAGGCCTGCAACAGCTGGTGACGGCGGGCCATCAGCGGGCCGCCGACCCCGGCGCTCAGGGCGCGGTGCAGCACCCGCTCGGCGATCTCCAGCTCGCCACAGTGCACCGCCGTCAACGCGGCCAGCGCCGCCGGGCTGTCCGGCAGGAGCGCCGCCCGCCCGTCCGGCTCCAGCAACGCGGCAGCCTGCACCAGGGCGGAGAGCGCGGCGGTCGGCGCGCCGGTCACGCTCTCGCGTACCCCGTCGGCCATCAGCCGGGCGGCGCTGGCGTGCAGCGTGGGCGGTTCGCCGGCCGGGTCGGCGGCCGGCGTCCCGGCGGTGGCGGCCGGGTCGCCGCTGGCCAGTCCGCCGACGGTGGCGAAGGCGACGGCCGAGGCGGACCCCGACCAGCGGTACAGCTCGACGCTGCGCCCGACGTGACCACGGTGGGCCAGCGCGGTCGCCGCGACCATGGCCGCGGCGGCCCGGTCCGCGGGAGCGGCGTTGGCCAGCAGGCGGTCCGCCAACCGTAGGGCGCCGTCGAGGTCGCCGGCGAGCGCCGTGGCGAGCGCCTGCCGGGCGTTGACCGGCTGCCCGGCCGCCGTGGCGGCGGCGAACAGTTCGGCGGCGAACGCCGGCTCGTCGGGCAGGGCCTCGTCCGCCGCGGCGGCCAGGGTGGCGGCCGGGCAGTCACCGAGCGCGCCGACCGCGAGCAGGGAGCGGACCAGCGGCAGCACCGCGCCACCCCGGGCGAGCTGCAACTCGGTCAGGCGACGCCACACCGCCGTGCGGTCGGTGCTCGGGCTGAGCATCGTCACGGCCCGCCGGACGATCGGCGCGAGCCGGCCGTCCGCGCCGAGCAGCCCGGCCGCCCTGGTCGTGGCGATGACCTCGTCCACCCCGGCCGGGTCGACGCCCAGGAGCGCCGCGAGCATGCTCACCGGCAGTGCGCCGCCCGCCGCGACGGCGAGCAGCAGCCGTCGTACCGCGACCGGCTCGACCTCAAGGTCCGGAGCGAATTCGAGGAGGACCGACCGGGGCGGCTGGAGCGGGCCGCCGGCCCGGGTCTCGGCCGAGGCCAGGCCGCGGGCCAGCCGCTCGACGTCCCGGGGTACGCCCGCGGTCTGCGTGTGGACGAAGTCGACCAGATCGCCGCCACGACCCAGCTCGGGCATGGTGGCGAGGTAGGCGGCGGTCTGCTCCCTGGTGAACGGCGTGAGCGGCACCGCCTGCCCGTCGCGCCGCAGCGCGTCGACCAGCTCGCTGAGCGCCGCCGAGCGCGGCCACGGGCGGTGCGCGACGACCAGCCGGTGTCGCCGGGCGGCGACCATCCGCAGCAGCACCGCCACCCGCGCGTCGTCGAGCAGGTGCGCGTCGTCGACCAGCACCAGCGTGGCGTCCTCGACCGGCTCACCCGGCTGCGGAGCGGTGGTGCGCACGGCGCGCCCGGCCCGCTGGTGGACCCGCTCCAGCTCGGCCAGCAGTGTCGTCTTGCCGTGGCCCCCGGGGCCGGCGACGCCGACGACGAGTGGACCGGTCGGGTCCTGCGCGGCAGCGGCCAGCAGGGCCTGTAGCCCCTTGTCCAGCGTCAGCCTCGACTCGGCGAGGTCGTTCATGATCATTAATGTCATCCTTCGCGTCCCCGACCGCGGGCCAGTGCCAGGCGGGGCGGCTTCGGCAGTTCCAGTGGGAGGACCCGGACCGGGGGCCGCGGTGGCGGATCACCCGGCACGGTGGTGGCGTGCGGGGGGCGGCGGGTCGCCGGGATGGTGGCCCGGCCGGCGCCGCTGACCGGTGCCGGAACGCGGGCCGGCGCCGGCGGGCGGGGGCGTGGCGACACCACCTGGCAGGCGGCCATGGCCGCCCCGGTGGCGGCGGTCAGCTGGGAGTCCGGTTCCACCTCGACGGGGATCGGCAACGCCGCGCCGATCAGCTCGGTCACCAGCGGGACCCGGGTGGAACCGCCGGCGAGCAGCACCGCGTCGAGCTGCGCCGGGTCCAGGTCGGCGCTGCGCACGGCCCGCAGGAGGAGGTCGACGGTGGCCTGCACGGTCGGGCGGATCATGGCCTCGAACTGCGCCCGGCTCACCGGGATCCGGGCCGGACCGTTCGGCAGGGGCAGCACCACGTCGGCGCCGAGGTCGACGGTCAGCACCCGCTTGACCCGGTCGCACTCCGCGCGCAGCCCGCGCAGCGCGGCCTGGGTGCCGCGCCGCGCGGCAGTGGCGAGCTCCTTGGCCAGCACGGTACGGGTGTGCTCGGCCAACGCCTCGTCGAAGTCGGCGCCGCCGACCGAGTCCAGGCCCTGCGGGGTGCCGAACGTCTCGTAGGTGCCGCGCGCGGTGCGCCGCACCAGGGCCGCCTCGAAGCTGTTGCCTCCCAGGGCGTAGACCACCGCCGTGCTGCCCGCGAACCCTCGTGCCGCGTGGCTCTCGGCCACCGTCACCGTGCGGGGCAGCAGCGTGACGTGCCGCAGGCCGAGGTCGGACAACGCCCGGTGCAGCACCTCCCGGCGGTAGGGGCGCCACCGGGCCGGGTGACTGAGCACGATGGCCTCGGCCGGCTCACCCTCCAGGGCGTGCACCCGCTCCACCACCCAGGCGGCCAGCTCGGCGGTCAGCGTCTGCGGCGCGCAGGGCTCGCCGCCGAGCAGCACGGGAACGTCGTCGCCGATCCGGTGGACGAAGTCCCGCGTGACGCGGCTGCCGTCGTCGGTGCTGGGCTCGCCGACGTGCAACGCGCCATCCTCACCGAGGCGCAGTGTGGAGGGCACCACCGGCGCGCCGGCGCTGAGCGCCACGGCCTCGGGTCGGGTCCAGGTCATGCCGTGTCGCCGCACCACGGCGGCGGCCGTGTTGGTGCTCCCGATGTCTATCCCCAGGACGTACGGCATCGTCTCTGTCTCTCCCCGTGAGTTGGCCGATCGGTGGCGATGGCGTCGGCTGCCTGGCGACCCACCCCCGGCGAAACCTGCGGGGCTCCTACGTTCGTACCAGAGATCCGCCCCTGGTCGGGACCCTAATCTCGGCGGGACGGCATCCCCCTGTCCCCCTAACGTACGAGGTGGTCGACCCCCTAGTTCAACCGGCCCGGATGCGGGCTCAACCCCGATGCCCGGGGAGCGGCCCCGGCAATAGCGTCACCGTCGACGAACGACACCCGCCACACGAGGAGACCTCGGCACATGGACTCGCACCAGACCCTCCACGACTTCGTGCTCGACCTGCTGACGAACCCGGACGCGCGGTCGGCCTTCGACCTCGACCCCGAGGGCGCGCTGCGGGGGGCGGGGCTCACCGACATCACGGCGGCGGACGTGCAGGACGTCGTCCCGCTGGTCGTCGACTACGCGCCGGGCGCGGGCGTCGCGCCGCTGGCCTCCCCGGTCGGGCAGCTCGGGTTGGACCCGCTGCTCACCGACACCACCGACGTGGTGGGTCAGTTGCAGAGCGTGGCGCAGCAGATCAGCATCACCAGCTCTCCCACCGGTGTGGACGTCAAGGCCGGTGTGCTCGGCGCCATCGCCGTCGACCCGTCGACCGCCGCCGCCGGCGTCACAGTGCTGCCGGGGATCGGGCTGGGCGTCGGCCCGCAGGGCCTCGACACCGACCTCACCGGCGTCAACGACGTGGCGCACACCCTCGACGCCGACGTGGTGCAGCCGGTGGACGCGATCGCGGACCCGGTGGTCGGCGACGTCACCGGCACCGTGGGCAACCCGACCGGCGTGCTCGACGGCGTCGACTCGGGTCTGCTCGGCGGTGACCTGACCGGTGGTGTCCTCCCCGGCACCACCGGTCACCTCGGAGGCGTCGTGGACTCTCTCGGCGTCAACGACACCCTCGGTGGACTCGGCCTCGGCCACCAGGGCGGCGTGGTGGGCGGTGTGGTCCCGCCGCTCGACGTGCCGTCCGTCGTGGGCGGTGTCACGCACCAGGTGGACGGTCTCCTCCCCGGTGTCACCGGCACGGTCGGTGACGTGACCGGCGGTGTCACCGACGGCGTGCTGGGTGACGACTCGCACGCCACGTCCGACCACGGGTTGCTGGGCGGCGTCACCGGGGGTCTGCTCTGACCATTGCCTCCGGTCGGAGCGGAGGGCCGGATCGTCTCGGGCGATCCGGCCCTTCCCGGTTTCCCGGTCGGCTCCTCTTGCTAATTGAGCCGAAATCCGCACACTTGGTGCGGTGATGGCCGGGATCTGGTTGGACGTGCTGGACGAGATCGCCCGTACGTGCGGTGCACACGGTCGCGGCGATCTGCTCCAGACGGTGCGACAGAAGCGCGCCCAACTGCTGGACCCGACGCTGCGTGTCCTGGTCATCGGTGAACCCAACCAGGGCAAGAGCCAGCTGATCAACGCGATCATCAACGCCCCGGCCTGCCCGGTCGGCGACGGTCGTACGACGGTCCTGCCGACGGTGGTGCGGCACGCCGAGACGCCGTCCGCGCTCGTGGCGCAGGCGCCGGCGTCAGGCCGTCCCGCCGGCACGGCCGCCCCGGTGACCGTCGAACGGACGCCGGTGGCCCTCACCGAGGTGGCGGCGAGCGTGGCCGGACTGGTCGGGCGTCGACCCGGCGGTGGCCCGGCGTACGTCGAGATCGGGGTGCCCCGGGCGCTGCTCGGCGGCGGGCTGGTGCTGGTGGACACTCCCGGCACCGACGAGGTCGCGGGTCTCGGCGGCGGTGTCGAGGTGGCGGCGCCCGCGCGGGCGGACACCGTGCTGCTGGTGTCCGACTCGACCCGGGAGCTGTCGGTCGCCGAGTTGAACATGCTGCTGCACGTGATGCGGTCACAGCCGAACGTGGTCGTGGTGCAGAGCAAGACCGACCTGGCGGCCGACTGGCGTACGGTCGCCGAGCGCAACCGGCAGCACCTGGCCGAGGCGGGGGTGCCGGCGACGCTGATCCCGGTGTCGGCCACCTTGCGGCTGCGCGCCGCCGTGAACGGCGATCGTGACCTCAACGCCGAGTCCGGCTTCCCCGCGCTGATCGCCCGGCTGCGACGCGACCGGGCCGGCAAGGCCGACCACCTGGCCCGCGCGGCGGTGCAGACGGTGGCCCGGACGGTGGTGGAGCAGTTGGCCGCGCCGCTGCGCGCGGAGCTGGCCACCCAGGACGCCGAGGAGCAGTCCGGCCCGATCTCCCGGCTGCACGCGGCGCAGCGCGAGGTCGACGAGCTGCGCCGCTGCTCCACCCGATGGCAGAACACGCTGACCGACGAGATCACCGACCTGCTCTCCGACATCGAGCACGACCTGCGCGACCGGACCCGGGAGATCCTGCGGACCGTGGACGAGGCGTTCGACACCGCCGACCCGTTGGTCGCCTGGGACACCTTCGACGACTGGCTGACCAGGAGCCTGGTGGAGGCGGCGCAGGCGAACCACGAGTGGTTGATCCAGCGCTGCGACTGGATCGCCCGGCGGGTCGCGGCCCACTTCGACAGGTACGGCTACGACGTGCTGCCGCCCTGGTCGATGACGATGCCGGAGGACATCGGCGACCGGGTGCCCGAGCTGCAACGACCGATGATCGACAGGTTCACCACCGGCCAGAAACTGTTCACCGGCATGAAGGGCTCCTACGGCGGCATGCTGATGTTCGGTCTGGCCACCACCCTGGCCGGCATGCCGATGATCAACCCGGTCTCGGTCGGCATCGGCGCGCTCTTCGGCGGCAAGAGCATCCGCGACGAGAGCAAGCAGTTGCTCCGTCGCCGGCAGGCCACCGTGAAGACCGCCATCCAGCGGCACGTGGACGACTTCTTCGTCCGGACGATCCGCGAGTGCCGCGACGCCGCCCGGCAGGTGCAGCGGATGCTGCGGGACCACTTCACCGCGCTGACCGAGGAGTTGCAGGAGGCCATCGTCCAGTCGTTCCGCAGCGCGAAGCAGGAGGCGGACACCGACGCCTCGGCCCGGGAGCAGCGGCAGCGCGAGATCAGACTGAAGATGACCCGGTTGGCGGCGGTCTACGAGCAGGCCCAGCAGTTGACCGGCGGCGGCGCCGCCCCGCTGCTGCTGGAGCCGCAGGCATGACGGTGGGGCTGCGCCTGGACGAGGCGGCGTGGGGGTTGCTGCACCAGGCCATCGAGCTGTACCACGACAATCCGCGTGTCGTGCGGCAGTTGCGGCATCAGGTTGCCCGGTTGGAGCAGCCGCTACGGATCGCCGTCGTGGGCCCGTGGCGCTCCGGCAAGTCCACAGTGGTCAACGCGTTGATGGGCGAGGAGGTCGCGCCGGTCGAGCGGGCCGAGGACGTCTTCACCTGGTACGAGGACGGGCCCGCCCCGCGCGCCACCGCCTACCCGGTCGGTCAGCCGCCGCAGGACCTGGCGGTGGTCAAGTCCGCGAACGGGCTGCGGGTGGATCTGGGCTGGGGCGCCGGTGACGTCCGCGACATCGTGGTGCGGTGGCCGACGCGGGCGCTGCGCCAGGTCACGCTTATCGACACCCCGGCGGTCGCCGGCGGCGCCGAGCAGGACCGGTCGCCGGTGTTGGAGCGGGTGCTGACCGACGCGGACGCGGTGCTGTACCTGACCCGCGACGGTCGCGACAGCGACCTGCGGGTGCTGGAGGCCGGGCACGACGGCGCGGTCGGGCAGTCCGCGCCGGTTCACGTGATCATGGTGCTGTCCCGGGCGGACGAGACCGGCGGCGGCCGGATCGACGGCCTGCTCACCGCCCGGCAGCTCGCCCGGCGGCACTACCGCGACCCGCGGGTGAGCGCGCTCAGCGTGAACGTGGTGGCGTGCAGCGCGATGATCGGCCTGGCTGGCCGGACCCTCGGTGAGTCGGACGTCGCCGCGCTCGCGGCCCTGGCCCAGATGCCCCGTCCGGACCTGGACGCCCACCTGATCTCCGCCGACCGATTCCTGCGCGGCGAGCTGCCGGTGCGACTGGAGGCCGAGGCGCGGGCCGCGCTGCTGGGCCGGCTCGGGCTCTTCGGTGTCCGCCTGGCGGCGACGCTGGTGCGCAGCGGGTTCGACAGCCGGGTGACGCTCTCCGCCGAGCTGATCCGGCGTAGCGGCCTGACCGAGCTGCGGGAGTCGATCACCCGCTGTTTCCTCGACCGCCGGGACGCCCTCAAGGCCCGCGCCGCGCTGGCCGCCGTGGAGGCGCTGGTGCGCGCGGAGCCCACCCGGGGCTCCGCCGAGTTGGCCGGCGCTGTCGAGCAGATCCTCACCGGCGCGCACGAGTTCCGGGAGCTACGCCTGTTGGTGGCGCTGCGCAACACCCGGCTCGGGTTCGACGCGGAGCTGGCCGCCGAGGCGCAGCGGCTGGTCGGCGGCGACGGGGTGGGCCTGGCCGCCCGGCTCGGTGTCGAGCACGAAGCGACCGCGCAGCGGCTCTGGGAGGCCGCCTCGGACGCGCAGTGGCGCTGGCGGGACCGGGCGGAGGACCCCCTGCTCTCGCTGGCGCAGCGGCGCGGCGCGCAGGTTGTCGTCCGCAGTTGCGAGGGCATGATCGCCGAGCTGGCCGCGGGCGGCCGTTGAGCGGCGCCGGTCGCGGCCGGCGCGGGCCGCGACCGGCAGCGCTCAGCGCGGTTGGTACGTCTGGCAGTCGGCGATGTCCTGCCCCGGGCCGACCCGGATGGACGGCGCGTGGCACTCCAACTCGGCGTTGTGCTGGCAGTCGGCGCGCTTGCAGGCACCGACCTGGGCGATGACGCGGTCCAGCCCGCCCTTCGCCGAGGTGTCGATGAACGTGGCGCAGTTGGCGTTCTGCTGCCCGATGGTGATGGCGAACGCGTGGCAGCCGTCGTGGTTGTAGCCGCAGTCGGTGACGGTGCACTCGTGTACCCGCGGCATCTCCAGCATGTCGGTCATGACGATCTCGCTTCCGTCGGTGGTGCGGGTTGGTCAGGTACCCGCTTACGACCGGACAACTCATCCCTTCCCGGGATATTTTGCATAGGCCAGCCTTGCCTAAGCCGGCGTCCGACTCGACGTCTCCGGCAGGTTCGCGGCCCGAAAACCGTTATTCGATCTTGCTCAGCGTGGTCGCCTCTGACCTGCGGAGATAACGCTCTCACGGATGATGCGGAAGTTCTTGACGCGCCGGTTATCGGCCCGCAACGATGCATGCAGATGTCTCGTCCCACCGTCCCGGCGTGATCGGCGCACGCCAACCCCCGCACCGCGAAAGGACCTCCACCGTGCGCAGATCCCTGAGATCGTGGCTGGGCGTCGCGCTGAGCGCGATCCTCGTGGCGGGCGGCATCGTCGCCTCGCCACCCACGGCCAGCGCCGCACCGTTCTCCGTGCTGGTGTTCAGCAAGACCGCCGGATTCCGGCACGGCTCCATCACCCCGGGCATCGCCGCCATCCAGCAGCTCGGCGCGGCCAACGGCTTCACCGTCGAGGCCACCGAGGACGCCACCCAGTTCACCGATGCCAACCTGGACCGGTTCGCCGCGGTGATCTGGCTCTCCACCACCGGCGACGTGCTCAACGCCGCCCAACAGGCCGCCTTCGAGCGCTACCTCACCGGCGGTGGCGGATACGTGGGCGTGCACGCCGCCGCCGACACCGAGTACGACTGGCCCTGGTACGGCGGGTTGGTCGGGGCGTACTTCGCCTCGCACCCGGCCGAGCAGACCGTCACGGTCAAGGTCGCCGACCAGGTGCACCCGTCCACGAAGACGCTGCCGCAGCGGTGGAGCCGGTTCGACGAGCTGTACAACTACCGCACCAACCCCCGCGGCAACGCGCACGTGCTGGCCACCCTGGACGAGACCACCTACACCGGCGGCAGCATGGGCGCCGACCACCCGATCTCCTGGTGCCAGAACTACTCCGGCGGTCGGGCCTGGTACACCGGCCTGGGTCACACCGACGCGTCGTACTCCGAGGCGGCCTTCCGGCAACACCTGCTCGGCGGCATCCAGACGGCGGCCGGCGCCGTCGACGCCGACTGCGGACCGACCGTCACCAGCAGCTTCCAGCAGGTGGAGCTGGCCAAGGGCGCGGCCGAGACCGGCGAGCCGATGAGCCTCACCGTGCTGCCGGACCGGGGCGTGCTGCACACCTCCCGCAACGGCGTGATCCGGCACACCGACGCCGCCGGCAACACCAAGATCGCCGGCACCATCCCGGTCTACACCGGTGACGAGGAGGGACTCCAGGGCATCAAGGCCGACCCCAACTTCGCCACCAACCGCTGGGTGTACGCCTACTACGCGCCCCCGCTCAGCACACCGGGCGGTGGCGCGCCCGCCACCGGCACCGCCGCCGACTTCGCCGTCTGGGACGGCGTCAACCGGCTGGCGCGCTTCACCGTCAACGCCGACAACACCATCAACCTGGCCAGCGAGACGCTGGTCCTGAACGTGCCGACCAGCCGGGGCATGTGCTGCCACGTCGGCGGCGACATGGACTTCGACGCGGCCGGCAACCTCTACCTGTCCACCGGCGACGACACCAACCCGTTCGACTCGGCCGGCTTCACCCCGATCGACGAGCGGGCCGGCCGCAACCCGGCCTTCGACGCGCAGCGCACCTCGGCCAACAGCAACGACCTGCGCGGCAAGGTCCTGCGGATCAAGCCGAGCGCGGCCGGCGGCTACACCATCCCGGCCGGCAACATGTTCGCCCCCGGCACCGCCCGGACCCGTCCGGAGATCTACGCGATGGGGTTCCGCAACCCGTTCCGGATGAGCGTGGACAAGGCCACCGGCATCGTCTACCTCGGTGACTACGGCCCCGACGCCGGCACCGCCGACCCGAACCGGGGACCGGCGGGCAACGTGGAGTTCGCCCGGATCGACCGGCCCGGCTTCTACGGCTGGCCGTACTGCACCGCCCGCAACGACGCGTACAACGACTACACCTTCCCGTCCGGGCCGTCCGGGCCGAAGTTCGACTGCGCGGGCGGACCGGTCAACAACTCGCCGAACAACACCGGCATCACCCAGCTACCCCCGGCCATCCCGGCCTGGCTGCCGTACGGCGGCTCCGGCTCGCCGCCGGAGTTCACCGGCGGCGGCCTGTCGCCGATGGGCGGCCCGGTCTACCGGTACGACCGCGCCAACCCCTCGCCGGTGGCGTTCCCGGAGTACTACGACGGCACCTACTTCGCCGGCGAGTTCGGCCGCCGCTGGATCAAGAACATCAAGCTCGACCCGGCTGGCCAACCACTGAAGATCAACCCGTTCCCGTGGACCGGCACGCAGGTGATGGACATGGAGTTCGGGCCGGACGGCGCGCTCTACGTCCTCGACTACGGCACCGGCTGGTTCAACGGCGACGCCAACTCGGCGCTCTACCGCATCGAGTACGCCCGCGAGGGCAGAGCGCCCATCGCGAAGGTGTCCGCGACCCCGACCAGCGGCACCGCGCCGCTGACGGTGGCGTTCTCCTCGGCCGGCACGCTCGACCCGGACGGTGACCCGTTCACCTACGCCTGGGACTTCGACAACAACGGCAGCACCGACTCGACGGCGGCGAACCCGAGCTTCACCTACACCACCAACGGGACCCGCAGCCCGACGTTGACGGTCCGGGACACCACCGGCAAGACGGCCACCGCGAGCGTCGTCGTCACCGTCGGCAACAGCGCCCCGGTGGTCACCGTGAACACCCCGTTGAACGGGCAGACCTTCAACTTCGGCGACGCGGTCCCGTTCACCGTCACCGTCACCGACGCCCAGGACGGCGCGGTGAACTGCGCCCGGGTCAAGGTGAACTACGTCCTCGGCCACGACTCGCACGGCCACCAGCTCGGCAGCGTGCAGGGCTGTTCCGGGGTCATCCAGACCTCGAAGGACGGCGAGCACGACGCGGCGGCGAACATCTTCGGCATCATCGACGCCGAGTACACCGACCTGGGCGGCGGTGGACAGCCACCGTTGACCACGCACACCCAGGCGGTTCTGCAACCCCGGGTCCGCCAGGCCGAGCACTTCGGTGACTCGTCCGGCGTCCAGATCGTCAGCGGGGCGGCCGGGCACGGTGGCGCGGCCGTCGGCTACGTCGACAACAACGACTGGATCTCGTTCCGCCCGTACAACCTGACCGGCGTCCAGTCGTTCAGCGCCAGGGTCGGCGCCCCCGCCGGTGGCGGCGGCACGCTGGAACTGCGTGTCGACTCGCCCACCGGGCCGCTGGTCGGCTCGGCCACCGTCACACCCACCGGTGGGTACGCCAACTTCGCCACCGTCACCGGCGGGGTGACCGCCCCGACCGGCACCCGCACGCTGTTCCTGGTCTTCAAGGGCACCGGCCCGTACTTCGACATCGACGAGTTCACCCTCTCCACCAGCCCCGGCGGCCCGGGGCCGGACCCCGATCCCGATCCCGAGCCGGGCGCCAACCTGGCCCGGGGCAAGCCGGCGCGGGCGTCCAGCTCCGAGGGCGCGTTCGTCGCGGCCAACGCGTTCGACGGCGTGGCCGGCACCCGGTGGAGCAGCGCGTTCAGCGATCCGCAGTGGATCGACGTGGACCTGGGTTCGACGCAGTCCATCGGGCGGGTCAAGCTGACCTGGGAGGCGGCCTACGGCAGCGGGTACCAGATCCAGACCTCACCGGACGGGGTCACCTTCACCACCATCCGGACGGTGACCGGCGGCGACGGCGGGGTGGACGACCTGACCGGGCTCACCGGCTCCGGCCGCTACGTCCGGCTGCTCGGCACCGGTCGGGGGACCGCGTGGGGCTACTCGCTGTTCGAGTTCGAGGTGTACGGCGCCACCGGCGGCCCGACCGGTCCCGGGAGCAACCTGCTGCTGAACAAGCCGACGACGACGTCCAGCAACGAGGGGGCCGACGTCACCGGCGCCCAGGCGGTCGACGGAAACCTCGGCACCCGTTGGTCGAGCACCTTCTCCGACCCGCAGTGGATCCGTGTCGACCTCGGCGGCGCCACGGCGATCGGCCGGGTCAAGCTGAGTTGGGAGGCGGCGTACAGCAGCGCGTACCAGATCCAGACCTCGACCGACGGCACCACCTGGACCACCGCGAAGACGGTGACCGGTGCCGACGGCGGGGTGGACGAGCACACCGGCCTCAATGCCAACGGCCGCTACCTGCGGATCTACGGCACCGCCCGGGGCACCGGGTACGGCCACTCGCTCTGGGAGTTGGAGGCGTACGCGAGCTGATCCGGCGCCGATGACGTGGCCGGCACGGTCCTCCGTGCCGGCCACGCCCGGCGTCAGCGGCTGGGGGTCGGCGCGGGGGTCCTGGTGAACGGCCATGGCGGCGTGCCGAACAGCCGGGTGCACTCGGTGAGCAGCCCCTGCCGCGCGTCGGTCAGGCGGAGGTTGGCCGGCCCCTGGTCGACGGTCGGGTCGTTCGCGACCCAGAGGTCACCGGCCTCCTTGGCGGCCAGCCCCAAGAGCCGACCGGCCTCCTGGACGCCGGGATCGGTCGATCCGACGGCCTGCGACGCCGCGCTGATGTCGCTGAGGGCGGGGACCTTCTCGGTCGTGGAGCGGAGCGCCCTGTCGCACGCGGACGCGGCGCGGACATCCGAGGGGGTGGTCGAGCGGGGCGTGGGGGAGGGCGCATCGGCGGGGGAACAACCCGCCAGCAGAAGGGTGGCGACAATGAGGGTGCGGATCACGGCAGGAGACTAGACGATCTTCACGGCTCGGGTGAACGGGATGCCCGCCGCGGTCCTGGTCGATGTGATCAGTGTGCCTCTGCGGGTGTGGTTCGGTCAGTCGTCGGCGACGGACACCGGCTCCGCGCCGATGCAGCGCACCTTCAGCTCGTACTCCCGGGTGGGTCCCTCGAAGGTGACCTCGACGTCGTCGTCGGGGCCCCGGTCCACGTCGCGGACCCGGTAGCCCTGCGCGGGCGCCCACGACACGAGGCGTACGCCGCCGGGGCCGCACTCGGCCACCGCCGTACCCCCGTCGGTGGCGAACCCCCGGCGGACGCCGGAGCTGACGCTCGGCGCGGCGCCGGACGGGCCCGGGGAGGTCGACACGGCGCCGGTCGCGCCGCCGGACGTCGGCGCGGGTTCCGGCGAGGCGAGCGCCCGCTCGATCTCGGCGGCGCTGCGCACCCCACCCGGAGTGCCGGTGATGCTCTCACCCACCAACCGGATCGCGCCCAACCCGATCACCGTCGCCACGGCCACGGTGGCCACCCAGCCGGCGGCGACGAGGATCGAACGACTGCCCATCCCCCGACTATCCCCGATCCCGCCTTGCCGTCGGCACATCCGGAGGCTAAGGCATGGTTAACGCGGGTCGCGTCGGCTCGCGCAGCGGTTAGCCTGCCTGCTGTGGCCCGCCTGCTGCTGATCGAGGACGACCTGACCATCCGTACCCCGTTGATCCGGGCGTTGCGGGAACGCGGCCACGCGGTGGCGGCGGCCTCGACCGCGATGGCCGGGCTCCGCGACGCACTGGAGGACCGGCCCGACCTGGTCGTGCTCGACCTGGGGCTGCCCGATCTGGACGGGCGCGAGCTGCTGCGGATGCTCCGCGCGGTCAGCTCGGTGCCGGTCATCGTGGCCACCGCGCGCGACGACGAGACCGAGATCGTCCGGGTGCTCGACGCGGGCGCCGACGACTACGTGGTGAAGCCGTTCACCGCCGCGCAGCTCGACGCGCGGGCCCGGGCGGTGCTGCGGCGGGGTCCCTCCGGCGCCGACGCGCGGGAGGCGGCGCTGGTCGTCGGTGGGCTCCGCGTCGACCCCCGCGCCCGTCAGGTCACCCTGGACGGGGTCACGGTGGAGCTGACGCCCCGCGAGTTCGACCTGCTGCACCACCTCGCCGGCCGGCCCGGCCAGGTGGTCACCAAGCGTGAGCTGCTCACCGAGGTCTGGCAGATCCCGTACGGCGGCGCGGACAAGACCGTCGACGTGCACCTGTCCTGGTTGCGTCGCAAGCTGGGGGAGAACGCGCAGCAGCCTCGCTATTTGCACACCGTGCGGGGCGTCGGGGTGCGTCTGGAAGCGCCGGCGGCGCAGCGGTGAGGGCGCGTCTGGCGTTGCTGGTCGCCGCCGTCAGCGTGCTCACCCTGATCGCGTTCCTGGTGCCGTTGGCGTTGCTGGTCCGTACCGTGGCCGAGGACCGCGCCACGGTGCGGGCCACCGCCGACGCGCAGAGCCTGGTGCCGGTGGTCGGCACCGCCGACGCGGCGACCATCCGGCTCACCGTCGAGCAGCTCGCCGCCGAGTCGGGGCGGTCGGTGAGCGTGTTCCTCCCGGACGGCACGGTGCTCGGGGCGCAGACACCCCGTACCCCGGCGGTGGCCCTCGCCGCGCGCGGCCAGAGCCTGACCGGGGAGTCGGCGGCCGGCCGGGAGGTGGTCATCGCCGTGCAGGGGCGGGCGGACGGCACCGGGGTGATCCGGATTCTCGTGCCGCGGCACGAGCTGACCGCCGGGGTCACCCGGGCCTGGCTGGTGCTGGCGCTGCTCGGCGTGATCCTCGTGCTGATCGGTCTGGCGGTCGCCGACCGGTTGGCGCGCACCCTGGTCCGGCCGATCAGCGACCTCTCGGCCGTCTCGCACCGGCTGGCCAGGGCCGAGTTGGACGCCCGGGTCACCCCGGCCGGCCCACCGGAGCTGCGCGAGGTGGCCGGCGCGCTCAACCACCTCGCCACCCGCATCCAGGTTCTCCTGGTGCAGGAACGCGAACAGGTCGCCGACCTCTCCCACCGGTTGCGAACCCCGCTGACGGCGTTGCGGCTGGAGGCGGAGTCGTTGCGGGACCCGGACGACGCGGCGCGGATCACCGCCGCGACCGACGGGCTGGAACGCGCGGTCACCGGGCTGATCCGGCAGGCCCGCTGGCGGCGGGAACCGGCGGGGCGACCCGCCTCGTCGGACGCGGCGGCGATCGTCGCCGACCGGGTCGCGTTCTGGTCGGTGCTGGCCGAGGACACCGGCCGGGCCGTCACCCTCGACCTCTCGCCCGGCCCGCTTCCGGTCGGTGTGGCCGCCGACAACCTGGCGGCGGCGGTGGACGCGCTGCTCGGCAACGTCTTCGCGCACACGCCCGACGGCACGCCGTTCGCCGTCCGGCTCGCCGACGAGGCGGGGGAGGTGGTTCTCACCATCGCCGACGAGGGCCCGGGGTTGCCGGTCGGAGCGGTCCGGCGGGGCGCCAGCGCTGCCGGGTCCACCGGCCTCGGCCTGGACATCGCCCGGCGCGCCGCGCAGGCCGGCGGTGGTCGCCTGGAGGTGCGGACCGGCCCGACGGGCGGCGCGCAGGTGGTGCTCCGGCTCGGCCCACGCGCGTCGCGGTCGGAGGCATAGCCACGGCGCTGCGCGTCGGGGCCGGAGGCATAGCCGCGGCGGTGCCGGGTAGCTGCCAGTCATGGCGCGGTATACGAAACCCGAGCTCAGAGAGCAGATCAAGGCGGAGATCCAGGCCTCCGACAAGGGCGGCCGGCCGGGGCAGTGGTCGGCGCGCAAGTCGCAGCTTGTCACTCAGGAGTACAAGCGGCGCGGTGGTGGCTTTCTCGGCCCGAAGGACGAACGGCAGAAGTCACTGCAACGCTGGGGCAACGAGAAGTGGCAGACCAAGGAGGGTGACACCCGGGCCCGCAAGGACGGCACGACGAGCCGGTACCTGCCCAAGAAGGCCTGGGACGAGATGTCGGAGAGCCAGAAGCGGGCGACCGACACCAAGAAGCGGGAGGCGTCCCGGACCGGTAGGCAGTACGTCGCCAACACCGGGCCGGCCAAGCGGGCGCGCCGTGACGCCACCACCGCCGGCCGGATGCCGGAGATGTCGGTCGCGGAGGCGAGCAAGCTGGTCCGTGGCCTCGACACCCGACAGCTGCGGACCGCCCTGCGCAACGAGCGGGCCAGCAAGGACCGTAAGACGTTGGTCCAGCGGCTGGAGGCGGAGCTCAACAGGCGGGGTTAGCCGCGCCGGTTCAGCTCCCGCCGGTACGGCTGGTGCCGCTGCGCCCGAGCCGGGTGGTCCAGCGGGCCTCGCCCGGGTGGTTCTCAGGGCCTGGCCCCGGTGGGCTCAGCGGGCCTGGCCCGGTGCCGGGAAGCCCTTCGAGGTGATCCGGTCGTCGTCCCGGCGGCGCAGGACGCGCACCTCGGTCATGGCCTCGGTGCCGGTCAACGGCAGCACCGCCACCGGTGGGGGCACCACGGCGGAGATGCTCGCCGGCGCGATCGTCACTCCGAGGCCGGCCGCGACCAGGTGCGCCACGGTGGTCCAGGTGCCGGCGACCTGGACGACGCGCGGGGTGTACCCGGCGTCCAAACAGGGTCGGAGATTGCGCTGGTAGGCCCGCTCGCCGGCCACCCGTGGGATGAAGACGAACGGGTCGTCGCGCAGCAGCGCGGCGTCGATCGTGGGGTCTCCCGCGTGCGGGTGGTCGGCCGGCAGGACGGCGACGAAGGTCTCGGTGGCGAACGTGGTGTCGACCAGGTCGTCGTGGTCGTCAGCGTCACGAACCACACCGATGTCGATCTCGCCGTTCAGCAGCCGGTCGACGATCTGCGCCGTGTACGCCTCGTGCAGACGGAGGTGGACGGCCGGGTGGGCCTCCCGGAAACGACGGATCGGCCCGGCCAGCCCGAGCTGGATCGCCGAACTGACGAAGCCGATGTCGAAGCGCCCCTGCTCCCCGCGCCCGATGCGGCCGGCCTCGTGCACGTCGTCGGCTACGGCGGCCAGCACGCGTCGGCACCGGACCAGATAGGCCTCACCCGCCGGCGTCAGCGCCACCGACCGGGAGGTACGGGCGAACAGCGGCGTACCGATCATCGCCTCGAGCTGGCGGATCTGCTGCGACAACGGTGGCTGGGCCATCCGCAGCCGCACCGCGGCCCGGCCGAAGTGCAGCTCCTCGGCGACGGCGACGAAGTAGCGCAGGTGACGCAACTCGGGTTCCATATACGCAGGATACTAATCAGCCTGAACAAGATATTGGACGTTCGGATGGCGGCGACCGGAGAATCGAACCATGAAGACGAGCACGCCGACCATCGCGTCCATGACGACCCCCGAGGAGGCAGAGGCCTTCCGGGCACTGAACGAGGAGTGGATCTCCCAGCTCTTCACGATCGAGGAGTCGGACCGCAAGACGCTCGGCGACCCGTTCGCCGCCATCGTCGATCCGGGCGGCGACGTGCTGATCGTCCGCGACGGTGGGCACATCATCGGCTGTGTCGCGGTGGTCCGCAGCTCGGAGGACGTCTTCGAACTGTCGAAGATGGCGGTGACTCCGGCGGCGCGTGGCCGGGGCCTCGGCCGCCAGCTCGTCCAGGCGGCGATCGAGCGCGCCCGCCAGCTCGGCGCGAAGACTCTGTTCCTCGGCAGCAGCACCAAGCTCCCGAATGCCGTGCACCTCTACGAGACCGCCGGTTTCCAGCACGTCGATCCGGAACAGATCCCGCTGGCGCCGTACGCGCGCGCCGACGTCTTCATGCGGATGACGCTCTGAGCGACCGACAACGGACCTCCGGTTTCCCCGCATCGACACCGGCGCCGGCTTAACCCGGCCTTAGCGTTCGGACAGCGCGGTGCTATCCCGGTCCGACCGATCCTCGAAGTCGACAACCGAGGAAAGGTGGACACCACGATGAAGCGCACCAATCTGCTGCTGGCGACGGTCGGCGGGTCGGCGGTGCTGGCGGCGGCCGGGGTCACGCTCGGCGTCGCCGCCGCGAACGACCCGCGGTCGGGCGGCACGACCCTGGCCGCGGCGACCGTCGCTCCGACGCCCACCGACGCGCCCGGCGCCAGCGCTTCGCCGTCGGCCAGCGGCACGCCGTCGGCCGACACCCCATCGGGTACGCCGTCGAGCGGCGCCTCGTCGTCCAGTGACGCCCCGACCACCGGCACCGCGCCGGCGGGTGGCGCCGTCGACGAGAAGCGTGCCGGGGAGATCGCGCTCGGCAAGGCCGGCGGTGGCCAGATCGTCGAGGTCGAGGCCGAGCAGGAGAACGGGCGCCAGGTGTGGAGCGTCGAGATCGTCGCCGGTGACACCGAGCACGAGGTCGACGTGGACCGGGAGAACGGCTCGGTGGTCAAGGCCGAGCAGGAGCCGGTCGACGACGACGCCGACGACAAGGACGACGACGCGGACGACAGGGACGACGACGCCGACGACAAGGACGACGACGACTGACCGCCGGACGTCGCCGCCCGCCGCGGGGATCGACCCGGGGTGGGCGGTGACGTCCTGGTGCCGGCGTCCTGGTGCCGATGTTTTGGTGCCGGCGTCCTGGTGCCGATGTTTTGGTGCCGGCGTGCCGGTTGCGACGGTGACGCGTCTTCTAGATCGGCACGCGTTGCTCCTGGACCTCCAGTTGGTCCTGGGCGAACTGGGTGCGGTACAGCTCGTGGTACCGGCCACCCGCCGCGAGCAGGTCGGTGTGCCGCCCGCGCTCGACGATGCGCCCGTCCTCGACGACGAGGATCTGGTCGGCCGACCGGATGGTGGAGAGCCGGTGCGCGATGACCACGCTCGTACGGCCGGTCAGAGCCTCGGCGAGGGCGTCCTGCACCGCCGCCTCCGAGGTGGAGTCCAGGTGCGCTGTCGCCTCGTCGAGGATGACGACGCGCGGACGGGCCAACAGCAGCCGCGCGATGGTGAGCCGTTGCCGCTCCCCACCGGACAGGCGGTAGCCGCGCTCGCCGACAACGGTGTCGAGCCCGTCGGGAAGCGAGCGGATGAGCCCGTCGAGGCGGGCCCGCCGCAGCACGTCCCACATCTCGTCCTCGGTCGCGTCCGGCCGGGCGAACGCCAGGTTGGCGCGGATGCTCTCGTGGAACAGGTGCCCGTCCTGGGTCACCACACCCAACGCCGTGCGGATCGACTCGGCCGACAGGTCACGTACGTCGACGTCGGCGAGCTTCACCGCGCCGCCCTCCACGTCGTACAGGCGCGGCACGAGCTGCGCGATCGTCGATTTGCCCGCACCGGAGGAGCCGACGAGCGCGACCATCTGCCCCGCCTCGGCCCGGAACGACACCCCGTGCAGCACGTCCTCACCGCCGCGTGTGTCGAGCTTCGCCACGTCCTCCAGGGATGCGAGCGACACCCTGTCCGCCGAGGGGTAGCCGAACCGGACCCCGTCGAATTCGACCGAGACCGGCCCGTCGGGCAGCGGGCGGGCGTCGGGCCGGTCCAGGATCAGCGGCTTGAGGTCGAGGATCTCGAACACCCGCTCGAAGCTCACCAGCGCGCTCATCACCTCGACCCGGGCGCTGGCCAGCGACGTCAACGGCGCGTACAGCCGGGACAGCAGCAGGGCGAGAGCCACCACGGTTCCGGCGTCCAGGCTCCCGCGCAGCGCGTAGTAGCCGCCCAACCCGTAGACCAGGGCCAGCGCCAACGAGCCGACGACGGTGAGGGCGGTGATGAAGACCCACTGGAGCATGGCGGAACGGACGCCGATGTCCCGTACCCGCCGTGCCCGCGCGGCGAACTCGGCGGACTCCTCGGCCGGCCGCCCGTACAGCTTGACAAGGGTGGCCCCGGGCGCCGAGAAGCGTTCCGTCATCCGGGTGCTCATCGCCGCGTTGTGCTCGGCCGCCTCCCGTTGCAACTGGGCGAGGCGTGACCCCATCCGCCGCGCCGGGAGGACGAAGATGGGCAGCAGGACCAGCGCCAGCACCGTGATCTGCCAGGAGAAGGTGAGCATCACGGCCAACGTCAGGGTCAGCGTGACGGTGTTGCCGACCACGCTCGACAGGGTGCCGCTGAACGCCCGCTGCGCGCCGATCACGTCGTTGTTCAGCCGGCTGACCAGCGCCCCGGTGCGGGTCCGGGTGAAGAACGCCACCGGCATCCGCTGGACGTGGTCGAAGACCGCGGTGCGCAGTTGAACGATCAGGCCCTCGCCGATGCTCGCGGAGAGGAACCGGGTCACCAACCCCAGACCGGCCTCGGCGAGGGCGATCAGCGCGATCAACACCGCCAACCGGATCACGACGCCGCTGTCCGATCCGTCGACGATCGCGTCGACCACGCGGCCGGCGAGAATGGGCGCCGCCACGGTGAGCGCCGCCGTCACCACGCTCAACAGCAGGAATCTGACGATCAGAGCCCGGTGCGGCCGGGCGAAGCGCGCGATGCGCCGTAGTGTCGCGCGGGACAGCGGACGCTCGTCCTTCGCGTTCATCGCGTGGTGCAGGGACGTCCACGCGGTAACTTCCATGCTCATGCATTACCTCCGATGTTGGAGGTTAGGACCTCATCCAAGCTTCAGGTCAACGCACCGCGCCGGATGGTCCAACTCGGCGCGAAAGTCCCCTCCCCGTTCCGTCTGTGGCGCGCACGGATCGCACGTCATCCACGGATGGCGGAGGTGCTGGTCGACCTGCTGCCGCGCGGCAGGCGCGCGTCACTGTGCCCGGCGAGCACACTTGCAAGCTGTCGGACGGCGTCGGTGTTGTCGGACGGCGTCGGTGTTGTCGGGCCGCGTCATGCTGTCGGGGCCGCGGCACCTGTCCGCCAGCGTTGGCGCTGTTGGGCCGTGTCGGGGCGGCAGGACCCTCCCGGCTGGTTGGCCGGTCGATGTGTGGTCGCTGTCGGCAGGCTGTGTCTACGTCCTGAGGTGGTAGTGGTTGCGGCGGGGGAGTTGGTCGGGGTCGAGCCAGGCGGGTGGGATGAACTCCGGACGGCCGTCGCCACCGAGGTGGACGGTCCAGTCGCCGCGGTCGCGCCCCGCGCGACAGCGGTGCCCCGACCGTCGAGTTCGCGGATCAGGGCGAGCTTGACCGCGGCGAGGCGCTGCTCGAGGCGGTGCGCGGCGTCGAGTGCGGCGGTCAGGTCATCGTCGGTCAGGGCCCAGACGGACGCGTCGGCGCAGGCAGCGACCATGTCGTCTGCCTGCGCCAACTTCTCGACCACGACCCGAGATTAGAACAGAGGTACGACACTTTCCACTTATCAAGATCGATGAAGCTGCCGAGTCGCGTAGTGGTGCGGCGAGGTCCTCTGCCTGTTCACCGCGCGTGACAGGATCTTGTGATGGCCACCTATCACGTCGCACTCGTGCTCCTTGCCGACCCCTCGGGCGCGGTGCTTCTACAGCACCGCGATGAGGACGTGGCCGCCTCGCCGAATCAGTGGAGCCTGCCGGGTGGCCATGTCGAGCCCGGCGAGTCACCTGAACAGGCGGCACGCCGAGAACTGCTGGAAGAGACGGGTCTGACAGCGGGTGAGCTGCACCCCGTGTGGAGCGGTCCACGCCCCTACGAGACTGGCTTTCCCCACGCGGTGACGGTCCACGTGTTCGGTGGCACCACCAGGGCACGGCAGCGGGACGTGGTAGTCGGCGAGGGACGAGCCATGGTCTTCGTTCCTCGGGATGAGCTGCTCGACCGCGAGCTGGCGGTCTCCTCCGCCCTGGCCCTGTCTCTGCACCTCAGGAATACCTGACACGTCTCGGCCGGGAAGCCAGATGACTGCGGCGTCCGCAGCTTCCACAAGACCCTGGTGATCACTCCACTGCCCCGAGCGCCATCCGGCTCGGGCGACAGCGGAGCGATCACCGCGGGTCAGTTCGGCGGGGCCGGGTTTCAGCCGATGCGGAACTGGTCGCCGTAGACGGCGAACACCAGCGGCGTGTTTAGGTTGAAGTTGCCGTTGTTGAGGAACACCCGTTGGGCCGTGTCGACCCGGGAGGTGTCCGAGTGGGCGGCTTCCTTCTTCATCTCGATGACCCGCTCGTCGAGGAAGGCGTTGAGCCAGGTCCGCTCGTCGCCGCCCTGCGCCGGCGGCGTGGCCCGTGCGAGCGCGCGGCTGCGGATCTGACGCATCCCCTCGTACCCGTGCATGACCGCCGCGTCGTAGTAGGCGAACTGGCCGAGCGCCCGTACCCCGTCGTTCTTGCCGTCGCGGACCGACGGGTTGAAGTAGACCCGGTCCCGCTCGGCCTCCTGGGCGGCCCGGAACACCGAGTCGTTGGCGGCGGTGCGCCAGTCGCGGGGAAAGTTCGGGTCGAGGCCCGAGTGCGACGGGGTGCCGTTCACCGCGCGCAGCGCCGGCAGGTAGCCGGCCAGCACGTTGCCGGGCTTGGTGTTCGTGTACGCCTGGACCAGTTCCAGCATGTCGCCGGTGCCGGAGCAGAAGCCGATGATGCCGGCGGTGTAGCCGCGCCCGTCGCCGATGTCCTCGATGTAGGAGAACTGCGCGCGCCAGTCGAGCGACGAGTTCTCCGCCGCCGAGACGAGCTGCATGGCGACGTCCTTCTTCGTCGGGTCGTCGAGGTTGGTGCCGCTCGGGGTGGTGGGCGGGGGAGTGGTGGGGGTGCCGCCGCCGGGCAGCGTCCACCGCTGGTTGCTGGTGCCACCGCAGGTCCAGATCTGCAACCGGGCGCCGTTCGCGGTGCTGCGGTCGGTGACGTCGAGGCACTTGCCGAGCGCGCGGATCGAGCTGTCGGTGTTGCCGACGGTCCACGTCTGCGCCGCGCTGCCGTTGCAGTCGTAGAGCTGGACGGCGGTGCCGTTGGCCGGGTTGGCGCCGGCGACGTCGACACACTTGCCGGCGAGGCCGACGATCGGGCCGGCGGTGGCGGCGCTCGCCGACGGCAGGCCGTAGCCGACGGCGGCGACGCCGACCAGCAGGGTGCCCACGACGTAGGCGGCTGCTCTTCTGTGCACCATGGGGGTCCTCGGGGAAGGGGCGGCGCGCCGCCGGCCGATCAGTGGCCCGGCACGGCGGTTCGGCCCTCGGCCGGGCACCGCGGGCATCAGGAAACTGTATTAACAGATATCAGTACGTCGGATTCGCGTCAATCGACGTCCACCGTCAGTGACCGCCCGTGTTCGCCCCGATGGCTCAACGACAGCGCGGGCGGCACCCACCACGGGGCGCCGCCCGCGTGGCGTCACTGCTCGCGGTAGGTGGCCAGGTCGAAGTCGGCGTACGCGCCGTCACCGCCGAGGTCCTGCACCCACAGGCCGAGGAACGACCCGGTGAAGCCCCAGGCCGCCGGCTCGCCGTCGATGATCAGCGCGGCGTGCTCGTCGGACAGGATGGTGGCGTCCAGCTCGACCGGGACCTGCTGCCACCCGGTGCCGAGGTCGTAGTCGAAGCGCACCACCGGCCCGTCGAACACGGCCCGCAGCCCGACCCGGGTGACGCCGCTGACGTCGATGGTCAGCTCGGGGTACGGGGTGCGCCGCCCGTTGTCGGAGCTGAGCAGCTCCAACACCGTCCGCCCGTCGTCGTCGCGGGTCAGGTAGAGGTGGTGCCAGTTGAGCGTGTTGTAGTAGGCGGCGATCCCGGCGAGCTGGCGGTGGTCGACCGGGTCGAACTCCACCACCGTCTCGAGGGAGCAGCGCATCGCGCCGACGCGTCGCGCGACCAGGCTGGGCGCCTGCCGGCCGACCGGCGACTGCCCGCCGTGAACGCGCAGATACGACGGACGGGTCGTCAGGTCGATCCAGTCGGGGCTGGCCGGCCTGCGCAGCGTCGCCCAGCACGGCCCGAGCACGGGAGCGTCGAAGTGATCGGTCTCGGGCTCGGCCGGCCACGGGTGCGCGGGCAGGTCGGGCGCGACCACCTCGTCCGCCGGCACCCCTCCGGCGATCCGGGGCCAACCGCCCTCCGACCACTCGACCCGCTGGATCGCGGTCTCCCGACCCAGCACGCAACTGCCCAGCGGGGAGTAGGGGCGCCCGACCAGGTGGGCCAGGTACCACTCGCCGGTCTGGGTGCGCACCAGGCTGCCGTGTCCCGCCTTCTGCAGCCTCAGCTCCGGCCTGTTGTACGAGGTGAGCAGCGGCCCGTCCGGGTCGACCTCGTACGGGCCGAACAGCTCCCGGGAGCGCGCCACGGTGACCTGGTGCTCCCAGCTGGTGCCACCCTCGGCGGTGATCAGCCAGTACCAGCCGTCGTGCCGGTAGAGGTGCGGGCCCTCGGTGACCCCGACGGAGGTGCCGGTGAAGAGGATGCGAGGGCTGCCGACGAGCCGGCGGCTGCCGCGGTCGTACTGCTGGATCTCGATGCCGCCGAAGCGGTCCCGGCCGGGCCGCCAGTCCGCGCTCATGCTCAGCAGCCAGGTGGTGCCGTCGTCGTCGTGGAACAGCGCGGCGTCGAACCCGCGTCCGTGCAGCTTGACGGGGTCGGACCAGGGGCCGGTGATGTGCTCGGCGGTGACCAGGAAGTTCTGTGGGTCCCAGTAGCCGCTGGCGAAGCTCGCGACGTCGCTGTAGACGAGGTGGAAGACGCCGTCGTGGTACGTCAGGTCGGGCGCCCACACGCCGTTGGAGTCGCCGCAGCCGCGCAGGTCGAGCAGGCGCCGGTCGGTGATGATCCCGCCCAGGCTGCGCCAGTTCACGAGATCACGCGAATGGTGCACGAGCACGCCCGGATACCACTCGAAGGTCGAGGTGGCGAGGTAGTAGTCATCGCCGACCCGGAGAATCGACGGGTCCGGGTGGAAGCCGGCGAGGACGGGATTGCGGATCGACCGGGTAGCGGTCGCCACGTTAGCGAGGTCGGTCGACACGGGGGGCTCCTCTGCACGGGCTGGCTGGAACTTCCGGAAACTTGCGGCTCCGGATCGCTGGAAGTCCTGCCTACGCTAGCCGGTCTTTTCGCAATAGGACAGAGGTCTTGACCGTTGCGGAAACAGCTCGTAGCGTGCCGGCCATCGACCGGTAATACCGGCGAAGCTTTGAAAGTTCCGGAGATCCATAGGTTCCCACCCCGCCGGCCCGGCCGGCGTCCGAGCACTTCGTGAGTCCCCGAAGGGATGGATCATGACCACGCACCTCTCCCGCCGTTCGCTGCTCGGCCTCGCCGGCGCTGGCGCCGGCGCGTACCTGTTGAGCGCCTGTAGCGGCGACGACACGTCCAGCGACCCGAACGCTCCGCAGACCATCAACTGGTGGCACATCCAGAACACCGAGCCGATGCTCCCGGTCTGGGCGGCGATGTCGAACGAGTACAAGAGCGCGCACAGCAACGTCACGTTCACCATCCAGCCGCTGGAGAACGAGGCGTTCAAGGCCAAGCTCACCACCGCCACCCAGGCCGGCGACCCGCCGGACCTGTTCCAGTCCTGGGGCGGCGGCGTGCTCAAGCAGCAGGTCGACGCGGGTCTGGTCAAGGACCTCACCGACGACGTGAAGGACCTGGTCAAGGGCATCCTGCCGGCCGCCATGGAGCCGTACACCATCGACGGCAAGATCTACGGCGTTCCGTTCGACATCGGCATGGTCGGGTTCTGGTACAACAAGGAGCTGTTCTCCCGCGCCGGCATCACGCAGACCCCGACCACCTGGAACGGCGTGCTCGACGCGGTCCGCAAGCTCAAGGCCGCCGGCATCACCCCGGTCGCCCTGGCCGGTAAGGACAAGTGGCCGGCGCACTTCTACTGGTCGTACCTCGCGATGCGGATCGGCGGGGTGGACGCGCTGCAGAAGGCCGTCGACAGCAAGAACTTCGACACCCCCGACCTGGTCGCCGCGGGTGAGCGGCTCAAGGAGCTCGTCGACCTGCAGCCGTTCCAGAAGGGCTTCCTCGGCGCGGAGTTCGGCTCCCCCGACGGTCAGGCCGCCACCATGGGCAACGGCAACGCCGGGATGGAGCTGATGGGGCAGTGGGCGCCGGCCGTGCAGGCGTCCAGCTCCACCAGCAAGAAGGGCCTCGGCGACAAGCTGGGCTTCTTCCCGTTCCCGTCGGTGGACGGCGGCAAGGGCGCAGCGACCGAGGTCTTCGGCGGTGGCAACGGCTTCGCCGTCGGCAAGGACGCGCCGGCCGCCACCGTCGACTTCCTGAAGTTCCTGCTCAACGTCGAGAACCAGAAGCGCTCCGCGCAGACCGGCGCGGTGAACCCGACGGTCACCGAGGCCACCTCGGCCATCACCGACCCCAACAACAAGGCCGTCGCGGAGGCCCTGGCCAAGAACACCGGCTTCCAGCTCTACCTCGACCAGGCGTACGCGCCCGCGCTCGGCCAGCAGATCAACGACAGCGTCGCGGAGCTGATCGCCGGCACGAAGTCGCCGGCGGCGATCGTCAAGGACATCACCCAGGTGGCGAAGACCGTCTGATCGTGACAATCCAGCCATCCGTAACCGGCCGTAGAACCCGAGTGGAGCAGGAATGACCAGGCCATCGACCGTGTCGCAGCTGAGGCGCGGCGACCCGGTGACCGATCCGCCGGCACCGGGGCCGGGCACCACGCGCAGGCGTGGTCGCCGGCCCCGGCCCGGCCGGGCCGGCGTCCTCGCCGTGTTCCTGGCGCCCGCCCTGGCGCTGTTCGTGCTGCTCGTCCTCGCTCCCATCGTGGTGGCCGGTTACGCCAGCCTGTTCAAGTGGAACGGCTTCGGGCTGCCGGAGAACTTCATCGGGTTGGACAACTACACCCGTGCCTTCGCCGACCCGACGTTCCGGGGCGACCTGTGGCGTGGCTTCGTGCTGGTGGTGCTCTCCCTGGTGGTGCAGCTGCCCGTCGCGCTGGCCCTGGCCATGCTCCTCAACCAGCCACTGCGGGGCCGGGCCGTCTACCGGCTGATCTTCTTCGCCCCGTACGTGCTCTCCGAGGTCACCACGGCCGTGCTGTTCACCCTGGTGTTCTCACCCAACCGAGGGCTGGGCGAGGGCGTCGCCCGGTGGCTGGGCGCCGACGCGGGCGCTGTCTTCGCCGACCCGGACACCGTGCTGTTCGCCGTGTTCCTCGTGGTGTCCTGGAAGTACTTCGGCCTCTACATGATGCTCTTCCTGGCGGCCCGGCAGGGCATCCCGAAGGAGCTGTCCGAGGCCGCGGTCACCGACGGAGCGTCCTCCTGGCAGGCGTTCCGGCACGTCACCCTGCCCCTGCTGGGCCCGACGATCCGGATCAGCGTGTTCCTGTCGGTCATCGGCACCATCCAGCTGTTCGACATGGTCTGGGTGCTCACCGGCGGTGGTCCGATCCACTCCTCGGAGACCCTGGCCGTCACGATGTACCAGTTCGGCTTCCGCCGCTTCGAGGTCGGCTACGCGAGCGCGATCAGCATCGTCATGTTCCTGCTGAGCCTCGTCTTCGCCCTCTTCTACCAGCGCATCGTTCTGCGGCGGGACACCGCGGGCGCGATCACCAACCAGGGAGGCCAGCGATGACCGCCATGGCGAGTCGCGCCCAGCGGACCCGCAGCGTCCTGCTGCATCTCGTCTGCATCGCCATCGGCGCGCTCATCGTCGTGCCGGTGTGGTTCGGCGTGCTCGGCGGTTTCAAGGACAACGGCCAGTTGTCCACCAACCCGCTGGGCTGGCCGGACCCGTGGGTGGGCAACTACGTGGAGATCCTGAGCAACGGGGTGTTCTGGCGGCAGCTCGGCAACAGTCTGCTGATCGCGGTGACCAGCACTGTCATCGTCGTCGGGGCGTCGGCGATGGCCGCGTTCGTGTTCGCCCGCTACGCCTTCCGGGGCCGCGAGTTCCTGGTGACGCTCTTCGCGATCGGGTTGATGTTCCCGTTCGCGGTGGCGATCCTGCCGCTGTTCGTGCTGCTGCGCGGCATGGATCTGCTGGACAACCCGCTCGGCGTCATCCTGCCCCAGGCCGCCTTCGGGCTGCCGATCACCATCATCATCCTGCGGCAGTTCTTCCGGACCATCCCCGCCGAGGTCGAGGAGGCCGCCGTGCTCGACGGCTGCGGCTCCTTCGGGTTCTTCTGGAAGGTCCTGCTGCCGATGGCCCGGCCCGCCCTGGCCACCGTCTCGGTGCTGGCGATCGTGACGAGCTGGAACAACTTCATGCTCCCGCTCGTCGTCTTCAGCGACCAGAGCTGGTGGACGCTCCCCGTCGGCGTCCAGGCGTTCCAGGGGCAGTACGCCGACGACACCGCGCGGGTGCTCGCCTACGTCGTGCTCTCCATGCTGCCGGCGCTGGGCTTCTACGCGGTGGCGGAACGCCAGCTCATCGGCGGACTGACCGGCAGCGTCAAGGGATGACGCCGCGCCGTCGCGAGCCTGTCTGAGTTACCGGTACGACGAAGGGGGGACCGTGGGCACGGAGAACGGCCGAAACGTCACCATCGCCATGATCGCGCGGTTGGCGGGTGTCTCCGTGCCCACTGTCTCACGGGTCATCAACGGTCGCTCCGACGTCGCTCCGGACACCCGGGAGCGCGTCGAGGCCCTGCTCAACCGGCACGGCTACCGCCGCCGGTCACCGGCCCGACGGACCGACGCGGCCCTCATCGACCTGGTCTTCAACGACCTGGACAGCCCGTGGGCCGTGGAGATCATCCGTGGGGTGGAGGACGTCGGCCAGACCAGCGGCGTCGGCACCGTCGTCTCCGCCATCCACTGGCGCATCTCCTCGGCCAAACAGTGGCTCGACAACATGCGGACGCGCTCCACCGAGGGCGTCATCTTCGTGACCTCGATGGTGAACCCGCCGTTGCAGGCCGAGCTGCGCAGGCTGCACCTGCCGGTCGTGATCATCGACCCGGCCGGGGTGGACCCGCAGGAGTCGCCGACCATCGGCGCCACCAACTGGGCGGGCAGCCTCAGCGCGAACCAGTATCTGATCAGCCTCGGCCACCGCCGGATCGGTTTCATCGCCGGTCCGCCGCACCTGATGTGCAGTCGGGCCCGGATGGACGGTTACCGGGCGGCCCTCGGGGCCGCCGACATCCCCATCGACGACGACCTGATCCGGCCCGGCAACTTCTACCACGAGGCCGGGTTCAGCGCCGGCACCCAGTTGCTGGCCCTGCCCGACCCGCCCACCGCCATCTTCGCGTCCAGCGACCAGATGGCGCTCGGCGTCTACGAGGCGGTGCGCAAACGCGGACTACGGGTGCCCGACGACGTCAGCGTGGTCGGGTTCGACGACCTTCCGGAGGTCCGGTGGTGTTCGCCGCCGCTGACCACCGTCCGGCAACCCCTGGCCGAGATGGGCATGCTCGCCGCGCGGACGGTGCTGCGCCTCGCCGGCGGCGAGAGGACCGAGAGCCCGCGGGTCGAACTCGCCACCGAGCTGATCGTCCGCGACAGCGCCGCGCCACCGCGCTCGTGACCGGTCGCCCGGTCGGCGCGGCCGCACGGCCGCGGAAGGGCACGGCCGCACGTCTCCGGGCCGGCGCGGCCTCACGGCTCCGGGTGCCGGCGGACGAAGTCCTGGTAGGTCTCGTTCGCCAGTTCGATCTCTCGAATCTCCGCCTGCCGTAGCGCGGCCGCCGACCGGGCCTGGGCGAGGTGCAGCTCGTGCCGTCGGGCGCGGGCCCGCGACCAGCCACGGGACAGGCCCCAGGCGATCCAGCCGCTGGACGCGACGAGCCCGGTGATGACGAAGGCGAGGAGGAAGTCCATGGCGGCATCCTTTCCGGTCAGCCGACGTCGCGCCGGACGGCGAGCCAGGTGCCCCAGCCGAACATGAGCACCACGTAGGCGAGGAGAACGGCGACGGGTAGCGCGGCGCCGGCCGAGTCGAGCACCCCGGGGGTGCCGCCCTCGAACTGGGAGCGTGCTCCCAGCGCCCCGGCGAGGGCGCCGGAGCTGGGTGCGAGGAGCAGCTTCGCAACGACCTCGAGCGGGCTGAGGACCAGGGCGAGGCCGCTGATCGCGTTCTCCAGCACGAGTGTCCAGACGAGCCCGACGGCGATGGCGGTGGCGGTGCTGCGGAACGCGATGGCCAGAAGGTAGCCGAGACTGGCGTGCGCGGTGCAGATCAGCCAGGCCGCCGCGACCGCGCCGAGCAGGTCCCCGACGGGCGGCCAGTCCAGGCCGCGTCCCTCCACGAGGGCGAGCAGCGCGGTCACCGCGGCCAGCGCGGCGAAGGTGACGACGACGAGCAGCAGTGTCAGCGCGCTGAGCGCCACGGCGTGCCCGGCCAGCACCTGAGCCCGCCGGGGACGCTGGGTGAAGATCAGGTTGAGCGTCCCCCACCGGTACTCGTTGCCGACCACGACGGCGCCGAGAATCACGACTATCGCACCGCCGAAGAGCGGGAACAGACCGATCCCGGTGGGCACGAGGTGACCGGGCAGGACCGCGTCCAACAGCGACGCCGCGTCGTCGGCCCGCTTCGGGTCGCCGGCCAGCGCCAGGTGCACGAGGTACGGCACGCCGACGCCGAAGGCGAGCGCCAGCGCGACCCAGGTGAGGGTGACGGCCCACACGGCCGGCCGTTTCCGGTCCGCGAACCAGGCGGCGCGTACCGAGGCGATCATTCGCTGCTCCCTGTCGTGCCTGTCAGCTCCAGGAACGCCTCCTCCAGCGAGTGGCGTACCGGGCGCAGTTCGCGTACGTCGATGCCGGCCTCGACGAGCGCGCGGTTGAGCTCCGCGGCCAGCCCCGGGTCGGTGCTGATCCGTACGGTGTCGTCGACGGTCTCGACGGCCCGCACGCCACTGTGGTCGCGCAGGCACGCCACGGCCCTGTCCACCGGGTCGGCCGCGATCAGCAGCTGCGCGCCGCCGAGCGCCGCGCGCAACTCGTCGGAGGTGCCGTCGGCGACGAGCCGGCCCCTGTCGAGCACGGCGATCCGGTCGCAGACCTGCTCGACCTCGCCGAGCACGTGACTGGAGAGCAGCACGGTGCGCCCGTGCTGCCCGAGCGAGCGGAGCAGCTCCCGGATCTCCGACACGCCGGCCGGATCGAGGCCGTTCGTCGGTTCGTCGAGGATCAGCAGGCTCGGCTCCTTCAGCAGCGCGGCGGCCACGCCGAGACGTTGCTTCATGCCGAGTGAGTACGTCCGGAACGCCGAACGCGCGCGCTCGCTCAGGCCCACCTCGGCGAGCACCCGGTCGGGCGCGCTGTCCGCCGCCCCCGCGTAACGGGCGGCCAGTCGCAGGTTGTCCAGACCGGACAGGTGCGGATAGAAGGCGGGCGACTCGATGAGGGCACCCACCCGGCGTAGCCCGTCGGGGGCACCCGGGGGTTGCCCCAACACCCGGATCCGGCCCGAGGTGGGCCGGACGAGGCCGACCAGCATCCGCATGGTGGTGGTCTTGCCGGCCCCGTTGGGGCCGAGGAAGCCGAAGACCGACCCGTACGGGACCCGCAGGGTGAGCCCGTCGACGGCGGTGACGCCGCCGGGATACCGCTTGGTCACCTCGTGGACGTCAATGGCGAATCGGTCATTAGCCAACGGACTGGCGCAATCGCCCGATGGTGTGGCGGAATCTACCGCCAGGATTTCGCTGCACCTTCATCTGGCCGGTCCTTACTCATTCCCCGCGGTAACGCTCGGTTGATTGTGCACGCGTCAATTAACTGATCGTTAAGGCAGGTGGGAGCGGGTTTCGGGGGATCGTCAACGTCGTGGACTGACACCTGTCGGAGCGCTCGCACCTGCCTCGACCGATTGCCTCTGACCTGCGCAAGGGGCCCGACGGCGTCCACAGACTAGCGGAGGTGGATCAGGTCCGGTAGCCCGTGCCGGACGGTCTTCAGAAAATTCTTGAATTCACTGCGACCACTTCCTGACACGCAACAATATGTTGACGATCGTATTGGCCTTGGGCAGCATGTAGACACTTTCGAGTCGATGATGATCGCTGGCATAGGAGCCCGGATGAGCGTGTCGCACGATGCGGCGGAGACCCTGGAAGTGCGACCCAAGCTGCGCCACGACGTCGTCTTCCTGGATGCGCCCGCCGGCGCCTATCTCCGCGGTCCGGACACCGCCTTCCTGATCAAGGGGCGGTCCGCGTTCCGCTGGCTGACCACGGTCGGTCCGTACCTCACCGGGGAGCACACCCTCGCGCAGATCACCGCCACGCTGGACCAGGGGCAGCGGCAGACGGTGCTCACGCTGGTCCGCGCGCTGCTGGCCCGTGGCTTCGCGAAGGACGCCGGCGAGCGGACGCTGTTGGCCGAGCCGGTGGCCCGCCGGTTCGCCGCGCAGATCGAGTTCATCGACCACTTCACCGACGACCCGACCGGCAGGTTTCTGCGTTTCCACACCGCCCGGGTGGCGCTGGCCGGTGGGGGAGAGACGCTGGTCGCCGCGGCCCGCGGTCTGTTGCGCAACGGGTGCCTGCACCTCGACCTGCACCCGGACGACGATCCCGCGTTCGACGCCGAGGCGGTGCGGGCCGAGGCGGCGGCGCTGCGCGCGGACGGCCTGGCGGCCGAGGTCCGCGTCCACGACGGGCCGATCGGGACGACCGACGTCGACGCGGTGGTGTGCTGCGCCGACCGGAGCGGCCTGCCCCGACTGGCCGAGTTGGCCCGCGCCTGTCACCGGGACGGCCCGCTGCTGGTGCCGGTGCTCGTCGACGACGAGCAGGCGGTCGTCGGCCCGACGGTCGCGCCGGGGCAGACGCCCTGCTGGCTCTGCGCGCACCTGCGGCTCACCGCCGGCGCTCCGGCCGACGACGCCGCGACCTTCTGGCGGCACCTCGCCGTCGGCGCCGACGTCGACGTGCCCGCGCCGCTGCCGGAGGTGACCGCGCGGATGCTCGGCAACGCCGCCGCGTTCGAGCTGTTCCGGGTGCTCACCGGCGCGCTGCCGGCGGACACGGCGAACGGCGTGCTGCTGCTGCGCCGATCCACACTGGAATCCACCCGGGAGGCGGTGCTGCCGCACCCGGCCTGCCCGGTCTGCCGGGACGTGGACGTCGCCGGGCCGGACCAGCCCGGCGGCTCGGACGACGAGACCTACCAGCGGGCCCAGTCGCTGGTGTCGCCGAACGCCGGGGTGTTCACCCGGTTCGTGGACGACCCGCTGGAGCAGGCGCCGCTGAAGACCGCCCGGCTACGACTGCCCGGACGCCGTGGACCCCGCGAGGTGACAGCGTTCGACGTGCACACGGTGTTGAGCGCGCGGCTGGCCGCGTACCGGACGGCGGTCCGCGACCACGCCGCCCGCTACGCCGACCCGCACGCCGGCCTGCTCGCCACCGCCGAGCAACTGCGCGAGCGCGGCGAGCATCCGGTGCCGTGGACCGAGCTGCACACCGCCAGCGCGGCGGTGGACGACGACCCGCGCCGGCCGCTGCGCTGGCTGCCGGCGACGGTGTTGGGCGACACCGCGACGGTGTGGGTGCCCGCGGCGCTGGCGCTGCCCACCTCCGGCGCGAACGGCGCTGGCCTCGCCGAGCGGACGACCGCCGGAGCGGTGGCGGCCGACAGCCTCGACGGTGTGATCGACCAGGGGCTCGCCGACGCCCTGGCGTACCACGCGCTGACCACGGCGCTGCGTGGCGGCGTCGCGCCCAGCGTGGTCACCGAGGAGGAGTTGGTGGCCGACGACGACACCGCCTTCGTGGTGAAGGCGGCCCACCGCTTCGGCCGCCAGCTCGCCGTCTACGCCCTTCCCGGCGCCGCGCCGGCGCACGCCGCGCTCGCCGTCGCCGACACGCCGGCCGGTCGCGACTGGCGGCTCGCCGGCGGCTTCGACGCCGTCGCCGCCCGGCTCGCCGCGGTACGCGACCTGGTCGGCCGGCTTCAGGTGCGGCACTTCGAGGGGACCGACGCGGACCTCGGGGACCCGCTGCTCGCCGACGTCGACCCGGCGACCCTCACCGGGCGCGCCACCACCACGGGCGCGACCGCCGCCGGCACCGACCGGGCCGCGGTGCTGGCCGCGCTCGCCGCGCGGTCGACCAGCGCGTTGCTGGTCGAGACCACGACCCGCGACGTACGCGCCAACGGGGCGTTCCGCAGCGGCGTGGTGCTGCTGCGCCACCACGGCCGGACGGCCGACTGAAACCACCACAACCAGTGGTCCGGACGAGGCACGCACCCGGAAGGAGGTGGATACATGCCGATCACGCTCAACGACGAACTCCGTGAGCTGGAGACCGAGACCTTCGAGATCGAGGAGGTGGCGGACGGCGGCGAGGCGCTCGCCGCCAGCAGCTCCAGCTGCTCCTGTTCGAGCTGCTGCAGCTGTAGCACGTCGAGCTGCTGCAGCACCAGCACCAGCACCTCCAGCTGCGGCTGACCGGGGTGAGCGGGGGCCTGACCCCGACCGCCGACACGAACCAGTCACCCCGGTGGGACGTCGCATCCGAACGCACCAACCGCCGCCGGCCCACACCCGGCGAGTAGCCCCTGCGTGCCTCCGCCGGCTCCATCGTGGTGGTGCGGACGCAGACCCACCCACGACTGGCGCTGTCCACGGCACGAGGAGAGGCCCGTGACCCGACCCCTGGTAGCCGCCGCTCTGCCCGAATCGGTCCGCGGCGAGCTGCGCGGCCCTGCCCACTACCAGCTGACCCTCGACACCACCCGACCGCTCCGGACGGCCGGACGGCGTCGAGGCCCGCGCATGCCCGAGGGGAGGTAGAGGAATGCCGGATCTGACTGAGGAACTCCGCGCGTTGGAGACGGAGACGTTCGAGATCGAGGACGTCGACGCGATCGACGCGATGGTCATGGACTGGTCCAGCTCCAGCTGTTCCTGCTCCAGCTGCTGCAGTTGCAGCACGTCCAGCTGCTGCAGCAGCAGCACGAGCACCGGATGCGGCGGCGGATAGCCGCCGCGAGGTGTGTCCCCGCCGGCGAGCCACGTCGGCGGGGAACCCCGGTCCCGACTTCCGCAGGCAGCGACCGCAGACAGGTGAACCGCATGATCGTCGACGTACGGACCACTTCCACCGGGTGGGACAGCAGTCTCAAGCAGCTCGGCGAGGCGTTCCACGAACGGCTCCAGGAGCGGGCCGGCCCGGACGGGCCACCGCCCGCCGGGATCACCGTCCGCATCGCCGCGCTGGGCCTCACCGACGCGTACGCCGACAGCGGCGCGGACCGCACCGGTGACGTGGTGCCGATCTGGCTGCACGGCGCGGTCGCGCTGGTCGGCCCCCGGTGGACCGGGGCCAGCGAACCGGGGCGACTGCCCGGCCCCTGTCCGCTCTGCGTACAGCGTCGCTGGCAGGCGATCCGGCTCCGGGAGGAGCGGCACGCCCTGGAGCACGCCGCGCCGGTCGGGGTGGTGGCGCCGCTGCCGCACCTGACCCCGTTCGCCGTCGACGCGCTGTGGCACCTGTTCCGGCGGGCCTGCCGCGCCGGCGCCACCCGCCCCGGCGTCGCCGAGCTGTACCAACTGCGGATGGACACCCTGGAGACCACTGTGGTGCATGCGCTGGCCGACTCGGAGTGCCCGGCCTGTGCCACCACCGGTCCGGACACCGCCGAGACGGCGGTGCCCGCGCTGACCAGTCGACCGAAACCCCACCCGACGTCCTACCGGCTGCGGGCGGCCGACGCCCTCGACCTGCCGGTCGGCGCGCTGGCCAACCCCGTGGTCGGCGCGTTGGGCGGCAACGCGCTGCGCGCGTACAATGCGACGGCGACCGCGCCGGTGACCGGTTACTTCCGGGTCCGCAGCCGCTACGACCTGCACGAGATGTGGTGGAGCGGGCACGCCAACAGCTACGGCGGCAGCGAGACGTACGCGCTGCTGGAGGGCCTGGAACGCTACGCCGGCCAGTTCCCACGCAGCCGGCGGACCGAGGTGTTCGACAGCTACGCCAACCTCGCCCCGGCGGCGCTGGACCCGTCCGGCCTGGGCTACCACCCGGCGTTCTACCAGGGGCACGGGCACTACTACGCGCAGTACGCCCCGGACGAGCCGATGCACTGGGTGTGGGGGTGGTCGTTGCGCGACGGGGAACCCCGCCTCGTCCCCGAACAGCTCGTCTACTACCTGGATCGCCGCACCGACCAGCGCAAGTTCGTCCAGGAGTGCTCCAACGGCTGCGCCAGCGGCAGTTGCCCGGAGGAGGCGTTGCTGCACGGCATGCTCGAACTCGTGGAGCGGGACGCGTTCCTGCTCGCCTGGTACGGCAAGGCACGGCTGGCCGAGATCGACCCCGCGACCTGCCGCGACGAGCGGGTGCACTTCATGCTCGACCGCGTCGACCTGCTCGGCTACGACGTGCGGCTCTTCGACACCCGCGCGGACCTGCCCGTCCCGGTGGTCACGGCGGTGGCTGTCAAGCGCGGCGACGGGCTCGGGCAGCTCTGCTTCGCCGCCGGGGCCAGCCTCGACCCGGACGACGCGGTCCGCGCGGCGCTGTGCGAGACGGCCTCGTACGTGCCCGGTTTCGACGAGCGGGTGGCCGCCAGTGAACCCGAGCTGCGCGAGATGATCCGCGACTACACCCGGGTCACCGAGCTGAGCCACCACGCGCTGCTCTACGGGCTGCCGGAGATGGCGCGGCACGCGGCCTTCCTGTTCGACGACCCGCCGCTGCGGTCCATGTCCGAGCTGTACGGCGACTGGCTCGCCGTCCGGCCCGAGAACGACGACCTGCGCGCCGACATGACGTACCTCGCGAATCTGATCGCCGACCTCGGCGGCGACGTGGTGGCGGTCGACCAGACCTGCCCCGAGCAGCAGGTCGTCGGGGTGCACACGATGGCGGTCGTGGCGCCGGCCCTGGTCCCGATCGACTTCGGCTGGCAGCGGCAACGGGTGCTCTGGAGCGAACGCCTGGACCGGTTCGTGGCCCGTGGCCGGCACGGCCCGGACGGGCTCGGCGCCACCGGCCGCAACACCCACCCCCATCCCTTCCCGTAGGAGTCGGCGTCATGCAGCAGGAGGCCATCGAGGTCGTCCGGGAGTACACCGAGGCGGTGTTCCGCCGGGCCCGGACCCCCATGGAACCGCTCAACTACGAGGTGGACTGGGCCGACCAGCCGTCCCGGCACAAGAGCTACCCCGACGCGCACCGGCTGCCGCTGCCGGTGGCGCTGCCCGAGCTGCCGACCCTGGCCGACCTGCACACCGGCGTGCGGCTGCCGCCGGAGACCGGCTGGTCGCTGGCCCGGCTGGCCGCGCTGCTGCGCCTGTCGTACGGGGTGCTGGATCGGCGGCTGGCGGTCAACTGGAACCAGGACGTCGCCAAGCGGGCGCACTTCGAGCACGCGGTGTGGGGCCGGGGCACGGCGTCCGGTGGCGGGATGTACCCGGTGGAGCTGTACCTGGTGGCGGGGGCCGACGCGCCGATGCTGCCGGGCGTCTACCACTACCACACCGGCGCGCACGTGCTGGAACGGCTGCTCGTCGGTGACGTCACCGGCGGCGTCCGCGCCGCCCTCGACACCGCCGGCAGCGCCACGGGCGGCAGCGACACCGCCGGCAGCGCCACGGGCGGCAGCGACACGGGCGGCAGCGACACCGCCGGCCCCGAAACCGGCGGCAGCTACCTGCTGGCCAGCATCCGGTTCTGGAAGAACTCGTTCAAGTACAACAGCTTCTGCTATCACGTCGTCACCCAGGATCTCGGCGCGCTGCTCGGCTCCTGGGACCTGCTGGCGCCGGCGCTCGGCGTACCCCTGCGGCGGTTGCTCTGCTTCGACCCGGCCCCGCTGGACCGGCTGCTCGACCTCGACGGCGACGCGGAGAGCGTCTTCGCTGTCGTACCCGTGGACTTCGGTGCTGGCGCGGCCCGCCCGGCGGCGGTGCCCGCCGACGTGCGGGCCCGGCATCCCGCCTTCGAGCGGTCCCGGCGGGTCCGGGAGTTCCCGGCGGTCACCGCCGTGCACCGGGCGGCGGCGGCCCGCACCGCGCCCGCCCCGGACACCGTCGGCGACGCCGCGCCCCGCGACCTGCCCGGGGAACCGGTCGCCCTGCCCGCCGTGCGGCTCGACCGGCTCGCGCGTCCCCTGTCGACGGTGTTCGCCGCGCGGTCCAGCAGCTTCGGCCGCTTCCGTCGCCCGCCCGAGCTGACCGTCGCCGACCTCGGCACGACCCTCGCCGTCGCCGCGGCCGGCCGTCGCTACCCGGCGGACGTGAAACGGCCCGGCGGGGGGCCCGAGCTGACCCGGCTGTGGGTCTTCGCCAACCACGTGGACGGGCTGCCGGCGGGCGGCTACGCGTACTGCGAGCGGCGGCACGCGGTGCTGCCGGCCGGTCCGGAGCCGGACGGCGGGATGGCCGCGTTCCTGCAACAGCAGTACTTCCTGACCAACTACACGATGGGTCAGGTCGGCGCGGTGCTGGCCATCTCCGGACGCCCCGACGCGGTCCTCGACGTGTTCGGGCCGCGCGGCTACCGGATCCTCAACGCCGAGGTCGGCACCGTCGCGCAGCGGGCCTACTGCGCGGCCGCCGCGCAGGACCTCGGCTGCGGAGCGGTCCTCGGCTTCGACAACGTCGCCATGAACACCGCCCTCGGCCTGGACGGCACCGACGAGCGGACGGTGCTCTTCCTCCTGCTCGGCCGGCACCCGCGGGCCGGCGCCGACGTGACGTACCGGCTGTGACCGCCCCGACGAAGACGAAGGAGAGACCCGTGACGGTGTCCCTGCCCGCCCGACCGGCGACCCCGATCTCCTGGCGGATGCCCGGGGTGTTCATGCTGCGTACCGCCGGGCTGCCGATCGAGGCCGCCGACCGGCTCGCCTTCGACGACAGCGCCGCCTGGGCCCGCCGGGTGCTGGACCTGGAGGACCGCCTGCGCGGCACCGGGCGGGACCTGGCCGACGCGTTGCAGGCAGCGGTGGGCCGCAACCTCACCGACGACGCGCTGCGCCAGCGGCTCATCCGGCTGCGCCGGGACGTCTTCAACCTCCGGGCCCCCCGCCCGTCCGAACCGGCCGCCTGGCCGGTCGCCGCGCTGGGCACTGACACCCACCGGGAGCTGACCGGTTGGCTGGAGACCCTCGCCGCGTACCGGGCGGAGCTGGCCGCCGGGCCGGCGGTGTTCGACGGCGAGCTGGAGAGCCGGCGGGCCGTGCTCCGGGCCCTCGCCGACGACCCCGACCTGCGCGGCGGCATCCTGCTCGCCTCGCCGTCGCTGGACTCCTACCTCGCCGGCTACGTCACCGGCACCGGGCCGCTGGGCAAGCGGGCCCGCCGCATCGAGCGGTCCCTGCTGGAGTACGCCTACCGCACCGCCACCAAGACCAGCCCGTTCAGTCGGCTCACCACCGTCACCGTCGGCACCTTCGACACCGGCCCCGGCGAGCTGCTGTCGGTCGGCGACAGCGCCGCCGGGGCGACGCGCGGCAGCGCCCGGCTCAACCTCGCCGCGCTGGGCCGGCTGTCGGCGATCGTCCTCGCCGACGAGACGCTGCGCGCCGACCTGCCGGTGACGCTGACCACCGGCTGGCGCATCGCCCACGGCCGGCTGCGCTACCTGCGCCGCCGCCGGACCAGCTCGGAGGACGGCGAGGCCGCCATCACCCTGGAGTCGATCCACGAGTCGCTGTTCGTGCTGCCCACCGGCCGGGTGCTGCACGACATCCTGGCCGCGCTCGACGGCGGTCGGGTACGCCGGCTGGCCGACCTGGTCACCGAGCTGAGCGCCGACGAGCGGCCGGCCGACGACATCGCCCAGTACCTGCACCACCTGCTGCGCGTCGGCCTGCTGGTGGTGCCGAACCTGCAACTGGACATCCACGCCGACGACCCGGTCGAGGGCTACCGGGCCGCGCTGCGCGGGATCGGGCGGGACTGGTCCGACCGGCTCGCCGAGCGGGTGGGCCGGGCCAACCGGCTGGCCACCGGTTACCCGGGACGGGACGTCCCGGGCCGCCGCCAGGCCCTGGCCGGCATCCGTGCCGAACTCGTCGCCGCCCACGCCGACCTCGGCCGCCCGGACGTCCCGGCTCCGCGCACCCTGCTCTACGAGGACGCCACCCGGCAGGCCGCGACCCCGGTCACCGCCGACCGGGCCCGGTGGCAGCGGGAGATCCTGCCCGGCCTGCGGGCGCTCGCCCAGATCATGCCGGTGTTCGACATCAACCTGCCGCGCCGGCTGGCCACCAAGGGCTTCTTCCGGGCCCGCTACGGCGACGGTGGACGCTGCGACGACCTGCTCACCTTCGCCCACGAGTTCCAGCAGGACTTCTTCGAGCACTACAGCGGCCGGATGCTGCGCCGCCGCCCGTTCGACGAGGACAACCGCTACGTCCGGCAGGAGAACTGGTTCCGGCAGGACGAGATCACCGCCCTCGACGACGCCCGGCTGGAGGTGGCCCGGCGGATGAACGAGGCGTACGACAGGCTGCCCGCCGACGCCGACGAACTGGTGCTCGACGACTCCTTCATGACCGACGTCGCCGCCCTGGTGCCCGACACGCTCGGCACGCTCGACCCCCGGTCGTTCTTCCTCCAACTCGCCGACCAGGGCGACCGGCACCGGGTGGTGGTCAACCGGGTCTACTCCGGCATGACCCTGCTCTTCTCCCGCTTCGCGCACCTCTTCGCCGAACAGGACCTCGCCGGGACGCTGCGCGCCGAACTGGAGCGCCTCCAGCCGCCCGGCGCGGTGCTGGCCGAGCTCAAGGGCGGCTACGACGCCACGAACCTCAACCTGCACCCCGCCGTCACCCCGTACGAGCTGGTGTGCCCGGGGGAGATCAGCCACCGGCCGGCGGCGGAGCAGATCGACATGGACGACCTCAGCGTCGAGCACGACAGCGTCGGTGACCGGCTGCTGCTGCGCTCGCGGCGGCTCGACGCCGAGGTCATCCCGGTCTATCTGGGGTTCCTGCTGCCGATGGCCCTGCCCGAGGTGCAGCAGGTGCTGCTCACCTTCGCCTACCTCGGCATGGCCCAACCCGACCTGTGGGCCGGCACGACGGTGCCGCTGCCCGGCCGGGGGATCGCCGGCTATCCCCGCATCGTGCACCGCGACCTGGTGCTGCAACGGCGGATGTGGAAGCTGCACCCCGACCACCTGCCGACCCGCCCTCCCGGGCAGAGTGACGCGCAGTGGTTCCTCACCTGGCAGCGGTGGCGGCGCGACAACGGGCTGCCGCGACGCGTCTTCGCCACCCCGGAGGGCGCCCGGCTCGCCCCGGAGGGCGGGGACGCCGCCGCCGGGAGCCGGCCGGACCACAAGCCGCTCTACGTGGACTTCGACAGTCACTTCTCGCTGCACCTGCTCGACACCATGGCGCGCGGCGCGGGCAGTCGACTCGTGCTCACCGAGATGCTGCCGGGCCGCGACGAGCAGGTGGCACGCGGCGCCGCCGGCACGTACGTCACCGAGCTGACAGTCGAACTCAACGGTGTCCGAGACGGAGCGAACGATGACTGACCACCCCTCGCCGGTCGACCACGGCTGGCTCAGCGTGCACGTCTTCTACGCCAGCAACGCCAACCCGATGCTCGTCGAGGGCGTCCGGCCCCTCGTCGACGAGCTGCGCGCCGAGGGCCTGATCAGCGGGTACTTCTTCATCAAGTACTGGATGGAGGGCCCACACGTACGCCTGCGGGTGCTGCCCGCCCCCGGCGTCGACCCGGCGGTGGTCCGGGCCCGGGTGGACGCGGCCGTCGCGGGGTTCCTGGCCCGCCGACCGGCCCTCTACGAGGTGGACAGCGCCGGCCTCGGCGACCTGTACAAGCAGATGTACCTCGCCGAGTACGGCCAGCGGCGGTGGGACGAGGAGTACGGCCCGGACGGCAGCATGCCGCTGCGCGCGAACAACAGCTTCCACCACATCCCGTACGAGCGGGAGTACGGCCGCTACGGCGGCCCGGCCGGGATCGACCTCGCCGAGTGGCACTTCGAGCACTCCAGCGACGTTGTGCTGGACCTGCTGGCCACCACGAACGTGCACGTGCGGCCGGTGCTGCTCGGGCTCTCCGCCCAGCTCACCATGATGATGTGCGCCGTTTTCCTAAACGACGACGAGCGGATCGCCGGGTTCCTCGACGAGTACCGCAGGTTCTGGGAGGTCTCCTACTCCGAGCCCAGCGACGACTACCACGCGAGCTTCGACACCAGCTACCGCAGGATGGACGCGGCGCTGCGCGGCCGGCTCGCCGACATCCGCGTCGCGGCCCGCGACCGCTCGACCGCCCGGCTCAGCGGTGTCGAGGGACGCTGGTTGACGCACTGCGCCGCGCTGCGCGAGCGGGCGGTGGCCCTCGCCCGCTCCGGTGAGCTGGTCTTCCAACGCGGCGACGCCGAGCCGACGCCGGTCGTGGACCTCGACGCCGCGCTGCCCATCCTGCTCAGCTCGTACGTGCACATGACCAACAACCGGCTCGGGGTGAGCATCCTGGACGAGATCTACCTGTCGTACCTGCTGCGGGCCGCGCTGCTCGACGCGACACCGGCCGGTACGCGATGACCACGGTCGACGCGACCTGGACCCGCCCCCGCCTGCGTGACGGGGTGGCGCTCGGCCCGGGGCAGTGGCGGGGCGAGAAGCTCGTGCACCACGTGCGGGACGCCGAGACCGGCTGGTTCTACCGGGTCGGCCCACGGGAGCACTTCCTGCTCTCCCGGATGGACGGCACCCGCACCGTCGACGACATCGCCGCCGAGTACGCCGTCACCTACCAGCGGCGGCTCGGGCCGGAGAACTGGCAGCAGCTCTTCGGCATGCTGCACCGGCGGCAACTGCTCGACGGCGCCACCGACCCGGAGACGATCGCCCGGTTGACCGCGACCGCCGCCGAGGGCGCGGCGAAGGCCCGGCGTGGGCCGCTGTCGGCCCGGTGGCCCCTCTTCGACCCGACCGCGCTCTTCACCCGGGTGCTGCCGTGGCTCGGTCCGCTGTTCAGCTGGTGGTTCCTGGCGCCGGCCCTGCTGGCCGTGCTCGCCGTGACCGGGTACGTGGTGGCGACCCTGCCGGATCTGGTGGCCGGCGTCGGCGGCGGGCACCGCCCGCTCGCGGCGATCCTGGCCGCGGTGGTGATCACCTGGCTGATCGTCTTCCTGCACGAGTGCGCGCACGGGCTGACCTGTCGGCACTTCGGGGGCCGGGTCAGCGAGATCGGTGTGATGTGGCGGTTTCCGCTGATCGCGCCGTACTGCAAGGTCGACGACATCGTGCTGTTCAGTCCCCGGCGGCGGGTCGCCACCGCGTTCGCCGGCGTCTTCGTCAGCATGCTGGCGCTGGTGCCGTTCGCCGCGCTCCGGGTCTGGGGCGGGCCGGGCGCGCTGTACGACCTGTCCGGGACGATGCTGCTGTTCGGCACCGCGACCGCCGCGCTCAACCTGGTGCCGTTCCTGCGGTTGGACGGCTACCACATGCTCTCTCACGCCCTCAACCTCGCCGACCTGCGGGCCGACACGTACCGGTTCTGGGGTCGGCTGCTGCGCGGCGGTCGGGGCGCGACCGCCGGCTACCGCCGTCGGGAACGACTGATCTACATCGGGTACGGCCTCGCGTCGGCGGTCTTCGCGGTGACCTGGCTGACCCTCGTGGTCCGGTTTTGGTACACGTCGCTGACCGGCTGGATCGGGTCCGGCTGGGCGGTCACCGTGCTGGTCGCCGAGGCGGTGGTGGTGCTGACGCTGGCCGGGTTCGTGCTCCGTCGCCGCCGCCGCGCCGCGACGGCGGCCGAGGACCACGCCGCGACGGCGGCCGACGGCGGGTCAGGGGCGCGGGCGCTGGACGACGCACGCCCCTGACCCCCCGGGCCGCGGCGGCGGCCCGGACGCTCACCGTCTCAGCCGCGGGTCCACTTCTGCGCGTTCGCGCCGGTGCAGCTCGCCAGCACCACTGGCGTGCCGTTGGCGGTGCCGGCGGCGTTCGGCGAGAGGCAGAGGCCGGACTGCACACCGGCGATCGTGCCGTCGGCGTTCAGGTTCCACTGCTGGTTGGCGCCACCGCCGCAGGTCCAGATGATCACCCGGGTGCCCGGCGCGGTGCCGTTGCCCTCGGCGTCCAGGCACTTGCTGCCGTACACCTGGAGCTGTTTGCCGCTGGTCGGCGTCCACTGCTGGTTGGTACCGCCGTTGCAGTCCCAGAGCGTCAACTGGACGCCGTTCGTCTGCGACCGGGACGGGACGTCCAGGCAGCGGCCGGCGGCGGCGTTGCGCAGCGGGGTCGCCGTGCCGCCGGGCGGCGGCGTGGTCGGGCCGGTGGTGTCGAAGCCGAGGAACCGGATCGCCTGCGCGGCGTCGAACGGGATCGAGTGGCCGTACCCCTGGAAGCTGATCGCCTCGACGGGCGCCGTGCCGCCGGTGCCGCCGTAGCGGGTGCGGGTGGCGCTGGCCTGCGGCGAGTCGGTGTAGCTCGGGGTCTGCGAGACGCCGAGGACGTTCGTCCACTGCTTGATCTGCTCGCCGAAGTTGACGTAGCTGAGCGTGGTGTCGGTGGTGCCGTGCCAGGTCTGCATCCGGGGACGCGTGCCGGTGTAGCCGGGGTAGGCGCTGCGGACCAGGTCACCCCACTGCTGCGGGGTCCTGACGATCCGCCCGCCGGAGCACTCGCTGTTCCACTCCGCGCCGTTGGTGGTGGCGAAGCAGCCGAACGGGACCCCGGACGAGCTGAACCCGGCGTGGAACAGGTCCGGGTAGAGGCCGAGCATGACGTTCGTCATCATCGCGCCGGAGGAGAACCCGCCCACGCCGATGCGGGCCGGGTCGACCGGGTAGCGGCTCCGGACGTAGTCGACCATGGACTTCAGCCCGATCGGGTCGCTGCCGCCGTCCCGCCGCAGCGCCTGCGGCGAAGAGACGTCCCAGCACCTGCTGCTGCGGGTCACCGACGGGTAGATCACGATGAAGCCGTAGCGGTCGGCGAGCTGGCTGAGCCCGAAGCTGGAGTGCACCGCAGGGCCACTGCCGGTGCAGTAGTGCAGCGCGAGCAGCAGCGCCGGCTGGGCCGCCACCCGGTCCGGCACGTACAGGTGCATCTGGAGGTTGGTGGGGTTGGCGCCGAAGCCGCTCACCGGGGTGAGCGTCGCGGCCGACGCCGGGGTGGCGGCCGTGACCACGGCCGCCGTCGTGGCCAGGGCGGTCGCCAACGCGGCGGCCCACACTGCGATTCTTCGTCTCATGGGACGGAACCTCTTGTCCTGAGTGGTGGAATCGGTGGCGCGCCTCGCATCGACTGTGAGCGATAACATTCCGTTCGTCAACCCGTAACGTGCGTACCTTCCTCTGGGTGGGACGGGGCGGTCCGCTCAGCCGGTCTGGCGGATGGTGACGGTGACCGACCCGGTCTCGTCCGCCCAGGTATCGAGCACCAACAGGTGCCCGCCGCCGCTGGGCAGCGGGCCCACCTCGAACCGGCCGACGCCGCCGATGACGCACCCACTGCCCAGCGTGTCACCGCCGGGGCCGCTGACGGTCAGGATTCCGCACCGGTCCGGGACGCTCGCTGAGGTCACCTCGACGGTGAGCCGCCTGCCGGCGTCGGCGGGGAAGCGCAGGCGGCTCACCGCGCCGGGGCGATCGACCGACAGCGTGGTCGCCCGCCCGTCGGCGACGGTGTCCCGTTGCTCGTCGCTGGCGTCGCGCAGCCGCACGTCGCCCCAGCCGGTGTCGTTCGCGGTGCCGTCGACCTCCAGGACGTACCGGCCGTCGACAGGCAGGACGAACCCGTCGACGAAGCCCTCCCCGCCGATCACACAGCCGCTCGCCACCGGCGTGCCGGCCGGGTCGACCAGCCGCAACAGGCCACACCGGTCCGGCAGGGTGGCCCCGGTGACCTGGAGGAACACCTTCCGACCGGCACGCCCGTCGAACGCCAGGCGGCTCACCGCCCCGGGCTGGGCGAGCGTCGCCCGAACCGCCGGCCCGTCCAGCGTGAGCGCCCGCTCCTCGTCGGTCACCGTGACGACCCGTACCGTCGCCCGGCCGACATCGGCGTCCCACGGGTCGAGCACCACCCGGTGGTCGCCGTCGGCCTCCAACGTCGTCGTGTCGATGAAGCCGACCCCGGCGATGACGCACCCGCTGGCCACCTGACGGCCCCGCGGGTCGCGCAGCAGCAGCACACCGCACCGGTCCGGCACGGTGGCGGCGGGCACCTCCACGAAGACCTTCTGGCCCACCCGACCGGGCACCGTCAGCTCGGCGGTGGCACCGGCCCGGGTCACCGCCAGGTCGACGTCACCGGCGGCGGGAGCGTCGCGCTGCGCCCGGGCGGCGTCCGCGGCGAACGCCACCTGCCCGGTCAGGCCGACGTCGAGCACACAACCGGCCAGCACCTCGGGGTCGGTGACACCGGCCCGCCGGCAGACGAGTTCGGCGGTGGCCCGGTTGGGCAGGTCCTCGACGGTGAGCGGCCGGTCCGGGAACCGCCGGTCGGTGAACGTGCCGGTGTCCTGCCCCGGTTCGTAGTCGAACAGCGACAGTCGCGCCTCGACCCGCCAACTGTCGGCGAAATCCGGATACAGCGCCTCGAAACCCGGCGGCTGCGACAGCCGCTTCCCGGCGCGGACGGTCAGGTCGTCGCCCGGGTCACCGTCGTGGTCACCGAGCAGCCCCTCCAGCGTGCCGGCCCGAGCGGTGGGCGCGCCGACGCTGACGCTCAGACCCCACACCCCGATCGGCGCGGCGGTCAGCTGCGTCCCGTCCGGCCAGTCGATCGTCACAGCGCCGTCGCCCCAGGTGGTGACGGCGCCGCCGCGCGGCAGCCGGAGCCCGTCCGGCGCGGACGCCGGCGGGGCCCCGTTCACCCGTACCGCCGGGCCGTCCGGCGTGACGTACACGCCGACCCGGTCACCGGCCACCCGCGCCGCGACGGCGGAGTTGACCGCCACCACCGAGCTGCTCGGGAACATCGTCTGTCGGGTCTGCACCTCGAAGTCGTCGCGCGTCGAACGGGTCAGCACGAACTCGCCGGCGGCCTGGAAGTCGTACCGCAACCCGTCGTAGGTGAGCAGGTGCGGATCGCCGTTGCTGTTTCCGCAGCGGTAACCCTTGCCGACCACCGAGACCGAACAACCGCCACCGCCGGGCCGTCGCGGCCGGGGCGGGTCGCAGTCCTTGCCGTTCGACGGCAGCTTCCCACCGCTGTACGTCGTGCGCTTCGGCAAACCCACCGCCGCCCGGTACGCGTTCTCCGCCACCGTCGCGTGCACCTCGGCCGGGTCCACCCCGCTCGCGTACTGGCCCCGCTGGGTGCAGAACTGGCCCCGGTCGACGTCGTCCGCCGCGTCGAGGGCGTGGTTCATCTCGTGGACCAGGGTGGCGCACCGGTCCTCGGTGAAGCCCGCGCCCTCCTCCGGCAACGACCGCCCGTGGTTGTCCGGCCACCAGTTGATCTGCACGTCGCTGCCCGGCACGTAGGTGGTGGTGCTGCTCTCCGTACCGAAGATGGGTTTGCGGACCTTGATGGTCTTGGCGTGTCTCTCCAACGCGTCCACCACCGCCCCGTTGCCGGAGTTGCGGATCGCCGTGACGCAGCCGGCGTACACCGACTGCAGGTCGCTGTTGACGCTCACCGTCGCGGACGCGGCCTGCGGCGCGAGCAGCACCAGCACCGCCGCCAGCACCAGAGGGAGCCGGAGGCCCCTGCGCTTCGTGATCATCCGCCGCGCACCTCGAACTCGACGTCGCCCTGCTCGACGGTCGCGGCACAGGCATCCGCCGGCACGCCCCGCAGCGGCGCCCGCAGATAGCCCAGCACCAGCCGGTACGCCCCCGGCTGGTCGACGGGCCACCAGGTCACCGTCGCGCCACCGCGCCCGTCCGGCGCGGAGGTGGTCAGCGCCGCCCCGACCGGGCTCTCCGGGTCGCTGCCCACCGTCAGCTCCACCGACCCGCGCGGCGGCACCCGCACCAGGTTCTCCGTCAGATAGGTGTTGACGTCCCGGTACCAGGCGGCGTCACCCACCGCGGGCGCCACCGCCGCGCCGTCCCGGGTCAGCGACAGGACCGTCAACGCCCCGTCCGGCACCCGACTCAGCCGGCACTCGGCGTCGCCGTTGTTCGTCAGCGTCATCCGGACGACGACCTGCTCACCCACCCGGTAGGACGGCTGCGCCGCACGCACGGTGAGACCGACGGCCGCCGCGCCGCCGGTGGGGGAGGGCGCCGGTCGGGACCGGCGACACCCGGCCACCGTGGCCAGCAGCAACACGCTGAGACAGCCGGCGAGCGCCGTCCGGCCACTGGGTACGTTCATCGACAGCGCGCCTCCTCCGGATCTGACCGTCGACGATCTCGGTCAGCCTGCGTCCTGGCGCGGCGTGGCCGCTGTCGTGATCCGGCCCGGCCGCTGTCCGCTAGCCGATACGTCGCACCGGTGACCGACCACGCCGCCCCCGACGCATCACCGGTGCGCCGGTCGGCGCACCACCGGAGCGGGGGTCCAGCCGGCGGCGACGAGGGCACGGCGGACGGTGTCGGCGACCTCCCCCGGGCGGGCACGCACCAGCCAGGCCGGAAACCGCAGGATCCGATCGCCGCTGGTCCAGACGTCGTTCTGTCGACGCATGTCGGCCGCCCACTGCCGGGCGTCCATGTGGTGCGCGCCGTCGATCTCCACCTGCACCCGCCACTCCCGCCAGTACGCGTCCAGCCAGCGGTTGCGGCCCGCCGCGTCAACCCGCCGCTGCTGAAGGTCAGGGGCGGGGAGCCGATGCCGTCGGCACAGCCGTACGAAATCGATCTCGGAGAGGGCCTCCGCGCCGCCCGCGATGTCGGCGACCGCCTGCGCGATGAGTCGCCGACGCGGTGCCCGCGGCAGGACGTCGAGCACCGCCCGCAACTCCCCGGGCAGCGCCCGACGCTGCTGACAACCCGCCGCCAGCACCCCCTGCGCCTCGTCGACGCCGGTTGCCCATCCCGCCGCGTCCACGAGGGCCCTGGCCGTCGTCGTGCGCGGTGGGCGGGCGAGCTGCCGGTGCGAGTCCGGTAACACCGACGTGCGATGCACCAGCACCGCGGGCATGTCGATCGGGAGGTTACGCAGGGTCGTCCGGGCGGCCCGGCGGCCGGCCGGCACCAGCACGTGCAACGGCTCACGCCGCAGCCCGCGTACCCCCGCCTCGGCCGCCGCGGTCACCCCGGCCAGCAGCGCACCCGGCCCGGTGGCCAGCACCGCCACCCACAGCTGCTGGTCGCGGGTGAGCCGGCCGTTGCCGGTCAGCAGCACGCCACGGCAGATCGACCGCCACCGACCCGAACGGACCCGGCCCCGCACCGTCCCCTCGCTGAGCAGCCCGGACACCTGCCTGGTGGTCAGAACGCCCGCCTGCTCGAAGGCGAGCCAGTCGAGCGCGTCGGCGTCATCCGCGGGAAGCATCCCGAAACCCTCTACCCTCGGCCGCCGAGACACCACCAGATCTTGGACAGTTCCCGCCGGCCCGCCCGCCGGCCCGCCCGCCCGCCGGCCCGCCCGCCGGCCCGCCCGCCGGCCCGCCGCCCGTCCCGCTGGCCCGGCTGCCCGCCGCCCGTCCCGCTGGCCCGGCTGCCCGCCGCCCGTCCCGCTGGCCCGGCTGCCCGCCGCCCGGTCCCGCCGGCCCGGCTGCCGGTTGGCCGCCGGCCTGGCCCGGCTGCCGGCTCGCTGCCCGTCCGGTCCGCCTGTTCGGTCCGCCCGCCCGGCCTGGCCTTCCGGCCTGGCCTTCCGGCTCGTCTGGCGGCTGGCCGCCGCCCGGCATGACTGCTTTGTCCCTCCGCAGCACCGTCCACTCCCCACTGCCGCGCGTGATCATGGATACCTATACGAGATCTTGGAGAGTTTCCGTTAACCGCTAACGGAAACTGTCCAAGATCTGCTCGGAATCGCCAGCGAGGGAGGGGGAGGGAGGTGGGGCTTGGGGGAGGCAGGGTGGGGGCGGGTTTTTGCGGACGGTTGCGGAATGCGATTCGGAATCCGTGCCGGTCGTGACGGTCTGTTGTGGAGATGGCTACGCTCGGGGGGTGTTCGCTCATTCGGCGGCACGATCGGCGTCGGGTGCCGGCGTCAGGAGTCGACTGTCCGGTGGGGAGCATTGGCATGGCCGATCTGCCGCATCCGCTGGCCGCGTTCATCGTGGGCGAGATCCGTCGCGCCCGAGGCGTGTCCGGGATGACCCAGGAGGCATTCGGTCGGGGCGCGGGTTTCAGCGCCTCGCACGTCAGCGCCGTGGAGAGCGAGGCGCGGGCGCTGACGATGGACTTCATCAAGGGCGCTGACCGGGCGTTCAAGAACGGCGGGCTGTTCGAGCGCATGGTCGGGAAGCTCGGCGCGCCGGCCTGGTTCCTGCCGTGGCTCGACGCCGAACGCACGGCGACGCAGCTCCGGTCCTGGCAGCCGTCCCTGGTTCCCGGTCTGCTCCAAACCGAGAGCTACGCCCGAGCCGTCATCCGCTGCAACGAGACACTGAGCGACGACGAGGTGGAGAAGCGGCTCGCCCACCGGATCGACCGGCAGGCGATCCTCACCAAGACGCCCGCCCCGCATGTCGTCGCCGTCATCGCCGAGGCGGTGCTGCGCCGCGCCGTCGCGGACTTTCGCGACGTCATGGCGGGCCAGATCAAGCAGTTGACCACCCTGGCGGAGCAATCGACCATCAGTGTCCACATACTTCCGGACGAGGTCAGCATGCACGTCGGCCTGACCGGGCCGTTCAGCCTGGCACGACTGCCCGACCACAAGTGGGTGGCGGAAATGGAGAACCAGCTCGGCGGCGTGGTCGTCGACCGCGACGACGACGTGGATACCCTGATGTCGCGGTGGGAGATGGTTCGTAGCGAGGCGCTGCCCCGCCGGCAGTCACTGGATCTGATGAGGGAAGTGGTGACGTCATGGACCTGACTGGCGCTGTCTGGCGCACGTCCACCCGTAGCGGCTCCGGGGGTGGCAACTGCGTCGAGGTCGCCGACAATCTGCCCGGCATCGTCGGCGTGCGTGACTCCAAGGACCCGGCCGGGCCGGCGCTGGTCTTCGCCCCGGCATCCTGGCGGGCGTTCGTCGCCAAGGTCGCCCGGCAGCCCTGACCGCCAAGAAGGCCGCGTCCGGCCCGTGCGCCGCGTCCGGCCCGTGCGCCGCGTCCGGCCCGTGCGCTGCGTCCGGCCCGTGCGCTGCGTCCGGCCCGTGCGCTGCGTCCGGCCCGTGCGCTGCGTCCGGCCCGTGCGCCGGCGCCCGGCCGGTTCGCGCGCCGACCAGCGACGCGACGAAGCGCCCGCCCCCGGTCAGGGGACGGGCGTTTCGCCGTGGCGGATGTCGTCAGGCCACCACCGACCGTAGCGGCACCTTGGCGGCGGTCAGCGCGCGTACCAGATCTCTCGCGAACGGGTGTTCGTCGGCCTGGAGTCCCCGCGGGTTCGGGATCACGACGTACCCCGAGGTGTTCTTCGTGGCGGTCCGGGCGTCGGTGGTGAAGCGTTCGACGATGGCCCGCGTGCGGGGCAGGTCGCCGGCGGCGACCTCGATGGTGATCGGCCGCCACCCGCCGCCCAGGTCCGCCGGGGTCGGCGTGGCGGCGGCGCGGGCGCGCGCCGCGTCCACGGCCGGCGTCCGCCGGGCCTGCGGGGTCGCGGTGCTCGGGTAGAGCAGCGTGTTGGCCACCAGGTGCAGACCACTTTCGTTGTACGCCCGGAACAGCGGATTGAACGCGAACAGCACCGCGCGACCGGCGCCGGTCGGCTCGTCCACGACGGCGGCCGTGCCCTTCAGTATGTCCGCGCCGACGGTGTAGCCGTTGGCCCAGAACGTGTCGTCCGTCGGGTAGCTGAGCACGTTCGTCCCGGTGCTGCTCGGGGTGAGGATCGGGTCGCTGTTGTTGAACTCGAAGTCCTCCGCCGGGCGACCCGACGCGACCGGGCTGGCGGTGTCGACGTCGACGCGCAGGTGCGAGCCGATCACCAGGTAGTCGTCCGGCTTGGTCTTCTCGGTGGTCGAGGTCAGCCCGGCGGCGCGGGCGAGCCGGGTGCCCTCGTTGCGCAACCCGAGGTAGGTGTTGCCCCTGGCGACCCAGTCGCGCAGGTTGGCCTGCCCGGTGGCGGTCAGACCGCCGGTCGCGCTGCTGCCGTCGGGAACCAGCAGGACGGTACGCCCGGTGAACGCCTCGGTGTTGTCGTTGATGTCGGCGGTGGTGACCGGCTTCAGGTCGAGCCCCCACCGCTTGCCGAGCACGTAGCGCGCCTCGCCGTGGGAGCCGGAGGTGGTGGAGATGCCGGTGCCCGAGAACAGCCCCACGTCGGGCACCGTGAGTCGGGTGCCGGTGGGCCGCCCACCGGGGGTGAGTGTGACCCCGAGCCGGCCGGCCAACGCGTCGACGGTGCGGTTGAAGCCTGTCGCCGGGAGCGCGACCCGGCTGGTGGTCAGGTCCCGGACGAGGGGGACGCCCCGGTCGAGCAGGGTGAAGGTGAACTCGGCGGCGGCGGCCGAGTCCAGCGGGTAGGTGTAGGAGCCCCACGGCCACGCCGGGCCGGTGCGACCACCGCTGATCTTGCGGACCAGGTCGGCGCTGGGCCGGACGTCGTCTCCGGTGTAGATGGCGGAGATGCCCATCAGCAGCGGGTTGCTCCAGGACGACACGTCGTAGAAGTACGGGAACGGCACGTACGGGTCCTCGCCCAGGACGGCCTGGATCCAGTGCTTCTGCGGCTGGTCCATCGGAATCCAGTACGCCCCCTTGGGCACCGTCACGTTCGTGGCGGCGCGCCCGCCGAAGACCCGCGCGGTGGGCACCCGGGTCGGCCTGCGCACCTCGTACACCTCGACGTCCATCCGGCGCAGCCGCTCGACGAGCTGGCGGACGTCGGCGAGCTGCCGGTCGGGCAGCAGGAAGTACGAGCGGATGGTGAGGTCCGGCACCGGGAACTGGACCTCGTTCGTGGGCTGCACCACCTCGTTCGGCTCCAACGTGCCCGCCCGGCCCTGGGCGAGCGCGTCGGTCCAGATGTCGAAGTAGCCGTCCAGCACCTCGCGCTTGTTGGCGGCGGCCCAGCCGAGCGTCGCCCACTGGGTGTGGTACTGCTGCTGGACCCGGTCGGCGACGGCCGAGGCGCTGCCCTTCTCGTACGTCATGCCGGCCGCGCCGAAGCCGGTGGTCGGCACCGTGTCGCCGTAGCCCATGAAGAACATGTCGTACGTGTCGTAGTTGAAGTAGCACTCGGTGGTGACGGTGTCGTCGCAGGCGCCGTTGAAGCCGAAACCGGCCTTGTTGGCCTCGCCGATCCGGTTGATCCAGTCCACCGCCTCGCCGGCGATCTCGTGGTGGATCGGGTCGGCGTTGGGCGGGAAGAAGTACTGCCGGCCGCCCATCTCGTGCGCGTCGACGAAGACCTGCGGCGGGTAGCGGCGCAGCAGTTCGAGCTTGCCGTCGGTCTCCTGCTGGGTGCGGGCGAACCAGTCCCGGTTCAGGTCGAAGCCGTACTCGTTCTGCCGCCGGGTCGCGTCGCGCCCGTCCGGGTTCTGGGTGGGCACGATGATGGTGACCAGGTTGTCGTTGCGTCGTGCGACATCGCAGGACAGGCCGGCGGCCAGCTCGTACAGCGTCTTGAGGGCCGCGTCGGCGCCGCTCTTCTCACCGCCGTGCACGTTCGCGGTGACCCAGACGATGGCCGGGCTGTCCCTCGCGGTACGCGCGGCAGTCCGGGCGCTGGTGCGGCGTGGGTCGCGCAGCGCCCGGACGTCGTCGGCGATGGCCCGTAGCGCCGCCGGCCGCACGTGCCGTTCGTTGGAGACCACCGCGTACGGCAGGGGCTGGCCGAGCACGCTGGTGGTCAGCACGCCGGTGACGACCCGGTCGGAGGCGGTGTCCACCGCCGAGAGGTAGGAGCGGATCTCGTCGTTGGTGACGACCCGCTCCTGCCCGACGCCGAGGGGGAAGCCGAGCGCGTTCTCCGGCGTGGGCACGCTGGCCAGCCGTGCGTTCGGGTCGTCGACGCAGCCGGGCGGACGGGCGGCGTTCGCGGCCGACGTGCCGCTGAGCAGGGGAGTCAGGCCGAGCAGGAGCGCTACCGTGGTGGCGCTCGCCAGCCGCTTCGTGGGTACGGTCCAGAACGGACGCGACGATCGGGCCATGGTTCTCGGGTTCCCTTCTCCGGGAAGGCCTCGCGGTGGCCGGAGCCTATGAACCGTGGTCAGCACGGTCAAGGTCTGATCGACATCGACGACTTCCTGGGATGCCGGCGCGGCGGTGGGCTGGCAGGATGAAGAGCGTTGTCGATGCCAGGAAGGTGGAGACGATGCCGGAGACGATCACGCTGTCGGTCCAACCCGATTCCTCCTCGGCCGACGCCCGGCGCTCGCTGGCGTCGTGGCTGCGCGCCGAGGACCGGTTGCGCGAGGGGGTGGTCAGCACATCCGCGGCACCGCCGGCCGGCGACGGTGCGTTCGGGTCGCCGGCGGGCGACGCCGACGCCGACGACGTGCTGCGGGTGACTGTCGACGACGCCGGGGCTGTCATGGTGCTGGTCCAGTCGGTCGCCGGCTGGTTGACCCACCGCCGCGAGGACGTGACGGTGCGGTTGCGCCGACCGGGCTGGTCGGCGGAGGTCGACGTACACCAGGCCCGGGACATGGACCAGGTGACGGCGCTGATCGACGCCGCGGTGCGCGAGGTCGCGTAGCGGGCCCGCCGCCAGCCGACTGTCGACCGGCGACGGGCCGTACGGTACGGCTACCGGGTGCCGAGCCCGAGGCCGATGGTCTTGGTCAGCGTGGCGTTGTCGTCGTCGCCGTCGAGCGACCAGATCATCGCGCCACCGAGGCCGGCCCGTCGGATGTAGAGCGTCTTCTGCAACACGACCGCCGGGTCGTCGTACGTCCACAGGGTCGTGCCGTCGAACAGCCAGGCGTGCCCGGCGCGCAGGTCGCGGTGCACGGCGAACCCGTTGCCGGCCAGCGTCTTGAGCTTCTTGTAGTCCTCGTAGCCGGCCTCGAAGGTGGCCGGCGCGGGCCCGGTCGCCGGTTGGAAGAGGCCGTTTCCGCCGCCGGTGATGCCGGTCCAGCCGCGACCGTAGTAGGGGATGCCGAGGACGAGCTTGGCGCGCGGCGCGCCCCGGGCGATCCAGCCGTCGACGGCCACCTCCACCGAGAAGTCCGGGTTGTCCGGCGAGCCGGTCGGCACCCGCAGCGCGGACTGCTGGTTGGCCACCGCGTCCCAGCCGCCGTGGAAGTCGTAGCCCTGCACGGTGGCGAAGTCGAGGTACCTGAATATCTTGCGACCCTCGTAGCCGGCGTCCATGGCGGCCGGGTTGGCCGGCAGGAACGCGGTCAGCGGGTGGTGCGCGCGGGTCGTGCGTCCGTACGCGTCGAGCTGCCGGCGGAACTCGGCGAGCAGCTTGGTGAAGTTCTCCCGGTCCTCCGGGCGGATCACGTTGCCCGGCTCACCGTCTGAGTTGGGCCACTCCCAGTCGAGGTCGATGCCGTCGAAGACCCCGGCGCCGGCGCCCGGCGTGCTGCCCGGCAGGTTGCCCTTCAGGTAGAGGTCGATGCAGGACGCGACGAACGCCTTGCGGGAGGCGTCGGTGCGGGCCGCGTTCGAGAAATAGGTCGACCAACTCCAGCCGCCCAGCGAGATGAGCACCTTCAGGTCGGGGTGCTTGGCCTTGAGCTTGGCGAGCTGGTGGAAGTTGCCGTTGAGCGCCTGGCCCGGGGCGTCCGCGACGCCGTCCACGCTCTCCTCGGCGGGGACCGGGCGCTGGTAGTCGGCCCAGGCGTCGCCCTCACCGGGCCCGCCGTCGACGTAGCAGCGGCCGTCCTCGCTGATGTTGCCGAAGGCGTAGTTGACGTGGGTGAGGCGGCTCGCCGCGCCGGAGGTGTCGAGCTTCTTGACCGGGAAGGCCCGGCCGTAGATGCCCCACTGGGTGAAGTAGCCGACCCGGTGGTAGCCGGCGCGACGCTGGTTGTCGGCGGCGCTCGCGGCGGTCGGAGGGGCGGCGGTGATCAGCAGGGTCGTCAGGGCGACGACGGCGGTGAGTCGGCGGTGGCGCAATGGTCGCATCGGCACACTCCCACGAGACAATCAGAACAGAATTAGTAAAGACACTTATCTGATTGATGAAGTTAAGGCGGTCACCGTCCGGGGTCAATAGTCGATCAGCCAGACGGGGGATGGTGACGGCATTACCCGACGGTAACCATGTGCCATGGACTCCGCCGTCACCCTGATCGGACTGCCCATCGCCCTCGGCATCATCATGCTCGGTCTGGGTCTCGGACTGACCATGGCGGACTTCCGCCGGGTGGCCCAGCACCCGCGAGCCGCCGTCATCGCCCTGGTGTGCCAGGTGCTCCTGCTGCCGGCGCTCTGCTTCTGCCTCGTCCTCGCGTTCGACCTCGCGCCCGAGCTGGCCGTCGGCATGATGCTGCTGGCCGCCTCACCGGGCGGCACGACCGCCAACCTCTACAGTCACCTGTTCGGCGGGCACGTGGCCCTGAACATCACGTTGACCGCCGTCAACTCGGTGCTCGCCGTGTTCACACTGCCGATCCTGGTGAACCTGTCGGCCGCGTACTTCCTGCCGGACGGAAGGAGCATCGGCCTCCAGTTCGACAAGGTGCTCCAGGTCTTCGCCATCGTGCTCGTCCCGGTCGCGCTCGGCATGCTGGTCCGGGCCCGGTTGCCGCACGTCGCCGAGCGGTTGCGCCGCCCGGTCCGGGTGCTGTCCGTCGTCGTCCTCGTCGCGGTGATCGCCGGCGCCGTGCTCGGCGAGCGGGAGAACCTCGCCGACTACTTCGTCTCGGTCGGGCTGGCCGTGCTCGCCTTCAACCTGCTGAGCCTCGCCATCGGGTACGGGGTGCCGCGCCTCGCCGGGGTCGACCGCGCCGCCGCGACGGCCGCCGGGTTCGAGATCGGCATCCACAACAGCACCCTGGCCATCACCATCGCGCTCAGCCCGGCGCTGCTGGACAGCACCCGGATGGCGATCCCGGGGGCCGTCTACGGCATCGTCATGTTCTTCACCGCGGCGGCCTTCGGCTACCTGGTGACCCGCGTCGGCGTCCGCTCGACCGCGACCCGGACCCCCTGACCCACGGCCGACGCGGTGGTGCGCCCGGCCGCCGTCTCCGGCGACCGGACCGCCGCTCAACCCACCTGGTTGTTGTCCTTCTGCGAACCCCAGCCGTGCCACCTGTCGATCTCGATAAGGGCGCTCACCCGACCGCGCTCCCGCCGGGGGTAGGCGTTGCCGGTGTAGTGCTTCGACAGCCGGTCGATGTCGGCCAGACCCTCGTCCACGCGCAGCTCGGCGACGTGCCCGATGATGCTGACGTGCGTGTACCACCCCGCCTCGTCGAGCACGGTGAGGGACACCCGGGGGTCGTTGCGGATGTGCTCCAGCCGACGGCGGCTCTCGTCCATGTTCACCAGGATCCGGCCGTCCTCCCACAGGTACCAGGTGGCGGCCGAGACCGGCTGACCACCGTTGCGAAGGGTGGTCATGACGGCCGGGTTCGGCTTGCGCAGCATCTCGACCGCGGCGTCGGGAAGCGGTGGCTTGGACATGAGGTCTCCTCGTCGCGACAACGTTTGCCCCTGCACGTTACGCACCCGCGGGCCCGATCACGGAGGTACGCGCGGGTGCGTCGCCCGGTCAGCAGTCCCGGCGTACGTCGAGGACCGGACGGCTCAGCGAAGCTCCTGGACGCGGACCAGGTTGCCGGTTAGGGGTAGGGCCGACCCGCGTACGGGTTTCCGAACGCCGACGGCGAAGATGTGGTCATGACCAGTTCCGCACTGCCCAGGCGCGTCGTCGTCACCGGTGCCACCGGCAAGCTCGGCCGCGCCGTGGTCACCCACCTGCGCGCGGTGGGGGTCGACGTGCTGGCCGTGGACCGCGCGGGCGGTCGCGATCCGCGCGACGTCGACGGCGAGTTCCTGCTGGCCGACCTGACCGACTACGGGCAGGTGGTGGAGGCGTTCACCGGGGGCGTCGACGAACACCCGGGCGGGGTCGAGGCGGTCGTGCACCTGGCGGCGATCCCCGCCCCCGGGCTGGTGTCCAACGCGACCACCTTCGCCAACAACTCCGCCGCCACGTACAACGTGTTCGCCGCCGCGCGGGCGGCCGGCATCAAGCGGGTCGTCTGGGCGTCCAGCGAGACGGTGCTCGGGCTGCCGTTCGACACCCCACCGCCGTACGCGCCGGTGGACGAGGAGTACGCGCCGCGGCCGGAGTCGACGTACTCGTTGAACAAGGCGCTGGAGGAGGAGATGGCGCGGCACTTCTGCCGCTGGGACCCGGAGCTGGTCATGGTGGGGCTGCGCTTCTCCAACGTGATGGACGTCGAGGACTATGCCGCGTTCCCGTCCTTCGACGCCGACCCGATGCTGCGCCGGTGGAACCTGTGGGGCTACATCGACGCCCGCGACGGCGCCCAGGCGGTCGAGCGCGCGCTCGCGTACGACCGGCCCGGCGCCGACGTGTTCATCATCGCCAACGCCGACACCGTGATGAGCAGGTCCAGCGCCAGCCTGATGGCCGAGGTCTACCGGGGTGTCGAGGTGCGCGGGGAGTTGGGCGAGCACGAGACGTTGCTGAGCATCGACAAGGCGCGCCGGCTGCTCGGCTACGCACCACGTCACTCCTGGCGGGACCACGTGTAGCCGGTGGTCAGCGGGCCGCCTGGTAGGCGCGGCCGACGGCGGTCGCCGTGCCGCCGGTGCGGAAGAGCCCGGTCTGGTCCTTGTCCGTGGCGGGCAGGCCGAACCACGCGTAGCGGTGCAGCCAGGACAGGCCGCCGAGCATCCTCGTCGCCGCGGTGAGGAACGCGGCCTGCTGCGCCTGGGTCGGGAAGCGCACGCCGTCGGAGAAGTCGATCAGGGCGAACTCGGTGAGCCAGATCGGCAGCCGGTAACGGTCGTGCACGGCCTGGAGGTACGACCTGAGCTGGTTGACCGCGTTGGCGGTGGTGAAGTCGCCGCCGTACCAGTGCAGGGCGATGAAGTCGACCCGGTAGCCGCGCTGCTTCGCGCCGCTCATGAAACGGTCGAGCCACTCGCCCGGCCGGTCCCCGCCCCAGGCCACCGCCGGGCTGCCCAGCGGTAGGCCGGTGGCCTCCAGCTGCGGCCACAGCTCCAACGCCTGCTCCACCGTCATCTCGGCCTGGCCGGTCATGTCCGGCTCGTTGAAGCCGAGCAGGTAGCGGCCGTTCTGCCTGGCCTCTCGCAGGTTGCTCGCGGTGACGCTCTTCGCCCCCCAGATCATCGGGACGAACTCGGTGCCCGACGGGCTGGTGACACCCTGGTGCTTCACGTCCCAGGTGTAGTACCAACTCGCCCCGGAGTTGGCCAGCGCCTGGTTGACGCCGTCGAACGTCCACACGCCGACACCCTTACGCCGGGACGTCACGGCGGGGGCCGCCGGGGCCACCGGACGGCTGCTCGTCGGCCTCGCCGTCGGCGTCGGCGTCGGGCTCGTCCCGGTCGGGCCCGCCGTGGCGGTGGGGGGTGCGGTCGCGGCGGGTGTGCCGGGCAGCGGGCTCGCGGACGGCGCCGCGTCGACCGCCTGCGTCGCCGCCGGGGCGGGCGTCGGCCCGGTCGGCTGGATCACGACGACCACACCGGTCACGAGTACGGCCACCAGGGCCGCGACGGCGAGGGGCCACAACAGACGCTTCGCGCTCGTCGGAAGGCGGCCGAGCAGCCCGCGTCGGGGGTCCGCGTGGAGGCCCCGGGCTCCCCTCGCGGTGTCCGCTGGACCCTGGCCGGTTACGCGCATCGTCTCGACTCCTTCGCGTGGTCACATCGCTACGTCCTGCGGCGGTGACCGACGAACCCCGTCACCCGCCTCCCCTCAGGAGACTCGCCGGCCCCGCCGGGATAACAGTTTCGCCGGCGGTGCCGCGGGCGTCGGTGCGCTCGTCAGCGACGCAGTGTCGCCGACGGCGCCTCGCCGAAGCGGTTCCGGTACTCGGTCGCGAACCGGCCGAGGTGCAGGAAACCGTGCTGGAGGGCGACGGTGGTCACCGACGTTCCCGGCGCGGCCGAGCGGAGCGTCCGGTGCGCCGCGTCGAGGCGGCAGGCCCGCAGGTACGCCGTCGGGGTGGTGTGCAGCTCCCGGCGGAAGCAGTCCTGCAGGCTGCGTACGCTCACCCGCAGCGCCTCGGCGATGTCGCCGACCGTCAGGGCCTCGCCGTGGTGGTCGGAGATGAGGGCGCAGGCCCGGCGGACGAGGCGCCCGGGGTGGGGCTGGTGGCCCGGCTCGACGAGCAGGTCGGAGTGGCTGTGCCGGTGGGCGAGCAGCAGGTGGCCGATGAGCCCCTGGGCGAGGCGGTCGGCGACCTGCGGATCGTCGAACAGGGACGCCTCCGCCGGCTGCGACAACTCGTCGGCGAGGAACGCCACCCCGCGCGCCCACGCCCGAGCGGAGGGAGTGGTCGTCACCATGCCGACGTCGAGGCGGACCGGCTCGTCCACCGGACGGCCCAGGAGACGGGCGAGTTCCCGGTCGACGGCCCGCCGGTCGGCGTAGAAGATCCGGTGCGGCGACCCCGCCGACCACCGCATGTCCGAGGAGTCGTACGGGGACAGCACCGAGGCGAGGTCGGGCGTCGAGGTCACCGTCTGACCGGCGTGCCGGACCACTGTGCTGCCGGCGGTGGGGACCTGGACGAGGTAGAAGCTCTCCAGCGCGGGCGGCTGGATGCGGACCGCCTGCCCGTAGTCGAGGTCGATGACCCCCACCCCGCCCGCCCGGCGGGCCGCCATCCGCAGGTGGATGCCGCGTACGCCCGCCTCCGGGGTGAGCCGGTGCGGACAGAAGACCCGGCCCACCTCGGCCCGAGCCCGGTCGACGTCGTCCGTCCGGACCGTCACCGCATCCATCCGACACCTCCGGGCGCCCTGCTGCGCCGACCCTACGGCGCGACCGGGCCGACACGACCGCAAAGCCGTCCACCCGACAGGGAGAACCTCGCTGCCGCGTACGGCGGACAGTGGCTGCGCGGCGCGGATAGCGACCTTCCCGGCCTGCTCGTTAGCGTGCGACCACCGCGGGCGTGGTGCCCGGCGGCGGTTCACCCACAGCGGAGGAGACCATGAGGATTGCCGTGGTCGGCGCGGGATTCGCCGGCCTGAGCGCGGCCAAGGTGTTGCGACAGGGCGGGTTCGACGTCACCGTGTTCGAGAAGGCGCCGGACGTCGGTGGGGTGTGGAGCCGCACCCGTCGTTATCCGGGCCTGCACACACAGAACGACAAGGGCACCTATCACCTGTCCGACCTGCCGATGCCCGCCGACTACCCGCAGTGGCCGTCCGGCGCGCAGGTCCAGCGGTACCTGGAGAGTTACGTCGAGACGTTCGGGCTGGCCGACGCGCTGCGCCTGTCCACCGAGGTCGTCTCCGCCGAACTCGTCAACCACGAGACCGGGTGGTTGATCTCGTCGCGGCCGGCCGGCGCGCCGGAGCCGCTGACGATGGAACGGTACGACCACCTGGTCGTCGCCAACGGCATCTTCTCCGACCCCCTCGTCCCCACCTTCGACGGTCACGCCGCCTTCGCCGCCGCCGGCGGGCGGGTGCTGGCGGCGGGCGAGTTCCACGACGTCGAGGAGGCCCGCGGCCGCAACGTCCTCGTCGTCGGTTACGGGAAGTCCGCGTGCGACGTGACGGTCCCGGTGAGCGAGGTCGCCGCCGCTACCCACGTCGTGGCCCGTGGACTGCTCTGGAAGATGCCCCGGAAGCTCGGCGGCGTGCTCAACTACAAGTACCTGCTGCTCACCCGGATGGGTGAGGCGTTGTTCCGCTACCTGCGTCTGAGGGGTTTCGAGCGGTTCCTGCACGGGCCGGGCGACGGTCTGCGCCGGAGCATGGTCGACGGTGTCGGCGCGGTCGCGACCCGGCAGCTCAGGCTGCGCCAGTTGGGTCTGGTTCCGGACGGCGCCTTCGAGGACATCGCCCGCAGCACCGTCAGTCTGGTGACGGAGGGGTTCTTCGAGCGGGTCGCCGACGGGCGCATCACCGTGCACCGGGACCAGACGATCACGGAGTTGCTCGTCGACGGCGGCCGACCGGCAGCCCGCCTGGCCGACGGCACCGTGCTCACCGCCGACCTGGTGATCTGCGGCATCGGCTTCCGCCAGCAGGTGCCGTTCCTCGACGAGGCGGTGCGGGCCCGGCTCCAGGACGAGGCGGGCAACTTCCTGCTCCACCGGCAGATCCTGCCGATCGGCGTGCCGCGTCTGACCTTCGCCGGCTACAACTCGTCGTTCTTCAGCCCGCTCAGCGCGGAGATGGCGGCGGTCTGGACGGCCGCGTACCTGCGCGGCGGGATCACCCTGCCGCCCGAGGACGTGATGCGTGCGGAGGTGCGCGCCCGGCTGGCGTGGATGACGGCGCGCACCGGGGGACGGCACGCCCGGGGCACCGCCATCATTCCGTTCTCCATGCACAACATCGACGAGGTGCTCGACGAACTCGGGCTCAACCTGGGTCCGCTGACGCGGGCCCGGCAGTGGCTGTTCCCCGTCGACCCGCGCTCCTACCGCCACGTGACGGCCCGGATGCTCCGGCGGACCAGCGAGCGGGTATCCGCCATCGGCGACCCGGAGGGAAGAAAGATGGATAAAATACGCAGATAAGGACCAGGTGGGCCGGTCGGCGAGGAGGCTCCGTGCTGACGCGCACCATGTTCCGGGGGTTCGGCGACAGTCGCAGCCCGAACTCGGCGACAGTCCTTGAACTGCTCTTCGACATCGTCTACGTCTTCGCGCTCGCCCGCCTCGCCGGGCGGGTGGCGGACGATCTGACCATCGTCCGGCAGACGTTGCTCTCCGAGGCGGGCCAGACCGTCCTCTTCTTCACGGCGATGTGGATGATCTGGTCGCTGAACGCGTTGCTGGCCAGCACGTACGACCCCCGACGTCCCGAACTCCAGGCATTCCTGCTGGTGACGATGTTCGGCACGCTGGTGCTGGCGGTCTCGTTGCCGCAGGCGTTCGGCCAACGCGGCGTCGTCTTCTCCTGCACGTACGTGATCATCCAGGTCGGCCGACCGCTCTTCCTGGCCTTGGCCCTGCGCGGCCACCCGGTGCAGGCGTTCTCGATCCGGGTGCTCACCTGGCACGTGGCGTCCGGTGTGCTCTGGATCAGCGGCGGCATCAGCGGTGGGCTGGGGCGGGGCGTCTTCTGGACGCTCGCGCTCGCCATCGAGCTGGTCGGCGCCGCCATCACCTATCCGCTGCCCCGGATGGGCGGGCCACAGCTCGCCTCGCTGGGGGTCAGCGTCTCGCAGGTGCATCTCGCCGAGCGGTACAACCAGTTCTTCATGATCGCGCTCGCCGAGGTGGTGCTCGAAGCCGGTGCCGCCGTCAGCTTCCCGGGCTTCTCGCGGGACGGGACGATCACGCTCGTCGCCTCGTTCGTGACGGTCGTCGCCTTCTGGCGGATCTACTTCTTCCACGTCCAGTCCGGAGACGCTTCCTCCCTGAGCGGGGAGGGGATCCACCTGTCCCGGTGGGCGAGCTACAGCCTGCTGCTCATCGTCGGCGGCATCATCTGCACCGCCGTCGGCTTCGGACAGATCATCGAGGATCCGCACCCGCCGATCGACTGGGCCCTGGTGGTCATCGTGTTCGGCGGCCCGGTGCTGTTCCTGATCGGGCGCGGCTTCCTGGAGGAGGGCAGTCGCGCCACGCCGCGTTGCCCGGCACTGTTCGTCGGCGTGGCGGCGCTGGTCGTGGGTGCGGTTCCCATGGTGCTGCTCCCGCCGGTCGCCGTGGCGGTCACAGTGGCGCTGATCCTCGCCGGCATCACCGTCTTCGACCAACGAGCCCACAAGCGTGGCTCCGAGACCAACCCGACGCTCTGATGGCACGTTGCGGGCCGCCGACCACCGCGCGTAGGGTCGTCGGCACGCCGTCGAGCCGGGAGGAGGTCAGAGCAATGTCCGATGTTCTGCGCCCCCTCCGCGCTCCGGCGTCCGCGCGGATCTGACCCGGGGCGCCCGTCTCCCGGAGGACCACGCCATGTCTGATCTGGTCATTCGTCCGCTCGTCGCGGGCGAGGAACACGTGTTCGACTCCATGCCCGATCCGCTGCCCGACCTGCGACAGGTCGCCTACGCCGACGGCATCGCCGGTGGCGGTTACCGACCCGAGACGACCTGGGTCGCGCTGCGCGCCGGCCGGGTGGTCGGCCGGGCCGCGTGGCTGCGGCCACCGGGCGCCGTGGGCGCCCCGTGGTTGGAGCGGTTCGACCTCGACGCCGAGCCGGAGGTGGGCGCCGACCTGCTGCGCGCCGCCCACCTCGCGCTCGGCGGCCCCCACCCGTACTACGCGGCCCTGCCGGCACACTGGCGGCGTCGCCCCGAGGTGCTGGCCGTGGTGCGGGCGCCGATGGCGGCGGCCCGGCTCGCCGGGCTGGTCGAGCGGGGGGAGCGGGTGCGCTGCTCGTGGACCGGCACGCCCCTGCCGGCGTCCTCCGGGCGCTACGGATTCCGTACACCGGTCGACACGGCGGAGATCGACGACCTGGTCGCCCGGATCGCCGAGCCGGACGTGCTGACCGGCGCCGAGATCGCCAGCGCGGTCGGTGGCGTCGACCTCGCCACCGACCCCCTGGCCTGGCTCGGGGACGCGACCGAGCGCTGGCGGGTCGCGGTGCGCGACGGTGAGCCGGTCGGGCTGGCCGGGACGTTCGGCGACGCCTGCTACCCGCTGCTGGCCTACCTCGGCCTGCTCGACGAGGCGGCCCGGCCCGAACTCCTGGCGGAGGCCGTCCGGGTTCTCGCCGCCGACGGCGCCTACGAGGTGATCGCCGACGTGGACGCCCACCGGGTCGCGGTGCGGGCGGAGTTGGAACGCACCGGCTTCCGGCAGGTGCGGTCCCGGGTCACCTTCGCGGCGAACTAGGGCCTCCGGGTCGTCGTCGCGCCGGCGAACCAGCGGGCGGGGGTGCGCCCGGTCACCCGGACGCACCCCCGGGCCGTCGGTGGTCGCCGGCCCTGCCAGCATCGGGCCCATGCCGGAGATCGTCGCGCAGGTGGTCGGCGGGTTGGCGCTGGTGGGTGTGGCGATCGGCGGGCTCTGGCTCTGGCCGGTGCCCCGTCCGCGCCCCGGTCCCGTGCCGGCGCGACCGCTGGACTTCGCCGCCGCCACCCGGGCCGCCGAAGCCGTCATCGCCGCCGAGGCGGCGGACCCCGAGGTCCGGCCGGAGTCGCGCAGCCGGCTGCTGAACCACGGTTTCCCGACCGAGCGGGTCGTGCTGCTGCTGCACGGGTACACCGTCGCGCCGGATCAGCACGAGGACCTGGCGCAGGAGTTCTTCGACAGGGGGTACAACGTCTGGGTTCCCCGGGCTCCCCGGCACGGGACCGTCGACCGGCGGGCCCACCACCGGGTCGAGGTCGGCGCGCTGACGACGTACGCCGAGGAGGCCCTGCGGGTCGCGGCGGGCCTGGGCGACGAGGTGGGGGTGGTGGGGATCTCCGGCGGCGCGGTGCTCGCCACCTGGCTGGCCCAGCTGCCGGGCACCGTCGTGCGGCGTCTGGTGCTGCTGTCGCCGTTCTTCCGCCCGGACCGCCGGCAGGCGCCGGCCTACGCCGTCCGGCCCATCATCCTGCTGTACGGACGCCGCCTGCTGCCGGACCGGGTGACCTCGCGCGGCTACTCGCTCGCCGCCGTCACCCAGTACCTGACGATCGCGCGGGCCCTGCCGAGGCGGCCCCGGCGAACCGGTCTGCGGTCCGTGGCGGTCGTGATCAGCCCGCTCGACGCCGTGGTGGACCTCCGGGCGGCGCTCGACGTGCCGCGCCGCATCGCCGCCGCGAACGCCGTACCACTGCGGGTCTGCGCCCTGCCGGAGGCGTTGGGCGTCGGGCACAACACGCTCAACCTGGCCGCCCTCGGCGCCGGGGCCGACGAGCTGCGCCGGCGGTACGTCGCGCTCTACGAGGGGGAGACGACGGCCACGTCGAGTCCCGGGACGGGATGCTGAGCGGCAGCGTGCGCCGTGGCCCGCACGGCGTCGACGTGCGGGCCACGGTCTGCGCCGGGCCCGCTACCGGGCCGCCTCTGTCGCGGCGTTGAGGACCGGCGGGGCGTAGCCGGCCGGCTTGTCCCCGATCCCCAGGCCGGGGCTGACCACCCAGGACTGGTACTCCGCTGTGAACATCGCGTACGGCAGGTCGAGCTTCGGCGCGCTGGCCTCGTCGAGCCGGCGGCGGGCGTCGGCCGGGATCTCGAAGTCGAGTGCCTCGAAGTTGCTGGCGACCTGCTCGGCGCTGCTCGCGCCGATGATCACCGAGGCGACGGCGGGCTGGGTGGCGACCCAGTTGATCGCCACCTGGGCCATGCTGCGGCCCAGGTCGGCGGCCACGCCCTCCAGGGCCTCGACGACCTGCCAGTCGCCGGAGCTGATCTCCCGACCTCCGGCGTTCGGCGTGGTCAGGCGGCCGGTCCCGCTCAGGCCGTCGGCGCCGCGCCGGTACTTGCCGGTGAGCAGGCCGCCGGCGATCGGGCTCCACGCGGTGAGCCCCATGCCCACGTTCTGCGCCATCGCCACGAACTCCGCCTCGACCCCCCTGTTGACCAGGGAGTACGGCAGTTGCAGGTTGATCAGCGGAGCCAGTCCGTGCGCCTCGGCGTAGCTCTGCGCGCGGGCCGCGTACCAGGCCGGCACGTCGGAGAGGCCGGCGTACCGGATCTTGCCGGTGCGCACCAGGTCGTCGAGGGTGTGCACGACCTCCTCGACCGGGGTGATCCGGTCCCAGGTGTGCAGCAGGTACAGGTCGAGGTAGTCGGTGCCGAGCCGGCTCAGCGACGCCTCCACGGCCCGCATGATGTGCTTGCGCCCGTTGCCGCTCGCGTTCGGGTCGCCGGGGTCGACGGTGTTGGTGAACTTGCTGGTGAGCACCAGCCGCTCGCGCGCGCCGGCCCGGTCGATCAGGCGGCCGAGGATCCTCTCGCTCTCCCCGGCGGTGTAGAAGTCCGCCGTGTCGATGAAGTTCCCGCCCGCCTCCAGATACCGGCGGAAGATCGGCTCGGACTCCTCCTCGGTCTTGCCGTACGCGGCGTGGAACCCGTCGACGCCGAAGTTCATGGTGCCCAGCGCCAGCCGGCTGACCCGCAGACCGGACCGCCCGAGCAGGTAGTAGTGGTTCATCGGGGCGTCCTCTCGATCACATGTCGGCCCGAGTGGACCGCGTAACCGACCATGGCGCGGCAAAATTGGACCTGCAAGTCCAGAAACCGGGCTAGGGTCTGACCGGCAGGCGCGAGGGGAGAGGCGGTGACGGAGGTCTCATGACACGAGTGCTCACCCGCAAGGGCGAGGCCACCCGGGCGCGGATCGTCGCGGGCGCGGCAACCGAGATCCGTGAGCGCGGCGTCGACGAGGTACGCCTCGAGGACGTGATGGCGCACACCGGCACCAGCAAGGGGCAGCTCTTCCACTACTTCCCGGACGGGAAGGAGGAATTGCTGCTGGCGGTGGCCCAGTACGAGGCCGACCAGGTTCTCCTGGACCAGGAACCGATGCTCAGCAACCTCACCTCCTGGCCGACCTGGCTGGCGTGGCGCGACCGGCTGGTCGAGCGCTACCGGGCGCAGGGGGTCAAGTGCCCGCTCAACGGCCTGCTCGGTCAGACCGGGCGGCGGGCGCCGGGCGCGCAGGCTGTCATGATCGGCCTCATGGTGCGCTGGCAGGACGCCATCGCCGCCGGCGTCCGGCACATGCAGGCCACCGGGGACATCGGCCCGGACGTGGACGCCGACCGTACGGCGGCGGCGCTGCTCGCCGGCATCCAGGGCGGCGTGCTCCTGCTGCTGTCCACCGGGCGGACCGACCACCTCGAAGCGGCCCTCGACCTCACCATCGACTCGCTGCGCGCCAGCGCGGTCGGTAGACGCTCCGACGAAAGGCACGACGATGACTGACGGGTCGACCCGCCCACCACTGGTGTTGCTGCACGGCCTCACGTTCGACCGGCGGCAGTGGGAACCGGTCCGCCGCGAACTCGCGGCGCTCGACCCGGACCGGCCGGTGCTCGCCCTCGACCTGCCCGGCCACGGTGACGCGCCCCGCCGGGAGTCGTACCGGATGGCGGAGGTCGCCCAAACCGTCCACGACCAGGTGACCGCCGCGGGTCTCACCGAGCCGGTGGTGGTGGGCCACTCGGTCGGCGCTGTGGTCGCCACCGTGTACGCCGCCCGCCATCCGGCGCGGGGCGTGGTCAACCTGGACCAGATCCTGCTGCCCGGCCCGTTCGGCGTGGCCGTCCGCCAGGCCGAGCCGACCCTGCGCAGCCCCGAGTGGCGCAGAGTGTGGGACGCCATGCTGGCCGGCATGGGAATCGAGTCGTTGCCGGCCGAGGCGCGTGAGCTGGTGGACACCGCCACCGATCCCCGGCCGGACCTGCTGCTCGGTTACTGGGGCGAGATCCTCAGCGGGTCGGACCAGGAGATCGTCGCCGAGCGGTCGGCCGACCTGCGGTCCATCGGCGAGCGGGGGATCAGCTACCGCTGGCTGACCTCGTCCGAGCCGCCGGCCCGTTACCTGGCCTGGCTGACGGACGTCCTGCCGCAGGTCAGCGTGACAGTGCTGCCCGGCAGCCACTTCCCGCACCTGGCGGAGCCGGAGACCGTAGCCCGCCTGCTGACAACCAACTAACCCAGCCCAACAACCCCTTCCCCCGCCCACCCCCGCCCGCCCCCGCCGCCCCCCGCTCGCCCCCACCCCCGCCCGCCCCCGCCCCCACCCCCGCCCACCCCCGCCCGCCCCCGCCCGCCCCCACCCGCCCCCGTTGATCATGAAGTTATTGCCTTCGGCCACGGCGTGTCGTGACCACAACTTCATGATCAACGGGGCGGGGGCCGGGGTGGGGGTGGGGGTGGGGGTGGGGGTGGGCGGGGTTGGAAACGTTTTCGTAACGGTGGTTGACCTCTCGGAGGATCGCGGAGCAGACTCCCCGGAAACGTTTACAGCTATCGGGTGGAGGTGCCGAACGTGGGTCGTAAACGTTTACAGGAATCGGCGGACGGCCGGCCCACAGTGCACACCGTCGCCGCCCGCGCCGGCGTCTCCATCGCGTCCGCGTCGCGGGTGCTCAACGGCGTCGGCGGCAGCCCCGAGACGGTCCGCCGGGTCCGCGAGGCGGCGGCGGAGGTGGGCTACGTGCCCAACGCCATCGCCCGGTCGCTCCAGTCGCAGCGCACCGGCCTCGTCGCGCTCGCCGTCGAGGACATCGGCAACCCGGTGTACGTGGAGATGATGCGCGCCATCGAGGCGGTCGTCGCCGGCTCCGGGCGGCAGCTGCTGGTGCACGCGACCGGCGGGCGCATCGACAACGAGACCGCCCTGCTGCGGCGGCTGGCCCACCGCTACGTCGACGGGATGATCATCTCGCCGATCCGGGTCACCGACGACCACCTGGCCGCGCTCGTGGACAGCCCGGTGCCGGTGGTGGTCGTCGGTCAGCTCGGCGCGGACGCGCCGGTCGACAACGTGCGTACCGACTCGCGGCACGGTGTGGCGCTGGCGGTGGACCATCTCGTCGCCACCGGCCGACGACGGATCGGCTTCGTCAACGGTCCGCTCGACACCGTCCCCGGCGCCGCCCGGGACAGCGGGTTCCGCGCCGCCCTGGCCCGCCACGGCATCCCGCTCGACGAGAACCTGATCGAGGTCGGCGACTTCCAGTACGTCGCCGGCCGGGCCGCCACCGAGAGACTGCTCGCCCGCGCCGAGCCGGACGCCCTGGTCTGTGCCAACGACCTGATCGCGGTCGGCGCGCTGCACGCCCTGCTGGTCGCCGGTCGCCGGGTGCCACAGGACGTCGCCCTGGTCGGCATGGACGACACCGAACTGGCCCGGATGATGTTTCCGCAGCTCTCCAGCGTCTCGCTCGGCTCGACCGAGCGTGGTCGCCGGGCCGCCGAGCTGCTCCTGCACCGGATGGCGGACGCGTCCCTGCCGCCCTGCCGCGAGCAGGTGCCACCGAGTCTCGTCGTCCGCGCGTCCAGCGCCACGACCCCGCCGTCCCCTCGCACCGAGACCGGACCGGCCCGCACACCGACCACCCACCCGTTCAGCGAAGGGGTGACCGCATGACCACCCTTACCGAGCGGCCAGACGTCGAGCGGGCCGCGCCGGCCCGCCGGCCGAGCCGGTTCCGCTCCGACCGCACCGCCATCTATCTGCTGCTCCTGCCGTCGCTGCTGCCCATCCTGGTGCTGTCGGTGTTCCCGCTGCTGCGCGGCATCTACCTCGGCTTCACCGACGCCCGCGCCGGGCGCAATGTCGAGGTCAGCTTCACCGGTCTGGCCAACTACCGGGAACTTCTCGGCGACGAGCTGTTCTGGAACTCTTTCAAGATCGGCCTGCTCTGGGCGGTCGGGGTGACGGTGTTGCAGTTCCTGCTCGCCCTCGGGTTGGCCCTGCTGCTCAACCAGCAGTTGCGGTTCCGGGGCGTGGCGCGGGTGCTGGCCGTGGTGCCGTGGGCGATGCCGCCGGTCGTTGTCGGCATCCTCTGGAAACTCGTCTACCACCCCGACGCCGGCCTGCTCAACGAGGTCTTTCACCGGTTCGGCGCGGACGGGCTGCGGACCAACTGGCTCGGCGACTTCAGCACGGCCCTGCCGGCGGTGATCATCGTCGGCGTCTGGGCGGGAATGCCGCAGACCACTGTCGTCCTGCTCGCCGGCCTCCAGGGTGTGGGGCGGGAGCTGCACGAGGCGGCGGCGGTGGACGGGGCCAGCACCTGGCACCGGTTCCGGCACGTCACGCTGCCCGCCCTGGCCCCGGTGATCGTGGCGATCACGTCGCTGGACTTCATCTGGAACTTCAACTCGTTCGGCCTGGTCTACGTGCTGACCGCGGGTGGTCCGGGTGGCAAGACCATGCTGCCGATGCTCTTCGCGTACGAGGAGGCGTTCCGCTACGGCAACTACGGCTACGCGGCAGCGCTCGGCAACGTGATGGTCGTGCTCATCATCGCGTTGCTCGCCGTCTATCTCCGTCGCCGGCTCAGGGAGGCGAGCTGACATGTTCGGAAAGCCGAGCCGCACCAGCCGGACGCTGCAATATCTCGCGCTCGCCGGCTATCTGATCTTCCTCGGGTTCCCGCTGGTCTGGTTGCTCTCCACGGCGTTCAAACCGCCACGCGAGCTGGTCCGCCTGCACCCGACGCTGATCCCGGACAACCCGACACTGCAGAACTTCGTCCAGGCCTTCACCGAGCAGGAGCTGGGCCGGGCGGCGTTCAACAGCCTTCAGGTCTCGCTCGCCTCGGCGGTGCTGACGGTGCTCGTCGCCATGCCGGCGTCGTACGCGTTGGCCCGGTTCCGCTCCAGGCTCGGCACCGCCGCGCTGGGCTGGGTGCTGCTGTCCCAGCTCTTCCCGTTCGTGTTGCTGATCATCCCGATCTTCCTGGTGCTGCGCCGGGTCGGCCTGGCCAACACGCACGCCGGACTGGTGCTGATCTACGTGGTCTGGGCGCTGCCGTTCGCGCTGTGGATGCTCCAGGGCTTCGTCCGCAACATTCCGAGGGAGCTGGAGGAGGCCGCCTCGGTCGACGGCGCGAGCCGGGTGCAGGTGCTGCGGCGGGTGGTCTTCCCGCTGCTCGCCCCCGGCCTGGTAGCGACCGCGTTGTTCTCGTTCATCTCGGCCTGGAACGAGTTCTTCTTCGCCCTGGTGCTGATCAAGACACCGGAGCTGGCCACCCTGCCGGTGGCGTTGGCCCGGTTCGTCGGCATCGAGGGCACCGCCCGACTGGGACCCCTGGCCGCCGGTTCGCTGCTGGCGACCCTCCCCAGCCTGATCTTCTTCGCGTTCATGCAGCGCCGGCTCTCGTCCGGGTCGCTCGCCGGCGCGGTCAAGGGCTGATCCGTCCCCCCCACCACCACCACCAAGGAGGTAACCCCTCATGCTCCGTACCCGATTCCGTCGACTCGCGGCGGCCGCCGCGGTCGCGGTCGTCGGCCTCGGCGCGCTCACCGCGTGCGGGTCCGGCGGCGACGACGAGGCCGCGTCCGGCCCCGCCAAGCTGCGCTTCCTCAGCCTCGCCTGGCAGAAGGAGTCGCTCCAGGTCAACAAGGACCTGGTCGCCAAGTGGAACGCCGAGCACCCGGACATCCAGGTCGAGTACGTCCAGGGTGACTGGAACTCGGTGCACGACCAGCTGCTCACCTCCTTCGAGGGTGGCGACGCGCCGGACATCGTGCACTACGAGGCGTCCTCGATCGGCGAGTTCAGCAAGCAGGGCTACCTGGCCGACCTGTCCGACCTGCTCTCCGACGACCTCAAGGGTCAGATCGACAAGGGCATCTGGGACACCGCCACCACCGACGGCAAGGTCACCGGCGTGCCGTTCCTGCTGGAGTCGCAGGTCGTCATCGCCAACAAGAAGCTGCTCGACGCCGCCGGTGTCGCGGTGCCGCCGGCGGACGGCGGCTGGACCTGGGACGAGTTCCAGACCAACGCGCAGAAACTCACCAAGCCCGGCCAGTACGGCGTGGCGTGGGCGCTGAAGTCGCCGACCAACCGGGTGCTGAACCTGGCGCTCAACTACGACGGGAGGTTCTTCTACGGCGACGGCGGACGCACCGAGGTCAGGGTGGGCGACGCGGAGAAGGAGATCCCGAAGCGGATCCACGACATGCTCTACACCGCCAGGTCCGCCTCCCCCGAGGCGCTCGGCATGAGCGGCGCGGACACCCTGCCCGGCTTCTTCGGCGGCAAGTACGCGATGCTGCCCGGCTCGGTGTCGCTGCGCCAGCAGATGGTCGAGCAGGCCCCGGCCGGCTTCGAGTGGGTCACCCTGCCCCCGGTCAAGGGCCTCTCCACCAAGCAGGCGGCCAACCCGCAGACGCTGTCGATCTCCGAGGACAGCACGCACAAGAAGCAGGCCGCGCAGTTCCTGGAGTACTTCCTCAACCCGACGAACATGGCCGCGCTGGCCAAGGGTGACTGGCTGGTGCCGACCGGCAGGCAGGCGAACGAGGAGCTGGTCACGGTGACCGGCGGCAAGCAGGGCTGGGACGTCGCGGCCGACAGCGCCGCCGACCTCACCGTCGCCCCGTTCCAGCAGGCCGACGGGTACCCGGAGTGGAAGACCAAGTACGCCACGCCAGCCCTCCAGCAGTACTTCGCCAACAAGATCACTCTCGATCAGCTCGGCACGCAGCTGGTCGACGGTGGCAAGCAGGTTCTGAGGTAACGACATGCCACTCTTGCTCGACACATCGATTGGCTGCCTGGTCGGCGCCGCGGTCGGAGACGCCCTGGGCGGCGCCACCGAGACGGCGCTGCCCGAGCAGATCCGCGCGCGCTTCGGCGGCTGGGTCGAGGGCATCGTGCCCCCGTACCACGCCGACTGGGCCACCGCGCGACCGCTCGCGCCGTACCACAAGGGCGACGGGCACATCACCGACGACACGTTGATGACCCACGCCCTGGTCCGCGCGTACGCGGCCAAACGGGACCACCTCGACGCGTACGACGTCGTGGAGCTGCTGGTCCCCGATCTGATCGAGCGGGTGGTGTACATCCCCGACCTGGAGCGCGACGGGGTGACCTTCCACCGGCTCGCCGCCGCCGAACGGTGGCTGGTCACCCGACTGCACCACGCGCACGCCGACCCGCGCGAAGCGGGCGTCGGCAACATCGTCAACTGCGGCGCGGCCATGTACATGGCCCCGGTCGGCATCGTCAACGCGGGCGACCCGGCCGGGGCGTACGCCGAGGCGGTGGAGATCGCCGGCGCGCACCAGCACAGCTACGGGCGGGAGGCCGCCGCCGTGTTCGCGGCAGCGGTCGCGGCGGCGGCGACCCCGGGCGCGGGCGTCGACGACGTCGTGGCGGCGGCGCTGGACCTGGCCCGCGACGGCACCCGCGCGGCCATCGACGCGGTGGTCAAGGAGGCCCGGGGCCACAGCGACTGGAGGCAGGCCATCCCGGCGCTGCGGGCGGCGGTCGCCCCCTACGACACGGTGGGGGAGGAGTACCGCAGCCCCGGGCTGGGCGCGCGGCGACCCAGCCGGCTGCACGCCATCGAGGAGTTGCCGGTGGCGCTCGGCATGCTGGTGGTGGCCGGTGGCGACTTCCGGGACGCGGTGCTCGGTTCGGTCAACTACGGCCGCGACGCCGACTCCACCGCCACCATGGCCGCCGCCGTCGCCGGGGCGCTCGGCGGCGCGGCGGCGGTGCCGACGGAGTGGTCCACCGTGGTCGCCAGCGCGTCGAAGACCGACCTGGTCGAGCCGGCCCGCGTCCTCGCGGCGGTGGCCGGCGAGGTCTTCGAGCGCGACCGGGCCCGGTTCGCCCGCCGGGCGGAGCGTTTCGCCGGGTTGGCCGTCCACGCCAGCCGGGAGGCCGGAGGCGAGACCCGGTGAGGATCACCTGGGTGCAGCCGGAGGACCTGCTGCCGCACGAGTTGGCGGCCAGTCGGGACGAGGGTCGCGACGTCGCCGCCATCGCGCAACGGTGGACGGCGGCCGGCGGGGAGCTGACCCCGCCGGTCAGCGGGGCGTCGCCGACCCCGGCGCCGGCCGGGCTGCGGGCCCTCGCGACGGAGCTGCTGGACGCCGCCGACGCGCTACCCGACGTGGACACCGTCGACGAGACCGACGACCCGGCGACGCTGCGCGCCGGTTGGCCGGCGACCTGGTCGCTGCCGACCGAGGTCACGCACGACCGGCTGCACGGCGCGTGGCTCGGCCGGGCGGTCGGCTGCCTGCTGGGCAAGCCGGTGGAGAAGATCCCGCGCGAGGGCATCCGGGAGATCCTGGCCGCGACCGGCCGCTGGCCGCTGCGCGACTGGTTCACCGCGACGGGTCTCCCGGCCGAGGTGGCGGCCCGTTGGCCGTGGAACCGGCGCAGCGCGCCGACCAGCCTGGCCGAGACCATCGACGGGATGCCCGAGGACGACGACCTCAACTACGCGCTGCTGGCCCTTCGGGTGCTGGAGACGCACGGGCGGGACTTCACCAGCGCGGACGTGGCGCAGGCGTGGCTGGACTGGCTGCCCGGTGGGCGGGTGTTCACCGCCGAGCGGGTGGCCTACCGCAACCTGCTGCTCGGGTACGCCCCACCGCGCAGCGCCCGCCGGCACAACCCGTTCCGGGAGTGGATCGGCGCGCAGATCCGCACCGACGTGTACGGCTGGGTCAACCCCGGCCGGCCGGACCGCGCCGCCGAGCTGGCCGTACGGGACGCCTCGGTCAGCCACGTGCGGGGCGGGGTGCACGGCGCGCTCTGGGCCGCCGCGCTGGCCGCCGCCGCGCCGGTGGCGGACACCGTGGACGAGGTGCTGGACGCCGCCGAGGCGGTGCTGCCGCCGCGCAGCCGGTTCGCCGCCACCGTCCGCGAGGCACGCGTCCTGGGCGAGGGGGCCGACGACTGGGAGCAGGTGGTCGACGAGCTGTACGTCCGCCACGGCCACCTGCACTGGGTGCACGTCCGCAACAACGCGGCGCTGGTGGCGGCGGCCCTGGCGTACGGGCGGGGGGACCTGGAGCGGTCGATCACGGCGGTGGTCAGCGGCGGTTGGGACACCGACTCGACCGGCGCGACCGTCGGCGCGGTCACCGGCGCGTTGGCCGGGGCGAAGGCCCTGCCGGCGCGCTGGGTCGCCCCGCTGCGTAACCGGCTGGCCAGCAGCATCGCCGGCTTCGACGGGATCGGCTTCGACGAGCTGGCCGGGCGCACCCTCGCCCTGGCGCAGCCGGCGACGGAAGGGGGCGTGGCGTGAGCGCACGGGTGGCGGTCGTGGGCAGCAGCAACCTGGACCTGGTGGTGACCGCGTCGCGGTTGCCGCGTCCCGGCGAGACGGTGCTCGGCGGCGCCTTCCGGACCGTGCCCGGCGGCAAGGGCGCCAACCAGGCCGTCGCCGCCGCACGCGCCGGTGCCGCCTGCGACTTCGTCGGCGCGGTCGGCGACGACGACTTCGGTACGCGGATGCGGGCGAGCCTCGCCGACGCGGGCGTGGACGTCCGGGGCCTGCGGACCGTGGCCGGCCCGTCCGGTGTCGCGTTGATCGCCGTGGACGGCGACGCGGAGAACCTCATCGTTGTCGCGCCGGGCGCGAACGGCACGGTGACCGAGCTGGACGCGGACGACCGGGCGACCATCGCCGCGGCGGACGTGCTGCTGCTGCAACTGGAGGTGCCCCTTCAGGCCGTGCGCGCGGCGGCGGACCAGGCTCGGGTCGACGGCACGACGGTGGTGCTGAACGCGGCCCCGGCCGCGGTGCTGCCCACCGAGATGCTCGACCTGGTCGACGTGCTGGTCGTCAACGAGCACGAGGCGGCGGTCGTCGCCGAGGTCGCCTCGGACGACCCGGCGGTGCTGCTCGACGCCCTGTTGCGGCGGGTGCCCCGGGTGGTGCTCACCCTCGGCGCGCGCGGTGCCGCGTACGCCGACCGGCAGGGCCTGCGTGTCGCCGTGCCGGCGCCCCGGATCGACGCGGTGGACACCACCGCCGCCGGGGACGCGTTCACCGGGGCGCTCGCCGTCGCCCTCGCCGAGCGCGGCGGCGCCCGCGGCGCGGACGCCATCACCCAGAGCCTGCGCTGGGCGTGCGCCGCCGGCGCGGTCTGCGCCCAGCGACCCGGAGCGTCCACCGCCCTGCCCGAGCGGCCGGCCATCGACGCCCTCTACGACGTGACCTACCGAGGTGCCCCGTGAGCTTCAACCCGTACGTCCCGCGCCCGATCGACCGGCCGACCGAGGTGCCGCTGGGTGGGCACGCCGACCTGAGCACCCTCGACGAGGCGAAGATCTTCGCCGCGCCGGGCGACCCGGCCGACTGGCCGGCCTGGCGGGAGCAGCTCGCCCGGTGGCGGGTCGACGCCCGGGAGCGGATCGGCTACGTCGGCGAGCACTACGACGAGATCACCGGCGACTGCTTCAGCGTCTGCCTGGTCTGGCTGTGGGACGAGGCGCTCTACGACCACGAGCGCGGTGTCTTCACAGTGGACGCGTTCCTCGACGCGGCCGGGCGTGACTTCGGCGGCTTCGACGGGGTGGTGCTCTGGCACGCGTACCCGGTGATCGGCCTCGACGACCGCAACCAGTTCGACTGGTACCGGGACGTGCTGGAGCTGCCCGCCGTGGTGCGCGCGTTCCAGCAGCGCGGGGTGCGGGTCTTCGTCGACTACAACCCGTGGGACACCGGCACCCGCCGCGAGGCGGGCGCCGACGCGCAGGAGGTCGCCGCGTTGGCCGGCACACTCGGCGTCGACGGGGTCTTCCTGGACACCCTCAAGGAGGGCGCCGGGGAGCTGCGCGCCGCGCTGGACGCGGTCCGCCCCGGCCTGGTCCTGGAGGGCGAGAGCCGGGTGCCGCTGGCCCGCATCGGCGACCACGCGATGTCCTGGGCGCAGTGGTTCGCCGACTCGGAGGTGCCCGGTGTGCTGCGGGCCAAGTGGTTCGAGCGGCGGCACATGCTGCACCACACCCGACGCTGGCACCGCGACCACCTCGACGAGCTGCACTCCGCCTGGCTCAACGGCGTGGGAGTGCTGGTCTGGGAGAGCGTCTTCGGGGTGTGGGTCGGCTGGAACGCGCGCGACCGCGCGGTGCTGCGGGCGATGCGCCGGGTGCAGAGCAGCCACGCCGCGTGGTTGCGCGCCGAGGACTGGGTTCCGCTCGCCGACCACCCCGGCACGGGTCAGGTGTACGCGTCCCGCTGGACACACGACGACGAGCCGCTGTGGACGGTGGCGAACCGGGGCGCGGACCACGACGGTCCGTGGCTGCTGGTCGCGCCCAGCGCCGGCCGGCGCTTCGTCGACCTGGTCACCGGCGTCGAGCTGACCGTCACCGAGACCGCCGACGGCCGGCTGGCGGTGGGTGGACCGCTGCCCGCCGGCGCGGTCGCTGCCGTCGTCGCCGGAGACGCCACCGCGCCCCGGCACGAGCCGCCGACCGGCGACCCGTCCTTCCCGGCCCGCGAGGCGGTGCGCGCCCGGACGCCGTGGGCGCCCCGGCTGGACCTGCCGCCGGGCATGGTCGCGGTCGACGGCGGCCGGCGGGAGCTCGTCGTCCGGCACCGGGTCCGGGAGACCGGGCTGTACGGGGAGGCGCCCTACGTCGACGAGTGGAAGCCGCTGCCCCCGCGCCTGCACCACCCGGGCACGCTGCGACGCAGTGTGCGCCTCGACCGGTTCGCCATCGCCGTGCACGAGGTCACCCACGGCGAGTACGCCGAGTTCCGGCGGGCCACCGGCTACCGACCGGCGCGTCCGGAGCGCTTCACCGCGGGGCAGGGCCCGGCCGACGCCCCGGTGACCGGCGTCGAGCTGGCCGACGCGCGGGCGTACGCGGCGTGGGCCGGACTGCGGCTGCCCACCGAGGACGAGTGGCAGGTCGCCGCCGAGGCCGGGCTGCTCGTACGCCGGGAGCCGCTGGTGTGGAACCTGACCGAGAGCGAGCACTCCGACGGTCGTACCCGCTTCGTGATCCTCAAGGGCGGCGCGGCGTACCGGGCGGAGGGCTCCGACTGGTACCTCGACGGTGGCCCGCAGGCGGCGGACGTCTCGGTGAAGCTGCTGCTCACCGGCGCCGGCCTCACCCGCTCCGACCAGGTCGGCTTCCGGTGCGCGGCGGACCTGCCCGAGTCGGCGGAGGTGACCCGGTGACCGGCGCTCTGGACGGGGTGAAGGTCGTCGACCTGGCCACCCTCTTCGCCGGGCCGCTCGCGGCGGCGTTCCTCGGCGACTTCGGCGCGGACGTGATCAAGGTGGAGCATCCGGGCAAGCCCGACCCGTCGCGTGGGCACGGGCCGTCGCGCGACGGTGTCGGGCTGTGGTGGAAGGTGCTCGGCCGCAACAAGCGCACCGTCACCCTCAACCTGTCCGACCCGGACGGCGCCGCCCTGCTGCGCCGGCTGCTCGCCGACGCCGACGTGCTGGTGGAGAACTTCCGCCCCGGCACCCTGGAGCGGTGGGGACTCGGCCCGGCCGAGCTGCACGCGGTCAACCCCCGACTGGTGATCGCCCGGATCAGCGGGTTCGGGCAGTTCGGCCCGTACGCCCGGCGACCCGGTTTCGGCACCCTCGCGGAGGCGATGAGCGGATTCGCGGCGGCCACCGGTGAGCCGGACGGCCCACCCACCCTGCCGCCGTTCGGGCTGGCCGACTCGGTGAGCGCGCTCGCCGCCGCGTACGCGGTGCTGCTCGCCCTGCGGGCCCGCGACGTCGCGGGCGCCGGGCAGGTGGTGGACCTCGCCATCATCGAGCCGATCATGGCGATGCTCGGACCGCAGATCACCTGGTACGACCAGCTCGGCTACGTGCAGCCCCGGCTGGGCAACCGGTCCAACAACAACGCGCCGCGCAACACCTACCGGTGCGCCGACGGGCGCTGGGTGGCCGTGTCGACCAGCGCGCAGAGCATCGCCGAGCGGGTGCTGCGGCTGGTCGGCCGCGCCGAGCTGATCGACGAGCCGTGGTTCGCCACCGGCAGCGGCCGTGCGGCGCACGCCGACGAGCTGGACGCGGCGGTGAGCGCCTGGGTGGCGCAGCGCGACCGGGACGCGGTGGTGGCCGCGTTCGAGCAGGCGCAGGCCGCCGTCGCGCCGGTCTACGACGTGCGGGACATCCTCGCCGACCCGCAGTACGCGGCGCTGGGCACCGTACGGACCGTGCCGGACGAGGAGTTGGGCGAGGTGCGGATGCAGAACGTGCCGTTCCGGCTGACCGACACCCCGGGCGAGATCCGGCACGCCGGCCGGCGGCACGGTCAGGACACCGACGCGGTCCTCGGCGCGCTGGGTCTGAGCGCCGACGAGCTGACCGCGCTGCGCGAACGGGGCGTGATCTGATGCTGTTGACCTGGCTCTACGTGCCCGGTGACCGTCCGGACCGGTTCGCCAAGGCGGTCACCTCGGGGGCCGACGCGGTGATCCTCGACCTGGAGGACGCGGTGGTCGCCGGACGCAAGGCGTACGCCCGGGAGGCGCTCGCGGACTTCCTCGCCGAGGCGCAGCCGGTCCCCGTGCAGGTGCGGGTCAACGAGTTGACCGGCCCCGACGTCGACGCCGACCTGGCAGCGGTGGCCGGCCGGCCCGGACTGTCCGGGTTGCGGTTGCCGAAGGTGGAGTCGGCCGCCACTGTGGTCGCCGTCGCCGGGCGGGTCGACGTGCCCCTGCACCCGCTGATCGAGTCGGCGCTCGGGCTGGAGGCCGCGTACCCGATCGCCTCGGCCCACCCCGCGGTGGCCTCGATCGGCCTCGGGGAGGCCGACCTGCGCTCGGATCTGGGGGTGGACGGCGACGACGGTCTGGCCTGGGCGCGGGGTCGGGTGGTGGTCGCGGCCCGCGCCGCAGGCCTGGCCCCGCCGGCGATGTCGGTGTACGCCGACGTCACCGACCTGGCCGGTCTGGCCGCCTCGTGCGCGGCGGGTCGGCGGCTGGGCTTCCTCGGCCGCGCGGCCATCCACCCGCGCCAACTCCCGGTGATCGTCGAGGCGTTCCGGCCGGCCGAGCGGGAGGTGGCGCGCGCCGCCGAGCTGCTCAGCGCGCTGGCGGACGCGCAGCAGCGCGACTCCGGCACTGTGGTCCTGCCCGACGGCCGGTTCGCCGACCGGGCGATGGTGGCCGCCGCCCGCCGCGTCGTGAACCTAGCCGCCCGCTACGCAGCCTAACCCCACCCCACCCCACCCCCGCCCACCCACGCCCCGCCCCCTGGCCCCGCCCCCCACGCCCCGCTCCCTCGCCCCGTTGATCATGAAGTTGTGGTCATGACACGCCGCGCCGGAAGGCAATAACTTCATGATCAACGGGGCGAGGGGGAGGGGGTGGGGGGTGGGGAGGGGGTGGGGGTGGGGTTAGCTGGTTTAGGTGGGTTAGGTGGTTTTTGCTGACCTGGGTCACTGTCGCGGCCAGCGTTACGGTGGCGGGGTGGGCGCCGCTGCGCTGCTCGGCGGCGGCGACGCGCACCGACTGCGCGAGGTGCGCCCGCAGGTGCCCGGCGAGCAGTCGGTGGAACTGTTCCCCGCGGGCCGACCGCAGCGCGGTCAGCTGCCCGGCGGTGACCATGCCGGGCATGTCGTGCCCCTCGTGCGGGTTGGTGGCCGGCGCGTTCGCCTCGACCAGTAGGCGGTGGGCCCGTTCCAGGTCAGCCCGCCCGGCGTCCGCGACCTGGGCGGCCAGTCGCCGCCAGGCCGGGTCCGTGGTCCGCCCCGGCACGAGATCGAGTACGGGTAGCAGGCGCTCCGTCATGGCCACGGTGAGTTGCAACCAGGCGACGTCGGTCGGGTTGAACGACGGTGGCGGGGGTGTCGCCCCGGCCCCGGCTCCCGTGGCGCTGCCGGTCGCGGGTGTCGTGGTGCTGGTCGCCGGGGGTGGTGCGGCGGTGCTCGTCGCGTCGGGCGGACCGCCGCCGCAGCCCGCCGTGAGCAGTGTGGCGACGAGCATCGTGGTCGCCGTCGACCGGCGCATCCGACCTCCTCTCGACCGGCGGTGCCGGGCCCGGTGCGGCTCTCCCGCCGGCGGTGGCGGGCCCGGTGAGGCCAGGTCCGCCACCGCCAGGTGCTCAGATCGGTCGACCGTCGTGACCGCACTTGATCACGGGACGGATGCAGTCCTGGACCCGGCGGGCCATCTCCGCAACCGGCCAGGCGTTGAAGAAGTCGCCGTGCATCGTGTAGCCCGGCCCGGACGCCAACCGGAACCGCGACGGGTCGCCGTTGACCGGGTACCTCAGCACCTGCCGCAGCTTCGGCACGTGCACCGGGTGGGTGCTCGGGCAGGCCTGGTTCACCGGGTACGCGAGGTGGCTCTTGTGGTCCGGCGAGTCGAGGTCGCGCCCGTTCCAGCACTGCGGGAAGTCCAGGTACGACTCCAGCATGGTGCCCGACGGGCAGTTGACGAAGTCCTTCGACGGGGGCACGTGCCCGGCGTGCAGGCAGGACCAGCGGGCGATGCTGTCGTTCGGCCCGGTGGCCTTCGCGTTGCCGGCGACCAGCCGCAGCCCCTGCGGGAACGGTTGGGTGTTCGCGACGACGTCGGAGCGGACGCCCTCACCGAGGTAGTAGAAGGTGGCGATCGCGGGCTCCACCGCCACGTTGTCCCGGTACAGGGTGGGCACCCAGTAGGACGAGACGTCCACCGCCGGGTTGCAGGTGGTGGGGGAGCGGACCAGGTCCGGGAGGGTCGTGTTGGCGTTCGTCACGGTGGCGCCGAAGAAGCTGTGCATGTGCGACGCCCCGGGCAGCCCGGGGAAGATGATCGGGTCGTCCGGCAGCCGGTGGCTGTAGGTGCAGTCGGCGGGGAACTCGGCGACCCGGATGACGTTGGTGCCGATGTCGCCGGCGGCCCGGCCCGGGGCGGCGTCGGCCCGGTCGGTGGCGGACACCAGGTACGTGCCGAGTAGCACCAGCGCGGCGCCGATCGCCGTGGCGAGGCGCGTTCGGCGGAGGGTGCCGGAGAGGGGTGCGGCCCTGTCCATCTCGTGACTCCTGTTCGGGGGTACGGGTCAGGGTCAGCTCCGGCGCCGCCGCCGAAGACATCGGAGATTGCCCTGGCCAGACTGGTGGTGGCCGTTACGGCCGGTGTGAGAGAGCGCTCTCAACCACTCAAGCCTCACCCTGATGTCGAAACTTGTCAATACGTACCGCAGTTGGTGGAAATGACGACGCCGTGGCGCGCCCGGCCCGGAGACGCCGGTGGGGCAGCCCGGGACGATCGGGCTGCCCCACCGGGGACGCGGTCGGTCAGAACCCCAGGACACTCCGGCCGCCGACCACCGGCAGCCGCAGCTCGCTGTCGTTCGGCGCGACCCGCAGCTCGGTGCCGCCCAGCGGCAGCAGCGTGTACTCCTGGTCGGTGGAGAACACGACGACGCCGATCCGGTGCCCGGCCGGGAAGACGTAGTCCTTCGGCTCCATGGTCCACCGGTAGTCGTACAGCTTGCCCTGCTTGACCGGCTCGGTGCGGGCGGCGCTGTGGCGGTTCTGCGGGTCCATCCAGCCCCGGGTGACCACGTTCGGCGCGGCCGTCGAGCCGGCCGCCCCGTAGTCGACCAGGTACGCGGTGAGGTTCGCGTCCGGCTTGTTGTCGATCGCCATCCGCAGCCGCATCTCCGGCCGCCCGGAGACACGCACGTCCCGGGTCAGCTCGGGGGAGCGGTACGCGAGTCGGTGGGCGCTCGCCGTGTCCGGGTCGGCGACCAGGGTGTCCGGGTGGATGGTGCGGCCCTCGTCGACGAAGCGCTGCTCCACCTTCGCCTTCGGCGGCCTGCCCGTGGTGAGCGCCCCCGGCGCGGTGGCGTCGGTGGCGGCGAACCGCAGCCCGACCTCCCGCGCGGCCGGGTCGGGCCAGTTGGCGTACGTCGTGTAGGCGCGGTCCTCCCGCTGGAGCACGGCGGTCGGCTCGTCCATGATGCCGTTGCGCACGTTCCACAGCCAGTAGTCGAACCAGCGGTTCTCGGTCTGCTTGTACGTCCAGGTCTGCCCGCTGGGCAGGGTCACCGACGCGCTGCTGCCCGGACCGCCGTGCCCGCCCTGGTGCAGCCAGATCTTGCGCGGCACGTCCCGCTTGGCCAGCTCGTCCCACCAGCCGGCGAAGTGCTCGGTCTTGACGTTCCAGTCGTTGAGGCCGTGCACGACGAAGACGCTGGCCCTGACGTCGCGGGCGTCCAGGTGGTCGCGATCCTGCCAGAACGTCGAGTAGTCGCCGGTGATCCGGTCCTGCCGCTCGGTGATCGTCGCGAGTTCGTCGGCGCACCGCCCCTCGGCCCGCGCCTGCCCGGCCGTGTACCGGGCCAGGATGTCGAGGTCCTCGCCCTGGTACGTGCCCGGCGCGACGACCAGACCGTTGGCCCGGTAGTAGTCGTACCAGCTGCTGATCGCGGAGACCGGCACGATGGTCTTGAGCCCCTGGACGCCGGTGGTGGCGACCTGGTTGGGCAGGGTCCCGTTGTAGGAGACGCCGGTCATGCCGACCGCGCCGGTGCTCCAGCCGGCGGTGACCGGGGCGCCGTTCGCGTCGTACCCCTTGGCGCGGCCGTTGAGCCAGTCGATGACCGCCCTGGTGCCCAACGTCTCGGCCTGGTCGCCGCTGGTCGGGCAGCCGTCCGAGTCGCCGGTGCCGATGCTCTGCCCGAGCACCACCGCGTAACCGCGCGGCACGTAGTAGTCGTCCAGCGAACCGGGCAGGTTGGCCTTCGCCTGGGCCCGCTGGACGCCCGAGTCGGGCGACCGGAGTCCGGAGCGGTCGGTCAGCCCGTTCTGCGGCAGGTCGTCGACGAGCACGCTCGGGTACGGCACGTCGCCCCAGGTGCCCTTGCGGTACGGGCTGTGCTCGAAGATGACAGGCACCGTGAAGCCCTGCGTGGCGGTCTCCCGGGGGCGGGAGATGTCGATCGCCACCCGGTCGGGGTGACCGTCGTGATCGGTGTCCACAGGGGCCTGGACGAACACCCGTTCCTCGATCGCGTCGGCGAGCGAGAACACCGGCTGGGTCATGCCGTCGCTGACCACGATGCCGGTGGGCGTGGGCGTGGGCGCGGCGGGCGGGGCAGCCGTGGCGGTGGGGGCTGCGCCGAGCACCAGGGCGCCGGACACGCCGACGCTCAGCAGTGCCAGATGGCGGGGTCGACGCACGCGCGTCTCCCTTCGGTTGGGCCGGCTGCCGGGTCCGGCGCCGGCCGATCTCGAAGATCCATTCGCCGCCATGCTAGGTCGGGGCCGTCGGCGCGTCGATCCCTTCGCGCGGGGATGCGTCTTTCCTCCGGCAATGCCCGCTGGTCGGACGGCGCGTGCCACGCAGCAGAACCCCTCGGCGACAAGCCCTGTCAGCCGGGAATCCAGGCGTACGCTCTCGCGGCCAGCCGCCCGAAGGGGCGGATTCGTCCACGTGAGACGAGAAGCAGCATGCTCAGGAAGACGCGATGGCTGGTGGCCGTCGCTGTCACGGCCACGTCGCCGACCGCCCTACCCGCCGCCTCGGCCGACGGAAGGACGCACACCGTCACCCCTGCTGACCGGGGTGGTGCCGGCCCGGCCGGCACCACCACCGGGTCACTGGCCCTCCCAGACCGCCTTCGCGCCGGAGTCGCCGGTGCGGATCACGTAGTACAACGCGATGCCGGCGGTCACCACGGACAGCACCTGCAACACCAGCGTCAGCGGCAGTTTGGGCCGCTTGTCGGCGCTTTCTCCGGCGGCCCTCGGCGCGACGAACCAGACCAGCGCCAACGCCACGACCGCCAGGCCGAGGGAGGCCCAGAGGGTGTTGTTGCCGAAGCCCTGGTGCCGCTCCAGGATCGGAACGAACTCCGGGGTGACCCGGTTCGCGGCGCGCATCCGCTCGAAGAACGCGTCGCCGGTGAGCCGCGCCAGCAGGGCGGCGGCCGGCGCGCCCAGGGCGAGCAGCGCCAGCACCCACCGGGTGTGCGACCGGATCGGCGGCACCAGCGCGTAGCCCACCGTCAGCAGGGCCAGCAGCGGCACGAACACCACCGCAGCGTGCAGCACCAGAGGGTGGGCCGGGATGCCCATGAACTCCTCGAACATCAGCGTCTCCTCCGGTGACATCGATAGTCCGTCGATCTTAGGGGTGGACGGTATCGGTACCGAGCTTCACCCTGGAGTCCGGCTCAGGTCACCGCCGTCCGAATGCCGAGTCCGAGCAGGATCGTCCCGGTCAGCCGGTCGAGCGCCCGGCGCACCCGTACGGTGCGGAGCAGGCGGGCGGCGGCGCCCGAGACGGCCGTCCAGCCGGCGAGCCAGCAGGTGTTCAGCGCCGCGTGCGCGGTGGCGAGCAGCATCATCGGCACCAGCACCGAGCGGCCCGGCTCGAGGAACTGCGGTGCGAGGGTGAGATAGACGGCGGCGGCCTTGGGGTTGAGCACGTTGCCGAGCAGGCCCTGCCAGTAGGGGTGGTCGACCCGCCAGGGCAGTTGCCGGACGCGGGCCGGCGGTGGCCGCCGCACGGCAGCGGGCCGACGGTACGCCGACCAGAGCAGCCAGAGCCCGAGGCCGGCCAGGTAGGCGGCGCCGACAAGTTTGACGACCCAGAACGCCTCGGACGAGCGGAGCACCAGCGCGGCCAGGCCGGCGGCGGCCAGGGCGGCGTGCACGTAGAGGCCGGTGACCGTACCCAGGATCACCCACCACCCCTGCTGCCGCCCGCCGGTGGCGACCCGTGAGACGACCAGGGTCAGGCTCGTTCCCGGCGTGGCGGTGATCGGCGCGACGGCCACCAGGAAGCCGAGGACGGCCACCCCGTGCCCGCTCACACCACCACCCGGTAGTGGGTGGTGAACAGCCCGTCCTCGTCGTACACGTGGAAGGCGACGCCGGGCGGCTGGGCCTGCGTGGTCAGCGGCCCGTCGCCCTCCCACGGCATGCGGAGGGTGGACACCACGCCCGGTGCGATCCGCAGTGGACGGCCGGCGAAGGTGCTCGCGGCGGCGGTGTGGAAGTGCCCGGTCAGCACGGCGACGACCTGCGGGTGGGCGGTGACCAACTCGGCCAGGGGCTCGGCCGGCAGCAGCCGTATCGGGTCGATCACCGGGTGGTGCAGCACCACCGGCGGGTGGTGCAGGGCGATGAACGTCGGCGTTCCGGCCGGCACCGAGCCCAGCTCGTCGGCGAGCCAGCTCAGGGTCTCCTCGTCCAGGTGACCGTCGTCCTCGCCCGGCACTGAGGAGTCGGCGAGGAGGAAGACCGCCCCGGCGACGTCGTGGCGGGCGTTGATCGGGCCGGTTCCGCCGCCGTCGTCGCCGAGCAGGCCCTTGCGGTACGCGTCGCGCACATCGTGGTTACCGGGACAGACCATGACCGGCAGCGGGGATTCGAAGAGTTTCGCGGCCGTCTGGTATTCGGCGACCGCGCCGTTGCCGGCGATGTCCCCGCTGATCAGGATCGCGTCGACAGGTCGCGGCAGACCGTGCAGGTAGTCCATGACCCGGGCGGTCCGCTCGGCCGAGCGGGGGTGACTGTCGAGGTGGGTGTCACTGAGGTGCGCGATGACCAGCACGGGGTTCTCCTAATGGCTACTAACGTCAAAGCCATTAGGCAAGCTACTCTGGGACGGGTCGGCCGCACAAGCCGGACCGGAAGGAGACCCCATGTCGGCGCAGCTCCCGCTCGCCCTGGCCAGCACGATCCGGCACGACGGCAACGGTGGCGTCGCCGACGACCTCGGCGACGTCGCCGGCCTGACCCGTTGGCTCGACGAGCAGGCCGAACCACTGCGGGAGTACGTCGGCGGACGCGACCCGCTCGTCGGGGTGGCCGACGAGCAGACCCGGCTCGAGGTGGTCGCGGTCCGGCGCGCCACACGTACCCTCTTCGCGGTGGCGGTCCGCCCCGGACCGCCGAGCCGAGCCGACTCCTCCTCGCTGCTCACCCCTCCGGCGGCGGTCGACCGGCTCAACCGGGCCGCCGGGCTGCTCCCGGTCCGTCCGGTGCTGAGCTGGCCGGAGCAGGGGGCGCCGACGCTCAGCTGGCAGGGCGAGGCATCCACGGCGCGACAGCGGCTCGTCGCGGGGCTGGCGCGCTCCGCTGTCGAATTCCTCGCCAGCCCGGCCCGCGACCTCCTGCGCGCCTGCCCCGCGCCCCGCTGCGTACGCTATTTCGTCAAGGACCACGTGCGGCAGGAGTGGTGCAAACCCTCCTGCGGCAACCGCGCCCGGGTCGCTCGGCACTACCAGCGCCACAGCGCCACGCGGTAGCGTTCAGCTCCGGGAACGCGGCAGGCAGTCCTTCTTGTACTTCAGGCCCGACCCACACCAGCAGGCGTCGTTGCGCTCCGGCGGCCAGGCGATCCGTGCGCCGGGCCGGGCCGACACCTCGGCCGCGTAGCCCGCCCGGACCGCCGCGTCGGCCGGGTCACCGCCCCGTCGACCGGCGACCGCGTTCAGCCCGTCCACTGTCGCGCGGTACACGCCCAACCCGGCCTCACCGGCGTCCCGCAGCCGGACCAGCTCCGTCTCCAGCCGGCCGCGGTGCGCGTCCCAGTCCGGCCCGTACACCTCGCCGAGATCGGGATGTTCGGAGAGCAGGCGGTCGAACTCGGCCCGGGGCCAGAAGAGCAGGTCCGACTCGGCGTCCCGGCGCTCCCCGGCCCGACGCACGAGCTGGGTCTCCAGCCGATCCGCCAGGTCGTCCTGCCGGTCGTGCGGCAGGTTGAGGTTCCGGCGTACCCGATGCCGTTGTTGCAACAGGAAGAAGGTCACACCCGGCGCGTCCGGCGGACCGAGATCGACCACCGGGTCGATCGTGGTGCTGGCCGGCCCGGATGCCGCCGTCGCACGCTCGCTGAGCACCGTGTCGACCGCCTCGCTCAGCCACGTCTCGGCGGTCGCCGAGCGGCCAGCGGCGTCCAACGCGGCGCTGACGTAGGCCGGGGCGTCGGGCTGCGTGAGCAGCAACGGACGCAGCGCTGTCAGCTCCGCCATCGCCTCCTCGTCGCGACCGCCGGCCTGGAACAGGGCGCGGGCCCGCAGCGCGCGGGCGAACCCGGCCCGGGGGTCATCGGCCGACGGGTACGCCGCCACCGCCTGCTCCGCGTACCGCAGGGCGGCCTCGGGCCTCGACCGGATCTCGGCGATCTCGGCGGCCAGCGTCAGGGCGTCCCCGGCGTCGTCCGGGTCCTCCAGGCGGCCCTGCTCGGCCGCCTGCGCGAGGTCGGCGGCGACCCCGAGCGGATCGGCCGTCCCGAGCGCGGAACGGCGAAGTTCGGCCAGTTCAGCCTTGGTGAGTATGTCTCTGGTCGGCACGATCTCACGGTACGTCGGCGGGCTCCCGCCCCACCGAATTATGGTCATCTGCCGCCCCGCCCCGCCCTCTCATCGCGTCGATCTTGCAGAATTGGTTGTCGATATAGGGTATCGTGCACCTTTTGTCGCGGCAGGAAGTGCAAGATCGACGCGGTGGCCAGCGCGGACACGTTGCCGGCGGCCTCCTCCGGAAATCAGGCGAGGGTGTGCGGGGCCACCCGCCGCACGTCCGCGTCGGAGTGCGTCAGCAAAGCCCGGAACAACGGCACCCATGCCCGCACCGCGTTGTAGGTGTCCGGGGCGGGCGAGCGGAGGGCGCGCAGCAGACCGGGCACGTCGTGGGCCGAGCCGTAGGCGTGGCCCCGCGGCGTCCAGTCGATGTCGTCGAGTCCGTCGAGCACGCCCATGCTCTCGGTTGGTCAGAACTCCTCGTACACCGCGGGGTCCTGGTCCGCGAGCCGGCCGTCCGGGCGGCCCAGCGCCGTGATGGCCTCGACCTCCGCGGCGGTGAGCGAGAGCCCGACGGCGTCCAGGTTCTCCACCTGCCGCTGCGGCGACGCGGCCTTGGGCAGCGCGATGACCTGGCGGGCAACGTGCCAGGCGAGGATCGCCTGCGCCGGCGTCACGCCATGGCTGGCGGCGATCTCCCCGATGACCGGGTGCTGTCGCAGGTCGTTGCCGTGCCCGAGCGGGCTCCAACCCTGCACGAGAATGCCCTGCTCACGGTGATAGTCCAGGGCGTCCTGCTGGGGAAAGTAGGGGTGCACCTCGATCTGGTTGACCACCGGGGCGACCCCGGTCTCGGCCACCAGCCGGTCGATGTGCTCCGGCAGGAAGTTGGACAGGCCGATGTGCTTCACCAGCCCGCGCTCGCGCGCCTCGATCAACGCCCGCCACGCCTGCACGTACAGGTCCTGCTTCGGGTTCGGCCAGTGGATCAGGTACAGGTCGATCCGGTCCAGGCCGGTGCGGAACACGCTCTCCTCGATGGCGGTCAGCGCCTCGTCGTAGCGGTGGTGCCGACCCGGCAACTTCGAGGTGATGACCAACTCGTCCCGCGCACCGCCCGCCGACCGGGCGGCCCGGCCCACCGCGCCCTCGTTCTCGTAGTTCACCGCCGAGTCGATCAGCCGGTAACCCGCCCGGATCGCCTGACCGATCGCGTCGACACCCGCCGAGCCGTTCAGCTGGTACGTGCCGAGCCCGATCACCGGCAGGGAGGTGCCGTCAGCAGCCGTCAGGTGGGGAATCGCCATGCTGGCGACCCTACCCGGAGGTGGGCGCGTCCCGGATGGCGAGTGCGGCCTGACCGGCGGGCCTCCGCCGATCCACCGGGTGGCACGCTGCAACAGCGTGAATGTGACCGCGTAACCGAGGGCGAAACCCAGACCGGCGCAGAGGTGGAGAAAGAACCCGACGACCCAGCCCGGTCGGGGTCCTCGGTGACGAGCGCTCCGAGCACCAGGGGAAGGTCGAGCCGAGTGAGGCCGGCCAGCTGAGCGGCGATTATCGCCGCAGTGGCGGCCAACCCGAACAAAGTCCGTCCGGCCCAGTGCGTCTGAGCGGTCGACGACGTCGCGGGCGTTCCCGGTCATCGCTCCACGCTACGGCTGAACAACGTGAATACCAGGGCCCGGTTCGGGCAGTCGATCAATGCCTCGCCACTACCTCAGGCAGGATCTCCAGCCGCCTTGGCGGTGCGCTGCGCGTCGGTCACGGCCAGGATTCCGGAGGTGGGCCGAACGCGCGGCGACCGGCCCGCACGGCCAGGGCGGCGAGGGCAGCGTTGGCACCGCCACCAATCGCAGCGCCGATGCCGAAGGGCGCCACTCGACCGAGCACGATGATTCCCTGCTTGGTTCCGAACTTCGTGATGAAGTGCTTTCCCAAGACCTTGTTGATCTGACGCAACGTGGCGACAGGCACCTTGGCGACCACCTGACGTCCCCAGTGTTGCCCGGTGCGCTCGGCGACCTTGGTGATGGTGGCCGAGCCGGACCCGCCGAGCATGATCCCCATGACGATTGTCCGACGGCGTTCGACCTCGTCGATGCGGACGCCGTGGACTTCGGCGATCGAGAGCGCGAAGAGGGCGCTCAGCTGGAGGGATGACAGAGCTTCACCGGCCGACAGCGCCAGTGCGACGCCCGTGCCAACGCCGGGTGCCGCTGCGGACCCCCCGACTGCGGCGCCCGTCCCGGCCAATGCGCTGACGTACATCCGCTCCAGGTTGCGGACTACCTCTGCCGGTGTCGCCTCTGGGTTCCGCTGGCGGGCCCGGGCGATGTTCTTCTGTACCAGTGGAGTCTGCAGAGCAATCGCCTTGTCCAGGAGGTCGAGGACACGCTGCCCACGTCCGGCTGCCTCCAGGACCGGTTCGTCGAGGGCATCTTCTGCCATGCCTTTAACTCCTTAGGGTAGACGCCGTACTGATGGGTGAGTTCGTTTCTTGGACGGTATTACCGGTTGATGTCGGCGAGCATGCGCTGGTACGCGATGGGGTGCACGATCGGCACGCTGTACTGGCGGGCCTTCTTGGCTTTGCCGGACATCGAGTCGGGGTCGGCGGCCACCAGGAGGCGAGTCTTCTTGGTGACGTTGTCGCCGACTTGCAGCCCTGCCGCGACGGCGTTCTCTTCCCAGGACGACCGCGGTGGGTCCATCGCGCCGGTGAAGACCACCAGATCGCCAGGTTGGAGCCGCCAGCTCTTGGTGTGAGGCTGGGCCGTACCAACGTCAAGAGCGACTGTGAGTGCATGGTCGACGTCGGAGGCCTGCAGCCCGAGCAATGTAGCAATCTGGTCCAGGTCGTGGCGTTCGGCTGACGTGATGATGTTGTCCTCGAACGCCGCGGCCGCCAGATTCGCCAGATAGGTGCGGTGCAGGTGATCGGCGTCGACTCGGGCGAGGCCGAGCTCTTCGGCCATGGCGACGAGGGCATCCGCCTCGCTGGCCGAGATATGCCGGTCAAGCAGTGCCTGGTCGAGCAGGTCCAGGTACGCGTTACCCTGCGGATCACGGAGCCGCGGAAGCCGGTCCACCAGGCGGGCCAGGAAGTGCTCGTCACGGTGCCCCGGGCTTCGGCGAGGCACCGGCACCACTGCTTCGGTAGCCACGGGTGGCCAGGGCGCAGCCGCAGCGGCGTCAATGACAGACGTCCAAGGGGGCGGCGTTCCCGCGTCCCGCAGATAGCGGGCCAGAAGCTGCGCCGCTGCCCTGGCGTCATGCAGAGCGGAGTGCGCCTGGTGCGGCGGCAACCCGGCCGCGCGACAGCAGTCATGCAGGCTGCGACCGGCCGACGGAAGGAAGTGCCCGGCCAGCCGCATGGTGCACAAGCCCTCTGCCGGGCTGATCGGCGCTTCAATCCGCAGCCGGCGGTATTCGGCGAGGAGAAAAGCGGCGTCGAAGTGCAGGTTATGGGCGACCAGCACTCTCCCGCGAAGGAGGCCGGCGAGGTGGCCTGCGAGCCGACCGAACTCCGGTGCGCGTCGTGCCTCGGCGGCCGAGATGCCGTGGATGAGTTGCGGTCCGAGATCCCGGTCGGGGTTGACCAGGCTGCACCACTCATGCGTCACCTGCCCGGCGCCGTCGAGGTGGATGACGGCGACCTCGACCACGCGGTCGTGCCAACTGGTGCGCAGGCCGGTCGTCTCCAGGTCGATAACTGCGTACATGTCGAGTCAACTCCTCAGATCGTGGCCGGAGCGGACTTGTCGGCGGCGGCGCGCAGTACGGCCAACCACCGTGGAGGCAGCGGCTGTGGTTCGCCCAGAGCGCGCAGATACTTTCGGCGATACCGCGCCTGTTCGGTGTCCTGCCAAACCTGGGCGGTCCTGGTGACAGCCGCCGTCAGGGCCAGCGCCGTCCCCGCGACTGGCGAGGCGGCGCGGGGCTGCACGGCGAGCCGGATCGCCAAATCCTCGTGATCCGGCACCTCGCTGGGCCACGCGAGCGGGGCGAGCTTCGACTTGGACAGCGCACGCTGCCGGTCGACCGCCTCGGCGTAGGCGGACCGGTGGTCAATGATCTCCGTGAGGAGCTCGGGGACGGTCAGCACGTGCCCCCGCAGCGTGCTGACCAATTCCGGTGGCAGTACGTGGGCGACGCTCTCCAGGATCGCGACCGGAGTCTCCGGGTCCCACCCCACCAGGCATCGCCCCTGCAACATCCACATGATGTGAAGAAGCTGGTCCTCTTTCGCGACGTCATCGAGGCGTACCACCCACGCCCCGCCGGCACGTCCGGTCGGGCTCAGCCGCCACACGGCCACAGCTTCGGCACCGTCCGCGTCGGGGCCGACGGCGAGAACAGCGTGACCACGCGCACCGGGCACGTAGTCAATGGGTATGGCGAGTTCGCTCTCGGATTCTTCGGGTTCTGCCATCCGACGTCCTCCATGATCGACAGCGGGAAATCACAGTACGTGTCAAGTCGGTCACGCCGGCTCAACCGGAGCGGCATCTCGTCGCGCGTAGTGTCCAAACGCGAGTGACTGATCAGGTCACATGTTCGGGGCGAGCGGGCCAGGACGCCGCGGTGACCGGCGGGTGTGGAATTCGTTCGGGGTGCGGGCGGTCGGTTCGAGTTGCGCGAGCAGGGTGCTCACCTCGGTGTGCAGGCGACGCAGCTCCGCCGCTGTGGGGGCCAGCTCGTAGCAGTGGTGGTGCGTGGCGGCGGAGAGGCTCGCCCAGGCGAACGCCGTTCGGCGGGCGGTTTCGGTGCCCGGGCCGAGCCGACCGCGTAGCATCAACTGCTTCGCGCGGCCCTGCCGGCACGCCGCCACGGCCGGCCTCACCCGCCGCCAGTAGGCGTCGATGCCACCTTCGAGGGCGAGCCGGATCAGACAGGCGCAGGCCTGCGGCCACCAACCGGCGCTCACCGCCGCGGCACCGAGCAGACCGGACCCGCGCAACAACTGATCGGCCGCCGCGAGGCAGCGCTGCGGCGTCGGCGCGGTCACGACAGTGCCCCCGCGAGGAGGCGGGCGTCCGCGACGAGCCCGGGCAGGTCCGTCAGGTTCGCCCCGTGCACGCCCTCCCGACACGCCTGGTAGGCGTTGACGGCCCGTCGTCCGTGCCGGCGCAGCAGCTCGTTGCGCACGTCGCCACCCCGATCTGGGTTGTCGAACAGCGCCAGGGCGACCGTGGTGGCCAGCCGCCGGGACGCGTCCTCGATGGCCGCCTCGATGTCGGCGTGCGGGACAGCCCGCGCCACCCGGGCCCGCCACACCGCCCGGTGGCAGGCCGCCTCGACCGCGGAGCGACACAGCTCGGCGACCACCGGCCCGCGTACCTCGGCGGGGATCTCCTCGTTGCGCGCCAACGCGTGTGCGTCGTCCAGGTAACGGGTGACCGGGTCGGAGCCGGGCCGCAACGTCACCACCGACTTCTCCGCGCGGGTCACCTCGACGATGCGGGCGTCGCCGAGGCCGAGCCGGGTGACCGCGTCGGGCAGCCGGGTGTCGTGGGTGAAGACCACCACCTGCCGGTCCTCGGCCAGCTCGGCGAGCACCCGGGCGAAACCGTCCACCTTCGACGGGTCCATGCTCTGCACCGGGTCGTCGACCACGATGAACCGGAACGGGCTCTCCGGAGCGCAGCTACGCGGCAGGAACGTCGCCAACCCGAGCGCCTGCATCTCGCCCTGACTCATCACCCCCAGCGCGGTGCCGTTGTCGGCGCCGTCCACGCTGACCGGAAAGACGACACGCCGCCGGGTGTTCGTGCCCTCCAACGTCATCGACCCCAGCTCGACGTTGCTCTCCTGCCGCAGTTGCGCCCAGATCCGCTGCGAGTGCTCGGCGAACGGCGCTACCCGCTCGTTGCGGATCTCCGCACTGACGTCCTTCAGCCAGGCGCGCGCGGCCTTCAATCGGGCCAGGGTCGCCTCGCGCGGCGCAAGCCCGTCGGCGACGGCCACCCACGCGCGCACGTCGGCCGCCGCCGCCCGCCAGCCGGTGTCGCGCTGCCGCAGGAACCCCTCGGCGTACGCGCGGGCCGCGTCCGCCGCCGCCACCACCGCCGGGTACCGCGCCGCCAGGTGGTCGGCCAACTCGGCCGGTTCTCCGGGTACGCGCCGCAGTGCGGCCACGGCGTCGCGCAGCGCCCCGACCGTCGGCTCCGACCCGGCGCCCTCAGGCACGCTGAGGTCGTCGATCAGGTGGTGCGTCTGCCGCAGCAGAGCGGTGAGTCGGTTCGCCGCGGCCTGGGCGGCGACGCTGCGCTGTCGCAGCTCGGTCAGCGACTGCGCGACGGCGGTACGCCACCCACCGTCGAGGGTGCCGGTGGCGCAGACCGGACACGGGCCGTCGCCCTCATCCTCGTGATGTTCGAGGGCGAGACAGAGCAGCTCGGCGCTACGCAGCGCCGCCCGGGACCGACCACCGTCGTAACGCAGAGCCTCGGTCGCCGCCTCCCGCAGCTGACCGGCCAGCCGGGTCACCTCGTCGACCGGCGGCGGGGCGAGGTCGGCGAGTTCCCGGCAGAGCAGCACCTCCCGGTCGGTGGTCGCCTCGTCCGGCTCGTCGAGGATCGCCGTCACCGCGCCGAGGTCGACAGCGCCCCGCCCGCGCAGCAGTGCGGCGGTCCACCGGGCCCGGTCGTCGGCGATGTCGGTGAGCGCGTTGGCCAGGGCGGCACGCTGTGCGCGTACCTCCTTGATGGTGGTGTCGTGCGGCCGGGCGGCGCGCAGCAGACGCTGGTCGGCGTCGCTGAGCGCGTCCAGCCCGAGGATCGCGAAGAGCGCGTCGAAGAGCTGACTCTGCGTGCCGGCGGCGAGCTTGCCCAGCTCGGCGGCGGTGAGGAACGGCCGGTACAGCTCCAGTGGACGGGCCAGACCCAGGTCGGAGAGGCCGGCGTGCCGACCCCGGGCGCTGGTGACTGTCACCTCGGCGTCGGCGAGCTCGGCCCCGACCGGCCAGGCCCGGTGCACCCGGGTCGGCGTGGCCACCCCGTCGACGCGCAGCTCCACGTCGACCCAGCACGGGTCCGGGTTGTGCAGGTTGCGCCACCCTGTACGCCAGACGCTGGTCTTGTCGGCCCACCGGGCGCTGTCCCCGGTGAGGGCGAGCTCAGCGGCCTCGGCGAAGCTGGATTTCCCGGAGCCGTTGTGGCCGACGACCAGTGTGAAACCCGGTCCGGGGCCGATCTGGATGGTCCGCTCCGGGCCGACGCCGCGGAACCCGGCGACGGTCACCGACTTCAACCAGATCCGTTCCGCCGGACCGTCGTCGGTGCGGGAGTGGCCCTCGAGCTGGGTGGGGGTGCCGGCGAGCGCGGCGGTCAGGTTGTCCTCGCCGGTCAGGGCGGCGAGGACCAGCTCGGCGGTCTCGGTCGGGACATCGTCGTTGGCGAGCCGGTCGAAGATCAGATCGATCAGAGGGGTGGTGGGCTGCGCAGGCTCGGTCATTGTCGTCTCCAGGCGTGTGGTGTCCGCGGGCCGACGGTTCGTCGGCCCGCCCGGGGTGAGCGGTGGAAGTGGGAAGTCCGCTGTCGGCCCGGCTGGGGCTCGGGAGGTGGTGATGGTGGTTGGACGCTGTCGAGCTGATCTCGCAAACGAATCAGTGGTCCAGCGCCGGCCGCTCCGGGCGCCCGGGAGGGTTCAGAGCGTGGCGTTCGCGTGCCAGTCGCGCAGGAACGCGTCGACCAGGGCGTGCGCCCGAGGACGCAGGTCGAAGGACTCCTCCCGCCGACGGCGGGCCATGTGCGACAGGCCGTCGGCGGCCTCGTTGAGGGCGTGGCCGCTGTGCCCCTTGACGTGCGCGAACGTCAGGTCGGGACGGTGGGCCACCTGCTCGGCGAGCCGGACCAGGGTCGGTTTGTCCGACCAGCGGCGCTGCCGCAGGCTGTAACCGGTGGGCATCGCGTCGGTCTCGCCAGCCTGCCAGCGGTGCAGGTACCGCACGGCCGTCAGGCTGTCCAGCAGCACGGTCATGCCCGCTGGCACCTCGTCAAACCCGGCGAGGAGATAGTCGACCGCGCGGAGTTCGTCGACGAGCACCCGGGACCTGCCGGTCGGGTCGAGCCGGCCGGTGCCCCGCCCGAGCAGACCGTAATGACCGTCGCTGACCACGTACCCGATGCCACCGGCGCGGCCCTTCCAGCTGGCGTCGGTAGCCGCCACCAGCGGAAGCGGCGCCTGCGCCCAGCGGAGCACCCGGCCGCGCCCGCGCTGCTGGCCGGGAAGCGGCAGGCAGTCGGCCTTGCGAGCAGCGTGCTCGGTGTGCGCAGTGGCGAGGCGCTCGGCGGTGTCGAGCAGTTCGCCGGCGGAGGTCAGCTCGTCGTAGTGGGCGGCGGTGAGGGCGAGGTGGACCGCATCACCGATGCGCTGGCAGCCGTCGCAGCGGGTGGCGCGGGTGTAGGGGCGGAGGATGAGGACGCGGTCGTGCAGGGGCGGGGGGAGTTGGGTCAGGGCGCGGAGGAACTCATCGGGGCGCACGACGCCTCCTGACGTCTTGTGAAGGGGACACAGTCATTGGGGTCTCACAGCTCCGACACGTCGGTCACGACGGCGGTCAGCTTGTCGCCGGAGCGCTTCGTGCTGGCCGTCTCCTCCTGCTGCACGGACGCGGAGTCGCCGGTCACCTCGAAGGTGTTGATGACCGGGTCCTCCGCACCCTTGACCTCGTACGTCACCTCGTAGGTGCGGGACGGGTCGAGGCCATCGCCGGTGTAGGTGACGTCGATGCGGTAGGTGATGTTGCAGCCGGCGCTGCCGAAGCACTTCTTCCGCAGCGTCTTGACCTGGAGCTTGAAGTCGCCCTTCGTCGGGGTGTCGTAGACGGGGGCGGGCGGTGCCGTCGTCGCGGGCGCGGTCGTCGGTGCGGCGGCAGTGGTCGGGCCGGACGCGCTGGGGCGCGACTGGGAAGCGGCGGTGGAGGGGGCCTTGCCCTGATCGGGCGACTCCTCACCGTTCGTCGTGGCCAGCAGTACACCGCAGCCGCCGAAGCAGAGCAGCAGCACCAGGACGGCGGCACCGGCGATGATCCACCGAACCTTGGACTTCTTCTGAGTGACGGGCTCCGGGTTGGTGGTGCTCACGGTTTCGGGCTGCGCCGGGGGTTCGGCCTGCGGATCCGGCTGGTGCTGAGGCTCGGTCATGGTTCTCTCCTTTGTTGAGCGGGTGGAGCTGATGTCGTGAACGGATCAGGCGGACGGGATGCCGACGACCTCGACCTCGACGCCCTCGTTGCGCAGGGACTTCATCGCCCGGTAGAGCGCGACCTGGGCGAAGGTGAAGAGCGAGTCCACGGTCAAGGGCTTGCCGGAGCCGAGGGCGATCGCGTAGATGACCTTGCGGGGCTGGAAGCCGGGGTCGATGACGCGTGCCGACGGCTGCTGACGGACCATCTCGGCCAGCGAGGTGCGGGCGTCGGCCTCGTACCGCAGGGCGTCGACCGACACCTCGCCCTGTGCGAAGAGGTGGCTCAACGCCGAGCTGCCCTTGGCGCGCTTGACATGGATCAGCTCGTCGTCGGGTCCGAGCAGGTCGCAGGCCTCGATACCGCGGTTGTGCTGGCTCGTCCGCAGCAGCCGCCGGTCCAGCAGGGTCAGCCCGCAGACCTTCGCGGCGTGGATGTTGTACGCCTCCTCGTCCGGCAGGTCGGTGGTCCAGGCCGGGAGTGCGATGCTGGCCGGCCTGGCCAGGATCTGCTCGATCTCGTCGTAAAGGAACGCGCGGTGCCGGTCGCCGATCTCGTACCAGCCGCCCTCGTGCAGCAGGAGCTGACTCGCACCGTGGGCGAGCTGCGCAGTGATCCACCGTGACGCGGACGTCGAGTCGATCTTCTCGTCTCCGGCCGCGTCCGCGTAGAGGTTGACGCGTCCGTTGCAGAGCGACGTCCACCGCTCGCCGTCCGGGACGCCCTCGGTCTGCGAGAGCACGTCTGCCAGCGTGAGCTCCGTGAGGTGCACCGGGCGGAGGCCGGACTTCGGCACTCGCAGCTTGTACGACTGGATCCGCTCGATCTCACTGAAGACCCGGCCCGGCACGGCCAGCCCGACCTCCGCCGGATCGGGCAACCTGAGCAGCCGGTCCAGCTGCTCCTCCACCTGCGACAGCCGGGGATCCCGGGCCGGCACCGGTCGGATCTGGGTGATGAACTCCAGGTCAGCGAAGGGTGCCTCCTGCTTGCAGACCCGGTCGATCTCCCGCAGGTCGGCGAGCAGACTCGTGGGTTCGACGCCGAGGTGGATGCGCAGGGTGTCGCTGCCCTCGACCGGGGTGGCCTTGCCCGTGGACCGGCAGGCGGTGAGGTTCGGGTTGAACGCCCGCCCGCAGACCTGGCCGACGATCTCGCCCCACTTGTCGATGCCGTACATCCGGATGTGTTGACCGCCCGGGACCATGTTGCGGTCGACCCGGCCGGTGGTGCCGAACACCCGCCGTCGTACCTGCTTGATCTGCTCCGGAGCGAGGGAGCGCACCGCGAAGCCGATCCCGAAGCCCGGGTTGGCCAGGTCCAGATCCACCATGTGGCGGCCGACGGTGCCGTAGGCCAGTGCGTAGACGTGCTCGTCGACCGCGACGAGCAGCGCGGCACCGCCGCTGCTGAACCCCAGGTCAGTCTCCTCCCCGGTCAGCCGGACGAGTGCATCGCACCAGTCGGCCCGCTGGCGCGACACCGTCCCGTGCACCAGCAGCGCCGGTGCGCCGGCGACCAGGCGCTCCTCGATGCGGAAGTCGTGCTGCCGCACGTAGCGGTGGTTCACCGCTTCATGCAGGCCCTCGATGGTCGGCGTCACCCGTTCGAGCTGGTAGACCGACGTCAGGTAGGTGCCCTCCGGTCGCTCGGGCAGGTCTAGGTCGAAGAGGGTGGGTGCTTCGTACGGAGGATGGGTGACGTCCTTGCGGACGTCACGGCGGTTGGTCTGTCTGGTCGTGGCGACTCTGGTCGTGGTCGGCTGGCTCGCACGGCGCACGTCGATCTCCTCGCGTTGAGAATCGGGGTGGCGGTGGTGCGGGGGGAGGGGTGCTCCGAGGACGGGCTTCGCGGGTCCCGCCCTCGGCGCGGGCAGTCAGCTCACAGGGTGACGTCGACGCCGCCGGAGAACGGCGAGTCGTGCAGCTCGAGCTTGGTGAGCTTGACGTTCTTCGGGATGTCGAAGACCACGACGCCGGTCACCTGGTTGCCGGGGTTGATGTCGTTGAGGAACGTCTCGGCGTTCTTGTTGGCGTAGATGGCCGCGCCGGAGTCGGCGGAGTACTCCGTGCCGTCGGCCGCGTACGCCTTCTGGCTGCTGCCGTCGAACATCTGCGCTTCCTTGCCGATGTTCTTCACGTTGATCGTGACCAGGCAGAACTGGCCCTGCGCCTTTTGGTCGAGCGGGGCGCTGCCGACCTTGGCCACGCCGCACTTGGACGACTTGACCGTGAACTCGAACTTCCCGTCCCGGGCCGGCTCGCCGACCTTCGCGGTCTTCGGCTTGTCGTCACCCTTGGCGCCGCCCGCGTCGGCCTTGCCGGTCGCGTCATCGGTGCTGCCGGCACCGCAGCCGAGCGCGATGAGGCCGGTGGCGAGCAGGGCGAGGGTAGCGATCTTGCGCATGGTGAAGCTCCTGTCGGAAGAAGGGGGATTGCTTGTCGACTCGCCGGATCGGCGCATCGTCGACGCCCATGAATCACAACAGGAGCCACGACCTGGAGTCCAGCGCGTGGGCTTCGAAGAGCTGATAACCCTGGTTATCAGCAATTTCTCGTGTAGCACCCTCTGCGCTTCGAGCTAACGGCGGCGCAAGCTAGTGGTGTTTCCGAGACAGGGAGGTGCAGACGTGCTTGAGGCGAGCGCAGACCTCGTTGCGCTGCCTGAGAGTGACGTGCTGGTGGGAGTGCGGCGCCCGTCGCCGCGTGGCGTGTCTTGCAAACGAGAACCGCTCACCGTGCCCTCAGCAGTTCGCCGAGGTCCGAGTTCGTTGTGGCTATCTCGCGGTCGCCCGGGGTGACCACTCGTTGGCGAAGGTCTCCATCTGGCGGATGACCAGGTCGACGGCGGCGCGTTCGTGGTCCGGCGGGTAGTCGTAGCGGGCCAGCAGGCGTCGGATGTGGCTGCGGAGCTTGGCGCGTACCGGCTCGCGGGAGAACCAGTCCACGGTGATCGACGACTGGATCGACGTCACCAGCTCACGGGCGATCTGCGCGAGGGTGCCGACGCCCATGAGCTCCGTCGCGGCGCCGTTCTGCGCGACGGCGTCGTAGAAGGCCAGTTCGGCGTGGTTGAGCGGGGGGTCGAACTGCTGGCCGCGTCGGGCGTCGGCGGACACCTGCTTGGCCAGCTCGACCAGCTCGACGATCAGCTGTGCGCTGGTCAGCTGCTGACGCATGTAGCGGTTCATCAGGTCTTCGAGCAGGGCGGAGAAGCGTTCCTGACGGACCACGTTGTGCTTGGTGACCTCGCGCATCTTCCGCTCGATCAGCCGGCGTAGCGCAGCGGCGGCAAGGTGCGGGGTCTCCGAATTTTGCAGGCGCTCCAACGCCACCCCGTTGAGCTCGGTGATGTCGAGCTTGCCGAGGCCCGCCTCCTCGTAGATGTCGGTGATGTCAGCGGCGTCGACCACCTCGGCAGCGAGCTGGGACAGGTAGCGTTCCACCTCGGCCGTGTTGGGTAGGCCCTTGGCCTCCCGGTCGGCAGCCTCCTCCTTGACGATCCAGACCCGGACGTCGCGGAAGTAGTGGATGTCGCGGCGCATGCGCTGAATGTCGCCGGCGCGCTCGGTGAAGTCGCGGCTGGTCGCGCAGAGGGTGTAGAACCGTTCCAGCCGGCCCGCTGAGTCACGGAAACGCCGGTGCAGAGGCTTCGTGCCGGGTTCGACGTCGTTGCCGGGGGTTCGCGGGTTGCGCAGGAAGTTGGCAGCCTTCTTCACCGCCCGGCGCCAGCGGGTCGGGTCCGTCTCGTCGTCCAGGATCTCCCGCCAGTTGACCGGGGTGAGCATGGCCTCGAGGACGGAGATCTCGTTGTGCACCTCACTGATGGCCCGCTCGATCTCGCGGCCGAGGGTCTGGTCCTCCTGGTCGCTGGGCGTGTACTCGGTGAGCGCCTTGCGCAGGTTCTCGGTCAGCGGGGCGTAGCCGACCAGCAGCCCGTCCTGCTTCTCCCTGAACCGGCGGTTGACCCGGGCGAGCGCCTGCATCAGGTTGGCGCCCTTCATCGGCCGGTCCATGTAGATGGTGTGGATCGGCGGCGCGTCGTAGCCGGTGAGCAGCATCGAGTGCACGATGAGCAGCTCCAGCTCGTCGTCCGGGTCCTTGGCGCGGGCCTGGATGGTCTTCTGCTGCGACGGGCGCAGATGGTGCGGGCGCAGCACCTCCTTGTCGCTGGGCACCCCATGGAAGACGATCTTCATCTTGCCCTTGTCGACGGCGGGGTCCGCCCAGTCGGGCCGTAGCTCCTTGAGAGCGTCGAAGACGCGGACGCAGATTTCCCGCGTCGCGCAGACCAGCATCGCCTTGCCCGGACCGCCGAGCTGCGGCCGCATCAGCTCCCGCCGCTTCTCCCAGTGCTCGACGAGGTCATTCGCGAGGGTGTCGACCCGATCGGGGGCGCCGTAGACGGTGTTCATGGTGGCCGCGTACGCCTCGGCCCTACGCCGCTCGGCGTCGTCCAGGCTGGCAGTGAGCTGTTCCACCTGTTCGTCGATGCTCTCCGGGTCGATGTCCGGCGGCAGCGACACCGGAATGATCCGCGGCTCGTGGTAGACCCGCACGGTGGCCTCGTCGTCGACGGCACGCTTCAGGTCGTACACGTCGATGTAGTCGCCGAAGACGGCGCGGGTGTTCACCTCGGCGCTGGCGATCGGGGTGCCGGTGAAGGCGATGAACGTGGCGTGCGGCAGCGCGTCGCGGAGGTGTCGGGCGTAGCCGTCCAGGCTGTCGTAGTGGCTGCGGTGCGCCTCGTCGACGATCACCAGGATGTTGCGGCGGTCGGAGAGGAGCGGATGCGGCCTCCCGGCGTCGCGCTCTTCCTTCGTACGCCCGAACTTCTGCAAGGTGGTGAAGATGATGCCGCCAGCGTTGCGGTTCGACAGCTTGTTCCGCAGTTCGGCGCGGGTCTCGGCCTGCTCCGGCTCCTGGCCCAGCAGTGTCTGGCTGTCGAGGAACGTGTCGAAGAGCTGGTCGTCGAGGTCGGTGCGGTCGGTGAGCACCACGATGGTCGGGTTCTTCAGAGCGGGGTGGCGGGCGGTCATCGCCGCCGTGCACACCATCTCCTCGGACTTGCCGGACCCCTGGGTATGCCAGACGACGCCCGCCTTTCCGTCGCTCTGCGACGCCCGCACGATGCACTCGACGGCCCGGATGACCGCAAAGTGTTGGTGGGCCTTCGCGATCCGCATCGCCTTGGACGTGAAGTTGACGAACCCGCCGGTCAGCTCCAGGAAACGCCGCTGGTTGAACAGGCCGTAGAGGGCGACGATCAGCGCTTCCGGGCCGTCGTAGTCCGGCGAGGTCGTGTCGACGCGTTCGCCCTCGTCGTCGATGTTCCACGGCGCGAAGTGCTCGTACGGGGTGAACGGGGTGCCGTACTTCGCGGTGACCCCGTCGGAGACCAAGCACAGAACGGTGTGCCGGAAGGCGAGCGGGAACTCCGCGAGGTACGCCTGAAGCTGGGCGTGCGCGCCGGTCAGGGTGGCGTTCTCGTCGGCGGCGTTCTTTAGCTCCACGATCGCGACCGGCAGACCGTTGAGGTACAGCACGATGTCGAACCGGCGCCGGAAGTCGCCGTCGACGATCACAACCTGGTTGACCGCCCGGTAGACGTTGCGGCCGGGGTCGTCCAGGTCGGCCAGGCGCACGGTGGGGTTGTGCTCGGCACCGAACGCGTCGGTGTACGTGATCGAGCGGATGCCGTGGACCAGCCGCTCGTGTGCCGCTCGGTTCTCGGCGAACGCCTCCCGGGAGGCCACGTCGGTAGCGGCCCGCACCGCGTCGGCGACCGCCGTAGGCGGCAGGTCGGGGTTGAGCCGCTCGACCGCGGCCCGCAGGTCCTCGACGAGCACGAGGTCAGCCCAAGACTGCCGTTGCCCAGACCCTGGCGCGAAGTCCTTCCCGGCGCCCGGCTCCCACCCGAGCTCACCGAGCTGATCCAGCGCAAGCGCCTCCCAGTCCGCCTCGCTCATCCAACCGCCCGCACCCATCGCAGCCCCTCCCCGTGAACAGTTGCCTACCTAAACCGCTTCTTCTACTGCCTTCTCGGCGTCCCTGACCCGCAACCGCCCCGACATCAGCTCCGGCAGCAGCCTGTCCCGTAGCTCTACCAGAACCCGGTTCTCCCGCACGGCAGCATGCGCGCGTAGCCTGGCCTGAAATGCAAGGACCTCAAATCTGTCCCGGTGTTCGTCCATCGCTATCGGAACCGGTACGGTTAAGAATTTTTCGGCACGTACCGCTGGATACGCGCTACCCTCAGCAACGCTTTCGAGGTATAAGACGAACTCGTCTCTCCTGGCGCTCTCGTAAAGAAATGCGGGACCAACGCTGCGGGGAGTGATGACTGCGAACCCCGTGGAGGCGACGAGTAGCGGGTCCTCGTCGAGCACGAGAGCGCGGGACCGGCGGTTCGGTCGAACGGTGGACCAGATAGTGTCGCCTGGCGAAATCCCCCGTCGGGCCCGAGCGGGCGCCTCATCCCAAGAGGTGAGTTCTGGCCAATTAAATCTGCCGTCGCCGACGCTTGCGATATCTATATATCGCAGGCTTCCGCCTGTAATTGGTTTGACAGATTTCGTGTTAACAGCCGCAATTTCGCCCAGCTCAATGGTGCCGATGCTGTTTCTTGCAACGATGTTCTCGAAGAGCGCTGCGCAGAATTGATCGACCGTTGTCGCGATGCGGTCGTTGACCGCAATCTTGTCATCCAGGGCGGTGAGAACGGAGATTATTATGTGCTGATCCTGCAGACGTGGAATCGGCACCTGTAGTCGCGACAGATCGCTTCCCCGGATGCCGGCAGCGGCGACTTGGTGGATGATCGGTTCTATCAATTCGCGGCCAAGCGCAGATCGGAAGTAGTAGTAGTAGTAGCGAGGATTCGCCCTTGTGGGGTCGAGTCGGACGCGCATCAAATGACTTTCCCATGTGCGCGGCTCGGAACCTGCTGCAATGTAGATGCACCTTCCGGCACCTTCAAATTTCAGCGATTGCCGCACGAAGAGCAGGTCACCCTCCTCCAAGAGGTACCGTTGTCGCTCTGAGGCGGATAGAGGAACGCGCTCACACTCTTGATCGGCGATGACGTCGTACTTGAAGGCCTCTCCCATGTTCACCATAGGGACGCCGCTTCCTCGCGTTGCCGACGGATAGCTAACGCCGTTCCGCAGCGGAGCCGCGAAAAGTTCCTGGAACTCGGCGAATATCACCGCGTTACCTCGCCGAGGCGAACGCGAAGAACAGCTTCAAGACGAGCCGACTCGTCGAAGTGGGCGTACAGCTCCTTGGTGAGGCGTTCGATACGGTCGGCGAGCGGCTCGGCGTCCGGGTCCTCTTCGGCTTCGGCGGCACCGACGTAACGGCCGGGGGTCAGCACGTGGTCGCGCGCGGCCACCTCGTCGAGCTTCGCGGAGTAGCAGAAGCCGGGCACATCCTCGTACGTCTGGCCCTTGGTCTTGGCGGACTTGGTGCCGCGCCAGGCGTGGTAGGTGTCGGCAATCTTGGCGATGTCGTCGTCGGTGAGGACGCGTTCGGTGCGGTCGACCATGGTGCCGAGGGCGCGGGCGTCGATGAAGAGGATCTCGCCGCGCCGGTCGGCCAGCGCCTTCGCGCCTTGCGGGCTCTTGTCCTTGGTCAGGAACCACAGGCAGGCGGGGATCGCGGTGGTGCGGAACAGGTTCGGCGGGAGAGCGACCATGCAGGCCACCACGTCCGCCTCCACCATCGCCCGGCGGATGTCGCCCTCGCCGGACTGCTTGGAGGACATCGAGCCGTTGGCGAGGACGACGCCCGCACTGCCACGGTCGCCCAGCTTGAAAAGGATGTGCTGGAGCCAGGCGTAGTTGGCGTTGCTCTGCGGCGGCGTGCCGTAGCGCCAACGCGGATCGGTCTCGCGGCGTGCCCAGTCGCTCATGTTGAACGGCGGGTTCGCCATGACGAAGTCGACCCGCCGGTCCGGGTGCTTGTCGTCGGCGAACGTGTCGGCCCAGCGGTCGCCGATGCCGACCGGATCCATGCCGTGGATGGCGAGGTTCATCTTCGCCAGCCGCCACGTGCGCTCGTTGGCTTCCTGCCCGTAGACGGCGATGTCGTGGGCGTGGTCGCGGCCGGCCCGTGCCTCGACGAACTTCTTGGACTGCACGAACATGCCGCCGGACCCGCAGCACGGGTCGTAGACCCGGCCCTCGTAGGGCTCCAGCACCTCGACCAGAATTCGCACGACGCTGGACGGGGTGTAGAACTCGCCGGCCCGCTTGCCCTCGGCGCGGGCGAAGCGCTCCAGGAAGTACTCGTACGTCTCGCCGAGGACGTCCTGTGCCTTCCGGTCGCCGTGGCCGGTGAAGCGGGCGTCGCTGATCAGGTCGACGAGCTCCTTCAACCGCTTCTGGTCGACGTTGTCCCGGTTGAAGATCTTCGGGAGGACGCCGGTCAGCGCCGGGTTTTCCCGCATGATCACGTCCATGGCGTCATCGAGCAGCTCTCCGACGCCGCTGGGCGCGTTCTCCACCAGGTAGTCCCAGCGGGCGTTCTCCGGAACCCAGAAGACATTCGCGCTGGTGTACTCGTCACGTTCGTCGAGGAACTCGGCGCGGCGGTTCTCCGGGATGTCGGAGAGGCTGTCGGCGATCTGCTCGCGGCGCTCGGCGAACGCGTCGGAGACGTACTTGAGGAAGACCAGGCCGAGGACGAACTCCTTGTACTGCGCGGCGTCCATGGAGCCGCGCAGCTTGTCGGCGGCCTTCCACAGGATGTCCTGGATCTGCTTGGTGCTGGACATGCCGGGCAGCTCGCCCTGTCCGTTGGCACGTTTGCGTGGGGGCACTGGGTATTCCGTTCTCTCGTTCAGGAGTTCGTACCGTACAGAGTGGTGAGGGTGCCGTCGGCGAAGCCGGCTACGGCGAGTTCGCGCAGTTCGGCGAGGAGGGCGGCCTGCCGCCGGAGTAGGCGCTCGCGTTCGTCGAGGCGGCGCAGCACCTCGTCCAGGCGGACCGCCTCGTCCCGGCTCAGGTCGGGAATCGTCACGTCGCGCAGCCGTGGGCCGTGCACCGCACCGGGGCTACGTGCGGTGTTGCGGGCGGTGTCCAGCAGCACTTTCAGCACCCGCGGGGTGAGGGCGTCGCCGGGGGAGATGCGCAGACCACGGGCCGGAAACTCAATTACCGAGAAGCCGTCCTCGTCGAGGAAGACGCCGAACTGGGGCACGACCGTGACCACGAGGTCACCCGGTTCCGTGAGGGCGATGTGTGGGTATTCGGCGGCCAGCGTGAGCCGGTCCATCCAGCGCTTCGACGATTGTGCGACCACCTCCGCCGCGCCGATGACCCGATGGTGACCGCGCGGCCCGGCGTGCTCGGGTGACAGGCGGTGCCCCGGGAGGAGACGGACCCGGCGAGCCGTGCGCAGTGCGCCGAGGGGCAGCTCCCTCGGCCGGCTTCCGTCACGCTGCACCGCCCCGGTGTTCAGGGCACCGTGCTCCTCGGCGTACCGAATCGTCTCTTGCTCGGCGTCGGTGAGACGGCGCTCGACCTCACCGATAAGCGCGGGCCGATCAGCGGCCTGCCGAGAACGCAGGGTCACCGAGGCCGGGCCTGGCGGCCGCAGCGCCGCGCCGCGGCGCAGATCGAGGGCGTCGAGCGGGACGACCAGGCCCGTTCGAGGGTCGTGGCCGTCACGCCGGTGTCCCTCGCCGCGCCACAACAGTATGTCTTCGGCCGCGGCCTCCACCACGCGCTGATCCAGGGCGCCTCCGCTGAGGTCGGCCAGCAGCAGGCGGCCCTGGGTATCCGGGACGGGATCGCGGGTCAGCGTCAAGAGCGCGACGGAGTGGCCAGGGCGGGCCGGAAAGACACCGCCGGGGAGCCGCACCACGGCCTCGACGAGGCCACTGGTCAGCAGGTTCGCCCGCTTGACGATCGCGTCGGTGTCGCGTAGGGCGTCGACCAGACTCGCGGCGGGGCCGACGACGACGGCGGTGCAGCCGGGGCCGAGCCGATCGGCGATGTCGCTGATCCTGGCGAGATCCTCGGCTGGGTCGCAGAGCTCGGCGGGCTGGTAGGGAAGCCTGGTGACGATCGCGTTCACGTCGGCGAACTCGTCGTTCAGGTCGTCCGGGAGCACTGCGAAGTTGAACTCGGGCACGCCGGCCAGCAGCAGGCGGCGGCGGATCAGGCGGGCCAACTCCGGGTCCGGCTGTGCGGCGTTGAAGGTCAACGCGTCCGGCTCCTGATCGACCAGCAGCGCGGCGAGGAGATCGCCGGCGCATGCGTAAGGGTCACCAACCGTCAGGTGGCCGTCGGTGCGCAACCGGCCCGGCACGTCGGCGGCGAGCCGGATCAGCGTGACCAGATGGGGAGTGAGCGCGTCGGTGGCCAGTTCTGGCCAACCGAAGCGAGCACAGTTGCCGAGCAGGAACTGGTAAGCCTGGCTCGCTTCGTAGGCACCCTCGATCAACTGCTCGACCATCCCCGGAAGATCGGCCAACGCCGGGGCCTCCCGCAGGTTGGTGAGCAGGAACTCGTCCTCGGGGTCGAGACGCTCGGCCAGCGGCAGCGGGTCGGCCGGCAGTGGCCTTCCGGCGAGGTGACGCAGGCAGAGGGCGGCACCCAGGGACAGCATCAGACGACGACCGCCGTGCTCACGGGCGTACGCGGCCAGGGTGTGCATCGCGCGTTCGGCGCGCAAGCTGTCGGCGTCGGCGTTGCCGAGCTTGCGGTCCAGCAGCCAGGTGAGGACGGCGTCGGCGGGGAAGAGCGGCTGACCGCCGCTGCCGAAGATCGGGGCGGGGAAGTCGGGGTGCCGGCGCCGCCAGGTCGTCACCACCGGGCGCTCAACCTGCGCCAACAGGGCAATCTCACCGTACGACATCAGGTCGACGGCCACGCTCTCACCTCCCCCGCGATCAAGGAAGCTCACTGTAGTCGCCCTGGTCGCCGTAGTCGACACCACTGCCTGATAACCCCCGTTATCAATTACGCGCTTTGATTTTTCGCGTGGGGGGTGTGTTCTGGTCCGACCAGTGACTGCCGTGGCTCGTCCGGGGCGTGGTCACCTTCGCCAACTCGGCGCGGAAGACCCCCTGAGCATCAGGAGCAGCAAGAGCAAGATCGGCATCAAGATAACTGAGATCGAAGGGCAGGCTGACTGTGCGGTACTACGTGGGCACCTATGGACGGGCCGACCGCTCGTGGCTCGACGAGCAACCCGAGATGACGCGACACTTCAAGGCAGATCCGCAGGACTGGCTGGCAGTCCTCCCCTACGACGTGGCGTTGCGTGACGTGGAGCTGATCAAGGCGGTCACCGAGCCGAAGACGCTGGGGGAGGTGCGCCAATCACCGCTCGCGCTTGCCCTGGTCAAGGCCCGGTTCGATGAGCGGGCGGCCATGGACGGCGAGCCGCCGTTCGATGACCTGGGCGACGAGGTCCCGTTCGACTGGTATGACGAACTCGACGTCTACTGGCGGCCGGATCCCCGGTTGCGGACCGCGGAACTGGCGCCGCCCAGCCTGCTCGCCACCTTCGGCCGGGAAGACCACGCGCACGGCATGGATTACGAGCCGGCGACCTGGTTGCCGCTGGACGACCAGGTCGCCATCGAGGCGGCGCTGCGCGAGCTGGGGCACGAGATGGCCTACGACGACACCCTTCTGGACCGCTACCTGGCGTAAGTCGGTCAGGGAGCCGTGAACTGGCAGCGCTTCAAGATCACCCGGATGGCCGAGTGTGGGGCTGCGGTGTCCCCTCATCGGCGGGCGGAGTTAGCTCCCCTTGGTCGCAGTGACGAAGGCGGACCAGTTGTCCGAGCTGAAGGTGAGGACAGGGCCAGTGTGGTCTTTGGAGTCGCGGACGGCCACGACGCCGGGAAGATTGGTGGCGACCTCGACGCAGTTGCCGCCGTTGTCGCCGCTGCGGGTGCTCTTGCGCCAGACGGCGCCGGTCAGGTCAGTCATGCCGCATCTCCCCGGCGATTCGCTTGATCATGTCTCTTGAGTCTGCCTGATCGAGGGCGAGGGCATCCAGACCCTTCCAGACGTCTTCATAGGCCCGAAGCTCGTCTGGCTTGTCGAGGTAGAGCGCCCCGGTCAGCGACTCGCTGTAGACGACCGACGGTTCCGGGACGGCCCGGCCGCCCTTCGTGGCCGGGAAGTCCAGTAGCACAAAGGAGCCTGCGACCGCACCGGGATGGGGCCCTGCCGCGAGTGGCGCAATGCGAACCGAAACGTTCGGCAGCTCCGATGCTTTGAGCAGGTGAGCAAGCTGCCCAGTCATCACCGTAGGGCCGCCCACAACACGGCGCAGCACCGCTTCGGAGAGGATGGCGTCCAGGTGTGGCGGCTGTGGAAGCCGACGAGTGAGCAGACTCTGACGCTTCAGCCGCACCTCGACCGCCCGCTCGCGCTCCTCGATGCTCAACCGACTCGTGGGTCGGAACAAACCCAATGCGTAGGCGCGGGTCTGCAGCAGCCCGGGGATGAGGTTCTCGCCGTACTCGCGCAGGTGGGCGGCGGCGGATTCCAGCCCCACGTACAGCTCGAACCAGTTCGGCACCGCATCCCCGTACGCATGCCACCAGCCCTTCGACTTCGTCTCCGCGGCCAGCCCGCGCATCGCCTCGGTCATCTCGGGCGACACCCCGTACAGCTCGCACATCGCCTTGACGTCGAGCACCCGGACGGAGCCCTGGCCGCATTCGAGGCGCCAGATCTTCTGCCGGCTGTATTCGAGGGCCTCGGCGGCGGCATCGAGCGTCACCCCGGCCTCGTTGCGGAACTGTCGCAGCAGCCGGCCGAGTTGCCGGCGCGGCACTGTCGATCCGATGTCTTCGGGCATCCGCACACTCCCTGGTTCCGTCACGCAACACTGCGTGACCTGCTCCTGCAACTCCTACGGCTTTCAGCAAAGAAAGTCAATGCACAACGGCGAAATTGCGGTGTGGAACGTTGCGTTTCCACTGCGGACTGTCGCAGGCTGATCACAGCACGGCGGCCGGCCGGTCCCCCCGAACGGCCGCCGTGCATCCCCGAAGATCCCGGCATGGCGGGAAGGCAGGCAGACATGAACGTCAGCAACCAGCGACCAGAGCCGCCGCGCGGCGGCGCGACCTACCGCTCCGCCGCGTACACCGGTCTGTTGCCGTGGCAGGTGCGCGAGCGCCGCTTTCCACCGACCGGGCTCGGGCGTCGCGGTCTGAACCCCGACGACGTGTACGCCTTCCTCGACCGGGTCGCCGTCGACATGGCCGCCGTCTACGCCGCTCTCGCCGAGAGCCGCCTCGAGACGGCCCGGATCAAGGCCGGCCTGCGTCGCCGGCAGGCCGACCACGCCGGCACCCGAAACGAGCGGGGCCAGGCCTGATGAGCCAGCGGTACGTCATCCACCTGCCCGTCGTTGCCACCGACCTGCCCGCCGCGCAACGCCTGGCCCGGGTCATCGGTCGGTGGATGCTGGTGCTGCCGATGGCCGACCCGGGGGAGACCACGGTCTCCGAGGAGGACCAGCAGTTCCTCCGCCATCGGGTCTTCTGCGACCTGCGGCTACCTGGCGGCCGACGCTGCCTCCTGCGCGACGGCCACGACGGCAACTGCTCCCGCCGCTTGCGTCGGTGAGGGGTGCGAAGCCGGAGATAGGCAGAGCTAAAACGACGCCGCGATGTCTTCGCGAAGCGCGGCAGCACGCGGGTCGTCGAACCTGGCCAGCAGTGCGTGAGCCTCCCGCCAGTGCTGGCCGGCCTCCTCGGCGCGACCCGCCGTCGTCAGCGCGCCGCCCAGATGGTGCAGCGTCAGGGCAAGCTGCCAATCGTCCCCGAGCTGCCGGTGCACCGCCGCCGCGCGCAGGTGGAAGGCGATCGCCTCGTCCGCCTGCCCCAGCTCCCGGTACGCCTCACCGGCGCCGTCGAGGGCCATCGCCTCGCGGCTGCGGTCACCGAGCCGACGTTGAATCGTGGCCGCCCGGTGCACGGCCTCCAGCGCCTCGGCGGGCCGGCCGGAGGCGCGCAGCACCCGCGCGTACTCCACCAGCCAGTGCCCCAGCCAGACCTGGCTGACACCCTCGGCGATGGCAATGGCCGACGTGATCGCGGCAAGGGCCTCGTCGGTACGGCCGATTTCCCGCAGGGTCATGCTCAGGAAGAAGAGCGAATTGCCCTCCTGGCCGCGGTCGTCAATCTCCCGCTGCACCGCGAGCGCCCGCTCCAACAGCGCCGCCGCCTCGGTCAGCTCACCCAGCTCGTAGCGGGTCTCGGCGAGGTTGCTGACCAGCAATGCCTGCCACCGCTGGTTGCCGAGCCGTTCAAAGATCGTCAGGCTCTCGCCGAAATGGCTGAGCGCCTCGGTGAGGTGACGGTGGCGCAGGCCCAGCAACCCGAGCGCGTTGATCGACACGGCTGTGCCGTACTCGTCGCCAATCTCCTGACGGATGACCAGCGCGGCCCGGTGGTGTACGGCGGCCTCGGTGAGTTGGCGAGCTTGGAAGTGGGCCTTGCCGAGGCTCTCCAGCGCCTCCGCCTCGCCATGCCGGTCGCCCAGCGTACGGGCTGCGGCCAGTCCGATCCGGGCGGTGGTGAACCAGCCTTCGAAGGCGTTCTGATGCATGAAGACGCTGCGCAGCACCGCCGCCAGTTGCCAGGCGATCCGCGGTCGGCCCGCCTCGGCGGCTGCGCGGGTTGCCGCTACCAGGTTGTCCCGTTCGGCGTCGAACCAGGCGTCCGCCTCGGCGTTGGTCGCGAAGGTGAGCGGCGTGACGTCGGTGGGCGGATCCAACGGTACGGTCCGGTAGAACGGCAGCGTGCGGCTCAGCGCGGCGTCGGCGGTGTGCAAGTACCAGTCCAACTCACGGCGCAGCGCGGCTTGCCGACCCTCCGTGCTCTCCAGATGCCGCACCTGGTCGACCGCGTAGGCGCGCAGGAGGTCGTGGAGTTGGTACCGGCCCGGAGAGCTCTGTTCCAACAGATTCACGCTGACCAGAGCGTCGAGCGGTTGCCGCACCTGGGGCAGCGGCACACCGGTCAGCGCGGCGGCGGCCGGGGCGCTGAAATCCGGCCCGGGGTGCAGCCCGAGCAGCCGGAACAGCCGCGCGGACGTCGGGTTCAGGGCGCGGTAGGACCAGGCGAAGACCGCCCGCACGGCATCGGACTCCTCGTCCTCCTCGGCGGTGAGGGCGTCCCACAGGGCCGACTCGTCGCGCAGATCCTGAATGAGCTCGCCGAGCGGCATGAACGGCCGGCTCGCCGCTCGCTCGGCGGCGATGCGCAGCGCCAGCGGCAACCGGGCGCAAAGACGCGCCAACTCGGTCAGCTCGGCGGGGTCGTCGCCGCTTCGGTAAGGCGAGGTGATGTCGCGTAGCAGGGTGACGGCGTCGTCTTCGGTCAAGATGCGCAGCGTCAGCCGTCGGCCGCCGTCGCGGGTGGTCAGCCCGGAGAGCATGTTCCGACTCGTGACCACGACCAGGCAGCGGTCCGTGCCCGGCAGCAGCGGGCGCACCTGCCGGGCCGATGCGGCATTGTCCAACAGCACGAGTACGCGCCGTCCGGCCAGGCGTGAGCGGTACAGCGCCGCCCGATCATCCAGATCCGCCGGCACCGCCGAGGGCGGAACACCGAGTGCCCGTAGGAAGCGGTCGAGGATCTGATCCGGCTGCGCCGGCTCGCCCGGATCGTATCCGCGCAGGTTGGCGTAGAGCTGCCCGTCCGGGAACCTGCTCCGGACGCTGTGCGCCCAGCGCAGGGCGACCGATGTCTTACCGACACCAGCCGTCCCGGTGATCACCGACAGGCTGACATCGACGCTCTGATCGCCCTCGGTCAGCAGTTGGTTGAGCGTGTGCAGCTCCTCGATCCTGTTGACGAAACCGCGTACGTCACCGGGGAGCTGTTGCGGTCGTTCCTGCGAAGTCACCTCGCCGTGGAAGTGCACGCCGCCGTACACATCACGGGCCTGGACCAGCTCCGCCGGGCCGGACAGCTCGGACCGGTTCACCTGAGCCGGCCGCTGCCCAGGCTCGTCCGAACCGACGCCGTCCACCTCATCACCCCGCGCGGGGAGACCCCATCGGCGCCACCACACGAGCGAAGTACTCGTCCAGGGGTTCACCCCGCTGGTAGAGCGACTCGATGAAGGACTGGCAGCTTCCCACCAACTCGGGGTCACGCCAGCGGCGGGCGGCTGCCAACACGCCGTCGGCGTCGTAGACGGCCTCGTACATCACCTCGGTGCCGAGGGTGTAGATCTCCGGCAGCTGACCGCCTGACTCGGCTGCCGCGACCGCGTCCGCGCGGACCACCCGGGTCAGACCCCCGTACTCGTGCCGCAGCCGCAGCACATGCAGCTCCCACTGCAGGTACGGCGTGAGCGGCTCGTGGACGACCCGTACCCGGCGGGTGGTGAACCCGTTCTCCGCGATCCGCCGGTAGTAGCTCTGGAACTCGGGGCGGCGCGCGTCGAGGATTCGCAGCGAATCCTCCCATCGCCCGTCGGCGAACGCCTGCCATCCCTCGTCGCCAGGCTCCTTGAAGGTCTGCTGCCGTTCCAGCTTCCAGAAGCCCGGAGCGTCGGTCCGCCAGAACCGATCGTCGAAGTCCGCCCAGTAGTCCTCCAGACGGAGCAACTCACCGGGATCACCGCGGAACAGGTCATGCATCGGGTATGTCCACCTTCGCCGCGATCAATGTCGACCGGGGAATGATGATAAGTCGCTCGCCAGGATCCACCGAGACGTCGGCGGGAAGCCGTCCCTGGTAGGCCTCGGTGAGGTCCTGCCCGATTACCGCGATGTCACCGTTGCTCAACTCCCAGACGTCCGGGCAGCTGCCGTCGCCTGAGGTGTTGCCCAGCTCGTGAGAGGACTTGCCCCAGCGGCGGGTGAGCTCGGCGGTAGGGTCCGCTTCCCAGCGCTGTCCGTTCACGGCGACCTCCGGGGTCAGGTGTTCGCGCGAGCACTCAAGGTAACATCGAGACTTCTTGATTACCGGCGTCGGATGTTCGCCTCCACGAGTCGGGGCGATGGCGGGAGGCAGAGTTGTGACCGACCCGATCATGGTGACCGCGGCGACAACGCTGGTCGCGTGGGCGACGACTGAGCTGGCCCAGAGTGGCCAGGCGGCGGTGTCCTCCCTGATCGCCTATCTGCGCACCCGGTTTCAGCACGAACCGGCATCACGGGCCGTCATCGAGTCTGCCCTGCAGCAGAGTTCGCCAGAAGCGGTGAGTCGCCTCGCCGAGCTGCTCGATCGAGAGTCGCACCGCGATGTGGCCTTCGGGGCTGAGCTGCGAGCCCGGTGGTCGCAGGTCGAAGCCGCCGTAGGCGAGGGTGCTGGCGGTGTCGCCAACTCGGTCTCCGGCGACGTTCACGGGTCGGTGGTGCAGGCGCGTGACGTCCACGGCGGAATCCATCTCGGCGACCGTCCCGCTGGGCGCTGACGCTGCGTACTGAGCTGATATCTTCCCGTGTTGTGGTAGGCGAACGTGAGCTGTCTTCGATGGACGATCTGCTGACCGAGACGCGTCGGGCGCTGGAGGCCGTGCGGTCCGACCGCCCGGAAACCCCCGCCGATTCCCATGAGGTCCCTGCCGCCCATGGCAGTGCCGCCGACGGGCTGGTCACCGCCACCATCACCGGCGGCAGGCTCGACTCGTTCATCATCGACCCGCGACTGATGCGCTTGCCCTCGTGGAAGCTGGCCGAGCATGTAATGACCGCTGTCAACGAGGCCCTCGACCTCCTACGACAAGGCCAGCCCGCCACCGGGCAGCCCGCCGACGTCGACGCCTTGGCGGGCGGCCTCCACGAGCTGCAGGACCGGTCGATCCGACAGATGGCCCAGATGGGCCAGGCGTTGCAGGAGGTTGTGACGTTGCTACGCGGAGGTCGGGCCGAAGGCCGCCGGTGACGCCACCGATGCGTCTCGAAGAGCCATCCCCGGGCCCGCCGGCAAGATTCCTCTCAAGCCGCCGCACCCCCGGCACAATCTCGACAGCATCCGGCCGAAGAACCCCTCGAAGGAAGTCAACACGGTCGTCCTGCCCGGCACGGACGTCGCCAAGGATCTGGATGACATCGGAGCTGGTCGCGCCACCTGGGACCCAGATCGGCAGCGCTACCAGGTCAACGGCCGCAGCTACGCGGTCGAACCGAGCGGCACAGTTTTTCCTGAGGCGGGGCCTGGCCTGGCGCAGTTGAACCGCGCCGAGTACGGCGCGCTGAAGGAGTACATTGCCGCTGGTGGCGACATCGAGAAGGCGAAGGCCGCGATGGCTCGCAATCCGTTCCTGACCGAGGCCGCGCAGGAGCGGGCGCTGGATGTCTTCCGCCACCACAAGAGCTACCGGGGGTAAGTCTTGCGCTATCAGATCCACTTCGAGAAGGAACTGCCCGCAGCTGCTCTTCGGCAGTTCCTCAACGAGGATTACGGCATCTCACCTGATGCGGTCTACATCGGTCGAATCGAGGACCGAGCCGTCGATGACCCGCGGCCGATCGTTATGCTCAATCCCCCCGACGAGGACGAGGGATTCGGCTGGATCCTGACCGGGGACACCGAGCTCGTCGACGCCACCGGCCAGGGGGAGCAAGAGCTGGCGGCCACTCTCGCCCGAGCCTTCGGGGTGCGGGCGCTGGTCGACGACGGCAGCATTCACCCCGACCGGTGGTTGCTGGTCAGCACCGATGGCAGCAGTGGTCGTGTCATCACCGACGAGGACGCCGCCGCCGACGGGGACCTGCGGGTCGTGCACGCTCTGGAACCGATCAGCGGCGAACCGCAGCTCGCCGTCGTACCGCCACCGGACTGGGCCCGCGACTGGTGACCGATCGGCGTCCCGTCGATGCATCCTTCCGATCGCTTCGAGCACTTCAACCGGCGTGGCGGTTGCCTGCGGAGCAGCCGTCGTACCGTCTCCGGATCGGGACTCTCACCGCCCCAGCACTTCGCCGCGGGCGTGTCGGTTATCCGTCACTTCGCAGGCCGCGTGGGGTTGGTCTGCTTCCGTAGCGCGGTGGATCTCATGGACCAGCCGAGCGTGGGGGAGCGCTGGTGACCTCGATGCTGGGTCCGGCGTGGACGCTCAAACCCGACGCCCCGGATGACACCGGCCGCCAGCCGCTCGCCGTCGAGACGGTGATCGGCACGCACGCGGCTGCACTGATTCCTGGCGTCATCACCACCACCCCCCACGCCCGTTACCTGGCCCTGCACGCCCGCCTCGCGATCGAGGCACAGCGACACGGCTGGACCGACAAGACGGACCTGGAACGGTTCCGCGCGCTGGTCCGCCGCGCCGAGGTCGTGCTCGGCGCGGTGTCCGTCGCGCACGACGAGGCGGATCACGATCACCACCTACGGGCCGGATCCTTCGGGGTGCATGGCGTGAACACTGTTCGGCCCGAACTGGATCGGGAACGTGCCGTGGATGTCGGGCGAGTGGCCGACGCGTACAGCCGAGTGCCTGGCGGTTACCTGCAGACGTACGCGGGGATCGAGGCGGTGCTCGGCCTTACCGACGGGGGGCGGATTCCCCTGCCTGGGTCGGCGGCCAACGCCGACCAGCTCGCCGCCCTCGACGAGGTGCTGAGCGTGGCGGAACGGAGGAGGCCCCTTTCCGTGGCGGACCTCGACGCCCTGCGCCACTTGTGCGTGTGCGCCATCGGCGACGCACCCGACGGCGCGTGCGTGCGGAACGCCTACTTCGTCGACCGCGGCCGCCTCGGTTACGCCAGAACTCATCGGCGCAGCGCCGCGCTGTTGGTGGGGGCGCTCACCGGCGAGCAGGTCGATGCGGAGTCGATCGACATGTCCATGGATCGGTGGTGCTGCTTCCGGCCAGGGCTGCTGGAGTTGGTGGGCGAGGACCTGCACCCTCATGCCCTCGTTTGGCGTGGTGCGCTGCTGCGCAACTGGTCGGTCTGGGCGTGGCGGCTGATCTGGGCGCGGTTGGTGTCGCCGTTGTCCACCGCCGGCACCCTTGAGCAGGCGATCGCCGAGTTCGTCCGCGCTCTTCCGGACGCAACTGTCCGCGAGGCGCTCGTCGACGGCCTCCCTCCGGTGATCGACAACGCCGGCACCCCGCTGCCGGTCGAGCACGACCTGTACCGCGACGCGCTCGACGTCGACGACTGGACGGTGCTGGGAATGCTGCGGCTGCTCGCCGTCGGCGCCCGACGTCTGGACCATCTCGACCCGGTCACCCGGGACGCCTTCGTCGGGGCATTCGCCGACGACCTGGGACCCGGCTACGTCGCCGAGTGGCTCGACCGCGACGCCGACCGCCCGCTGGCCGAGGCTGTCTCCAACCTTGCGGCCGCGCTGTTCCATCGCGCCGAATCGGTGAGCCGGCAGAAAATGCAGTGGACCCGATACGGCCTGCGCTTGCCGACCCGCCTGCGCCGCGTCGGCGATCGGTGGCGGCTGGAGGGCCGAGAAGGCCGGGGGGCGGTTTCCCTCCGGCTGCCGACCTTCACCAACGTCATGCAGCAACTGGATGTGGTGGCCCACGACGGCGGCAGCTGGCGTCCCGGCCGGCACGCCCCGGAGGTGACGTCGTGACGCCGTGGGAGGACCTGCGGGGAGCCGCTCCGCCGGCGCTGCTGCGCGGCCGGCCGCTCGCTGACGCCGAAGAGGTCCTCGTCCTCACGTACACCTGTGACCTGTCCTTCTTCGAGGACGTCTGCCTGCGCGAAGCGCAGGCCGTTCGAGCCCGCACCACCATCCTGTACGACGCCGGACAGCTCACCCAGGGGCCCCGCCGGACCGATTATCTGGCCCTGCCGGTCGTCTGCAAGGGAGGCGGAGCATTCCACCCGAAGCTCGTAGTCATCGCCTCCGAGACGGACGCCGTGGTGGCCATCGGATCCGGCAACGCCACCCCGTCTGGCTGGCACCACAACGCCGAGGTCTGGACGCTGCTGCGCGGCGCAGGCCAGACGGTGCCGCAGCTGTTCCATGACCTCGCTGCCTGGCTGCGTCGTCTGCCCGCCGCGGTTTGGGTGGAGAACCTCGGTCGGGAACGCCTCGACCGGGTCGCGGCGCTGCTCACCGCCCGTCCGGCGGGGCAGGCGCCCGGCCAACCGGTGTTGGTGACGACGGCGGTACGGCCGATCGTCGAGCAGCTTCCGGTGCCGAAGACGCACGTCACGTCCCTCGCGGTCGCCGCCCCGTTCTTCGACCCGCAGGCGGAGGCGCTACGCCGGCTGCTCGACCGCTTCGGACCCGATGAACTGCACCTTCTGCTCACCCGGGACGTCCAGTGCGACCCAGACGCCCTCGCCCGAGTGGTCAAACGCGCGCCGACAGGGATGGTCGCCACTCCGAAGAGCAGCCGCTACCACCACGCGAAGATCGTGGAGTGGAGAACGGTCGACCAGTCGTGGGCCCTCACCGGCAGCGCAAACTGCAGCATGGCCGCCCTGGTCGAGACCATGGCCACGGGCGGCAACTGCGAGCTCGGCCTGCTCACCGAGACAGCCCCGTTGATCGACAGCGGAGCCGCCCACGAGGTGGACCTGGCGCAGCCGGCGACTCTGCACGTACGGGAACCCGGCGAACGTGTCCCGTCGGAGGCAGCCCTGCGCGTGTTCGGCGTCCGGGTCGACGCCGAGCGGGTGGAGGCCACGGTTCTGGTCGAGGTGGAGTCGGCCCCGGCATGGCTCATGGTCGACGGGCTGCGGCTCGACCACCACCACAGCGACGGCAAACTCCACCGCTACGTCGGTGTCCCGACTGCCGACTGGTCCCTCGTATCCAGTGGGCGAGCGACCGTGACCGTGGAGACGGACTCGGGCGTCGAAGTCCGCGACGTGGTGGTGACCGACGTGACTGCGGCGCTGTCGCGCATCGACCGCCCGTCCCCGCTGGAACACACGTCACTGCCGCTCGTCATCGCCGACCAGGCGCACCTGGCCGCGCTCGTCGAGGCGCTCGCCTATCTGGCCTCCGTCCGCCCGGACGGCATCGCCACCCCGCCCGGCATCGACCGCCGGCGCCAGGTGGAAGGTCGGATCACCGCGGCCGTCGGGCCGGCGCTGCTGCGTTTTACCCTCGGCGTGGACGGCCGGAGCCGGTCGACGCCAGCCGACGAAGAGATCTTTGACGACCCGGACGAGGACAACGGCGCTTCGCCTCGGGTCGGACAGGAGGAGCGGAGGACGACGGCGGAGAGGCCGCCGGCCCGGGCGGAGACTGTCGCGACGGTGCTGGACGCGTTCACGCCGGGCCAGCGCACCCGACTACGACGTGAGGTCGACGGTCTGGTCGACGCGTCGGAGGGATGGCCGCTTCCCGCGAAGCTGGCCGTCAGCCGACTGGTGCTGACCTTGGTCGCCGGCGGACTCTTGCCGGACCCGAGCGACTGGTCCGACCTTCTCTACTGGGTCGTGCTGCAACTGTGGATGACCGACCAGGAGGAGTGCCTGGACGACGAGCACGCGGCCCTCGCCACCATCGGGCTCGTGGCACTGCGTAGCGGTCTTCACTGCCAAACTGAGCCGGACAGCGAACTCGTCGAGCAGTTCGAGGAGCTACGGCAGGCGTACGCGGAATGGACCGACTGGCTTGCGGCGGTGCCGGTGGAGACGGTCCGGCGGTACGCGGCCGGCCTGGGCGGACACACCTTCGGTGTGCTGTTCGGGCAGACCGACTTCGTGGCCGAGCTCGGCTGGATCCTGGGACGTTCAGCGTTGCACGACGCGGTGGACCGGCTCACCGGTGCCCGGCTCGACAGTGGTTCCGTCGTCCGCGTCACCGGCGGCCGGACCACCCGTCAAGCCGTTATCTCCGCCCTCGACGCCCTGCGCGACTTCCCCGACGTGCAGGTGGCGTCGGAGGGCGAGCCGGCGGTGCACGGCTGGTGGAACGGGCGACGTCTGCTGCTGGTCACCCGGACGGGTGCCACGTGGCGGGCCGAGACCTGGTCGAACCTGATGACCGGTATCGCCGCATACTCGCGCGGCACGCCGTTGCGCGCGCCTGACCGGCGCTCGACGGCGTCCGGGCCGGACGACGCCTTCGCAAGTCAGACGACCAGCCCGTGAGCGAGCCAGTCGAAGGAGGCCAGATGTCGGTGAGGGGCCTCACGATCACGGAGCGGGTCATGCAGGAGTTGCTGCGTGCCGGGACGCCGCTCGACGACGACGAACTCGCCCGGCGGCTCGACGTGCAGCCGCGGCAGACGATCAACCAGGCGTGCCGCCGGTTGGAGCAGAGTCGTCGCCTCCGCAGGTACGTCGGCCCTGCCGGCAAGATCGTGAACGAACCCCCGGGGGAGGGCGGAACGTCGGCGCCGATCGTGCGGCAGGAGACTCGGCCGGTACCGGCCGCCGGCGACAGCGCGGTGCAACGGCACGCCGAGAGTGTGATGCTCGGGCTGCTCGGCGTCCGGCTGGGCTGCGCGCTCAGCCCTCGGCGATTCGTGCTGGAGGACGGGTCCCGGGTCGAGGTCGACGGGGCGGACGACGACCTGACCGTCCTCGTCGAGGCGTGGGCACACCAGGGGCCGCCGAAGTCCGCCCAGAAGCACAAGGTGCTCGCCGACGCCTTTCGCCTGATGTTCGTGGCCTCGTCGCTACCGAACCCGCCGCGCCTGGTGCTCTGCCTCTCCGACCCGGAGGCGGCCCACCACTTCACGACCGCGCGCTCCTGGGCTGCCGCGGCGCTGCGTGGGTTCGGGCTGGAAGTCGAGGTCGTTGAGCTGCCGTTGGAGGTGAGGTCGGAGATCCTCGCCGCCCAGCGGCGTCAGTACCGTTGAGCTCTGTGCATCGAACTTCGCGCCTTAATGATTCCCCCAATGGGGATTGCGAACGGCAGCGGCTCCGGGGGTGCTTCGAGGTCGACCAACTAGCCGTCTCGGTGAATTACCTGGTCGGCCCGAAGCGTGACCATGGCGACCGTACGGCCATCGGCATCGGTGAACTCGACCTCGTATGCGGTCGGTGGGCCACCGAAGATGTGAACGACCGTACCCACCGCCCCGGCAGGAAGGTGTTCGTTCGGGATGGCCTCTCGGAGCTCAACCACGTCGTACAGCTCCACTACGTCATCCTTCCTTGGGCGGAAACGAGATGGTCACCATCCGAGGTGCGGGTGCCCCGTCCTCCAGTATCCAGGCTGTGCGAACAGTGATCACGCCACTAGGCCCGGTCAGAGGTAGATCGACGGACCACCGCTCGCCGAACTGGTCTGCCTTACCGAGAACCGGACTACCGGCGAGTACGCCCTCACGGATCTGTTGCATGATCATATCGGCGTCCTCTGGGCCGAGGCCGGTAGCAGAATTGATGACGCGATACTTGTTCTTGCCGACGGGGTGGTCCGGGTTCATGGCGTAAGTGGTGATCTTCCGAGGATCGATCTCCGCGTCGGTGAAGTCCGGTCGGTCCAGATCACCCGGCGTCTTCGTCGGCCCAGGGCTGTCGGGGCCGTGCGGGTCGGGAGACCGATGCTGGAGTCGTCCCAGCGCCTGCTTGAGCCTGTCGATGAGGTCGCCGAGGCGGCGGATCTCGGGCATCAGCCGGCGCAGACTGTTCAGCAGTGCCCGAAGCAGCCGCGCGATCCGCGCACCCCAGGACGCCACCAGCGTGCTGACCTGCTCCGCGACCAGCGGGGCGGCCAGTCCGCCGGTCACCAGTAGTTCGCCCGCGTACACGATCAGGCGGGAGACGCACGCGGCGACGGCGTCGCGGACCAGGAGCCGGACGGCGGCGACCAGGCCGGCGGCGCCCTCGGTGATGGCGGCGAGCGCGTCCGCGCCCCGGGCCAGGCCGCTGATGGCCTGCTGTTGTTCCGAGGCCCAGGCGCGGTAGGCGGGGCCGGCGCTGCCGCCCCACGTGGCGACGTCGGCGCGGACGGCGTGGGCCAGCGTGGCGACCTCCTCGCGGAGGGACCCGGCAACGTTGCGCCAGGTCTGGGCGTGCGCGGTGATCGCGGCGGGATCGCCGGCGAGCCAGTCCAGGGCTTCGCTGAGCGGCTTGACGTGCTCGATGAGCCAGGCTATCCCGTATTGGACGAGGGCGCCGACCGGGTCGGAGACGAGGGCGAGAGCGTCCAGGCCCGCGCTCACCACGCCGAGGCTGCCGTCGATCCAACTCCCGCCGCGCAGGCCCTGGGCGATGAGTTCGATGTCCTCGCAGATCCACGCGCCCGCCCAGACGCTGGGCGGGGTGTCCGTCGCGGCGGCGACGAGGGGGTTGGTGGTCACCGGGGCCGTCGCACCCCGTCGAGCAGGCGCTGGGCCCGGGTGTCCGAGTGCCGGTAGCGGTCGGCGCTCTGCCGGAGCCGGTCGGCGGTGTCCCGCACCGACCCGCCGGCGGCGCCGGTGCCGTCGACAAGCGTCTGGTGCAGGCTGCCGAGCAGCGCCGGCAGGACGGCGCAGAGCTGCCCGTAGGCGTCGGCACCCAGATGGACGTGCTGGCCCGCCTGCCGGGCGGTGTCGAGGCTGTCGGCGCAGCGGTCGAGCCGGGCGGCGTGTGCGCTCAGGTCGTCCGGGTCGACCTGTATGCCGTCAGCGGCCGGCATCGCTCGGCCCCTGGTCGCGGCCGAGCCGATCACGGTACGAGTCGATGATCGCCCGAGTGCTCGGGTCGTCGTCGCCGAGGGTTTCGGTGGTGATCGCGGTGATCTGCCGCAGCAGGTCGGCGCGCGCGGCTCGACTGACGGTCAGGATCTGCTCGGCGGTCCGGCTCCCGGGCTGCTGCCGGATGCGCTCGTCGAGTCGCAGGTCGACGAGCTGGCCGGCGGAATCGACGGTGACCGTGACCGTCCGATCGGGGTTGTGGGCGGTGCCGGTCAGGGCCCGCACCCGGGCCGCCAGCGCCCTGGCCCGGTCCGCCCGTTCGACGAGCGACGACTCCCACTCGTCGAGCCGGCGACTCGCCGCGTCCAGCGCGGCGTCGTCCGCCCACATGTCGACCCTCCCCAGGGGACCACCGCCGAGCCGCCCCGACGAGATCACCGGTACGCTACCAACCGGTGGCGCTGCGTGTGGTCCCCCGTGTGTCCGACGCGACCCTCGGCCGGGATTCGGAGTCACGCCGGGAGCGGGTCGGGAAAGATTGCCCCCGTGACGAGCAACAACCCGCATCGGGGATGGTCCAGCCGCACGGCCTGGCAGGGGCGGTTCAACGCCCCGCTGCGCGCGTTCCTGCGTACCGAGACCGGCGGGGCGCGGGTGGTGCTGGTCGCCGCGGTGGCGGCGCTCGCCTGGGCCAACCTGCACCCCTCGTCGTACGAGTCGGTGTGGACCACCACCTTCTCGGTCCAACTCGGCGAGTGGCCGGTGTCGCACGAGCTGCGTACCTGGGTGAACAGCGGTCTGATGACGTTCTTCTTCCTGGTCGCCGGGCTGGAGCTGCGCCGCGAGTTCGACATCGGCGAGCTGCGGGAGCGTCGTCGGCTGGCGTTGCCGATGCTGGCCGGGGTGGGCGGCATGCTGCTGCCGATCGGCATCTACCTCGCGTTCAACGCCGGGCAGACCACCGCCGCGGGCTGGGGTGCGGTGATGGCCACCGACACGGCGCTGGCGCTCGGCGCGTTGGCCGTCTTCGGACCGCGCTTCTCCGACCGGCTCCGCGGCTTCCTGCTGACCGTCTCCGTCGTCGACGACCTGGTGGCCATCGCGGTGCTGGCGATCGCGTACCCGGAGCATCCGTCGGTGACCGCGCTGCTCGTCGCGGCGGCGATCTTCGTCGTCGTTCTGGTGGTGCGGAGCGCCGGAGTGCGGTTCGGGCCGGTGTACGGGCTGCTGGGGGTGGCGGCCTGGCTCGCCGTGTCGGAGTCCGGTGTCGACCCGGTCGTGGTGGGTCTGATCATGGGGCTGTTGACCTACGCCTACGCGCCCGGCCGCGGCGACCTGCAACGGGCCAGCGACCAGTTCCGGCTGTTCCGGGAGCAGCCCACCCCGCAGCTGGCCCGGATGGCCCAGGCCGGGCTGTTCGCCGCGCTGTCGCCGAACGAGCGGTTGCAGACGCTCTTCCACCCGTGGGCGAGCTACCTGGTCGTGCCGCTCTTCGCCCTGGCGAACGTCGGGATCGTGATCGACGGCGACCTGCTGGCCCGCGCGGTGACCTCGCCGGTCACCCTCGGCGTGGTCGTCGCGTACGTCGTCGGCAAGCCGGCCGGCATCGTGGTGACCTCGTGGTTGGTGGCCCGGCTCAGCGGCAACCGGTTCCGGCCGCCGGTGGGCTGGCTGGCCGTCGCGGGGGTCGGCACGGTCTCCGGGATCGGGTTCACCGTGGCGCTGCTGATCGCCACCCACGCGCTGCACGGCCCCGCGCTGGACGAGGCGAAGTTCGGCATCCTCGTGGCGACGGTCGGCGCGTCGGTGGTCACCTGGCTGGTGTTCCGCTCGGTCGGTCGACTCTCGCCGGCCCGCCGGGCGCGGGCGTTGCTCGGTGTCACCGAGGGCATCGTCGATCTCGTGCTGCCCGTCGACGCGGAGCGTGACCACATGCGCGGGGACCTGGACGCGCCGGTGACGGTGGTGGAGTACGGCGACTTCGAGTGCCCCTACTGTGGGCAGGCCGAGCCGGTGGTCCGGGAGTTGCTCGCCGACTTCGCCAACGTCCGGTACGTCTGGCGGCACCTACCGCTCACCGACGTCCACCCGCACGCCCAACTCGCCGCCGAGGCCGCCGAGGCGGCGGGGGAGCAGAACGCGTTCTGGGAGATGCACGACCTGCTCCTCGCCCACCAGGACGCCCTCAACCCCGCCGACGTGCTCGGCTACGCCGATCAGCTCGGCCTGGACCTGGACGCGTTCCGGGAGCACATGGCCAAACGGATGGGCGTCGACCGGATCGCCGAGGACGTCGACTCCGCCGACCTCAGCGGCGTCACCGGCACCCCGACGTTCTTCATCAACGGCAGACGTCACCACGGGGCGTACGACATCGCCGCCCTGAAGTCGGCGGTGAAGTCGGCGTTCGCGAGCGCCAAGCTGCGCCCGGAGTACCACCCCCGGGAGCCCGGCCCTCGCCCAGGTGACCGAGGCGCCTAACGGTCGGCTCGGGCTCGTGTTCCGTGCGGACGGATCACGATGAACCCCAGCTCTTGACTCCGACGACACATCGGGACACCATTCGACAACGTTGTCACCGATCCCCACCATCTGACAACGTTGTCACGTCTGGAGGCACGATGTCCGAGCCCACGCCCGTCTCGCGGCGTACCTTCCTCTCCGCCGGAGCGACGCTGCTGGCGTCGGTCGGGGTGACCGCGCTCCTGCCCGACGCCGTGGCGGCCGCCGCCCCGGCGACGCCGGCGGGCGGTCGGACCGCCACCGACCTGGCCCGGTACCGCCCGGTGACGGCCTCCTCGACCGACTACGCGCCCACGCCTGCCAGCTTCGCGGTGGACGGATTGCCGCAGGTCGGCGTGCGGGGCAGCGGGTGGCGGGCCGCCACCGGCGATCCCCAGTGGATCGCCGTGGACCTCCAGGCGCTGTGCCGGGTCGAGGCCGTGACGCTGGTCTTCGAGGCCACGCTCGCCGACGGACCCTTCGACGGCAACTACACCGAGACCGACGGCGACGAGATCCTGTCCAGCGCCGCCACCGCGTACCGGATCGAGGTCTCCACCGACAACCGCGCCTGGCGGTCGGTGTACGAGACGGCCGACGGGCAGGGCGGGGTGCAGGAGATCACGCTGCCCACGCCGGTCGAGGCCCGGTGGATCCGGATGACCGCCACCAGGCGTTCGAACAGCAACCCGGTGGGCCTCAACGGCTTCCAGGTGTACGGCGTGCCCCTGGCCGGGCGGCCGAAGGCCGAGGGCTGGACGAGCTGGGAGGGCGGCAACAGGCGCCCGGCCCCCGACCTCGCGGTGGCCGCCGACGGCACGGTGCCGCTGGAGTCCGGCTGGTCGTTGACGATGGACGACTTCGCGGGCACCACCGACGGCGCGGAGCTGTCCCGCGCCGGCGTCGACGTCAGCTCCTGGCTCCCGGCGACGGTGCCCGGCACGGTGCTGGGCACCCTGGTCGAGCAGGGCCACCTCCCCGACCCGGTGAGCGGGTTCAACAACATGCGCATCCCGGAGGCGCTGTCCCGGCACACCTGGTGGTACCGGCGGGCGCTGCGGTTGCCGCGCGGGCTGGACACCTCGCCCGGTCGACGGATCTGGCTGGAGTTCGACGGCATCAACCACGAGGCGACCGCCTGGGTCAACGGCGTACAGGTCGGCAGCGTCACGCACCCGTTCGCGCGGGCGGCCTTCGACATCACCGACGCCCTGGCCGGTCAGCGGGGTGAGCACGTCCTCGCCGTCCGGGTCACCCCGATGCCGCACCAGGGCACCCCCGGCGACAAGGGCCCCGACGGTCGGACCTTCCTCCAGTCTGCCCACCACTACCTGGACGCGCCGACCTACCTGGCGGTGTCCGGGTGGGACTGGATGCCCGCCGTGCGCGACCGGGTCACCGGCCTGTGGGACCACGTCCGCCTGCGCAGCACCGGCCCGGTCGTGGTCGGCGACCCGCACGTGCAGACCACGCTGCCGGACCTGCCGAAGACCGACACCGCCGAGGTCACCATCCGGGTGCCGGTCCGCAACGCGACGGCCGCCGCCGCGACCGTCACCGTCCGCGCGGAGTTCGACAGGGTACGCGTCGAGTCCACCGTCACCGTTCCGGCTGGCGCGAGCACCACTGTCACCTTCGCGCCGGACCGCTTCCCCGCGCTGCGCCTGCGCAATCCCCGGCTGTGGTGGCCCAACGGCTACGGCGAGCCCCACCTGTACGACCTGACGCTCACCGCCACCGTCGGGCGCGCGGTCAGCGACCGGCATGAGCTGCGCTTCGGTGTCCGCGAGTTCGCCTACGACTGGCACCAGCCGATCGTGATCTCCCCGCCCGGCAGGCCGCCGCTGGAGTTCGTCGACGGCGCCGCGACCCAGACCGTCACGTTCGACAGGCAGCACGCCCGGCACGTCCGCATCCAGGCCGGCCAGCGCGCCACCGGCTGGGGGATCTCGATGTACGCGCTGTCGGTGGCCGACGGCGCCGGCCCGGACCTCGCCCTGCGCCGCGACGCCACCGCGTCGTCGTCGGAGAACGACAGCAACGTGCCCGCCCGCGCCGTCGACGGCGACGCGTCGACCCGCTGGGCCTCGCGGGCCGAGGACAACCAGTGGATCCAGGTCGACCTCGGCGCGGCCGTCGACTTCGACCGGGTCACCATCGTGTGGGAGCAGGCGTACGCGCTGGACTTCCGGGTCCGGGTCTCCGCGGACGGGGACGCCTGGACGGACGTGACGTCGGTCCGCAACGACACCCCGCTGGGCAGCCGCGCCGAGCAGGTCGAGAGCTTCGCCAGCCAGACCGCACGGTACCTGCGCATCCAGACCGGGGCGCGGGCGACCTCGTGGGGGGTGTCCATGTGGACGCTCTCGGTGCGGCGGCAGTCCGAGCCGGGCGTCGACCTCGCCCTGGGCCGGACGGCCACCGCGTCGTCGTCGGACGGCGACTCCACCGGCCCGGACCGCGCTGTCGACGGCAACCCCCGGACCCGGTGGTCCTCCAGGTTCGAGGACAACCAGTGGATCCAGGTCGACCTCGGCGCTCCGGCCAGCTTCGACCAGGTCGCCATCGTGTGGGAGCAGGCGTACGCCCGCGACTTCGTCATCCAGGTCTCCGCCGACGGGCGCTCCTGGACGGACGTGAAGTCGGTCAGCAACAAGATCACCGAGCTGAAGATCAGCGTCAACGGGGTGCCGGTGTTCGCCCGGGGCGGCAACTGGGGCTGGGACGAGCTGCTGCGCCGGGTGCTGCCCGACCGGTTGGCCGACACGGTCGAGATGCACCGCGACATGAACTTCACGATGATCCGCAACTGGCTCGGCAGCAGCAACCGCGAGGAGCTGTACCGGGCCTGCGACGAGCACGGCATCCTGGTCTGGAACGACTTCTGGCAGGCCGGCGCCTTCCTGCCCAACCCGCCCGGCTACGTCGACATCGCCGCCGACACCATCCGGCGGTTCCGGCACCACCCGAGCATCGTGGTCTGGTGCGGCGCCAACGAGGGCGACCCGCCGCCGATCGTCGACGCCGGCCTCAAGCAGGCCGTCAGCACCGAACACCCGGAGATCCTCTACATCCCCAACTCGGCCAGCGGCATCGTGAGCGGGCGCGGCCCGTACCACTGGGTCGACCCGAGCACCTACACCGACGCGACGATCTACGAGGCGGACTCGTTCGGCTTCCACACCGAGATCGGCATGCCCGTCGTGTCGGTGGTCGAGAGCATGCGCAACCTCGTCGGCGACGCGCCGCAGTGGCCGATCGGCGAGGTGTGGAACCACCACGACTGGTCGACGGTCGGTAACCAGCGCGTCGGCACGTACCAGGCGGCGATCGACGCGCGGCTCGGTGCGTCCGACTCGCTCGACGACTTCGCCACCCGGGCGCAGTTCGTCAACTACGAGAGCCACCGCGCCATGTTCGAGGCGTGGAACGCCAACCTGTGGCGGGACGCCACCGGCCTGCTGCTGTGGATGTCGCACCCGGCGTGGCACAGCACGGTGTGGCAGACCTACGACTACGACCTGGACGTCAACGGCGCGTACTACGGTGCCCGCAAGGGGTGTGAGCCGGTGCACGTGCAGGCCGACCCGGGCACCTGGCAGGTCCGGGTGGTCAACCACACCGCCGCGCCGCTGGACGGGGTCACGGTGAGCGCCCGACGCCACGACCTGAACGGCCGGCCGCTGGGCGCGGCGCAGCGCCAGCGGGTGGACGTGGCCCGCTCGGCCACGACGCCGGTCTTCCCGGTCGCCGCCCCGGACGACGGTGGGCTGCACCTGGTGCGGCTGGAGCTGCGCGACGGCCACGACCGGCTGCTGGCCGAGAACACCTACTGGCGTTACGACACCCCCGAGCAGATGCGGGCGCTCAACGACCTGCCGAGCACCCGGCTGTCGACCTCGTCCAGCACGGTACGGGTGGTGGACGGGCGCAACACCGTCACCACGACGGTCCGCAACCAGGGTCGTACCGTCGCGGCGTTGGTCCGCCTCGCCGTCCGCGACCAGCGCGGCGACCGGGTGCTGCCGGCGCGCTACAGCGACAACTACTTCTGGCTGCTGCCGGGGGAGACCCGTGCGGTGCGGATCTCCTGGCCCGCCCGGGCCGGTCTGGCCCGTCAGGCCACCGTGACGGCGCGGGCGTACAACTCGGCCGGGAGCTGACCGCCCGCGGTGGAAGCGGCGCCCCGGTCGCCGCTTCCACCGCCACCGGACCCTTTCCGCGGCGCGACATACGCTTCCCACATCGTCGACGTGCGCAGCCCAGTGAGGTGTTGTCATGACGTTCACCACCCGACCGACGTTGCAGGGCACCTTCGGCATGGTGTCCTCCACGCACTGGCTGGCCAGCCAGGCGGCGATGGGCGTCCTCGAACGCGGGGGCAACGCCTTCGACGCCGCGGTGACCGCCGGGTTCGTCCTGCACGTGGTCGAACCGCACCTGAACGGGCCGGGCGGCGAGGTGCCCGCGATCGTCGCCACCGCCCGGGACCCCCGGCCGAGGGTGCTGTGCGGGCAGGGTCCGGCGCCCGCCGGGGCGACCATCGCGCACTTCCGGTCCCTCGGGATGGACCTCATCCCGGGCGCCGGGCCGCTCGCGGCGGCCGTGCCCGGCGCGGTGGACGCCTGGCTCCTGCTGCTGCGCGAGCACGGCACGCGCACCCTCGCCGAGGTGCTGGAGCCGGCGATCGGCTACGCCGCCGCCGGCCACCCGCTGGTCGGCCGCGTCGGGGCCACCGTGGCGGCGGTGCGGTCGCTGTTCGAGGAGCACTGGCCCACCTCCGCCGCGCTCTGGCTGCGCGGCGGCCGGCCACCGTCCGCCGGGGAGATGGTCACCAATCCGGCGTACGCGGACACGCTGCGCCGGCTCGTCGACGCCGGGCAGGCGGCCGGCGCCGACCGGGAGGCGCAGATCGAGGCGGCCCGCCGGGCCTGGCGTACGGGTTTCGTCGCCGAGGCGATCGACGCGTTCAGCCGACGGCCGTTCCAGGACTCCAGCGGGGAACCGCACGCCGGGCTGGTCACCGGCGACGACCTGGCCGCGTTCTCGGCGACCTGGGAGGAGCCCGCCACAGTGGACTGGCGGGGCTACTCGGTGGCGAAGACCGGCTTCTGGGGCCAGGGGCCGGTGCTGTTGCAGGCGCTGTCCACACTGGACGCGCTGGACGACCCCGGCGCGTACGAGACGGGCACGGCGGCCGGTGTGCACGCCCAGGCCGAGGCGCTCAAGCTCGCCTTCGCCGACCGGGAAGCGTGGTACGGCGACGGCGTCGACGTACCCGGCAAGGCGCTGCTCTCCCCGCGCTACGCGCGGGAGCGGGCCGGCCTGATCGGTGCGCGCGCGTCGGCCGAGCTGCGACCGGGGTGTCCGGACGGGGCGCGGCCACGCCTGCCGGCGCACGTCCTGCCGGGGGCGTCGCGGCGGGCCGATCCGGCGGACCCGACCACCGGCGAGCCGACGGTGCGGTCGGACGGGGTGACCAGGGGCGACACCTGCCACGTGGACGTGGTCGACCGCTGGGGCAACATGATCTCCGCTACCCCCAGCGGCGGCTGGTTGCAGAGCTCGCCGACCATCCCCGAGTTGGGCTTCCCGCTGGGCAGCAGGTTGCAGATGTTCTGGCTGGAGGAGGGGCTCGCCTCGTCGCTGGCCCCGGGCCGTCGACCGCGCACCACGTTGAGCCCCACGATGGTGCACCGCGACGGTGTGCCGGTGCTGGCCTGCGGCACCCCGGGCGGCGACCAGCAGGACCAGTGGCAGCTGCCGTTCCTGCTGCGGCACCTCGTCGGCGGACAGCCGCTCCAGGAGGCCATCGACGCCCCCGCCTGGCACACGCTCAGCCTGCCGGGGTCGTTCTACCCGCGCGACATGGAGCCCGGCGTCCTGGTGGTGGAGGAGCGGTACGACCCGGGCGTGCTGGCGGACCTGCGGGCGTACGGGCACGAGGTGCGGGTCGGCGACGGGTGGAGCCTCGGTCGGCTCTGCGCGGTGACCCGCGACCCGGCGACGGGGGTGCTGGCCGCCGGCTCGAACCCCCGAGGGATGCAGGGCTACGCGTGCGGTCGTTAGCGGATGGCGTAGCCACCCTCGGCGTTCTCGTGGGCGGCGGCGGAGGCGGCGTCGAGATGGTCCAGCGCGGCCCGCTCGGCGCGGTCACCGTCGCCTGACTCGATGGCGTCGACGAGTTGGATGTGCTCGGCCCACGAGTGCGGCGCGCGTTCGGCTGCCCCGAGCCGGAAGACCCACTGGACGTGGAGGTAGAGCGACTTGGCTATCGACGACAGCCACGGGTTGCCGCTGATCTGGAGTATGCGCAGGTGCAGCATGCTGTTCAGTTCGGCCACCCGGGCCAGGTCCTGCCGTTGGGTCGCCGCCCGGCCCTGGTCGAGCAGCTCGCGCAGGACCGCCACGTCCGCCGGCGTTGCCCGTTCGGCGGCCAGGCGGGCGGCCAGCGTCTCCAGGCGCTCGCGGACGGCGAACATGTCGGCGATGGTGCCGCTGCTCGGCGACGCGACGACAGCGCCCCGGCGGGGAAGGATCACCACGAAACCCTCCGCCTCGGCGACCCGCAACGCCTCCCGCACGGGGTTGCGCGAGACACCGAAGTCCTCGGCCAGGCGGTCCTCGGTGAGGCGTTCGCCGGGCAGGTAGTCGCCGTCGATGATGGCGGTCCGCAGGGCGGCGAGGACCTGGTCGCGTAGCGGCAGGTGTTGCGCGCCGAGTGTGTCCCGCAGGTCGTCAGCCACCTGGTCGCCCCTCCGTGAACGGTCGGGACGAAGCGTATACGAGGAACAATTCTCGCCGGTGTCGCCGCGGCCGAGCGTCAGACGCCCCGGGCGCACAGCGCCAGGCGTACCCGGTTGGGGCTGTCGGTCTTTGTCATCAGGCTGGTGATGTGGGTCTTGACGGTGGTGACGCCGATGTGGAGCCGGTCGGCGATCTCACTGTTGGACAGGCCCTCGGCGACCAGGTGCAGCACGTCCCGTTCCCGGGCGGTCAGCCCGGACAGCGCCGGAGGGGTGTCCGGTCGGGCGTGCACCGCGCGCTGCACGAGACGCCGTAGCACCTCCGGGCTGAACGGGCTGTCGCCGACGGCCGCCCTGCGGATGCCGTCCAGCAGCTCGGTCGGCGGCGCGTCCTTGAGCAGGAACCCGCAGGCGCCGGCGGTCAGCGCGGGATAGAGGTGGTCGTCGTCGCCGAACGTGGTCAGCACCAGGACCCGGGTGGCGGGACGCTCGGCCAGGATCCGGCTGGTCGCGGTGATCCCGTCGACACCGGGCATGCGCAGGTCCATGACGACGACGTCCGGCAGCAGCCGCGCGGCGAGGCTGATCGCCTCGCGGCCGTTGTCGGCCTCTCCGACGACCTCGATGTCGGGCTGCGCGTCGCAGAGCATGCGCAGCCCGGCGCGGATGAGGTGCTGGTCGTCGACCAGCAGCACCCGGATCACGCCGGCTCCGGCGCGGGCGAGGCGGCCGGCGCCTCCCGCTCCCGTGGCAGCGGCGACCCGGCGGCCACCGCCGGCAGGACCGTCCGCACCCGCCACCCGGTGTCGGTCGGGCCCACCTCCAGCCGACCGCCCAGGACCTCGACGCGTTCCCGCATTCCGGTGATGCCGTGCCCGCCCCCGCTCGGCAGCCCCGCCGGTGCTCCACCGCGCCGGTCGTCGGTGACCGACCAGTGCACGGACCCGTCGCGCACGGCTATCTCGACGTGCGCGAGCGCTGCCGTCCCCGCGTGTTTGGCCACGTTGGTCAGCGCCTCCTGGGTCAGTCGCAGCACCGCCATGCCGCGCGCCGCGTCGAGCGTACCGATCGCCGGGTCCAGGTCGGCCTCCACGGTGACGCCGGCCTGCCGGGCCCGGTCGACGGCCGCGCCGATCGCCGCCGGCAGCGCCGAGGGCTCGATCGCGGTCAGCGCCGCGTCGCCGCGTACCCCGTCGGGGTCGCGCAGCACCGCGACCAGCCGGCGCAGCTCCGCGAGGGCCGCGGTGCCGGTGCCGTGCACGTCGTCGAAGACCGCGCCCACCCGGGGGTCCAGGTCGGTGAGCACGTGCCGGGCGACACCGACCCGCAGGACCATCGACGCCACGTGGTGCGCGACGACGTCGTGCAGCTCGCGGGCGATGGCGCTGCGCTCGTCGGCGCGTGCGGCCCGGCTCTCCGACTCCTGCCGGCGCTGCTCGGCGGCGGCCCGCTCGACCGCCTGCCGACCCAACTCCCGGTTGGCGCGGATGACCAGGCCGAGCAGCACCGGCACGCCGACCTCCAGGGCCAACCCGACGACACCGGAGACGACCTGGCGGGCGGGGTCGCCGATCGAGCCGGACAGGTTGACCACCACCAGCAGGGCGGTGGCCGGCCAGACCGTCGCCGCCCGCCGCGCCCGCATGGTGACTTCCAGGAGCGCCCAACTGGCCCCCACCTGGTTGATCGTGGCGTCGTCGACCTGCCAGATCGCGACCGCCAGCAGGCCCGCCTGCGCCACCAGGTTGACCACCGTGCGGTGGTGCGCCGCCAGCCCCACGGCGAACGCGAGCAGCGCGAGAATCCACTGTGTCACCGTCGGTGGGCGGGCCGAGTGCGGGACGACGACCAGGTAGCACAGTCCGCTGAGGATGAGCAGCGCCATCCGCACGAGACTGTTGCGAATGTCGAACAGTCGACCCAGCCAGCCCACGACGTCAGCCTAGGCGCGGCGGGTCGGTCACCGGCCGCCGCCAGCGGGGCCGCACCGCGAGGTACGCGGCCAGGCCGAGCGGTCCGAGCAGGATGGTCAGCACCAGCACCGGCCCCATGACCAGCGCCGGCACCCCCCGTTCCCGGCTGTCCAGCCACGCCCAGCGACCGACGAACAGATCGAACGCGACCATGTGCGCCCAGCCCGCCGCCGCACCGTCGGCGGTGCCGAGCAGGTCACGCACCCCGTCGAGGGTCGGCGACGCCACCGCCGGCAGGACCTCGCCGAACGCCGGGAGCACCAGCACGGCGTAGATCACCACGACCGGCAGCACGATCAGCGGCGAGGCGATGATCCGGGCGGTCCACGACCAGCGCGGCAGCAGGATCATCAGCGCCCAGAACGGCGCGGCCACCGCGAACGTCACCGTGAACAGCGTTGCGGTCACGCGGCCAGCGCCAGTTCCGGACGGCGGCGGCGGGCCAGCACCAAGCCGGCGGCGGTCGCTGTCGCGACCGCCAGCGCCGCCACCGCGGCCAGCGTGAGCGCGTCCGGGCGCAGCAGCGGCTGCCCGCGCAGGGCCTGCCAGGTCAACAACACGGTGAGTACGCCGTACGCGGTGCCCGCCACGACGACGAGCCGGGCCCGGGTGCGCTCGTCCAGTCGGGTGGCGAACCGGCTCAGCACGATCGCCAGTATCGGCAGCGCCTGGAGGGCGTGCAACCCCACGAAGTGCCCGATCCGCAGGTCACCGCCCGTGGTGCTCCAGCCGAGCACGGGCAACCCCGGCCCGCCGTCGACGACGCCCACGCTGTGCGCCCCGGAGATCCCCTCGATGCCCGGGTCCTGGATCGGCAGCGTCATCGGCACCGCCGCGAGCATGCCGAGCGCGGACAGTCCGAGGCCCCAGCCGACCGCGCGGTTGGCCACCCGGTCGGGGATCCGCCGGATCAGCAGCACGATCCCGAGGACGAGGTGTGCGACGAAGAGCACCATGATCGCCGCTCCCATGATGGCGAACAGCGCGGTGTTCAGCGGGCTGCTGTCGTTGAAGTGGCTGGTCTGTCCGCGTACCACCTGGGCGACGATCACCACCATCTCGATCACCGCGACCGCGACGATGACGGTGACCGCCCGCTCCGCCACGCGGCTGCGCCTCGGCAGCAGGCTGAGCATCCAGGCCAGCGTGCCGCCGTAGAGCACGAAGGACACCGCGAACTTGAACGGCTTGAGCCAGATCGGCGCGCCGGTGAGGACGCGGGGGTCGGCGACGATGCCGACGGTGGTGACGACGGCGAGCGCCGCCATCGTGGACACGAAGACCATCAGTGGGCGGTGCCAGTGTGCCGCCCGGCGCAGGGTGACTGTCATGTCTGTAGATGCTCCTGGCGGTGCCCGTCGTCGGCGTCCGACCGAAAGCCCCGGTCGCGGCCGGTGGGCGGAGCGGGCCTCCTCCCCGGGTAGGAGACGGCGACACGGTGCCTCGTCCTGGCACAATGGCCGGCCTGCCGACCGGACCGGGAGCGCCGAATGACGACCAGTGCGGACAGAGTCCAGCCGAACGAGACCACGGTGCCGCTGCTGCCCTGCCCGGCGCCGGAGGAGACCCTGGCGTTCTGGCGGGCGCTCGGGTTCGAGGTGACCTACCAGCAACTCAAGCCGTACGTGTACCTGGCCTTCGCGTGGAGCGGGTTCCAGCTGCACTACGGGCCGGCCCCGAAGGACCTGGACCCGGCGAAGGAGTTCTCCGGCGCTTGCCTGGTGATGGTCGACGCTGTCGCGCCGTACCACGCGGCGTTCGCCGAGGCGATGCGTCGCGCCTACGGCAAGGTGCTCATCAAGGGGCTGCCCCGGATGACCCGCTACCGGGCCGGGGCGTCCCGGTTCAGCGTCGTCGACCCGTCCGGCAACACCATCACCTTCATCCGCCGGGACGAGCCGGAGGAGGTGGAGTACGGCGGGTCGAAGAAGCTGGAGGGTCTGGCCCGGGTGCTGGACAACGCGCGGATACTGCGGGAGTTCAAGACCGACGACCGGGCGGCCTACCGGGCGTTGGACTCGGGGATGCGCCGCCGCGCCGAGGACGCTCCGGTGGTCGAGCAGGCGATGGCGCTGGCCGGGCTGATCGAGTTGGCCATCGCTCTGGAGAAGGCGGAGCAGATATCCGAGTGGGGCGCCCGCCTGCGCGCGTTGACCCTCACCGCCGCGGAGCGCGAGCAGGCCCAGGCGTACGTGGCCGACCCCTCGGTGCTCGCCCCGTGGCTGCCGGACGCGACCTGACCGGCGGTTTCCGCCCGTCCGCTGCGCGGTAGGCCAGAACCGCCGCCTCCGTCGGCGGTGGCGACCCGGGTACCACGACGACCGTCGGGGAGGACGGCCGTCTCACCACCGCCTCCTGAGACTCCGTACCCGCTGGTCCCGGTCGCTCGTCGGCCGGGACGGGCCTGTTCCCCGGGTTACGAGGCCAGCCGCTCGCGCGACTGTCGCTCGGCAGGGGCGAGCGCCACCCCGTCGTCCGACGTGTTGATCTCGGCCCAGACGGCGTCGAGGGAGAGGCCGAGGACGTCGGCGATCGCCGCGATCGTGGGGAAGGCGGGGGTGGCGATGCGGCCGGACTCGATCTTCCGGAGGGTCTCCGGCGACACGCCCGCGTCGAGGGCGGTGAGGAGCATCGACCGCTCTCCCCGGGCTCGGCGCAGCAGGGCGCCGAGGCGCTGACCGCGTTCGACCTCGGCGGGAGTGAGCGGCAACCTGACCATGACGCGATTCTAGTACCGGGATAATATGGCCGGGATACTTATTGGTCCGAGGAGGGCGCCGCATGATCGAGATTCTGGACCCGACCGACCTGCCGCGGGCGCGGGCCACCGGCGCCCTGGTCGCCAGCATTCTCCAGGCGCTGAAGAGTCGCGCCCGCGTCGGCACCAACCTGCTCGACATCGACCGGTGGGCGCACGAGATGATCGTCGAGGCCGGGGCGCAGTCCTGCTACGTCGACTACGAGCCGTCCTTCGGGCGCGGGCCGTTCGGCCACTACATCTGCACGTCGGTCAACGACGCCGTGCTGCACGGGCTGCCGCACGACTACCGGCTCGCCGACGGGGACCTGCTGAGCCTCGACCTCGCGGTCTCGCTGGGTGGGGTCGTCGCCGACTCGGCGATCAGCTTCATCGTGGGAGACGCGCGGCCGGCGGAGAGCGTCGCGCTCATCGACGCGACCCAGCGGGCGTTGGCCGCCGGCATCGCCGCCGCCCGCCCGGGAGCCCACATCGGGGACATCTCCCACGCCATCGGCACCGTCCTCGGCGCGGCGGGCTACTCGATCAACACCGAGTTCGGCGGCCACGGCGTCGGCTCGACGATGCACCAGGACCCGCACGTCTCCAACACCGGGCGGCCCGGTCGCGGCTACCGGCTGCGCCCCGGGCTGCTGCTGGCGCTGGAGCCGTGGGTGATGGCGGACACCGCCACCCTGGTCACCGACCGCGACGGTTGGACACTGCGCAGTGTGACCGGCTGCCGGACGGCGCACAGCGAGCACACGATCGCCATCACCGACGACGGAGCCGAGGTGCTCACCCTGCCCCGGTCCTGACCCGACAGTCCCGATCCCGACGGCCGCTGACGATTAGTCGGCCGTTCCCGGGGCACGTCCTCCGGCACAACCCTGGTGAGTCGCGCTCAAAATGAACCGATCGGTCATGGTTCCCGTGATGACGGTCAGGGTCACCCACCAGAGTCACGGAGGCACGATGGCAACGCTTCGAACGGGTCCGGTCCTCGGGCTGATCGTGCAGATCGTCGTGCTGGCGGCGCTCGCGGAGACGGTCGGCCTGGGCGCGGCGGGGTGGGCGGCCGGGCTGGCGTACGGGATGGCGCTGTGCCTCCTGCTCAGCCGGGGTCTGACCCGGTCGGCCGCACGCGGCCTGAGCCCGGCGGACCGGGTGACGTTGACCCGGGCGATCCTGACCGGCGGTGTGACCGCCCTGGTGGTGGAGTCGTTCAACCGGCCGGCGCCGGTCGCGGTCATCGTCGTCCTCACCAGCGTGGCGCTGGTCCTCGACGCGGTGGACGGGTACACGGCCCGCCGCACCGGGACCAGCACCGCGCTGGGCGCGCGCTTCGACATGGAGATCGATTCCTTCCTGGTCCTGGTGCTCTGCGTGTACGTGGCACCCACGGTGGGGGCGTGGGTGCTCCTGATCGGCGCGATGCGGTACGTGTTCGTCGCCGCCAGTTGGGTGCTGGGGTGGATGCGCGGGTCGCTGCCGCCGCGCTACTGGCGCAAGGTCGTGGCGGCGATCCAGGGCGTGGTGCTGACGGTGGCGATGGGCGGCGCGTTGCCCGCGATGCCGACCACGGTGCTGGTGCTGGCGTCGCTGGCGCTGCTCCTCGAGTCGTTCGGACGCGACGTGCGCTGGCTGTGGACGACCCGTCACCTGCGGCGGAGCACGCGGCACGAGATCGCGGCCGGGCTGGCCCACGCCGCCAGCGCGGCCAGCCTGCACGCCGGGCACGTCGGCGCCGGGCTGGGGGTGGGCAAGGCCGAGCTGTTGCTGCCTTGGCCGGAGCACCGGTCGGCGGTTCTTTCCCGGGGCGGGACGGCCCGCGTCTGAGCCACCCACACGCCCCGCCCATCAGTGATCATGGAAGGATGCCCGGGTTGTCGCTCGTGACGCGCGTACGTCGGCTGCCGCACCAGGAACGGAGGGCGATGCCTGACGCACACCCGGAGGGTGCCACCGACGGCGGCGTCGACCCGCCGCCGCGCCGGCGTACCGTCCTCGCCCGGCTGGTGACCGTCCTGGCCGCGCTGCTCGTGCTGACCGTGCTCACCCTGCCGTACGACTTCGGCCGCCTCACCCCGGCGGCGTTCGTGCGGGTCCCGCTGGAGGCGCTGCTGGCCGTCGCCCTCCTGCTCGCCCTGCCGACTCGGTGGAGTCGGCTGGTCGCCACCGTCGTCGGCGCGGCGCTCGGCCTGCTCGGCCTGCTGAAGCTGCTCGACCTGGGGTTCTCCGCCGCGCTCAGCCGGGCGTTCGACCCGGTCCTCGACTGGGCCCTGCTCGACGAGGGGTTCGCCTTCCTCAGCGAGTCGTACGGTCGGCCCACCGCCATCGCGGTCGCTGCCGCGCTGGCGGTCCTGGTCGTCGGCCTGCCCGTGCTGGTCACCCTGTCGGTGCGACGGCTGCGTAACCCGTTGGTCGGGCACCGCACCGGGACCACCCGGGTCGTGACGGCGCTGGTGGTCGTCTGGGTGGTCTGCGCCGCGTTCAACGTGCGGGTGGTCGAGGGTTCGCCGATCGCCGACACCTCCGCCACCACCCTGGCCAACGGGCACGGGTTCCAGGTGCGCCTGCGTCTCGACGACCGGGAGACGTTCGGCGCGCTGATCGAGCAGGACCCGTTCGGCGACACCCCGGGTGACCAGCTCCTCACCGCGCTGCGGGGCAAGAACGTGGTCATTTCCTTCGTGGAGAGTTACGGCCGCGACGCGGTCGAGGACCCGGAGTTCGCCCCGCAGATCGGCGCGGTCCTCGACGACGGCGCCAGCCGGCTGGGCGCCGCGGGGTTCGGCGCGCGCAGCGGCTTCCTCACCTCGCCGACCTTCGGCGGCGGCAGCTGGCTCGCGCACGCCACCCTCCTGTCCGGTCTCTGGATCGACAACGACCAGCGGCACCGCACCCTGTTGGCGAGCGACCGGATGACCCTCAACGGCGCCTTCCGCCGGGCGAACTGGGAGACCGTGGGAGTGATGCCCGCCGTCACCAAGGCGTGGCCGGAGGGGTCCTTCTACGGCTACGACCGCTTCTACGACGCCAGGTCGCTCGCGTACCGGGGCTCGAAGTTCAGCTTCGGCACCATGCCGGACCAGTACACCCTGGCCAGTTGGCGGCGCCTCGAGCAGGCCCGCGAGGACGACAGGCCGACGATGACGGAGCTGGCGCTGGTGTCCAGCCACGCCCCCTGGACGCCCGTACCGCAGGTGGTCGACTGGGCGAACATCGGCGACGGCTCGTCCTTCCGCAGGCCCGGCGGCGCGTCGGACGACAAGCGGCGCACCGCCCGCCAGATCAAGGCCGACTACCGCACCTCCATCGAGTACACGCTGAACAGCCTCATCTCCTACGTGCAGACCTACGGCGACGACGACTTGGTGTTCATCGTCCTCGGTGACCACCAACCGGCCGCCGTCGTCACCGGCGAGAACGCCAGCCACGACGTCCCGATCAGCATCGTCACCCGGGACCGGGCCGTGCTGGACCGGATCTCCGGATGGGGCTGGCAGGACGGGCTCAAACCGGGACCGCAGGCCCCGGTCTGGCGGATGGACGCCTTCCGGGACCGCTTCCTGACCACCTTCGGCCCGTCGTGACCCGGCCACCCGCGAGAGACTGGACCCCGACCATGACAGGCAGCACCGACACCATCGCCGCGCTCCGGGTTGATCCGGCCCTGTCCCCGCTGCGCCGGTCGCTCGACGTGTACTACGGCGACGTCGAGCGCGACGCGCGGATGGACGCCTTCTACTCCCGGTTCGTCACCGCCGGGGACCTGGTCTTCGACATCGGGTCTCACGTGGGCGACCACATCGGCAGCTTCCGCCGGCTCGGGGCCGTGGTGGTGGCCGTGGAGCCGCAGCCGTTGTGTCTGCGTGCCCTCCGGGCGATCTACGCCGACGACGACCAGGTGACGATCGTCGAGGCGGCCTGCGGCGCGGTCGCCGGTCGCACCCGCTTCCACGTCAACTCGGCCAACCCGACGGTGTCGACCGCCTCGGCCGACTTCGTCCGGGCGGCGGACGGCGCGGGCGGGTGGGAGAGCGAGGTGTGGGACACGGCCATCGAGGTCCCGGTGGTCACCGTCGACACCCTCATCCAGGAGTACGGCGTGCCGACCTTCGCCAAGATCGACGTGGAGGGTTTCGAGGACGAGGTGCTGGCCGGCCTGAGCCGGCCGCTGCCCGCGCTCTCGTTCGAGTTCACCACCATCGCGCGTCCGGTCGCCGACCGGTGCCTCGACCGCCTCGGCGCGCTCGGCGTCGACGGCTTCGACGTTGCGCTGGGTGACGACAAGTCGATGACGTTCCAGCGCTGGGTGTCCGCGAGCGACATGGCCGCGTACCTCGCCGGGTTGCCGCACGAGGCGAACTCCGGCGACGTGTACTGCGTGTCCGGAGGTGACCGCGCGTCACTTCCGGAGGGGCGGATGCGGTAGTGCGCGGTATACCTCAGAGGCATGAATATGCCTCTGAGGTATACCGCTCGACATGGTGGGGTGGCCGGCGCGGTGCCAGGCGTATGACCACCCGTTGACGCCCCGACCCATCCAGGCGCCGGCTCGCGTACCCTCCGCTGATGGACCTGGACGATCTTCCGCTGGCCGAGTTCGCGTTCCCGGGGCCGCTGCGGGACGCGCTCGTCGCCGCGATCCTGTCCGGCGCGAAGACCTCGACGACCGGCCTGCTGATCGGGTACGAACGTGCGAACGAGCCGCTGCCCGAGGTGGGGGAGCGGTCCGCCGTGGTGGACTCGGCGGGCAAGCGGGTCGCGGTCATCGAGCTGACCGACGTACGGGTGGTCCGGCTCGCCGACGTCGACCTACGGCACGCGCAGGACGAGGGCGAGGGCGACGAGTCGGTGGCGCAGTGGCGCGCGGGTCACGAGGCGTTCTGGCACAGTCCGGAGGTGCGCGCCGAGCTGGCCGATCCCGACTTCACCGTGGACGACGACACGCTGGTCGTCACCGAGCGCTTTCGGCTGGTGCACGTCGTCTGACCCGACGTGTGGGGCGGCGCCGCAGATCTCTCCGTCCACTGATCAACTCGACTTTCCGGACATCGGGGCTTCCCGCGGCGGATGACACGCCGACTTGCCTGAAAATCGAGTTGATCAAGGGTGAACGCCGATGGGTCGGGGTCGGCGGACGGCGGCGCCCTGTCTGGCGTTCGTCACGTTGATCCGCCACACTGCGCGCTATGGGTGAACGGTCGCGCCGGTGGGCGTGGGTTGCGGTCTTCGTCGTCGGGTTGGTCCTCTACCTGGCGGTGCTGCGCACCCTCGTCAGCACCAAGAATCCGAACTTCGTGCCGGCGCTGATCCTGCTCGGGGCGACGCTGGTGCCGTTGACGTTCCTGACGTTCGCGCAGGCGCGGACCGGGCGGTGGCAGGTGCCGGCGTCGGCGCTGGTGACGTCGGCCTTCTTCGGCGGGGTGATCGGCACTGTGGTCGCCGGCACGCTGGAGTACGACACCCTGCGCGGCCTCGGCACCCTGCCCATGGTCTTCGTGGCGCTGATCGAGGAGTCGGCGAAGCTGATCGTGCCGGTGGTGCTGCTGTTCACTGTGGTGGCCCGACACGCCCGGCGGGTGCCCTCGGACGGGCTGGTCATCGGCGTGGCCGCCGGGATGGGCTTCGCCGCCCTGGAGACGATGGGGTACGCGTTCAGCGCGCTGCTCAGTTCGCAGGGCAACATCGGCGCGGTGGAGCAGACCCTGTTCATCCGTGGGGTGACCGCTCCGGCCGGTCACACCGCCTGGACCGGGTTGACCGCCGGCGCGCTCTGGGCGCTGCTGGCCAGCCCGAGCGCCCGCCGGCTGGTGGGTTTCATCGGCACGTTCGTGGGTGTCGTCGCCCTGCACACCCTCTGGGACACGTTCACCGGTTCGCTGGTCTTCGTCGTGGTGGCGCTCGTCAGCATCGGCTGGCTGTTCTGGGAGCTGCGCCGCTACCGCACCTTCAACGAGCACCCCGTCACCGGGTAGCGGCCCGGCCACCCGGGGAGGCTGGTCTGCGCTGATCTCGCTGCGACCGGACCCGCCCCTCGGCTACCGTCAGGCTGTTCACATTTGGCCTGATTAGTCGGGAAGGTGCGCCGATGGGGGTGCGGAGCTGGATCGAGGGCTGGCCGGTCTACCGGCAGCTCACCGGCACCGACCCGCTGGGCCGGGGCGTCGCGGCCGAGTCCGCCGGCTCCCGCGCGCTGACCGCCCGCACCGAGACCGCCGACTCGGTGGCCAAGTCCGTCTGCCCGTACTGCGCGGTCGGCTGCGGGCAGCGGGTGTTCGTCAAGGACGGGCAGGTCAGCCAGATCGAGGGTGACCCGGACAGCCCGATCTCGCGGGGTCGGCTCTGCCCGAAGGGCGCGGCGAGCAGGAGCCTGGTGACCAGCCCGCTGCGGCAGACCACGGTGCGCTACCGCCGCCCGTACTCGACCGAGTGGGAGGACCTCGACCTCGAGACGGCGATGCACATGATCGCCGATCGGGTCCTGGCCGCCCGGGACGAGACCTGGGAGGACGTGGACGCCGAGGGCCGCCCGCTCAACCGCACCCTCGGCATCTCCAGCCTGGGCGGGGCGACGCTGGACAACGAGGAGAACTACCTCATCAAGAAGTTGTTCACCGCGATGGGGGCGCTCCAGATCGAGAACCAGGCCCGTATTTGACACTCCGCCACCGTCCCCGGTCTGGGGACCAGCTTCGGCCGTGGCGGCGCCACCCAGTACCAGCAGGACCTGTCGAACTCCGACGTCATCGTCATCCAGGGTTCGAACATGGCCGAGGCGCACCCGGTGGGCTTCCAGTGGGTGATGGAGGCCAAGCGTCGCGGCGCGAAGGTCTTCCACGTCGACCCGAGGTTCACCCGCACCAGCGCACTGGCCGACTCGTACCTGCCGATCCGGGCGGGCACCGACATCGCCCTGCTCGGCGGGGTGATCCGCTACATCCTCGAGAACGAGCTGGACTTCCGGGAGTACGTCGTGGCCTACACCAACGCCGCGACGATCGTGACCGAGGAGTACACCGACACCGAGGACCTGCACGGCCTCTTCTCCGGCTTCCAGGAGAAGAACGCCTCCTACGACCCGAGCAGTTGGCGGTACGAGGGCCACGCGCAGACCCAGACGCCGCGGGACACCGAGGTCCAGCGCGAGACCGGCGCCGGGCTGGAGCACGAGTCGCACGGCGCGCCGGTCGGCGGGCAGACTGAGCGGGACGAGACGTTGCGGCACCCGCTCTGCGTCTACCAGATCCTCAGGCGGCACTACGCCCGCTACACCCCGGAGATGGTGGAGCGGGTGTGCGGCATTCCGCAGGAGAAGTTCCTGGAGTTGGCGCGGGCGTGGACGGAGAACTCCGGTCGGGACCGCACCGGCATGCTCGTGTACTCGGTCGGATGGACGCAGCACAGCGTCGGGGTGCAGTACATCCGCACCGGCGCGATCATCCAACTGCTGCTGGGCAACGTCGGCCGTCCCGGTGGCGGGGTGATGGCGCTGCGCGGGCACGCGAGCATTCAGGGCTCGACGGACATCCCGACGTTGTTCAACCTGCTGCCGGGCTACCTGCCGATGCCGCACCACGCCGACCACCCGACCCTCGACACATGGGTGGACAGCATCGCGCACCCCGGCCAGAAGGGCTTCTGGGGCAACGCCCGCACCTACGGTGTCAACCTGCTCAAGGCGTACTGGGGGAAGGCGGCCACCGCCGACAACGACTACTGCTACGGCCACCTGCCCCGGATGACCGGCGACCACGGCACGTACCAGCAGGTCCTGAACATGATCGACGGGAAGGTCAAGGGCTACTTCCTGCTCGGTCAGAACCCGGCGGTCGGTTCGGCGCACGGTCGGGCGCAGCGCCTCGGGATGGCCAACCTCGACTGGCTCGTCGTCCGGGACCTCTTCATGATCGAAAGTGCCACGTTCTGGCAGAACGGCCCGGAGGTGGCCACCGGGGAGATCCTGCCGGAGGAGTGCCGGACCGAGGTGTTCTTCCTGCCGGCGGCGTCGCACGTGGAGAAGGAGGGCACGTTCACCCAGACGCAGCGGTTGTTGCAGTGGCGGGAGAAGGCCGTCGAGCCGCCCGGCGACGCCCGCTCCGAGCTGTGGTTCTTCTACCACCTCGGCCGGATCATCAGGGAGCGGCTGGCGGCCTCCACCAGGCCGCGCGACCGGGCGTTGCTCGACCTGACCTGGGACTACCCCACGCACGGCCCGCACGCGGAGCCGAGCGCCGAGGCGGTGCTGCGCGAGATCAACGGGTACGACATGGCGACCGGCCGGCCGCTGGCCTCGTTCACCGAGATGAAGGACGACGGCTCCACCTGCGGTGGCTGCTGGATCTACACCGGCGTGTACGCCGAGGGCGTCAACCAGGCCGCCCGTCGCAAACCCGGCGCGGAGCAGACCCTGGTGGCTCCCGAGTGGGGGTGGGCGTGGCCGGCGAACCGGCGCATCCTCTACAACCGGGCGTCGGCCGACCCGGACGGCAACCCGTGGAGTGAGCGCAAGCGCTACGTGTGGTGGGACGCCGACAAGGGCGAGTGGACCGGTTACGACGTGCCGGACTTCGAGAAGACCAAACCACCGTCGTACCGGCCGGCGCACGACGCCTCCGGCGTGGCGGGCATCGCCGGCGACGACCCGTTCATCCTCCAGGGCGACGGCAAGGGCTGGCTGTACGCGCCGACAGGCGTGCTGGACGGGCCGCTGCCGACGCACTACGAGCCGGTCGAGTCGCCGGTGCGCAACCCGCTGTACCGGCAACAGGCCAACCCGACCCGCAAGGTCTACACCCACCCGATCAACACGCTCAACCCGAGCCCACCCGAGCCGTACAGCGAGGTCTTCCCGTTCGTGTTCACGGTCAGCCGGCTCACCGAGCACCACACCGCCGGCGGGATGAGCCGCACCGTGCCGCCGCTGGCGGAGCTGCAACCGGAGATGTTCGTCGAGGTGTCGCCGGAGTTGGCGGTCGGACGCGGGCTCACCCACCTCGGCTGGGCCCACCTGGTGACCGCCCGGGCGGCCATCGAGGCGCGGGTGCTGGTCACCGACCGGATGACCCCGCTGCGCGTGGACGGCCGGATCATCCACCAGGTGTGGTTGCCGTACCACTTCGGGTTCGAGGGCCTGGTCACCGGCGACTCGGCGAACGACCTGTTCGGCATCAGCCTCGACCCGAACGTGCTGATCCAGGAGAGCAAGGTCGGCACCTGCGACATCCGGCCCGGACGACGTCCCCGGGGACTGGAGTTGGAACAACTCGTCACGGACTACCGGCGGCGGTCCGGGGATCTCAGCCCGCACTACCCACCGCAGGTCACGACCGACGCCGCCGACGGCGGCCCGGACCGGGAGGTCTGACCGATGCCGCACCCGAACGCCCTGTACGGCCCGCTGGACCCGGCGCCGGACGCCGGGTGGTCGTCGGCGCCGCCGCGGATGGGGTTCTTCACCGACACCAGCGTCTGCATCGGCTGCAAGGCGTGCGAGGTGGCCTGCAAGGAGTGGAACGGTGTGCCGCAGAGCGGCCTGGACCTGCTGGGCATGTCGTACGACAACACCGGGGCGTTGACGGCGAACTCCTGGCGGCACGTCGCCTTCGTCGAACAGCCCCGCCCGGCCGGCCTGGCGTCCCCGGCGTTCCGGGGCGACCCGGACGGGCCGGCGATCAGCCCGGTCACGGCGGCGGTCGGCGCGCTGACCAGCACCGACACCGGCACCGACCCGGGCCTGCCGACCGGCTCGCCGGGCGCGGCGGCGCGGATGTCGGCCGGCCCGGAGTTCCTCGGAATGCCGGGGGCGCAGCCGCCGGGGCGCGGCACGGGTGCTGGAGGCCGGACCGACTTCCGGTGGTTGATGATGTCGGACGTCTGTAAGCACTGCACCCATGCGGCGTGTCTGGACGTGTGTCCGACGGGGTCGTTGTTCCGGACCGAGTTCGGCACCGTGGTGGTGCAGGAGGACATCTGTAACGGGTGTGGGTACTGCATCTCGGCGTGTCCGTACGGGGTGATCGACCAGCGTAAGGGTGATGGTCGGGCGTGGAAGTGCACGCTGTGCTACGACCGTCTCGGTGCGGGGATGACGCCCGCGTGCGCGCAGGCGTGCCCGACCGAGTCGATCCAGTACGGTCCCCTCGACGAGCTGCGGGAGCGGGCCGCGGCGCGGGTGGCGACGTTGCACGAGCGGGGGGTGCCCGAGGCGCGGTTGTACGGGGAGGACCCGGACGACGGCGTCGGCGGTGACGGGGCGTTCTTCCTGCTCCTCGACGAGCCCGAGGTGTACGGGCTGCCCCCCGACCCGGTCGTCACCACCCGGGACCTGCCGAAGATGTGGAAGAGTGCCGGCCTCGCCGCCCTGGCGATGACCGCTGCCACGGTGGTCGCGTTCCTCGGGAGGCGGCCATGACCCGCGCCGGCGAGCAGCTCACCGTGCCCGCGGCCGACTTCACCTCCTACTACGGCCGGCCGATCCTCAAGGCGCCGGTGTGGAAACACGACATCGCCGGCTACCTGTTCACCGGGGGCCTCGCCGCCGGGGGAGCGCTCATCGGCGCGGGCGCCCAGCTCACCGGCCGGCCCGCGCTGCGGCAGGTGGGCCGGTGGACCGCGTTGGGCGGGATCAGCGCCAGCGCCTACCTGCTGGTGCACGACCTCGGCCGACCGGGGCGGTTCCACCACATGCTCCGGGTGGTCAAGCTGACCTCGCCGATGTCGGTCGGCACCTGGATCCTCACCGCGTTCGGCCCGGCCGCCGGCGTGGCCGCGGTCGCCGAGCTGGCGCCACGGCTACCCGAGCACGGCGTCCTCGGTCTCGCCCGCCGGCTGGCGCCGACCGTCGGCGACGTCGCCGGGCTGGCCTCCGCGGTCACCGCTCCGGCGCTCGCCACGTACACCGGGGTGCTGCTCGCCGACACCGCCGTGCCCGCCTGGCACGAGGCGTACCCCTTCCTGCCGTTCGTCTTCGGGGGCAGCGCGCTCGCCGCCGCCACCGGGGTCGGCCTCATCGCGGCGCCCGCCACCCAGACCGCTCCGCTGCGGCGACTCGCCGCCGTCGCGGCGACCGTCAAGTATCTCGGCGGACGCCGGATGGAGCGGTTGGGCCTGCCCGGCGAGCCCTACCGGCAGGGGCGCAGCGGTCGGTTGGTCCGGGCCGGGGACGTGCTGCTCGGCGTGGGGACCGTCGCCGCGCTGTTCAGCCGGCGCAGCCGGGTCCTGTCGGCGGTCGCCGGGGCCGCTCTCGTCGCGTCGTCCGTCGCCACCCGGTTCGGCGTCTTCGAGGCCGGCAGGGTCTCGGCACGCGACCCCAAGTACACGGTCGTGCCGCAACGGGCGCGACGCGACGGCACCCAGGGCCGGCCGCCGGCCGAGAAGGGGACGTGACCCGACCAGCAGGCGCCAGCCAGTGAGCCGGCAGACGGGGGACTCAGCTCATGGCACACACCGCAACCGGATCAGGACGACAGACACCGACGCGAGGGCGATGGAACCTCGTCATCGCCGCCGTGCTCGTGCAACTCGCGCTCGGCGCGGTGTACGCGTGGAGCGTGTTCAACACGCCGTTGCAGCAGGAGTTCGGTTGGGCCAAGTGGCAGGCGGTCCTGCCGTTCGAGGTGGCGATCGGGACGATCTTCATCGGCAGCCTGGTCGGTGGTCGCATCCAGGACCGGCGCGGGCCCCGCCCGGTCGCGTTGGGCGGCGGTGTGCTCTACGCGGTCGGCAACATGCTGGCCGCGCTCACCTCGTCGGAGGACGACCTCTGGCTGCTCGTGCTCACCTACGGCGTGCTCGGCGGCATCGGCCTGGGGGCCGCCTACATCACCCCGATCGCGATGCTCGCCAAGTGGTTCCCGGACCGGCGTGGACTGATCACCGGCATCGCGGTGGCCGGGTTCGGCTTCGGCGCCGTGATCGTGGCGCCGGTGGCGAAGCGGCTGCTCAGCGGCACCGACCACCCGACGCACGTGTTCTTCCCGCTGGGCGTGGCGTACCTGATCGCGATCCTGCTCGGGGCGTCGCTGTTCCGCAACCCGCCGGACGGCTACCAGGTGCCCGGGTTCACCCCGAAGACCACCGGTCGGGCGCTCGCCGGCACCCGGGTCTACACGCTGCGGGAGGCGTTGCGGACCCGGCAGTGGTACCTGCTCACCGGCATCCTCGCGCTCAACGTCGCCTGCGGCATCGCGCTCATCTCCCAGGCATCGGACGCAACGCAGGCCATCACCGGGGCCAGCGCGGCGAGCGCGGCCACCCTGGTCGGCGTCCTCGGCCTGTTCAACGGCGCCGGCCGGGTGGCGTGGGCGTGGTTGTCCGACCGCACCGGGCGGATGCCCGCGTTCTTCGGGATGCTGCTGTTGCAGGCGGTCTGCTTCTTCATCCTGCCGCACGCCGCGGCGCTCGCCCTCTTCGCGATCCTCGCCGCGCTGGTCTACCTCGCCTACGGGGGCGGCTTCGGCACCATGCCCGCCACCGCTGCCGACTACTTCGGCACGCCCAACGGCGGGGCGATCTACGGCGCCATGATCGTGGCGTGGAGCATCGGGGGAGTGGTCGGCCCGCTGGTCACCTCGCTGCTGTACGAGGCGAGCGGCAAGAGCTACACGCTGCCGTTCACGGTCATCGCGATCGTCGCCCTGGTCGCCCTGGTGCTGCCCCCGATCACCCGGATGCCGTCCGAGCCGACCGGGTGAGCCCGCGCCGCGCGGGTGACGTCGACCGGTCAGGCGCGTTCGACCCGCGCCTGCTGGTGATCGGTCAGGCGCAGCCCGACGCCGCGTACCACGTCGATGGCGGCGTCGGTGCCCAGGTCGTGCAGCTTGCGGCGCAGCCGCTTCACCAGTGACTGGACGTCCGCCTTGCGTCCGCGTCCCTCGTCCCCCCACACCGTCCGGTGCAACTCGGCGTAGCTCCACACCCGTGCCGGCTCGGTGATCAGGCAGGTCAGCAGGTCGTGCTCCAGGCGGGTGAGGTCCACCTCCCGGTCGCCGCAGCGGGCGGCGGACCGCGCCGAGTCGATCACCAGGGCGGCGGCCGGCGCGGTCTCCGACGCGGGCGCGGCGGCCTGACGCGGCACACCGATCAGCCGGCGTAGCTCGTCGAGGTCGGCCACCAGCAGCAGCGGCGCGATGCCGTCCAGGCGCTCCGCCAGACGAATGCGTTCGGCCGGCGACGGCGTCACCGCGATCAGCAGGGGGAACGGCTCGTCGGCCGGATCACCCCTGTCCACCGCCGCCTCGTCATCCTCGGCCACAGCACCGCCCGGGATCGATGGACATCCCTGCCCAACTCTCGTCATGCTATTGACAATGATTGGCAAGCGCGCCGCCAGCACTGCGACTCTTAGCGACAAGTTGCTCACGGCAAGTTCTTGATCAGCCGTTCTTCTCGATCATAGTGTCCAGTCGGGCAACCGGCGTGACCCGCGCGGTGCATGGGGGAGGCATGGCGAATCTTTCACACCTTTCCTCGTGGCCCACTACACCCTGGGTCGTTCTGAGGGAGGCAGCACCAATGTTCAGACGTCCACAATGGCGACGCGCGGCCAGATCGCTGGTGAGCGCCGCCGCGGCGACGGTCCTCGCCGCGACATGTCTGGCCACCATCGGCTCCGGCGCGCAGGCGGCGCCGATCGGCGCGACGGGGGCGGGCGCCGCGACCGGAGACAAGATCCGACCGGAGCTCGCCAAGCAGCTCCAGGCCAAGAGTGAAGCGGACTTCTGGATCCGGTTCAAGGACCGGGCGGACCTCAGCAAGGCGAGGGCCATCAAGGACTGGTCGAAGCGCGGCACGGCGGTCGCGGAGGCCCTGCGCCAGACCGCGGCGGCCAGCCAGGGCAAGATCCGGGCCGAACTCAGCGGCGCGGGCGCGAAGTACCAGACCTTCTGGGCCACCAACGCGATCAAGGTGAGCAGCGGCTCGCTGGAGATGGCGCGGAAGTTCGCCGGGCACGCGGAGGTCGAGGGCCTCTACGCCCCGGTCGCCTACAAGGTGCCCGAGACCACCAAGGGCACCGACGAGAAGACGGTGAACGCCCTGGAGTGGGGCATCGCCAACATCAACGCCGACGACGTGTGGTCCCAGTACGGGGTCAAGGGCGAGGGCATCACCGTCGCCAACATCGACACCGGCGTCCAGTTCGACCACCCGGCGCTCGTCGACGCGTACCGGGGCAACAACGGCGACGGAACCTTCGACCACAACTACAACTGGTTCAACGCCGCCGGCTCCACCGGCGCCTGCGCGACGGCCCCCTGCGACGACGACGGCCACGGCACGCACACCATGGGCACCATGGCCGGCTCCGACGGCGCCAACCAGATCGGTGTCGCCCCCGGGGTCAGGTGGATCGCCGCGAACGGCTGCTGCCCCACCGACGCCGCGCTGATCGAATCCGGTCAGTGGATGCTGGAGCCGCTGGACCTCAACGGTCAGAACCCGGACGCGAGCAAGCGGCCGAACATCATCAACAACTCGTGGGGCACCCGCGACCCGTCGAACGAGCCGTTCATGGAGGACGTGACCGACGCCTGGGCCGCGTCCGGGATCTTCGGCACCTGGTCCAACGGCAACAGCGGGCCGGACTGTGAGACCAGCGGCTCGCCGGGCAGCATCGCCAGCAACTACTCGACCGGCGCGTACGACGTCAACAACAACGTCGCCGGCTTCTCCTCCCGCGGCGCCGGTCAGAACGGCGAGATCAAGCCCAACATCTCCGCGCCGGGGGTGAACGTCCGGTCGAGCATCCCGGGCAGCGCGTACGGCAGCATCAGCGGCACCTCGATGGCCGCGCCGCACCTGGCCGGCGCTGTCGCGCTGCTGTACTCGGCGGCCCCGTCGCTGGTCGGTGACGTGGACGCGACCCGCGCGCTGCTCAACGGCACGGCGATCGACAAGGCCGACGACCAGTGCGGTGGCACCGCCGCCGACAACAACGTCTACGGCGAGGGTCGGCTGGACGCCCTCGCCCTGCTCAACGCCGCCCCCACCGGCGACATCGGCACGCTCGCCGGCACCGTCACCGACGCGACCAGCGGCGCCCCGATCGCCGGCGCGACGCTGACGCTCACCGGCCCGGCCGCCCGCGAGCTGACCACCGGCGCCGACGGGAAGTACTCGACCCAGCTCCCCACCGGTGACTACCAACTCACCGTCGCGGCCTTCGGGTACGGCAGCGTCACGAAGGCGGTCACCGTCACCAAGGGTGCGACCACCACGCTCGACGTCGCGCTCACCGCGGTGCCGAGCGTCACCGTCTCCGGCTCGGTCACCGACGGCTCCGGCCACGGCTGGCCGCTGTACGCCAAGGTGACGGTGACGGGTGTGGCCGGCGTCTACGACTACACCACCCCGACGAACGGCCGGTACAGCATCAAGCTGCCGGCCGGTCAGACCTACACGCTGAAGTACGAGTCGCAGTACCCGGGCTACCAGACCGTCACCAAGGAGGTCGTCGTCGGCTCGGGCAACGTCACCGCGAACGTCGCGGTGCCGGTGAACACCACCACCTGCACCACCGCGCCGGGCTACACGTTCGGCTCGGACGGCGAGTACGAGACCTTCGACGGCACCACCACCCCGGCCGGCTGGACGGTGGTGGACAACGCGGGCAGCGGTCAGGTCTGGAAGTTCACCGACGACGGCGAGCGGGGCAACCTGACCGGCGGCAGCGGCGGCTTCGCGATGATCGACAGCGACGACTACGGAGCGGGCACCAGCCAGGACACCTCGCTGGTCAGCCCGGTGGTCAACCTGACCGACGTCGCGACCCCGGTCATCCGGTTCAACCAGGACTTCAACCAGCTCGACGAGGACGTCGCCGACGTCGACCTGAGCGTCGACGGTGGCGCGACCTGGACCAACGTGCTGCGTCAGGAGACGGACGTGCGGGGGCCGAAGGTCACCGAGATCGCGATCCCGCAGGCGGCCGGCAAGGCGCAGGTGCAGGTCCGCTTCCACTACTACGACGCCTCGTACGAGTGGTGGTGGGAGGTCGACAACGTCCTGATCGGTAGCCAGGTCACCTGCGTGCCGGTCGACGGTGGCCTGGTCGTCGGCCACGTCCGCGACAAGAACGACGGCGGCTACGTCAACGGCGCGACGGTCACCAGCAAGGACCGACCCGCCGAGAAGGCCGTCACCGTGGCCACCCCGGACGACCCGGGGCTGGAGGACGGCTTCTACTGGATCTACTCGTCGCTGACCGGGGCGCACCCGTTCACCGCGACGGCCGGCAACTACGTCAGCCAGACCAAGCAGGTCGACGTCGAGGCCGACTGGGCGACCGCGGCGAACTTCCAGCTGGCGGCCGGCCGGCTGGCGGTGACCCCGACGCAGCTCAGCGCGACGCTGCAGATGCCCAGCGGTAAGACCAGCAAGACGTTCACCGTCACCAACACCGGCGGCGCCCCGGTGGAGGTCAGGTTCACCGAGCGGGACAACGGGTTCGAGCTGCTGCGGGCGGACGGCTCGACCGTCACCCGGCAGCAGACGCTCGGGGCCAGCGGAGCGCCGGAGCAGCGGCTCACCGCGCCGACGTCGTTCGCCGCCAGGGCGTCCGGCAAGGCGGCGACGGCGGCCACCGCCGCGACCGGCCCGCAGGCCGCGCCGTGGACGGACATCGCCAACTACCCGGCGAACATCATGGACAACCGGGTGGTCAACCTGGACGGCAAGGTGTATTCCCTCGGCGGTGGCGACGGCAGCGCCTCCACCGCCAAGAACTACGTCTACGACCCGGCGGCGCAGACCTGGTCGGCCATCGCCGACCTGCCCGGCGCCCGGAACGCGGTGACGGCCGGCGTCATCGGTGGGAAGATCATTGTTACCGGTGGCTGGGGCGACGCGGGCCCCGACTCGGCGACCTGGTCGTACGACCCGGGGGCCAACACCTGGACCGCGCTGGCCGCCAACCCGGCGCCGCGGGCCGCGGCCGGTCAGGGCGTGGTCGACGGCAAGCTGTACGCGGTCGGCGGCTGCACCACCGCCAACTGCACGCCGATGTCGAACAGCGTCGTCCGGTTCGACCCGGTGACCAACACCTGGGAGACGCTCCCCAACTACCCGAAGTCGGTGGCCTTCGCCTCCTGCGGCGGGATCGACGGCGCGCTCTACTGCACCGGTGGCAACGACGGTTCCGCCGCGCAGAGGGCCAGCTACGCGTACGACCCGGGGGCCAACACCTGGACCGCCGTCGCCGACGCGCCGACCGACAACTGGGCCAGCTCCTACGCCGTCGCCAACGGCAAGCTCCTCGTCGTCGGTGGCTCGCAGGGCGGGGCCATCAGCAACGCCGGTTTCGCGTTCGACCCGGCGGCCGGTTCCTGGTCCAACCTGCCGAACGCCAACACCGCCCGGTACCGGGGCGGCGCGGCGTGCGGCCTCTACAAGATCGGTGGCTCGTCCGGCAGTTTCAACGCCGCCCCGAACAGCGAGGCGCTGCCGGGCTTCGAGGGCTGCGCGGAGGCGGCGGCCGACGTCAGCTGGATGACCATCGACAAGTCGGCGGTCACCCTCGCGCCGGGCGACAAGGTCACTGTCACCGTCGGGCTGACCGCGAACGTGGACCAGCCGGGGACGTACTCCGGCGCGGTCGGGATCGCCGAGAACACCCCGTACTCGGTGCCGCCGGTCGCGGTGACCATGACCGTGAACCCCCCGAAGACTTGGGGCAAGCTCATGGGTACGGTCACCGGCACCAGTTGCCAGGGCGCCACCTCGCCGCTCACCGGCGCGGTCGTCCAGGTCGACTCGTGGGCGGCGTCCTACACCTTCGCCACCGACGCCGGGGGTAAGTACGCCTACTGGATGGACCGCCGCAACAACCCGCTCACGATGATCGTCGCCAAGGACGGCTGGAAGCCGCAGACCCGTCAAGCGAAGATCAACACCACCACGCCGACGGTCGAGGACTTCGGGTTGACGCCCATCAAGTGCTGACGCCGCAGCGGTAGCGAGCGAATCCGGCCCGCCTGGTCCCCGACCGGGCGGGCCGGACCACGCGCGGGGGATCAGACCGGGGCGAGCCGGAAGCCGACGCCGCGTACCGCGTGGATCGTCGCGGCGGCGTTCAGCCGGGCGAGCTTGCCACGCACCCGGCGGACGACCGAGTGCATGTCGGAGTTGCGGCCGAGGTGCCGGTTGCCCCAGACCTCCAGGTGCAGCCGCTCGTACGTCCAGACCTGCCCGGGTTCGTGCACCAGGCAGAGCAGGACGTCGTGTTCCAGTCGGGTCAGGTCGATCTCCCGGTCACGCCAGCGCAGCACCCGGCGGTCGGAGTCGACGGCCAGGTCCGGCGGTGGTTGCGGGCTCGGCGTCACCTCCGCGCGCGTGGCCGGCGGCGCGGCGGTGCTGGCGGGGGACGCCCGGACCACCCCGAGGAACTCCCGGGCCTGGTCGACGTTCGAGACGATCAGGAAGGCGTCACTGCCGCCGAGCAGCCGAGCCAGATGTCGGCGTTCGGCTGGCGAGGATGCGATGCCGATGACCAGGCTGGCGACTGGAGTTGCCTGCATTCCCCCACACCTTCCGGTTCCCCCACCGTACTCCGGATGGATTTTTCGCACCGCGACCGAAACATCGATCAACGTCTTGACCCTAGTGGCGGCTCATCTCGGCCGGGTAAAACCTGGTTGCCGACGGAGAGGCAAATTTCCCGGCCCGGCCGGTCCACCGCCGACGATCCGCTCTCCGGCGGCGGTGGGGGGTGGTTGTGACAGAACCAAGACAATCCGGGGACGCCGTGCGGACCCGGCGGGACGAGCATGGTCGCCATGTCCATCGGATCGTCGTACTCCGTCGGTCGGCCGACGCCCGGCCCGTCGCCGGCGCGACCGGCGCCGCACGCCCGCGCCGCGACGCCGCTGGGACGCCGGCTGCTCGCGGCCGCGCTGTGTGGTCTGCTCGCGCTGACCCTCACCGCCACCGTCTTCGTGCGGACGGCGGCCGGGCAGTGGCTGGACGGCGTGCTCCTGCCGCCCGCCGAACGGGGTGGGGGGTACGAGCAGCGGACGACCCTGGTGGGTCCGGCCAAGACCGTGTTGGCCGCCTTCGGCCGCCCGACGCTGATCGCCGCGGTACTCGCTCTGGTGGTGCTGGTGGGTGCGCTCCGCCGGCGACTCGTGGCGGCGGTCGTCGGCGTGGGCCTGGTCCTGGGCACGGTGCTGGTGGCCGGCGCGCTGAAGTCGGCGCTGCCCCGCCCGGATCTCCAGATCGAGAGTTCGACGACCCACAACAGCTTCCCGAGCGGCCACGTCGCGGCGGCGACCGCCCTGCTGCTGGCGTTCCTGCTGGTGCTGCCCGGGTGGGCCCGGCGGTGGCTGGCGGTGCCGGGGGCGGCCGGGGTGTCGGTGATCGCCGCCGCCACCATGATCGCGGGTTGGCACCGGTTCAGTGACGCGCTCGGTGGCGTGCTGCTGGGCGTGACGGTGTTCTGCCTGGCCGCCGCCGCGTTGGCGGCCCTGCCCGGGGACCGCGTCGCGGCCACCGGTGCGGACGCCGGCGGACCGGGGCGACGACTGGCCGAGGCGGCGGTCGGGCTGGTCGTGCTCGTCTGGGTGGTGTTGGTGGTCGTGCCCGGTCTGGTCGCGTCGGTGCGGTCCGGGCTGCTCGTCGCCATCGTGGCGGCCGGCGGGTCGACGGTGCTCCTGATCGGTTCGGTGGTGTTCCTGGTGCGGTCGGCGGACTTCGCGGTGCCGCGGCCGCCGCGCGAGCACGCACCGCCATCGATCAAACGTTAAACAACGTCATGAGGGGATACTTGGCGACATGTCCCAGGTGCTGCTGATCGAAGACCACCAGACGGTGCGCGACGGGCTGCAGTTGGCGCTCACCCGGCAGGGCCACACGGTGCACGCGGTGGAGACCGGCGAGCAGGGGCTGGAGCGGCTGCGCAGGAGCCCGTCGGACGTCGTGGTCCTCGACCTCATGCTGCCCGGGATGGACGGGTTCGAGGTCTGCCGGCGGATCCGGCAGCTCGGCGACCTGCCGATCATCATGCTCACCGCCCGCAACGACGACATGGACGTGGTGGCGGGCCTGGAGGCCGGCGCCGACGACTACGTGGTCAAACCCGTCCAGGCCCGGGTGCTCGAGGCCCGCATCCGCGCGGTGCTCCGGCGCACCGGCGCCGGGTCGCGGCGTGCCGGCGGCGAGCGGGCCGGCCCCGAGCAGCACGGCGCGTTGACGATCGACCGGGCGGCGTTGGTGGTCAGCAGGGACGGCAAGCCGGTCAGCCTCGCCCCGACGGAGTTGCGACTGCTGCTCGAACTCTCGCACACGCCCGGCCAGGTGCTCAGCCGTCAGCAACTGCTGACCGCCGTCTGGGAGCACGGGTACCTCGGCGACTCGCGTCTGGTGGACGCGTGCGTCCAGCGGGTGCGCGCCAAGATCGAGACTGACTCCTCGGCGCCGGTCTACATCCAGACCGTACGCGGTTTCGGATACCGGTTCGGGCCGCTGTGACGTCCTGGCGACGGGCCGGCGCCCAAATTTCCGGCCTGCGGGTCCGGCTGCTGCTGGCGTTCGCGTTGTTGGGGGTGACCACCACGGCGGTGGTGGCCAGCGGCAGCTACGTCCAGGCCCGCACCGTCATCCTGCAACAGGCGCAGGACGCCGCGGTGGCGTCGCTGACCGACCAGCTCGGCAGGGTCTACCCGATCGTGCAGCTCCCGCCGACCCAGAAGGAACTCGACCTGCTGGCCCAGCGGCTCTCCGACCGGGAGGGGTTCGCGGTGGTCGTCTACCGGGACATGCGGTCGTCGGGCACGTCCGCGCCCGACCCGGTCACCCCCGCCCTGCGCCGCGAGGTCGGCGACGGCCGCCTCGCCTGGCAGCGGGTCACGGTGGACGGGCAACCCATGCTGTTCATCGGCACCCAACTGCGCCTCGACCGATCCGCCGGGGTGTCCCGATCGTCCGGCCTGGAGGTCTACTCGGCGCGCAGTCTCGTGGCCGAGCAGCAGAGCATCGACCGGCTCGCCACCCTGGCGTGGCTGACCGGGGGCCTGTCCCTGGTCCTGGCCGTCCTGCTGGCCCTGCTGGCTGCCCGGGGAGTGCTGCGGCCCGTCCGCGAGTTGGGCCGGGCGGCGCTCCGGCTCGGCGAGGGCGACCTGAGCACCCGGTTGACGGTGCGGGGCGTGGACGAGCTGGCCGATGTGGCCCGGACCTTCAACGACACCGCGGGCACCCTGGAGCGGCAGGTCGGTGAACTGCGCCGGATGGAGGCGGACGCCCGCCGCTTCGTCGCCGACGTCTCGCACGAACTCCGTACCCCGCTGACCGCGATGACGGCGGTCACCGACGTGCTGGACGAGGAGGCGGAGCACCTGCCCGGAGACGCGGGCCGGGCCGCCCGGCTGGTCAGCCAGGAGACGCAGAACCTCACCCGGCTCGTCAACGACCTGATCGAGGTGAGCCGGTTCGACTCCGGCACGGCGCGCCTCGCCCCGGACGACGTGGACGTCGCCGCCGCGGTGGCCGCGACGTTGCGCGTCCGCGGCTGGCACGAGCGGGTACGCGCGGAGCTGCCACCCGGTGTGGTGGCCCGGCTCGACCCCCGCCGACTGGACGTCATCGTCGCCAACCTGGTCGGCAACGCCCTGCGGCACGGCGCCGAGCCGGTGTCCGTACGCCTGGACGCCGACGCGGACTGGGTCACCGTCGAGGTGGCCGACCAGGGACCGGGACTGGACCCGGAGGTGCTGCCGCACGTCTTCGACCGCTTCTACAAGGCCGACACCGCGCGGACCCGCTCCGAGGGCAGCGGCCTCGGCCTCGCCATCGCCTGGGAGAACGCGCGCCTGCACCGTCGTGGCGAGCGACAGGGCTCCCTCGTCGCCGGCAACGGTCCGGCCGGTGGCGCGGTGTTCACGCTCCGCCTGCCCCGCGACACGGCCGACGCCGGAGGCGCCCGGTGACCGGCCACCGGGCCGGACGCGCCCTGCTCGCCGGCGCCCTGCTGCTGACCCTGGGCGCGGCGGGTTGCGGGGTACGGCCCAGCGAGGTCATCACCGGTCGCTCCGCGGTCAGCGGCCCGTCCCAGGGCAGCACGATCTACCTGCTCGCGGGGGACGACCTGGTGCTGGTCCTGCGTCCGACGGCGAGCGGCGCCACCTCCCCGGGGCAGGCGCTCGCCCTGCTCGCCGCCGGCCCCGAGCGGGACGAGCGCGACCAGGGCCTGACCAGCGAGGTACCGGCCGGGATCGGTGCGGCCGTCACCGTGACGTCGGGAGCCGGGCAGTCCGGTGGCCTCACCGTGCGGACGACCGGGGCGGCGCTGACGTTGTCGGCGCACGCGACCGACCAGATCATCTGCACCACCGTCGACGCCGCCGCCCAGTCCGGCCTGGCGGAGGTCTGGACGGCGGTCACCATCGTCGGGCCCGACGGCGCCCAACCGCCCCGGCGGTGTTCCGTCCGGTGACCGGGCGCCGACCGGCGCTCAGACCAGGTCGACCGCTCGCGCCTGCCGGGACGGGCCACCGTGGCGGCCCCGGCCCTCGTCGGCCAGCGCGCCCGAGATCAGGATGTCGATCAGCGTGGCGAACCCGATGCCGGCCCGCTCCCAGATCTGCGGAAACTGCGACGCGGCGGTGAAGCCGGGGAAGGTGTTGACCTCGTTCACGATGGGCTCGGTCGACCCCTCCGTGGGCAGGAAGAAGTCGACCCGCAGCAGCCCTCGACAGTCCAGCGCGCGGAACGCCTGGATCGCGCGGTCCTGGAGCACCCCGGTGGTCGCCGCGTCGAGCGGGGCGGGAATCTGGAAGACGGCCCCGCCGTCGTACTTCGCGTCGTAGTCGAAGAAGCCGGCGCCGGTCACCCGGATCTCCAACGGCGGGCCGGCCTCGACCCGACCGTCCGGGTGTTGCAGGACCGCCACGTCGATCTCCCGGCCCCGCGCGCCCTGCTCGACGAGGACCTTCGGGTCGAACCGCCGGGCCTGCCCGACCGCGGCCGGAACCCCGGCCCAGTCGTCCACCCTGACCACGCCCAGGCTGGAACCGGCACGCGCCGGCTTGACAAAAACCGGCAGGTCCAGTCGGTCCCGTTCGGCGGCCGACAGGTCCTCGTCCGGGCGCAGCGTCACCCCCGGGCTGACCCGCAGGCCCGCCGCGGCGAGCAGGCGCTTGGTGACAGCCTTGTCCATGCCGGCGGCGCTGGCGAAGACGCCGTTGCCGACGTACGGCACGCCGAGCCATTCCAGCAGCGACGACACGATGCCGTCCTCGCCGTACGGTCCGTGCAGGGCCGGAAACACCACGTCCTGGTCGCGCAGGACGCGCAACGCCTGCGGCAGCGGTGTCGGACGGCCCCCGACGTGCCACCCGCCGTCGCGGTCGATGAGCACCTCGGTGACCTGGTGGCGCGCCGGGTCCAGGTGGGCGAGGATGCTCGCCGCCGAGCGGCACGACACGTCGTGCTCACCGCTCTGCCCGCCGTACAGGACTGCCAGTCGGGTTGTCATGAGACGCGTGCCCTTTCGTGGAGGTGGTGGCGGGCCACCCGGGGCCCGATGCCGGTCAAGATCTCGTGCGGGTTGGTCCCGGCCCAGCGCGCCCACTCGGCGACCGTCGGGGGGCTCTGGTCATCCTCGGCGGGGCCGAACACCACGACCGGGGCGCCGATCGCCACCGGCAGGTCTCCGGCGTCGACCACGCACTGGTCCATCGCGATGCGCCCGACGATCGGGCACCGCCGGCCGGCGAGCCACACCGAGGCGCTGCCGCTCGCGGCCCGGGGCAGCCCGTCGGCGTAGCCGAGCGGCAGCAGCGCCAGCGTGGTCGGTGCGCCCGTCACGTGGTCGGGTCCGTAGGAGACGCCGGTGCCGGCCGGTACCCGCTTGACGTTGACGACGCTCGTCCGCACCGTCATCGCGGCCCGTAGCCCGTACCTGCCCGGGTCGCCCGCGCCGAACGGGTCCACGCCGTACAGCGCGATGCCGACCCGGCAGAGGTCGAAGCGGGTCGCGGGCGCGGACAGCGCGGCGGCGGAGTTGGCCAGGTGGGTCAGCTCCGGGTCGAGACCGGCGGACCGCCCGGCCCGCAGCGCCTCCTCGAAGGCGGCCACCTGCCGGTGCAGTTGCGGCGCGCCGGGCAGGTCGGCGTCGACGAGGTGGGACCACACGCCGCGCACCCGGATCCCGCCCTCCCGTTCGTACTTGCGGGCCCACGCGACCAACTCGGGCCAGTCGGTCCCGGTGGCGCCGTTGCGCGACAACCCGGTGTCCGCCTTGAGCTGCACCATCGCCGGCACGCCGAGCGGACGGGCCGCGTCGGCGACGGCGTGCAGATGCGTCGTCGTCGACACGCCGACGTCGACGCCGGCGTTGATCAACTTACCGAAGTCCTCGGTCGGGCCGTGCAGCCAGCTCAACGTGGGCGCCGTCACACCGGCCGCGCGCAGCGTCAACGCCTCGGCCGCCGAGGTCACCCCCAACCAGGCCGCGCCGGCACGCAGCGCGGCACGGGCCACCTGTACCGCGCCGTGGCCGAAGCCGTCGGCCTTCACCACGGCCATCAGGTCGGTCCCGGTGACCGACGCGATCGTCCGGACGTTGCTGGCGATCGCGGTGAGGTCGACGACCGCCTCGGCCAGGGTGCTCATCGGGCCGTCTCCGCGCGCCGCGTGCCGGGCAGCGCGAACAGCCAGCCCGCCCGCAGCACCAGCAGGCCACGGTGCACCGCCAGGCTCAGCCCGATCACCGCGCCGGTCAGCAGAACCGGATATCCGAGCACGATCAGGCCCTGAGCGGACCGACCCAGTTCGGAAACCGGTACGAGGAGCAGCCGGTGCAGCAGCGCCAGGACCGGCATGTGGACGACGTAGATCGGCAACGTGACGCGGCCGAGCCTAGCCAGCGGTTCGCCGAGCGCCGACCACCGTACGAGCTGGGCAGCGGCGGTTATGCCGAAGATCACTGCCAGCACGGAGACCGCCGGCCACACGCCGAACCACCGCTGCGCGCCGGCCGCCGCCATGGCCGCCAGCGCGAGGGCGTACGCGACGGTGGCCGCCAGCAGCCGGCGACGATCGGCGGTCGCGGCCCAGCCGAGGATCCGCTGTCGCAGGAACAGGCCGGCGAGGAAGAAGACCAGGTTCTGGTAGAGGCCGCCCCGGTTGCCCGGGGTGTCGAGCAGGCCGGCGGCGGTGACGGCGGACAGCGCCGCGGCGGGTGCCAGGACCAGCGCCCGGGGCAGGCCACGGGTGGCCTTGGCGATGGTGAAGTACAGCGCCAGCGCGTACAGGTACCACAGGTTGGACGGCGTGACGGTGAGCTGCTCCAGCAGGCCGAGGGGTGTGCCGGCGCGGTCGGTCGGCAGGTCCGGCAGCGCGGTGAGGACCACGGTGTGGATCAGCAGCCAGACGGCGTACAGGTAGAGGAAGGCGGCGATCCGGCCGCGCGCGACGACCCGCCACGGCCGGCGTACGGCGTTCGCCGCGAAGACGCCCGAGATGGTGAAGAACAACGGCATCCGCAGCGGCAGGAGTTGCTCACCCAGCGCTCCCCACAGGCCCGGCGCCGGCGCGCCGAGATGCCAGTCGACCTGGAGGTAGTCCTTCACCACCACGTGCCACAGGACGACGAGGATGATGCAGGCGCCCTTCGCGGCGTCGGCCCATCGCGCCCGTTGGGATCGGTGCGCGGTGGGTGCGGTCCGGTACCTGCGACGGAACCCGACGCGCGTCGCGTCGGGCTCCGTCGCGGCGGGTCCGGACCCGATGGGAGAGAGCTGTTGGATCACCCGTCGAAAGCTGCCAGCCGGATATCCGCGCCCGATCCCCGAATTGTCATGAACCGGTAATGGACAGATCAGGTCCGTCCGCGGGCGGTCGCGAGCCTGTCGGGACGCCGGGCGGCAGAGCGCAGGGATAGGCTCGGCCGCTCCCAGGATCTAGAGAAGGCGAGGCGAGCAGTGGAGGTGCCGGTGACCGCCGACCGCACGCGCCTGCTCCGGATCACCCTGGCCTGGCTGGCCGGCAACCTGGTCATCGGCCTGTGCGCGATCGTGCCGATCGCTGCCCTGGACACCCTCACCTACTACCTCCGGGCCCTCAACGGCGAAGACGTCGTCGCACCGTACGGCTCCGCGGGGGCGCGCTTCGCCGTCGTCGAGGTTGTCGTTCTGAGCACGGTGCTGCTGGTAGCGACGGTGCTGGTCAATCGTCGGCAGTGGCGTCGGTTCCGGGCTCTTCGATCGGTCGGGTTTCCGGCTCTGCTGCTGGCGACCCTCGTACCGCTGGCCCTGCCGTTCCTGTGGTTCTGGTTCGGCACCGACCGCACCTTCTGAGACGTCCGACGAGGGCTGCCCTCCCGAACCGGGAGGACAGCCCTCGTCGTCGTGGGGTCAGGCGACCGAGGCCGGGAACCGTTCCCACACCCGGTGCGCGGCCATGAGCTGCCGCACGGCGGTCAGGGCCTCGGCGCCCGAGCCCGCCGCCACGACGCCCGGGGTGCCGGCCACGCCGGCCTGCTCCAGGACCGTGACGCCGGCGCCCCAGGCGCCGATCGCCTTCGCGTGCCGCCAGCCCTCCTCGACCAGCAGCAGCACGCGGGGGTCGACGGTCGCCGCGTCCGGCCGTCCCGCCTTGGCGTCCCGGGCGGGCAGCGCGTCCGGGGCGGGTGCCGGTGCGGCGGCCAACAGGATCGCGTCGAACTCGACCGACCGGCCGGTGGCGAAGGTGCGCTGCACCGGCAGGTCGCCCACCATGCCGCCGTGCGGCGCGATCAGCAGCGGCACCATGCCGGCGTCGAACACGGCCCGGCGGACCTCGTCGACCCCGTCCAGGTCGCCGGTGGGGTCGACGACGATCCCGACGGTCCGGCCGTCAGCCGGCCACTCCCGACCGACCTGCGACAGCGCGGGGCTGGGCGCGACGTCGGCGAGCGGCACCGTCGGTTGCGGCGCGGGCAGGCCCAGGCCGGTCGCGACCTCCTGGCACAGCACCGGGTCGATGTTGGCGAGGCTCCGCAGCTGCCGTTCCTTGATCGCCTGGTGGTAGCACTTGCCCAGCTCGAAGGTGTACGCCCGGATGATGTGTTCCTTCTCGACCGGCGACATGCTCAGCCAGAACAGGCGGACCTGGCTGTAGTGGTCGTCGAACGAGGCCGGGTTCGCCCGTACCTTCGGGGCCTCGGCGACGGTGACCGGCACGTCGACGAAGGCGTGCTCGGCGTCGCCGGCCGGGAACGGGTTGCCCCCGTCGAGCGAGTTCGGCCGGTACGGCGCGACGCCCGCGTGCACCGCCTGCTGGTGGAAGCCGTCGCGCAGCATGTCGTTCACCGCCGCGTGCGGGCGGTTGATCGGAATCTGCGAGAAGTTCGGCCCGCCCAGGCGGGTGAGCTGCGTGTCGACGTACGAGAACAACCGGCCCTGCAACAGCGGGTCGTTCGTGACGTCGATGCCCGGTGGCAGGTGACCGAGGTGGAAGGCGACCTGCTCGGTCTCGGCGAAGAAGTTCGTCGGCGTCCGGTTGAGCACCAGCCTGCCGACCGGCTGCACCTCCGCCAGTTCCTCCGGCACGATCTTCGTCGGGTCCAGCAGGTCGATGCCGGCGAAGGTCTCCTCGGGGGTGTCCGGGAAGACCTGGATGCCCAGCTCCCACTCCGGGTACGCGCCGGCCTCGATGGCGTCGTACAGGTCGCGCCGGTGGAAGTCCGGGTCCATGCCGCCGAGTAGCTGGGCCTCCTCCCAGGTCAGCGAGTGCACGCCCAGCTTCGGCTTCCAGTGGAACTTGGCCAGCGCCGTCTCCCCGGCCTCGTTGACCAGGCGGAAGGTGTGGACGCCGAAGCCCTCCATCGTCCGGTACGACCGCGGGATGCCCCGGTCGGACATGTTCCAGATGGTGTGGTGCTGGGCCTCGGTGTGCAGCGACACGAAGTCCCAGAAGGTGTCGTGGGCGCTCTGCGCCTGCGGGATCTCCCGGTCCGGGTGCGGCTTGCCGGCGTGGATGATGTCGGGGAACTTGATGGCGTCCTGGATGAAGAAGACCGGCATGTTGTTGCCGACCAGGTCGAAGGTGCCCTCGTCGGTGTAGAACTTCGTCGCGAAGCCGCGGGTGTCGCGGACGGTGTCGGCCGAGCCACGCGAGCCGAGCACTGTGGAGAACCGGACGAAGACGTCGGTCTCCCGGCCCTTCTTCAGGAAGCCGGCCCGGGTGACCGCCTCGGCGTTGCCGTAGGCGGTGAAGACGCCGTGCGCCCCGGCGCCCCGGGCGTGCACCACCCGCTCCGGGATGCGCTCGTGGTCGAAGTGGGTGATCTTCTCCCGGAGGTGGTGGTCCTGGAGCAGCACCGGGCCGCGCGGGCCGGCCTTGAGCGAGTGGTCGGTGTCGCGCAGCCGTGCCCCCTGCGCGGTGGTCAGGTACGCGCCCTGCTGACCGTTCGCTGTGGTCGGCGCGCCGGTCTCGGCGCCGGTCGGCGTGCGCGTCTGCGGCGCTCCCTGCTCCGGCTTCGGCGGCAGCGGGTCGTGCGGGGTGGTGGGCTCCTCGAGGGTCGGCGGCGCGCTCCCCGGCGCGCCGGGGACGTCCGGGCTCAGGGCGTCGGCGATCTTTCCGGAGGCGGCCTTCACGGCGTTCTTGACCGCCTCGGCGGGCTTGCTGGAATCCACTGGACGAACCTCTCCATGGCGCTGGTGTGGGCGGGCGCCTGCCCTGCTACCCCTGGTCAGGGGGTCGAAACGCGACTGATCACGGCAAATGCCGCCGGGACTGGTGATTTCGCCGATGCCTGGCAGGGCGGAGCGGCGAAAACTGACAAGGGTCGATATCCTTCGACCCTAGGGAGTGCCCGACGTGTCCTCACCAACCACCACCCGTCCCCGTTCCGTGGCAGCCCGGCTCGGTCTGGCCGCCGCCCTGGTCGCCGGCGTCGTCCTGGCCGGTCCGTCCGGTGCCGCGCAGGCCGCCGGCCCGTACGAGCGGGGCCCCGACCCGACGACCGCGATCCTGGAAGCCAGTCGTGGCCCGTTCACCACGGCCTCGCAGAGCGTGTCCTCGCTGAGCGTGACCGGCTTCGGCGGCGGCGTCATCTACTACCCGACCAGCACCAGCGAGGGCACCTTCGGCGCCATCGCCATCTCGCCCGGCTACACCGCCGCCTGGTCCAGCATCAGCTGGCTCGGACCGCGGATCGCCTCGCACGGCTTCGTGGTCATCGGCATCGAGACCAACACCCGGCTGGACCAGCCGGACAGCCGGGGTCGGCAGTTGCTCGCCGCGCTGGACTACCTCACCCAGCGCAGCTCGGTGCGGAGCCGGATCGACAGCAGCCGGCTCGCGGTGGCCGGCCACTCCATGGGCGGCGGGGGCAGCCTGGAGGCGGCCTCGTCCCGGCCGTCGTTGCAGGCGGCGGTGCCGCTCGCGCCCTGGAACCTGGACAAGAGCTGGTCCGAGCTGCGGGTGCCCACGCTGATCATCGGTGGTGAGAGCGACAGCGTCGCGCCGGTCGCGACGCACTCCGTGCCGTTCTACAACAGCATTCCGTCCTCGGCGGAGAAGGCGTACCTGGAGCTGAACGGGGCGAGCCACTTCTTCCCGCAGACCACGAACACGCCGACCGCGCGGCAGATGGTGGCGTGGCTGAAGCGGTTCGTCGACGACGACACCCGCTACGAGCAGTTCCTCTGCCCCGGCCCGAGCGGGTCGCAGATCGAGGAGTACCGCAACACCTGCCCGAGCGCCTGACCGGCGAGCTGCGGGGCGGTCGCCGGTGGCGGCCGCCCCGTCCGCGCGTGCGGGGGCGTCGGAGGTCTTGACGCGATACCCCGGAAACGTACACTGCGAGTGTAAATAACACCCGCCACGACCGAGGGATGGGTGATGGAGCGCGGCCTGGAACTGCACCACATCGGCGTCCGTTTCGGCGGCCTCACCGCCCTCGACGACGTCTCCCTGCGGGTGCCACCCAACCGGGTGGTGGGCGTGATCGGGCCCAACGGCGCGGGCAAGACCACGCTCTTCAACGTGATCTGCGGCTTCGTCGCCCCGGAGTCGGGATCGCTCACCCTGGACGGTCGCCCGTTGCGGCCCCGGCCGCACCGGCTGACCCGGCTCGGCATCGCCCGCACCTTGCAGGGCACCGGGCTCTTCGCGGGGCTCAGCGTGGTGGAGAACGTGATGACCGGCGCGACCCACACCGCCCGTGCGGGTTTCGCGTCGGCGCTGTTCGGCCTGCCGGCCAGCGACCGCGACGAGCGCCGGCTGCGCGCGCACGCCCTGACCGTCCTCGACGACCTGGGCATCGCGGCGCACGCCGACGCCGCGCCGACCACACTGCCCTTCGCGGTACGCCAACGGGTCGCCCTGGCGCGCGCGCTCGCCGCCCGACCCCGGCTGCTCCTGCTCGACGAGCCCGCCGGCGGTCTCGGCGCGGACGACATCGCCGAGCTGGCGGAGCTGGTCCGGCGGCTGCCCCGGCGCGACGTCGATCCCTGCGCCGTGCTCCTGGTCGAGCACCACATGGACCTGGTGATGGCCGTCTGCGACGAGTTGGTGGTGCTCGACTTCGGCCGGGTGATCGCGGCGGGCACCCCGGACGAGGTCCGCGACGACCCGGCGGTGACCGACGCCTACCTCGGTGCGACGGTCGAGGAGGAGGTGTCCTCCCCATGAGCGCGTCCGACCTGCTCGAGGTGCGCGGGCTGGTGGCCGGCTACGGGGCCGCGCCGGTGCTGCGGGAGATCAACCTCAGCGTCGCCGCCGGCACGATCACCGCCGTCGTCGGCGCCAACGGCGCCGGCAAGACCACCCTGCTGCGCGCGCTCTCCGGCATGATCCGCCCGGCCGCCGGCCAGGTGCTGCTCGCCGGCGAGAACCTCAGCGGTACGCCGGTGGAGCAGCTCGTCCGGCGCGGCATGGCGCACGTCCCGGAGGGTCGGGGCGTGATCAGCGAGCTGACCGTCGACGAGAACCTGCGGCTCGGCGGGCTGTGGCGGCGCGACCGGGCGGACGCCGGGCGGGCCCTCGACGAGGTCTACGAGCTGTTCGAGCCCCTGGCCCGGCGTCGTCGGCACCTCGGCCACCAGCTCTCCGGCGGCGAGCGGCAGATGCTGGCGCTCGGCCGGGCCCTGGTCGGCCGGCCCCGCCTGCTGCTGCTGGACGAACCCTCGCTCGGCCTGGCCCCCCGGGTGGTCGCCCGGATCATGGCCCTGCTCCGCCAGCTGCGCGACCGGACCGGCCTGACCGTCCTGCTCGTCGAGCAGAACGTGCGCAGCGCGCTCGCCGTCGCCGACCAGGGCGTCGTGATGTCCCTCGGGCAGGTGGTGATCGCCGCTCCGGCGGCGACGCTGCGCGACGACGTCGACCTGCGCCACGCGTACCTCGGTTTCTGACCACCACCTCGTCCCCTCGGAGGGAGGACTCTTGGACCGCTTCGTCTTCCTCACCGTCGACGGCCTGTCCCGGGGCGCGGTGTACGCCGCGTTCGCGCTGGCCCTGGTGCTCATCTGGCGGGCGGCGCGGGTCGTCAACTTCGCCCAGGGCGCGATGGCCGTCGCCGCCGCGTACGTCGTCTACAGCGTCACCTCGGCCACCGGCTCGTACTGGCTCGGTTTCCTGGTCGCGATCGTCGCCGGCCTGCTGCTCGGCGCGCTGGTGGACCGGGTGGTGATGCGGCACGTCGACCACGCGTCGCCGCTCAACCCGGTGATCGTCGCGCTCGGGCTGGTGCTGCTGATCCAGGCCGTGCTGGGCATGGTGTACGGCAACGAGTTCCGCCCCGCCGAGGCCCCGTTCAGCAGGACCGCCCTCACCGTGGGCGGGGTCGCCGTGCTGTCGCCGTACGACCTGTTCGTCTTCGCCACCATCGGGGTGGTGGTCAGCGGCCTGGCCTGGCTGTTCGCGCGTACCCCGGTGGGGTTGCGGATGCGGGCGGCGGCCTTCGCGCCGGAGGTGTCCCGCCTGCTCGGGGTCAACGTCGGCGGCATGCTGACCCTCGGGTGGGCGCTGGCCTCGGGGGTGGGCGCGCTGGCCGCCATGCTGGTGCTGCCGACCGAGCTGGGTCTGCATCCGCACGCCATGGACCTGGTGTTCGTCTCGGCGTTCACCGGTGCGGTGGTGGGCGGGCTGGACAGCCCGCCCGGCGCGGTGGTCGGCGGCCTCGTGGTGGGCCTGCTGCTGTCCTACGTGAGCGGTTACGCCGGCAGTGACCTGACCCCGCTCGCGGTGCTGGTGCTGCTGCTGGCGGTGCTGCTGGTCCGGCCCGGCGGGCTGTTCGCCCCGGTCGCGGCGAGGCGGGTGTGAGCGCGACCCGGGCGGCAGCGCCGCCGGAGGCCCGTCCGGCCGACGCCGGCGACCGGCCCGCGCCCGGCCGACGTGGCTCCACGCTGCTGCGCCACCTCGCGGTGGTGCTCGCCGCCGGGGCGCTGCTGGTGGCGGTCAGCTACGCCGTCGAGCCGTTCCGCAACTTCCAGCTCGCCACGGTGGCCGCGTACCTCTGCGCGACCGCCGGCCTGACCGTCCTCACCGGGCTCAACGGGCAACTGTCGCTGGGGCACGGCGCGTTGATGGCGACCGGGGCGTACACCGTGGCGCTGTGCCAGAACGCGTTCGCCGACCGGGGGATGACCGGTGGCTGGCTGCTGCCGCTCTCGCTGGCCGCGGCGATCGTCAGCACTGTCGCGGTCGGCGCTGTGGTCGGGGTGGCCGCTGCCCGGCTGCGCGGGCCCTACCTGGCCGGCGTCACCCTGGCGGTGGCCGTGGTGGTGCCGGCGCTGGCCGTCACCTTCGACGGCGTGTTCAACGGCGAGCAGGGCCTGTCGGTGCCGGTCGAGCCGCCGCCGTTGGCGCTCGGCCCGTACTTCCCCTACGAGCGGTGGCAGCTCTGGCTCACCGGCGCGGCCACCCTGCTCGTCCTGTTGCTGCTGGCGAACCTGATCCGCAGCCGGTACGGGCGCACCTTCCGGGCGGTCCGCGACGACGAGGTGGCCGCCCGCCTCGCCGGCATCCACGTGGCCCGCACGCAGGTCCTCGCCTTCGTGGTCAGCGCCGCCACCGCCGGGCTCGGCGGGGCGTTGCTGGCGGTCCTCGCGCAGAGCGTGTCCCCGGGGGCGTTCTCGCTGACCCTGTCGCTGTTCCTGCTGATGGCCGTGGTGATCGGGGGTCTGGGTCGCCTCGCCGGCGCGGTGTGGGGGGCGGTCCTGCTGGTCGCCCTGCCCGACCTCACCCACTCGGTGACCGAGCTGCTGACGCTCTCGCCCGCGGTGGCCCAACGGCTGGAGGGAAACCTGCCGCTGGCGATCTTCGGGCTCACCCTGATCGTCGTCATGATCGCCGCGCCCGGCGGCATCCAGGGCCTGCTGTCGAGTCTTGGTCGGCGCCTGCGGGCCCGACGTTCCTGAGCTGTGCCCGGCCCGGCCCCGGCCGGGCGCTCCACCACCACACCGTTCCCCCGACGACCGGACCGAGAAAGGTCGGTGTTCTCCATGCGCCGTACGGCACAACGTGGTCTCGCGCTCATCAGCACCATCGCCCTGCTGGCCACCGCTGCGGGTTGCAGCGGTGACGACGGCTCCGGTCCCGGCGGCGCCCCGGTGCCGGGCGTCACCGACACCGAAATCACCGTCGGCACCCACATGCCGCTGACCGGGCCGGCGTCGGCCGGTTACTCGAAGATCGCCCCGGCGACCAAGGCGTACTTCGACTACGTCAACGCCAACGGCGGGGTGCACGGGCGGAAGATCACCTACAAGATCATGGATGACGGCTACAACCCGGCGAACACCCAGCAGGTGGTCCGCCAGCTCGTCCTGCAGGACAAGGTCTTCGCGATCCTCAACGGACTGGGCACGCCGACGCACACCGGCGTGCTCGACTTCCTCAAGAGCAACCGGGTGCCGGACCTGTTCGTCGCCTCCGGTAGCCGTAGCTGGGACCAGCCGGACAAGTATCCGGGCACGTTCGGGTTCAACCCGGACTACACGGTGGAGGGCAAGATTCTCGCAAACTACGCGAAGCGGGAACTGGCCGGGCAGAAGGTCTGCTTCCTCGGGCAGGACGACGACTTCGGCCGGGACAGCCTGGCCGGCGTGGAGAAGGTGCTCGGCGCCTCGGCGGTGGCGGTCAAGCAGACGTACGTCACCAGCAACACCAACGTCGCCCCGCAGATCGGCGCGTTCAAGGCGGCCGGTTGCCAGGTCGTCGTGCTCGCCACGGTGCCCGGCTTCACCGCGCTGTCCGTCGGCACCGCCGCGCGGCTGGGCTTCAAGCCGCAGTGGCTGGTCGCCAACGTCGGCGCCGACCACCCCACGCTGGCCAAGCAGCTCGGCGCCGCCGCTGGACTGCTCGAGGGCATGGTCGGCACCAACTACCTGCCGATGCAGAACGACACGGCGAACCCGTGGATCCAGCTCTTCATGAAAATCAACAAGGAGCACAACGGGGACGCCGCGTTCGACGGCAACACCGTCTACGGCATGTCCGTCGGCTACCTCTTCGTGCAGGCGTTGCTCGCGGCCGGCAAGGACCTCACCCGGGAGAAGATCATCGACGCCGTGCGGAAGGGCGGGTTCCAGGGTCCGGGCCTGGCGCCGCTGCGCTTCTCCGAGAAGGACCACTCCGGGTACGGCGGGCAGCGGCTGAGCCGGGTGAGCGGGGGAGTGCAGAGCTACTTCGGGCCGGCGTACGAGACCGACGAGGCGGACGGGCCGGTCAACGAGTACACGGTGGCGCCGGCCGTGCCACCGGCGAACGGGGTCCCGACCGTCTCCTGAGGTCCCGTCCCGGCGTCGCCCGACCGGGCGTGGTTTCCCCCGGACCGCGCCCGGTCGGACGGCTGCGCCGAACACTGGCGCGGCGACCGTCGACGCCGGTGCGCGAGGCGTTGACCGACGCCGATCGGCGCTCCTACTATCTGCACCGTGAATGCAGATTCAGGTGGGCGTGCCGGTTCGCCGTCGTCGCACTCCCCGCTCGGCCCGGACGAGCGGTCCGGCGCTGGGCCGGGCGCCCCTGATCATCACCTGTCTAGACTCGGCGACATGGCAGGGAGCGTGGTGGGGGTGCGGGGGCGGGGTCGGGCGCGGGCGGACGGCGTCGAGGCCGGCCGGGTCGACGGGCGGACCGCCCGGGCCGAGCGCACCCGCGCGGCCATCGTCGAGGCGCACCTCGCGCTCATCTCCGAGGGCGACCTGCGTCCGACCGGCGAGCGCATCGCCGAACGGGCCGGCATCTCGCTGCGCACCCTCTGGACCAACTTCAAGGACATGGAGACGCTCTTCGAGGCCAGCGGCGCGGAGGTGCTGCGTCAGCAGGACGCCGCCTACCGGCCGATCTCCACGGCGTTGCCGCTGGCGAAGCGGGTCGACGCGTACTGCCGGCAGCGGGCCCGGCTGCTCCAGCTCATCACGCCGTCGGCACGGGCCGCGCAGATGCGCGAGCCGGTCTCCGAGCAGCTGCACCGCAACCGCCTCAAGCACATCGACCGGGTTCGCGACGAGGTCGAGGAGCTCTTCGCCGCGGAGCTGGCCCGCGCGGGTCGGGAGCGGGCGCAGTTGGTCAACGCCCTGGTGGCGGCGAGCATGTGGCCGGCCTGGTCGATGCTGCGCCACGGGCTCGGTCTGGGCGTGGACCAGGCCCGCGCGGTGATGACCCGTACGGTGGGCGCGCTGCTGGCCGAGGTCGCGTCCGACTGATCGCGGCGCGGCCCGATATCACCCTCTTTCCATCTGGTTTCCGATGGGTAACACTGACAGGCATGGTTGCTGCATCAAGAGTGCAACTAACCGTGCTGCGCGGCCGGGACGACGAGTGCCGGGCTGTCCGGAGTCTGCTCGACGACATGACCACCGGCGACGGCGCCCTGCTGATCCGTGGCGAGCCCGGATCGGGCCGCACCGCGCTGGTCCGCTACGCCCACCGGCAGGCCGAGGGCTGCGCGGTGCTCGCGGGCAGCGGGCTCGCGGAGGAGGCCGCGCTGCCGTACGCCGGCCTGCAACGCCTCGTCGCACCGATTCTCGACCGGCTCGCCGCGCTGCCCACCGAGCAGCGTGACCTGCTGCGCCGCGCGCTGGCGGGAGAGGGCTGCCCGGCGGGGCGGCAGTTGACGCTGTCGGTGGCGGTGCTCGGGCTGCTCGCGGCCGCCGCCCGGGACCGTCCGCTGCTCGCCACGATGGACGACGTCGACCGGGGCGACCCGCAGACCGCGCAGGTCCTCGCCCTCGTGGCCCGCCGGGTGCGGGACCTGCCCGTCGTCGTCCTGCTCACCGCCGACGTCACCGCCACCGTCGACGGGATACCGGCGCACCGGCTGCGCGACCTGACCGAGCGCGAGAGCGCGGCACTGCTCGCCGACCGGCTCCACCTCCGCACCGACGGCGAGCGCGTCGAGCGACCCGCCGCCTCGGTGCTGACAGCGTTGGCCGCGATCGGCGGTGGCAACCCCCAGGCGCTCGTGGACCTCGCCGAGATGCTCACCCCGGGGCAGTGGCGGGGGGAGGAGCCGCTGCCCACCGCGCCACCCGCCGACGGCGCGCTGGGGCGCGCGTACCGGGACCGCCTGGACCGGCTGCCGGCGGACACCCGGCGGGTGCTGCTGCTCGCCGCGCTCGACGAGGACGGCGAGCCGGGCACGCTGATCCGCGCCGCGCGGGTCGCCGGCACCACGGTCGACGCCCTGGCCCCGGCGGAGGTCGCCGGCCTGGTCCGCGTGGAACCCCGCGGCGTCACCTTCCCGCAGCCGTTGGTCCGTACGATGGTCGCGGCGAGCGCGCCGCTGGGTGAGCGCCGCGCGGCACACCGGCTGCTCGCGGAGGTGCTCGTCGGGGACGCGCACCGGCTGCGCCGGGCCATGCACCTCGCCGCCGCCTCGGCGGGCGCCGACCCGGCGCTCGCCGCCGAGCTGGAGCGGGCGGCGACCGGCGGGGCCGGCGGGTGGCTCGCCGCCTCGGCGGCCCTGCGGTGGGCCGCCGAGCTCAGCGACCGCCCGGCCCAGACCTCCGCCCGACTGCTGACCGCCGCCCGCTACGCCTGGGCCGGGGGCGAGCCCCACGTGGCACGGCTGCTGCTCGACCGGCTCCGCGTGGTGTGCGCCGACCCGGCCGTGCGCGGGCGGGCCGACCTGTTGCGCGGCGAGCTGGAGCTGCGCTGCGGCGGGGCGTCGAGTGCGCGGGTCACGCTGCTGACCGCCGCCACGGCGGTGCAGGGCAGCGACCGCGCCCTGGCGTTGGTCGGCCTGGTGCGCGCCGGCGAGGCCGTCTGCTTCGCCGGTGACCAGTACCGGTACGCCGAGGTGGGCCGCCGGGCGCTGTCGTTGCGACGCGCGAACGACCCGCCCGCCATCGAACTCATGAGCTGCCTGATCGCCGGAGTGGCGGCGACCCTGCGCGGCGACCACGAGCGGGCCGGGCCGGCGCTGCGCCGCGCGGTCGTGCTGGGCGGTCGGCTGAACGGGTGGGCGCTGACGTCCACGGCGCTCACCTGTGCCGCGGCGGCCGGCCTGCTGGTGGCCGTGGACGGCGCGGCGCACCGCCTCGCCGACCAGGCGGTCGGGCTGGCGCGGGAGCGGGGCGAGTTGTCCATGCTGTCCCGCGCGTTGGAGCTGCGGGCGATCGCCGAGTACTGGCTGGGTCGGCACGAGGCGGCGGCGGAGACCTCCCGGGCGGGGCTGCGCGTGGCCCGCGCCACGGGACAGGTCAACTGCGCCAACGTCCACCTGGGCATGCTCGCGGTGCTCGCCGCGATCCGGGCCGACCGGGACAGCAGCCTGCGATGGATCCACGAGATCGGTGAGTCGCCCCCGCCGGGTAGCCGCCCGCACGCGCTCGCCGGCTGGGCGCTGGCGGTGCTCGACCTGGTCGACGGCCGGCACGCCGAGGCCGCGGAGCGGCTGGTGTCGCTGGCCCGGCTCGGCACCGGTCGCGGTCAGGTTCTGGTGCAGGTGATGGCCACCCCGTACCTGGTGGAGGCGGCGGCGCACGTGGCGCACCGCCCGGCGGCGACGGCCGCGCTCGCGGTGTTCGACAGGTGGGCCAGCAGCACCGCGAGCCCGCTGCGCCGGGCCCTGTCCGCACGGTGCCACGCACTGCTGGCGGCCCGGGGCGGCGCCGAGGCGGAGCGGGATTTCCAGGCGGCCCTGCGGCTGCACCCGGCCGAGGCCGGCATGTTCGAGCGGGCCCGCACCGAGCTGCTCTTCGGCCAGGAGCTGCGGCGCAGCCGACGCCCCCGCGACGCGCGTACCCACCTGCACCAGGCCCGTGAGATGTTCGGCCTGCTCGGGGTGGAGCGCTGGGCCGAGCAGGCCACCACGGAGCTGCGGGCCGCCGGTGAGTCGGTCGGGTCGCCGGACCTGCCGGCGGCGCGGCTGCTGACCGGGCAGCAGCTGCGGATCGCCGAACTGGTCGCGGAGGGCGCCACCAACCGGGAGATCGCCGCCCGGATGTTCCTCTCCACCCGCACCGTCGACCACCACCTGCGCAACGTCTTCCACCGGTTGGGCATCCGCTCGCGCACCGAACTGGCCCGCGCCTTCACCGCCGGACGGCCTGCCGGGCTGGCCTCCGAGCGGTGACACTCCGGTCTGGACGCCGAAAACTATCACCGCTAGTTTATCGGGCATGGACCTCACCCTCTCCGCCGAGCAGGCGGCGGTCCGCCAGTTGGCCGCCGAGTTCGCCGACCGGGAGCTGCTGCCGCACGCGGCTGCCTGGGACCGACGCGAGTCGGTCGACCCCGCCATCGTCAGCCAGCTCGGTGACCTGGGTTTCCTGGGGCTGACGATCGCCGAGGCGGACGGCGGTTCCGGCGGCGACCACCTCGCGTACTGCCTGGTCCTGGAAGAGCTCGGCCGCGGCGACTCCGCGGTGCGCGGCATCGTGTCGGTCTCCCTCGGGCTGGTCGCCAAGTCGATCGCCGCGCACGGCACCGAGGCGCAGCGGGCCGAGTGGCTGCCCCGGCTCTGCGCCGGCGACGCGCTGGGTTGCTTCGCGCTGACCGAGCCCGACAGTGGCTCCGACGCCGCCGCGCTGCGGACCCGCGCGGTCCGCGACGGCGCCGACTGGTTGCTCACCGGCACGAAGACGTTCATCACCAACGGCACCACCGCCGACGTCGCGCTGGTCTTCGCCCGCACCGGCGGCCCGGGGCACCGCGGGATCACCGCGTTCCTGGCGCCCACGGACAGTCCGGGGCTGACCCGTCGGGAGATCCACGGCAAGCTGGGCCTGCGCGGTCAGGCCACCGGCGAGCTGCGCTTCGACGAGGTGCGGGTGCCCGACACCGCCCGCCTCGGCGACGAGGGCGCCGGCTTCCGCCTCGCCCTCGCCACCCTCGCCAAGGGCCGGATGTCGGTGGCCGCCGGGTGCGTCGGCATCGCCCAGGGCTGCCTCGACGCGGCGGTCGGCTACGCCGGGCAGCGGACCCAGTTCGGCAAGCCCATCGCCGGGCACCAGCTCGTCCAGCAGCTACTCGCCGCCATCGCGGTGGACGCCGCCGCAGCCCGGCTGCTGGTCTGGCAGGTGGCCGACCTGATCGACCGCGACCAGCCGTTCGCCGCCGAGGCCTCGATGGCCAAGCTCTTCGCCAGCGAGGCCGCGGTCCGCGCGGCCAACAACGCGGTCCAGGTCTTCGGGGGGTACGGGTACATCGACGAGTACCCGGTCGGCAAGTACCTGCGGGACGCGCGGGTCGCCACGCTCTACGAGGGCACCAGCCAGATCCAGCAACTCCTGATCGGGCGGGCGCTCACCGGCGTCAACGCCTTCTAGTGCAAAGGAGATCAGGCATGCGAGTCTTCACCTCGTTCGCGGAGTTGGCCGCCGCCACCGGCGAGAGCATCGGCCCCGGCCCGTGGCAGCGCATCGAGCAGAGCCGCGTCGACCTCTTCGCCGACGCCACCGACGACCACCAGTGGATCCACCTCGACCCGGCCCGGGCCGCGGCGGGGCCGTTCGGCGGGACGATCGCGCACGGGTACCTGACCCTGTCGCTGCTGCCGGCGTTGGCCGGTCGGCTCTACCGGGTCGAGGGGGTGGCGATGGGGGTCAACTACGGACTGAACCGGGTGCGCTTCCCCGCGCCGGTCCGGGTCGGCGCCGCCGTCCGCGCCACCGTCACCATCGCCGAGGTGTCACCGGTGGACGGCGGTGTCCAGCTCGTCGCGGCGGTCACCGTGGAGAGCGACAGTGGCGGCAAGCCGGTCTGCGTGGCGGAGACGGTGAGTCGGCTCTATCGCGCCGTGGAGCAATGACCGACCAGTTCGGCGGGAGCTGGCAAGGTGCCGTCGGCTCCGGGTAGGCGTTATCAAAGAGGTTCCCGAAATCGCGATGCCCCTGCTGCCCCGCCGCCAGAGCACCTCAGCACTCCGATGGGCGGCGACGGAATCCGCCGCCGCCCATCAGCTGTCGAAAACGAATCGCGTCGGTCGCCTCGCTAGTGCCAATAAGCTCAGCAACAACCGCTGGTCTGCCAGCGGTGAGAGTGGATCCACATACTTTGCGGGACGATCATCTGCCCAGGAGCACACGGCGGCGCGGGTCGAACGCATGACCGTCGTCCTGTCGCTAACGACTGAGCCTGGGACGGCAATTATGGCCGGGACTGCCCAAGCGGGAACCTTCGTGTCCGGGATGCGCCAGCCAGTGCGTTCACTCTCGAACCAGGTCTGACAGTGAACGGCCCGAATTTGACTGCCCCAAAGAAGCCTCATCGGGGGCCAAGCTGCCACCGCACAACGGAATCTTTGTCGGGCTCATCTCAATCTTGATTACGCGCTTTCCGCCGAGCCACGTGGTTTTCCGATCGCAGAAGTAGGTCCAGCTTCCATCGCGAAAGTCGACCCATCCGGACCAATCGCCCGGTTCGATCCGGTGCCCGTCGGAGTTGACATTGTATTCGCCGTAACAGTACTTGGTGGGCCATTGTACGACAGGGCCAGATGTCGAGTAGTAAAAGTACTTCATGCCGGCGGCGTTGTAGTTGCAGTTGTCCGCGGCAGCCGACGCGTTGGCTGGAGATGTGGTGACCACAGCCCCCATGAGTAGCGCGGCGACCGTCGCCAAGGTCGCTAAAGACCTAGCCTTCATTACTTCTCCTCTTGTCGGTGTGACTATGAAGCAGGTCTACCAGTGCTTGAAGCATGTATTTTGGTAGACGGCGAACTCATAACTCGGTAAATACCACTCCTCCCTTTTGGGACCGGTGATACCCCCCGAACCCGTGACGACCGCAGCGCCGTTGAAGGCGATGTCGAGGCCGTTTCTGGCGCGTATCACACATCCCTTTCAGCTCTTCTCCGTGTGTCGATAGCGTTGGTTTACGGACGTGGGGCGCCTGGCTGCGCTGTGGCTGCTATCCGACACTCATCGATCGGCGTCCACGAAACTAGATATAGTCGTGTTTGGATTGTTTGCCAATCATGTCGTCAGGCTGACAAACAACTCTGTGACGGGGGACAACGTGGGGAGACCTGAGCGGCCGCTCGACCCCGAGGCAGGCGAACTGGAGCGGTTCGCACTCGACCTGCGCCAACTGCGGACGAAGGCGGGCGGGCCTACCTACCGCCAGCTGGCCAAACGTGCGCACTTCTCGGTGACCACGCTGGCGAAGGCGGCCAGCGGCGAGACCGTGCCAAGCCTTCAGGTGACACTGGCGTACGTGGCCGCCTGTGGCGGTGATCCAGCCGAATGGACCGAGCGGTGGCACCGGTTGATAGCGGACGTGACGTCCGTCGGCACGACGGCGACCGCCCCCGGACCGTACTGGGGGATGGCGGCCTATCAGCCGGAGGACTCCGAATGGTTCTTCGGACGCGAGCGCATGGTGGACCAACTGCGTGAGATGCTCACCCGCCTACGGTTCGTCGCGGTTTTCGCTCCGTCCGGCGCGGGCAAGTCATCGCTGCTTCGGGCGGGTCTGTTGGCAGCCGTGGCCGAGCATCCCGCCAAAGGGGGGCCGGCCTGGGCCACTGTGCTGATGACCCCCGGTGAACACCCGATCGAAGAGCTCGCACTGCACCTGGGGAACTGTCAGGACGAGCCCTCTGACGCGGTGTGCCGCCAACTGGCCGATGACCCGATGAACATCCGTCGGACAATCGAAAGGATTCTCGATCTCCGTCCCTCGGTCGCCACCATGCTCATCGTGGTGGACCAGTTCGAAGAGCTGTTCACGCTCTGCCGGGACGAAGAGGAGCGATCGGCGTTCATCGCCGTGCTGCTCGCCGCCGCGGAGGTTCGTGAGGTGCGCGTGGTGCTGGGAGTACGGGCCGACTTCTATGGTCGCTGTGCGGCCTACCCGGCGCTGGTGACCGCTCTGCACGGGCGCCAGTTGCTGATCGGTCCGATGGACGACGACGACCTGCGCCGGGCGATCAGCGGCCCCGCCAAGCGAGCCGGGTTACAGGTGGACCCGGCGTTGGTGGAGGTGGCCGTGGCGGAGGCCGGCGGTCAGACGGGCACGCTACCGCTGCTGTCCCACGCGCTCCTGGAGACCGCCCGCCTGCGGCAGGGCAATCGGTTGACACTGGTCCACTACCGGGAGTCCGGCGGCGTGCACGGCGCCATCACGCGCACCGCCGAAGGGGTGTACACCCAGCTCGACGAGGGCCAGCGACAGATCGCACGGGACATCTTCCTGCGCCTGACCGCCCTCGGCGACGGGACGGAGGACACCCGGCGCCGGGCGTCACTGGCCGAATTGGTGAGTGGGGCCGACCCGTCGGCGGCGGCGACGGTCCTGGGTCGGTTGACGGCTGCGCGGCTGGTCACGGCCGACGAGAAGGGCGTCATGGTGGCCCATGAGGCGCTGATCCAGGAGTGGGCTCGGCTGCGGGGTTGGCTGGCCGAGGATCGGGAGTTGCTGCGTGCGCACCGGAGGCTGACCGAGGCCGCCGCCGAGTGGGACCGCCACGACCGCGTGGACGGCTTCCTGTATCGCGACGTCCACCTCGCGCCGTGGAAGGTCGACCCGGCGCTGGAGCTCAGCGACCTCGAACGTGAGTTCTTGGAGGTCAGTCGGGCACGGGACGCCCGGCGACGGCGGGCCAGGCGGCGACGGACCAGCGTTGCCCTGACCGGTCTCACGGCAACCGCTGGCGTGGTGAGCGTCCTTGCGGGAGTCGCACTGGTGCAGGCCGACCGGGCAGCCGCCGAACGGGACCTCGCTGTCGCCCGCCAGTTGACGGTGGAGGCCGGCAACCAACTGCTCATCGATCCGCGACAGGCGCAACGTCTGGCCAGACGTGCCCTGACCACGCATCCGACCGTCGACGCGGAGATGGTGCTCCGCCAGGCCACCGTTGACGACCGGCTGCGCGCAGTGGTGCCGATGACCAGCAAGAAGGCGCTGGGCGTGGCGTTCAGTCCGGACGGCGCACGGCTGGCCGCCACCGGAACGGACGGTGAGGTCCGGGTCTGGTCCTGGTCCGGGCACGGCGTCTCCGGCACAGGGGTGGCGCTGACCGGTGGGCCGGAGGGCCAGGTGTGGACGCCGGTCTTCAGTCCGGACGGGAGGCGGTTGGCCGCCGCCGGCTCCGATGGCACCGTCCACATCTGGCCCTTGGATGGAACCGCCGATCAGCCTGTCGTCCTCCGGGGACACCAGGGGCCGGTGTGGGGTGTGGCATTCAGTCCTGATGGGCGGCTGGTCGCCAGCGCTGGCGAGGACACCACGGTCCGGATCTGGGACGTTCGGAACGTCGATCGACCGGTGGTGCTGCGTGGGCACAAGCGGGTCGCGGTCGGTGTGGCCTTCAGCCCGGACGGCCGTCGACTGGCCAGCAGCAGCCACGACGCGACGGTACGGCTGTGGGATGTGGCCGAGCGATCGACCCGATCGGTTCTCACCGGGCCGCGCGAGGGCACCAGGACACTGGTGTTCAGCCGGGACGGCACCCGCCTGGCCTGCTCCAGCAGCGACGGCACGGCGTGGGTGTGGCCGCTGACCGGATCGGCGGCTCCGGTGGTGCTGCGGGGGCACGAGGGCACCGTGGAGGGCCTCGCGCTGAGTCCGGACGAGCGGTGGATCGCGACCACCAGCGACGATCTGACCGTACGGATCTGGAACGCCGACGGCGCCGGTGACCCGCTGGTGTTGCGCGGCCACACCAACCGGGTCTGGGCGCTGGCCTTCAGTCCGGACGGATCGCGGCTGGTCAGCGCCGCCGACGACGGCACGCTACGGATCTGGGACCCGGGCAGCGACCGTCTGATCCTGCGGGGGCACCGGAAGGCCACCTGGTCCGCCGCCTTCACGCCGGACGGGCGGCGGGTGGTCAGTGGCGGCGAGGACGGCACGGTACGAGTCTGGAACCTGGCCACACCGGCCGAGCCCCAGGTGCTGGGCCGCCACGACGGCGACGTCTACGGCCTCACTGTGAGTCCGGACGGGACGAGTGTGGCCACCGGTGGCCGCGACGGCAGCGTGCGGGTCTGGGACCTCGCCGGTAGACGTGGTCCCCTGGTGCTGCGCGGGCACGAGAAGCAGGCGTGGATCGCCGACTTCAGCCCGGACGGCCGGCGTCTGGCCAGCGTCAGCAACGACGGGAGCCTGCGCATCTGGGACCTCACCGGCCGCGACGGCCCGGTCGTCCACCGGGTCGCCGAAGAGATCCGGTACGTCGCCTTCGGTCCGGACGGCAGGAAGGTCGCCACCGCCGGCGCGGACGGCACGCTACGGATCTGGGACGCCCTCGGCGCGGGCGAACCTCTGCTTCTCCCCGGTCACGAGGGACTGGTGTGGGCGGTGGCCTTCAGCCCGGACGGACAACTTGTCGCCAGTGCCGGCTTCGACGGCACTGTGCAGATCCACCCCATCTCCGGGGGCGTCGCTCCGCTGACGCTGCGGGGACACGAAGGTCCGGTCTGGCACGTGTCGTTCAGCCCGGACGGGCGGTGGGTGGTCAGCTCCGGTAAGGACGGCACCGCTCGTCTGTGGCGGGCTTCGGAGGCCGCGCGGTCGGTGACCTTCGAGGGATTCGGCGCCTCGGTGGAGACCGTCGACTTCAGCCCCGACGGCGAGCAGCTCGTCTCCACCCACGACGACGGGACGGTACGCGTCTGGCCCTGCCGGGCGTGCGCCCCCGTCCGCAGTCTGCTGGAGCCCTGACCGGCGCACCTCCCTGACCTCGTCGTCCGGGGGCGCCCGTCACCCGGAGGTGTCGTCAGGGTGCAGCACGGTGTCCAGCCAGCGCATCTGACGCCGGACGTGCGCCGCTTCGCCGCCCTCGTGGCCGTTGAACGGGTAGACGTGCATCTCCCGCTCGGGTGGCACCGGCCGCCCGTTCGACGCGCCGTAGTGGTTGTAGGCCGCGAAGGCGCCTCGCGGCGGGCAGACGGTGTCGCGCCCGCCGACCCCGAACTGGGCCGGCGCGGTGGCCCGGCGGGCGAAGCTCACCGCGTCCACATAGGACAACGTGTGCCACACCGCCTCCTCGGCCTCCCGGTGCACCGCCAGGTACCGGGCGATCTCACCGTACGGCGCGGGATCGGTGGACTGGACCGCCCGCCGGATGTCGCAGAGGAACGGCGCGGTGGTCAACACCGCGCTGAGGTCGTCGACCAGACCGGCGACGGCCAGGGCGAGACCGCCGCCCTGGCTGTTGCCCACCACCGCCACCCGGTCGTCGACGCCGGGCAGGGCCCGGACCGCCTCGACCGCCCGGACCGCGTCGGTGATCAGACGCCGGTAGTGGTAGTCGCGTGGGTCGAGGATCCCCCAGGTGGCCGGCCAGGGCCCGCCGGGCGCGCCGTGCGGGTCCGGGGTGTCGCCGGGGGCGTACTGCCCCGCCTGGCCCCGGTTGTCCATCAGCAGGTGCGCGTACCCGGCTACCGGCCAGGTCAGCCGCTCGTGCGGCAGTCCTCGGCCGCGACCGTAGCCGGCGTACTCGACCACCGCCGGCAGCGCCGTCGCCACCCCGGCCGGGCGGGTGTACCAGGCGCGCACCGGTTCACCGTCGAAGCCGGCGAACGTGACGTCCCAGCAGTCGAGCAGCCGCAGGTCGGTGGGCTCCGGGTGGACGTCGACGAGCACCGGCACAGCGCTCGCCCGGGCGAGCGTGCCCCGCCAGAACTCGTCGAAGTCGTCGGGCTCGGCGACCCGCGGAGCGTACCGGCGCAGGTCGTCGGCGATGCCTGTCGTGTCGGGCACGGGCCCTCACCGGGGCCGGGGGTCGGTGCGCGCCGGCGGGGGTGCGGTGCTCTCCCGCACGACCAGCTCGGTGACCAGGTCGATCCGGCTGGTCGCCGGCTCGTTGCCCCGGGCCAGGTCGAGCAGCATCTGGGTGGCGATGCCGGCCATGTCGCGCAGCGGCTGGTTGATGGTGGTGAGGGCCGGGTCCGTCCACGCCGAGACCGGCAGGTTGTCGTACCCGATCACCGAGAGGTCCTCGGGCACGCGCAGGCCGCACTGCCGGGCGGCCCGGAGCACCCCCATCGCCTGGATGTCCGACCCGGCGAAGATCGCGGTGGGTCGGTCCGGCCGGCTCAGCAGCGGCAGACCGTGGGTGTGCCCGGCGCCCGCGGAGAAGCTGCCGTAGCGGATCAGCTCACGGTCGACGGGGAGCCCGGCCTCCTCGTGGGCCGACTGGAAGCCGGCGGCGCGGGCGCGGCTGCAGAGCACGTCCGGCGGACCGGAAATGATGGCGATCCGCCGGTGCCCCAACTCCAACAGGTGCCGCGCGGCCAGCAGGCCGCCGTTCCAGTTGTTCGACCCGACGGTGGGTACGGACGCCGAGGTCGCGCTGTCGGTGTCGACGACGACGAACGGGATGCCCTGGCGGCGCAGGTGCTGCTGTTGGGCCTCGGCCAGGTGGGAGAGCACGAAGACGACCCCCAACGGCCGGTCGGCGACCAGCGCCTCCAGCCAGCGGGTCGGCGGGCGGTGCGCGCCGTCGAGCTGGGCGACCGACAGGCCGATGCCGGCCGCGCTGGTCACCGCCTCGACGCCGCGCAGGATCTCCATCGCCCACCCGGTGTCGAACTCGTGGAACACCAGGTCGATCCGGCCGCCGCTGGTCGACGGTCGACGGGTGCGGCGCTGGTACTGGTGGCGGTCGAGGCTCGCCTCCACCCGCGCCCTGGTGCCGGGAGCGACATCACCCCGGCCGTTGAGGACTTTGGAGACCGTCGCGACCGAGACGCCAACCTCGCTGGCTATGGTCGCGATGGTGGTCGAGGCGGGTGGGTCGAGCCGGTCGTGCTCTGTCATCGCGGCCTCATACGACATCCGAAAGTTTCGGCAGACCTTAACACGATCGACCATCAGCGCCAGTCCGTCCGATGTGTAGCACGACCATGGACGGCCCGAACGAGGCCTTGACACGCATCGATGGGCCACTTAGGTTGCCGAAAAGGTTGCGCAGGTTTCCGGAAAGTTTCGGATCGGGACAAACGTCCGCCACGGAGCTGGCTCCACGAGGGCGCGGGGATGTGGCCGGAGCTAAGGGGTCATGGCATGGGAAGTCAGTTGCCCGAGGACGGCGGCGCCGCGCCGTGGCGCGACCAGCGGCTGTCGCCGACCGAGCGGGCCGAGGCGCTCCTGCCGATGCTGTCGATCGAGGAGAAGGTCGCCCAGCTCGTCGGAGTCTGGGTCGGCGCCGAGGCGACCGGCGAGGGCGTGGCGCCGCACCAGACCGACATGATCAAAGAGCCGCCACAGTGGAGCAACGCCATCGAGCACGGGCTCGGCCAGCTCACCCGTCCGTTCGGCACCGCGCCGGTCGACCCGGTGCTGGGCGCCCGGTCGCTGGCGGCGTCACAGGCGCAGATCGTGGCCGCCAGCCGGTTCGGCATTCCCGCCCAGGTGCACGAGGAGTGCCTGACCGGGTTCGCGGCGTGGCGGGCCACCGTCTACCCGACCCCGCTCAGCTGGGGGGCCGCCTTCGACCCCGACCTGGTCGAGGAGATGGCCGACCGGATCGGGCGTGCCATGCGTGCCGCCGGCGTGCACCAGGGCCTCGCACCGGTCCTCGACGTCACCCGCGACTACCGGTGGGGTCGCACCGAGGAGACGATCGGCGAGGACCCGTACCTGGTGGGGACGACCGGCGCCGCGTACGTGCGGGGCCTGGAACGCGCCGGCGTGGTGGCCACGTTGAAGCACTTCGCCGGTTACTCCGCCTCCCGGGGCGGGCGCAACCTCGCGCCGGTGCCGATGGGCGCCCGGGAGCTGGCCGACGTCATCCTGCCGCCGTTCGAGATGGCGCTGCGGCACGGCGGCGCCCGCTCGGTGATGAACTCCTACGCCGAGATCGACGGGGTGCCCGTCGCCGCCGACCGCGCGCTGCTGACCGGGTTGTTGCGCGACGAGTGGGGCTTCACCGGCACGGTGGTGGCCGACTACTTCTCCGTACGGTTCCTGCAGACGCTGCACGGTGTCGCCGAGAACGCCGTCGACGCGGCCCGGCTCGCCCTGCACGCCGGGATCGACGTCGAGTTGCCCACAGTGGACACGTTCGGGGCCGCGCTGGTGGCGGCGGTGCGCGCCGGTGAGGTGGACGAGGCGCTCGTCGACCGCGCGGTGCGCCGGGTGCTGGTGCAGAAGACCGAGCTGGGTCTGCTGGACGAGGACTGGCGGGAGACGCCCGACGACGTGGCCTCGTTGAGCTTCGACGACGAGGCCAGCCGGGACGTCGCGCTACGGCTGGCCCGGGAGTCCGTCGTCCTGCTGCGCAACACCGGCGTCCTGCCGCTGGCGACGAGCGGCCGGGTGGCGCTGGTCGGCCCGGCGGCCGACGACCCGATGGCGATGCTGGGCTGCTACTCGTTCCCCAACCACGTCGGCGTGCACCACAGCGAGGTCGAGGTCGGGGTGGACATTCCCTCGCTGCGCGACGAGTTGGCCCGCCACGTCCCGACCCTCAGGTACGAGCCGGGCTGCGCCATCACCGGCACGGACACCTCGGGTATCGCGGCCGCGGTGGCCGCTGCCGCCGACGCCGACGTGTGCGTGCTCGCCGTCGGCGACCGGGCGGGAATGTTCGGCCGGGGCACCTCCGGCGAGGGCTGCGACGCCGCCGACCTGCGACTGCCCGGCGTGCAGGCCGACCTCGTCCGGGCCGTGCTCGCCACCGGCACCCCGGTCGTGCTGGTGCTGATGACCGGTCGCCCGTACGCGATCGGCGCTGAGTTCGACGGCGCGGCGGCCGTGGTGCAGGCGTTCTTCCTCGGGCAGCGCGGTGGGCAGGCGCTCGCCGAGGTGCTCACCGGCGCGGTCAACCCGTCCGGCCGGCTGCCGGTCAGTGTGCCCCGCGACGCCGGCGGCCTGCCGAGCACCTACCTGGCGCCGCCGCTCGGGCTGCGCAACAAGGTCTCCTCGGTCGACCCGACGCCGACGTTCCCGTTCGGCCACGGACTGAGCTACACCACGTTCGAGTGGTCCGACGCCGAGGTGGTGGAGGCGACGGACGAGCCGGCGTCCTGGTCGGTCGACGGCGAGGTGCGGGCCCGGATCACCGTCGCCAACACCGGGGACCGGGCCGGCGTCGAGGTCGTGCAGCTCTACCTGCACGACCCGGTCGCGCAGACCACCCGCCCGGTGGTCCGGCTGGTCGGTTACGCCCGGGTGTCGCTGGAGCCCGGCGAGGCGGCGCGGGTGACCTTCGACGTACCCGCCGACGTGGCCTCCTTCACCGGCCGGTCCGGCCGGCGGATCGTCGAGCCGGGCGCGGTGGAGCTGCGCTTCGGTCGGTCCAGCGGGCAGTGGGCGGGGGTCCTGCCGCTGCGGCTGGTCGGTGCCGAGCGGCAGGTCGGTCACCAGCGGAAGCTGCTCACGTCGGTGCGGGTCGAACCTCTCGTGGCCGTTCCCCAGTCGGCATAGGAGGCCGAGGATGACATCCACGTTGCGGCCGCCGCCGGCGCCGCCCCGTCCGCCGGAGGAGACCGGAAGCCCCGCGCCGCGGTCGCCGCGCCGGCGCCGCAGTTGGCGGCAGGCGTTACGTCGGGACTGGCAGCTCTACTCGCTCGCCATCCTGCCGTTGCTGTTCTTCCTGGTCTTCCGATATTTGCCGATGATCGGCAACGTCATCGCCTTCCGTCGGTTCAAGCCGGGCGGCAGCATCTTCGGCGAGTACTGGGTCGGTCTGCGGTACTTCCGGATGTTCCTCGCCGACCCGACGTTCTGGGAGGCGTTCACCAACACGCTGGTGCTCGGGACGTTGACCCTGCTGTTCTGCTTCCCGCTGCCCATCGTGCTGGCGCTGATGCTCAACGAGGTGCGGGCGCGCCGCTTCAAGCGGTTCGTCCAGTCCGTCTCGTACCTGCCGCACTTCCTGTCGATCGTGATCGTGGCGGCGATGGTCGCGCAGTTCACCCTGATCGACGGCACCGCCAACCAGATCGTCCGGCTGGTGGGCGGCGACCCGGTCGCGTTCCTGCAACAGCCGGAGTGGTTCCGCACCATCTACGTCTCCTCCGAGGTGTGGCAGACCGTCGGCTGGGGCACCATCCTCTACCTCGCCGCTCTCACCACCATCGATGAGGACCTGTACGAGGCCGCGCGGATCGACGGCGCGAGCCGCCTGCGGCAGACCTGGCACATCACGTTGCCCGGGATCCGGCCCACGATGATGACGTTGCTGATCCTCAACATCGGCAACTTCCTGGCGGTCGGTTTCGAGAAGATCCTGCTGCTCTACAACCCGCTCACCTACCCGACCGCGGACGTGATCTCCACGTACCTGTTCCGGATGGGCTTCCAGTCCAGCAACTTCAGCTACGCCGCCGCGATCGGCCTCTTCGAGGCGGTGATCGGGCTGATCCTGGTCCTGACGGCGAACCTCATCTCCCGGCGCACGGTGGGGACGAGCCTGTGGTGATCCTCGGTACGAAGCGCGAGGCCCCGAAGACCCGGGGAGCGGTGGACAGCCGCGGATACCGGATCTTCCGCGTGGTCAACACGATCGTCCTGCTCGGTGTCGTGGCCGTGACGCTGTTCCCGTTCCTGAACATCGTGGCCCGGTCGCTCAGCGACGAGGCGTCCATCATCGCGGGCAAGGTCACCATCATCCCGCGCGGCTTCGACCTCACGGCGTACGACCTGGTGACGTCCGACGCGATGTTCTGGACGAACTACCGCAACACCGTGGTGTACACGGTGGTCGCCACGCTCATCTCGATAGTGCTCACCACGTGTTACGCGTACGTGCTGTCGAAGCCCCAGCTCAAGGGACGCGGCTTCCTGGTCGGCGTCGCGCTGTTCACCATGTTCTTCTCCGGTGGTCTGATCCCCAACTACGTGCTGGTCACCAGCCTGGGGATGAAGAACACCATCTGGGCCGTGGTGATCCCCAACGCGATCAGCGTGTTCAACCTGCTGGTGATGAAGGCGTTCTTCGAGAGCCTGCCGAGCGAGTTGGAGGAGGCCGCCGCCGTCGACGGGCTGAACACGTACGGCATCCTGCTGCGGATCGTGCTGCCGCTGTCGAAGGCGATCATCGCCACGATGGTGCTCTTCTACGCCGTCGCCTTCTGGAACTCGTGGTTCACCGCGTTCCTCTACATCGACAAGCAGGACCTGCTGCCGGTGACCGTGTACCTGCGCAACCTGATCGCGGGCGCCACCAGCGCCGAGTCGTCCGGCGCCGCCGACGCCGACAAGGTCCAGGCGGCGGCCACCCTCCAGGCCGTGACGATAGTGCTCACCACCCTGCCCATCCTGGCGGTCTACCCCTTCGTGCAGCGGTACTTCGTCCGCGGCGTGCTGCTCGGAGCGGTCAAGGGGTAGTCGCCGGCCGACCCGCACCAACCTCCACCCCGAACCCGACCGAAAGGACCAGCCATGCTCCACAAGACGTGGCGCCCTGTGGCGTTAGCCACCGCGGGTCTGCTCGCGCTCACCCTCACCACCGCCTGTTCCGACGATCCCGGCGAGTCGACCGACCTCGCCGAGAACCGGGTCGGCGCGATGGCCACCTACGGCGTCGGCGACCAGTTCAAGGCCACCGAGCCGCTCTCCTTCTCCACGCTGTACAACAACCACACCTTCTATCCGCTGAAGGAGGACTGGCTGTTCTGGTCGGAACTCACCAAGCGGACGAACGTGAAGATCGAGCCCGTCGCGGTGCCGCTGAGCGACTACGAGCAGAAGCGCAGCCTGCTGATCGGCGCGGGGGACGCCCCGCTGATCATTCCGAAGACGTACCACCCGCAGGAGGACGCGTTCGTGTCCTCCGGGGCCATCCTCCCGGTCAGCGACTACCTGGACCTGATGCCCAACCTGAAGGAAAAGATCACCAAGTGGAACCTCCAGCCGGAGATCGACAACCTGCGGCAGGCCGACGGTAAGTTCTACCTGCTGCCCGGTCTGCACGAGAAGCCGACCCAGGACTACACGGTGCTGGTGCGCACCGACATCATGCAGGAGCTGAACCTCGCCACGCCGAAGACCTGGGACGACCTGTACGCGGTGCTCAAGGCGATGAAGGCGAAGTACCCGAACGTCTACCCGTACTCGGACCTCTTCAGCAAGCCCAACCCGGCGGGCGCCCTGCTCGGCATCCTCGGCTCGTCGCACGGCACCTACGCGGGCTGGGACTTCCAGCACGCCACCTGGGACCCGGCGGCGAAGAAGTTCACCTACACCGGCGCGTCCGAGCAGTACAAGCAGGTGGTCACGTACCTGCACAAGCTCGTCTCCGAGGGTCTGCTCGACCCGGAGAGCTTCACCCAGACCGACGACCAGGCGCGCCAGAAGCTCGCCAACGGCAAGTCCTTCGTGGTCACCGGCAACGCGCAGACCCTTGTCAACAACCACCGTCCCGACCTGGCGAAGACCCTGCCGAACGCGAAGATGGCCAAGATCCCGCTGCCGATCGGCCCGGCCGGTGAGGTCAACCCGTTCCCCCGGCTGGAGAACGGCATCATGATCTCCTCGAAGGCCCGGGAGAGCAAGAACTTCGTCGCCATGATGCAGTTCATCGACTGGCTCTGGTATTCGGACGCCGGTATGGAGTTCGCCCGCTGGGGCGTCGAGGGCACCACCTTCACCAAGGACGCCACCGGCAAGCGTACGCTCAACCCGGGCGTCGACTTCCTCGGCCTCAACCCCAAGGCGCCCAAGCACCTGCAGAAGGACTTCGGCTTCCACAACGGCGTCTTCGCCTACGGCGGCACGCCCGACCTGGTCCGTGGGTTCTTCTCGCCGGAGGAGCTCGAGTTCCAGAAGGTGATGGACGCCCGCACGCCGAGGGCGGTCCCCCCGCCGCGCCCGTTCACCGACGAGGAGCGCGAGCAGGTGTCGCTCTGGGAGACTCCACTGAAGGACTTCGTCACCCAGAACACGTTGAAGTTCGCCCTCGGCCAACGGCCGCTGAGCGAGTGGGACGCGTACGTCTCGGAGTTGAAGGCCAAGAACTCCGAGCAGTACATCGACCTGGTCAACAAGGCGTACGAGCGGTTCCAGAAGAAGAACGGCTGAGTGGACGGGGGTCCGGTCGGGCGGCTGGTACGCGCCCGACCGGACCTGCCGGACCGGGACGGACCGGAGGGAGCGCGGATGAGCGGGGCCGCCCAGGCCTGGCGACAGTTCGGCGACGGGCCGCTGTCCCGGATCACCGCCCGCGTCCACATCCTGCTCGTGGTCGAGCTGTTGCTGCTGCTCACCACGGTGCCCGCCCTGCTCCCGGTGCTGCTGCTCGGCCGCGACCCCAGCAACCTGCCACTGGTCGCGCTCTTCCTGGTGCCGGTCGGGCCGGCGCTCTCCGCCGCCGTGTACGCCCTGCGCCACCAGCGCCCCGACCTGACCGACCTGCGGCCCGCCGCCCGCTTCTGGCGCGGCTACCGGGCGAACGCGCGGGGTGTCCTGCGGGTCTGGGTGCCGACGCTGCTGTGGCTGACGGTGCTCGCCATCAACCTGGCCCACCGCGACGCGATCGGCCTCGCCGGCTGGTGGGTGGCGCCGCTGGTGCTGGTCGCCGTGGGGGTGACGCTCGGCGGGGCCAACGCCCTGGTGATCGCCTCGCTGTTCGACTTCCGCACCCGCGACGTGCTCCGGCTGGCCGTGCACTTCCTCGCGCGTACCCCCGGGGTGACAGTCGGCAACGTCCTGCTGCTGGCCGCGGCGGCCGGGATCACCGCGGTCTTCTCCGAGGCGGTGCTGGCCCTGTTCGCCTCGATCGCGGTCTGGGCCCTCCTGCGCGTCAGCGACCCGATGATCCACCTGATCCGGAAGGAGTTCACCCGATGAACGCCGAGGAGTCGATGGAGTTGGATCGGCTGCTCTTCGTCGAGGAACCGATCGAGGCGGACGAGGTGCGCGTACACCCGGCCTGGTTGCCGCCGGAGGCGTTCCGGGCGCTCGGCTCGCGCCGCGTCCTCATCCACGGCGACGGACTGCTCGTCGACACGGTGCTGGACGAGGTGTCGCGGGCCTGCGCGCGCTACGGCGGGCGGGTCTGGCACTCCCCGACCTGGGACGTCGACGTCGACCTGGTGTTCGCGCTGCGCGGGACCGACGAGTTACCCGGCGCGGCGGTACGGGCGGCGCTGGCCGACGGGGGCGACGGCGAGCCCCTCGGCGACGAGGGGTTCCTGCTGACGCGCGACGGCGACGTGACCGTGGTGCTGGCCGACGCGCCCGCCGGCCTGCTGTACGGGCTCTTCCACGTGGTGCGGCTCTGCGCGGCGGCCTTCGATCCGGCCCGCCCGGCGGAGCGGCACCGGCCGGCGCTGCGTCGGCGGATGCTCAACCACTGGGACAACGTCGCCGTGCACCCGGTGATGGGCCAGGTGGAACGGGGGTACGCGGGTGGCTCGATCTTGTGGCGGGAGGGCCGTCCGCGCGACGACCGGGCCCGGTTGCGGGAGTACGGCAGGCTGCTGGCCGCCAGCGGCGTCAACGCGATCTCGGTGAACAACGTCAATGTGGGCCACACCGAGGCGCGGCTGCTCACCGACCGGCTCGGGGACGTCGCCGAGATCGCCGACGTGCTGCGCCCGTACGGCATCCGGGTGCACCTGTCGGTCAGCTTCGCCGCGCCGATCGTGCTGGGCGGCCTGCCGACCGCCGACCCGCTGGACGCGGCGGTGCGGACCTGGTGGTCCGTCACCACCCGCCGGGTGTACGAGCGCATCCCGGACTTCGGCGGCTACCTGGTGAAGGCCGACTCGGAGGGTCAACCCGGCCCGTTCAGCTACGGTCGGGACCACGCCGACGGTGCGAACCTCCTCGCCGAGGCGCTCGCCCCGTACGGGGGAGTGGTGCACTGGCGGGCGTTCGTCTACAACCACCACCAGGACTGGCGGGACCGCTCCACGGACCGGGCCCGCGCCGCGTACGACCACTTCGCGCCGCTCGACGGGCGCTTCCGGACGAACGTCATCGTGCAGGTGAAGCACGGCCCGGTGGACTTCCAGACCCGGGAGCCGGTGTCGCCGGTGCTCGCCGCGATGCCGGCCACCCGACTGGCGGTGGAGTTGCAGGTCACCCAGGAGTACACGGGTCAACAGCGGCACGTCTGCCACCTCGGGCCCTGGTGGAGCGAGGTGCTGCGCTTCGCGCCCTGGGGTCCGGACGGGCGGACGATAGCCGACGTGGTCGCGGGGGCGGTGGGCGGCGGGCTGGTGGCGGTCGCCAACGTCGGCGACGATCCCTTCTGGACCGGGCATCCGCTGGCGCAGGCCAACCTGTACACGTTCGGCCGGCTGGCCTGGGACCCCGGACGGGACCCGGCGGCGATCCTCGACGAGTGGATCACACTGACCTTCCCGCCGTCGGCGACCGCCGATCCGGAACTGGTCCGGCGGGTCCTGCACGAGATCATGGACGACTCGTGGCGCACGTACGAGCGATACACCGCCCCGCTGGGCGTCGGCTTCATGGTCAACCCCGGTGACCACTACGGGCCCGGGGTGGACGGGTACGAGTACACCCGGTGGGGCACCTACCACTTCGCCGACCGCGACGGCGTGGGCGTGGACCGCAGCCGGGCGACCGGCACCGGCTTCGCCGGGCAGTACCCGCCGCACTGGGCGACGACTTACGAGTCCCCCGAGAGCTGCCCGGACGAGCTGCTGCTCTTCTTCCACCACGTGCCGTACGGGCATGTGCTGCACAGTGGGTCGACGGTCATCCAGCACATCTACGACACCCACTTCGCCGGTGTCGAGGAGGTGACGGCGATGCGACGGCGGTGGCAGACGTTGCGCGGGACGATCGACCCGAGCGTGTACGAGCGGGTCGCCGAACGCCTCGACGAGCAGGTGCGCTCCGCCACCGAGTGGCGCGACCAGATCAACACGTACTTCTTCCGCAAGTCCGGGGTGCCGGACAAGCGGGGGCGCGAGATCCACTGACGGCTCGGCGTTCCGGAAAACCCGCCGATAATCGGGCCCCGCCCGGCGCCGCCGGCGACCGCCGTCGTCGGCCGCCGACGCGCAGGTCGTCGCCGGGACCGTGACGCCGAAAGGTTTCCGGAATCCTTGACAATCGAGCGTGCTCGATTGAAGCTGACCTGGTCACGCGAGCCGCGGTCACCGGTCGGGCGAAGGGCACTCCTCGACTCACGTCCCTTCCACGCGCCTTTCTCAAGGGATCGCGACGATGACACTCAAGACACGGATGCTCGGCGTCCTCATGGCAGTGGTGGCGGTGGCCGCCGCGGCGTTGACAGTCGCCACGCCGGCGTCGGCGGCGACGCTCACCCAGGTGACCAGCTTCGGCAGCAACCCCACCAACCTCCAGATGCACCTGTACGTGCCGGACCGGGTGGCGGCCCGTCCGGCGGTCCTGCTGGCCATGCACTACTGCACCGGAACGGGCCCGGCGTTCTACTCCGGCACGCAGTACGCGTCGCTGGCGGACCGCTACGGGTTCATCGTGATCTACCCGTCGGCCACCCGCAGCAGCAGGTGCTGGGACGTCTACTCACCCCAGGCGCTGCGCCGGGGCGGCGGCAGCGACCCGGTCGGCCTGATGTCGATGGTCGACCACGTGAAGCAGCGCTACTCCGCCGACCCGACCCGGATCTTCGCCACCGGCACCTCGTCCGGCGCGATGATGACGAACGTCATGCTGGGCGTCTACCCGGACGTGTTCGCGGCGGGCGCCTCCTTCGCCGGGGTGCCGTTCGCCTGCTTCGCCACTGGCGGCACCTCGGAGTGGAACAGCCAGTGCGCGAACGGGCAACTCATCCGGACCGCCCAGCAGTGGGGTGACCTGGTCCGGGAGGCGTACCCCGGGTACACCGGGCAGCGGCCACGGATGCAGGTCTGGCACGGAACCAACGACGACACGCTGCGCTATCCGAACTTCGGCGAGCAGGTCAAGCAGTGGACCAACGTGCACGGGCTGAGCCAGACGCCGACGTACACCGACACCCCGCAGTCCGGGTACACCCGCACCCGCTACGGCGGCAACGGTCCGCTGGCGCCGGTGGAGGCGATCAGCATGCAGGGTGTCACGCACAACATCCCGGTCGACGCCGCCCAGGTGATCCGGTTCTTCGGCCTCGACGGCGCCGCGCCGCCGACCACCCCGCCGCCGACGACCCCACCACCGACGACGCCACCGCCGACGACCCCGCCGCCGAGCGGTGGCGGTTGCCGTGTCGCGTACACGGTCAACGCCTGGAACACCGGTCTCACCGCGAGCGTCGCGATCACCAACACCGGCTCCAGCGTCGTGAGCGGATGGGAGCTGACCTTCACGCTGCCCACCGGCCAGCGCATCACCAGCGGCTGGAACGCCCAGTACGCCCCGGCGAGCGGCGCGGTGACCGCCCGCAACGTCTCCTACAACGCCACCATCGCCCCGAACGCCGCCGTCGAGATCGGCTTCCAGGCCACGCACGAGGGCGGCACCGGCAAGCCGTCGTCGTTCGCCCTCAACGGCACCGCCTGTGCGGTGTCCTGATTTTCCCTTCCACCCCACCACAGAAGGAGTCGCCCGAGATGAGAAGAACCAGATGGAAGGCGGCGTCGAGAGCCGCCGTCGCGCTGACCGGTGTGGGCGCCCTCGCCGCCGGCATGGCGCTGTTCATGACGGCGCCGGCCGCCGCCGGAACGACGCTGGGCACGTCCGCCGCCGAGAAGGGTCGGTACTTCGGCGCGGCGGTGGCGGCGTTCAAGCTGAACGACTCCGCGTACACGACGATCCTGAACCGTGAGTTCAACTCGGTGACGCCCGAGAACGAGATGAAGATGAACGCGACCGAGCCACAACAGGGTCGGTTCAGCTACACCGACGCGGACCGGATCGTCAGCCACGCCCGCAGCCGGGGCATGAGCGTGCGCGGCCACACCCTCGCCTGGCACTCGCAGCAGCCGGGGTGGATGGAGAGCATGAGCGGCAGCGCCCTGCGGTCGGCGATGCTCAACCACGTCACGCAGGTCGCCACCCACTTCCGGGGTCAGGTCGTGGCCTGGGACGTGGTGAACGAGGCGTTCGCCGACGGCAGTTCGGGAGCGCGTCGGGACTCGAACCTCCAGCGCACCGGCAACGACTGGATCGAGGCGGCGTTCCGGGCGGCCGACGCGGCGGACCCGAACGCCAAGCTGTGCTACAACGACTACAACACCGACAACTGGACGCACGCCAAGACGCAGGCGGTGTACAACATGGTGCGGGACTTCAAGTCCCGGGGCGTGCCGATCGACTGCGTGGGCTTCCAGTCGCACTTCAACAACGACTCGCCGTACGTCAGCAACTACCGCACCACGCTGTCCAGCTTCGCGGCCCTCGGCGTGGACGTGCAGATCACCGAGTTGGACATCCAGGGCGCCCCGGCCAACACGTACCGCAGTGTCGTGGAGGACTGCCTGGCGGTGGCCCGGTGCACCGGCATCACGGTGTGGGGCATCCGGGACAGCGACTCCTGGCGGTCCAACCAGACCCCGCTGCTGTTCAACGGCAGCGGCCAGAAGAAGCCGGCGTACGACGCGGTCCTCGCGGCGTTGAACAGCGGCACCACGCCGACGGACCCGCCCACCGACCCGCCGACCGATCCGCCGACGGACCCGCCGACCGATCCGCCGACGCAGGGTGGCTGCACCGCGACGGTGTCGGTGAACCAGTGGACCGGTGGCTTCGTGGCGAACGTGCGGGTGACCGCCGGCTCGTCGGCTCTCAACGGCTGGCGGGTCGCGATCACCCTCCCGTCGGGCGCGACGGTGACCAACGCCTGGAGTGCCAACCGCAGCGGTAGCTCCGGCGCGACGACCTGGACGAACGTGGCCTACAACGGCCAGGTGGCCGCCGGGCAGTCCACCGAGTTCGGCTTCCAGGCCAACGGCACCGCCGGCAGCCTCAGCCCCAGCTGTTCGGCGAGCTGACCAACGCTCGGCCGGCGCGGAGGAGCCTCTCCCGCGCCGGCCGAGCCTCTTGTGCGCTCAACCGTCGATGCGGGTGATGTTGCGGATCTTGTTGGAGGCGTCCAGAGCGGCGACCTTGTACGCCTCGGCCAGCGTCGGGTAGTTGAACACCGCGTCGATGAGGTAGTCGATGGTGCCGCCGCAGCCGATCACGGCCTGCCCGATGTGGACGATCTCGGTGGCCGCGGTGCCGAACACGTGCACCCCGAGCAGCCGACCGTCGTCGGGGGAGACGAGCAGCTTGAGCATGCCGTACGAGTCGCCGACGATCTGGCCGCGGGCCAGCTCCCGGTAGCGGGCGACGCCCACCTCGAACGGGGTCGAGGACTCGGTGAGCTGCGCCTCGGTCTGCCCGACGAAGCTGATCTCCGGGATGGTGTAGATGCCGATCGGTTGCAGGTCGTGCATCTCCCGGATCGGCTCGCCGCAGGCGTGTTGGGCGGCGAGCCGGCCCTGCTCCATCGAGGTGGACGCGAGCGCCGGAAAGCCGATCACGTCGCCGACGGCGTAGATGTTCTCCACCGGGGTGCGGTAGGTGGCGTCGACGGCGATCCGGCCACGCCGGTCCGCCGCCAGCCCGGCCGCCTCCAGGGCCAGGTCGTCGGTCTGGCCCTGCCGCCCGGCCGAGTACATCACCGTATCCGCGACGATCTTCTTGCCGCTCTTGAGGACGCACAGCGCCGCCGTCTGGTGCTTCTCCACCGCGGCGACCTCCTCGCCGAAGCGGAACGCCACCGACAGGTCGCGCAGGTGGTATTTCAGCGACTCGACGACCTCGTCGTCGCAGAAGTCGAGCATCCGTTCGCGGCGCTCCACCACCGTCACCTTGGTGCCGAGCGCGGCGAACATCGACGCGTACTCCATGCCGATCACACCGGCCCCGACCACGACCATGCTGCGCGGCACGGCCTGCAGGTTGATCACGCCGTCGGAGTCCACGATGGTCCGGTCGTCGAAGTCGACGCTGTCCGGGCGGGCCGGGCGGGTGCCGGCGGCGATGATGGCCTTGTCGAAGGTCACCTTCGACTCGCGGCCGGCGCCGCCGTCGACCCAGATCGAGTGCGCGTCGGCGAAGCGGCCGGTGCCGGTGATCATCGTGACCCGGTTGCGGGCGAGCTGGTTGCGGATGACGTCGGTCTGCCGGGTGATGACGTGCTGGGTCCGGGCGGCCAGGTCGCTGACGGTGATGTCCTCCTTGACCCGGTAGCTGCTGCCGTACAGGTCCCGCTGGCTCAGGCCGGTCAGGTAGAGCACGGCCTCGCGCAACGTCTTGGAGGGGACGGTGCCGGTGTTGATGCACACCCCACCGATCATGTCGCGGCGGTCCACGATGCCGACCCGCCTGCCGAGCTTGGCGGCGGCGATCGCGGCCTTCTGGCCGCTCGGCCCGGACCCCAGCACCACCACGTCGTAGTCATACACACGGTTAGCGTCGCAAGAGGTCGTGGCGCGCGCCAGACCCCGCCGGTGGGCGTTACCCGTCCGTCATCACGCGGTTACCTCCGTTCACAGTGACCTCCTGCGGCGTCTCACCCGGTCGTTGTCCCGTCAGTCGACGAGGCGGCGCGCCCAGGCCCAGGCGGCGATCTCGACCCGGTTGCGGGCCCCGAGCTTCGACTGCACGCTCGCCAGGTGGGTCTTGACGGTGCCGACCGCGATGAAGAGCTGCCCGGCGATCTCGGCATTCGTCAGTCCCCGGGCGACGAGCTTCACGACGTCGAGTTCCCGCGGTGACAACCCACAGTGGTCCAGGGCCGGGGCGGGTGAGCTGAGGTGCTCCAGCAGTCGTACCGTGATGGAGGGGCTGATCAACGCGTCGCCGGACACGGCCGCGCGGACGGCCTCCACCAGCAGCGCGGGCCCGGAGTCCTTCAGCAGGAAGCCGCACGCGCCGTTGCCGAGCGCGGTGTGCACGTACTCGTCGAGGTCGAAGGTCGTCACCACGACCACCCGGACCGGGTCGGCGACGCCCGGGCCGGCGAGCAGCCGCAGGGCTTCGAGACCGTCGAGGCGGGGCATCCGGATGTCCAGCAGCACCACGTCCGGGCGCAGTCGCCGGGCCAGTTCGACGGCGAGGACCCCGTCGGCGGCCTCGCCGACCACTACCATGTCCGGCTGGGCGCCGATGATCATGCCGAAGCCGGTCCGGACCATGGCCTGGTCGTCGGCGATCAACACCCGGATCACGCGGTCACCGCCGGGTGCAGCGGGAACGCCACGTCGAGCACCCAGCCACCGGTGACGCCCGGACCCGCGGTGATCGTGCCGCCGAGGGCGCGGACCCGCTCGCTGAGGCCGATCAGGCCGAAGCCGTGCCCCCGGGCCGGCGCGGTGCGCGGCGACGCGCCGTCGTCGGCCACCCGGACGAGCAACCAGTCCGGGGTACGACGCACCGCCACCCGCACCGACCGGGCGTCCGGCGCGTGCTGACGGGTGTTGGTCAACCCCTCCATCACCACCCGGTACGCGGAGGTGGACACCTCCACCGGCAGCCCGTCCAGGTCACCGTCGAGGTGCAGCCGCACCGGGACGCTCGCCGCGCCGTTGAATCCGGCCACCAGCGGCTCCAGGTCGGTGACCCCGGCCAGCGGAGCCAGCGGCGCGTCCGGCGGCGCGTCCGGGTTGCGCAGGACGCCGACCATCCGCCGCATCGAGGCCATCGTCTCCGCGCCGGCCCGCTCGATCTGCTCCAGGGCGACGATCACCCGGCGCGGGTCCCGCTCGGCGACGAACCGCGCGCCCTGCGCCTGCACCACGATGCCGGTGACATGGTGGGCGATGAAATCGTGCAGGTCACGGGCGAACTCGGCGCGCTGCTCGGCCCGGACCAGGGCGATCGCCCGGTCCCGCCCGGCGGCCATGACCCGCAGGTAGAGCCCCACCCCGGCGGCGCCGGCCGCGCCGATCACCTGGAGCAGACCGAAGATCACCAGCAGGTTCTCGGTGCCGGCGCGCAGCGGCAGCGCCGCGACGGCGAGCCCGGCGGCGCCCGCCGCCCACGGGACGAGCCGCGCCGCGCCCCAGCGGGTGACCACGAACACCACCCCGATCAGCCCGGCCGACTCGGCCAGCCCCCAGGTGCCGCCGAGCAGGTAGCCGCCGCTGGCGAGGACCATGATCCCGGTGGTCACGGTCAGTGAGGCGACGGCGAGCGCCAGCGCGGCCAGCGGCAGCCGTCGGGAGCCCAGCCGGTGCGCCGGCAGCCAGAGCGGCACCGTCGCCGCCGCCAGCCCCACCCGCACCACCAGAAGCAGGAGGGCGGCCGGGCTCTGCGGCGAACTGAACCGCAGGTCGAAGAGGGCGAGCAGCCCGATGGCCACCAGCCCGGCGGCCTGCGCCAGGCGCACCCACCAACGTCGAAGATCCGGCGTGCTCATGATGACCCAGCGTAGCCAGTGCGGCGGGACCGTAGATCGGCCGAAAGGCAGACCCGGCGGCGGCGCTACCCCGCCCCGGGCCGATGTGCGCACCCGCCGGCGGCGGCGACGCTTCCACCGTCACACGCAGCCACTGGAGGAACAATGACAACCCAGGCCCCGCCGGACCTCGGCCACGCCGCCGTCGCCGCCGTCGACCTGACGAAGGTGTACGGCAGCGGCGACACCGCCGTCCGTGCCCTGGACCGGGTCTCGGTCGGCTTCGACCGGGCCGCGTTCACCGCCATCATGGGCTCGTCCGGGTCCGGCAAGTCGACCCTCATGCACTGCCTCGCCGGCCTCGACACCGCCACCTCCGGCCGGGTCCTGCTCGACGGCACCGACCTGACCGGTCAGTCGGACCGGACGCTGACCCGGCTGCGCCGGGAGCGCATCGGGTTCGTGTTCCAGTCCTTCAACCTGCTGCCACAGCTCACCGCCGCGCAGAACATCACCCTCCCGCTGGACCTCGCCGGCCGGCAGCCCGACCCGGACCTGCTGGAGCACCTGGTGCGGGTGCTGGGCCTCGGCGACCGGCTCGCCCACCGGCCCAGCGAGCTGTCCGGCGGCCAGCAGCAGCGGGTGGCGCTGGCCCGCGCCCTGGTGGCGCGACCCGCCGTGGTCTTCGCCGACGAGCCGACCGGCAACCTCGACTCCCGCTCCGGCGCGGAGGTGCTCACCATCCTGCGCGACTCCGTCCGCGACCTCGGCCAGACCGTCGTCATGGTCACCCACGACCCGGTCGCCGCCGCGTACGCCGACCGGGTGGTGCTGCTCGCCGACGGTCGGGTCGCCGGCGAGATCGACAAGCCGGACCAGGTGTCGGTCACCGACGCGCTGCGCGATCTGGCGGCCGGTCGATGAGGGCGCCGGTGCTGCGTACCCAGACGGCCGCCGCCGCCCGGCGCCCCGGCCGGTTGGTCCTGACCGGCCTGGCGATCCTCGTCGCGTCCTTCGTGGTGTTCGGCACCGTGCTGGTGCAGCAGATCACCGAACGGACCGTGCGGGACAACCTGAGCGGCACCCCGGCCGCCACCGACCTGGTGCTCGGCGACACCGAGCACCCACCACCGACGGTCACCGACTGGCAGCGCGTACGCGCCGTGCCCGGGGTGGCCGAGGTCGTCGGCCGGGTCGCGACCGGGGTGTCCGTCGGCGAGGGCTACCTCAACCTGCGATCCGACCCGGGCGCCGGCCCGCTGGCCACGGTCCGGGTCACCGCGGGGCGCTACCCCGAACGCCCCGGCGAGATCGCGATCACGCCGCGTACCGCCGAGCGGCTGGGGCTGGCCGTCGGCAGCACCACCAGCGGCACGGGCGGTGAGCTCACCGCGCCCGCGCGGCTCACCGTGACCGGCATGGTCGGAAGCGGCGCCGACGCCGGCTCCGACGCGTACGCCCCGGACACCGCGGTGACCACCTGGGCGCGCCTGACCACTGTGGAGCGCGTCGACGTACGCGTGGCGTCCGACGCGTCGACCGGGGAGGTCCGTCAGCGGCTCCTCGCGGCGGTCACCGGTCAACCGATCCGCACCGGCGCCGAGGTGCGCCAGGCGGAGGCCGAAGCGGCCGCCGACCAGGTCAGCCGGCTGTTCGTCCTGGTCGGCGTCTTCGTCGCCATCGCCGTCGCGGCGGCGGCGCTGGTGGTCACCTCGACGTTCCGGATCGTCTTCGCCCAGCGGATGCGGCAACTCGCGCTGCTGCGGGCCGTCGGCGCGGGTCGGGGCACGCTGGTCCGGGCGTTGACCGCCGAGGGGGCCCTGACCGGGCTCGTCTCCGGCGTCGTCGGGGTGGCCGGCGCCCTCGCCCTCGGGTACGCGCTGCCGGCGGTCCTGCGCGCCGCCGGCCACGCGGTGTCGTCACCGGGCCTACCGGTGGCGGCGGCCGTCCAGGTGGTGGTCGGCGCCGTCGTGCTCACCACGCTGGCCGTCCTGGCGCCCGCGTTCTCGGCCGCCCGGGTCTCCCCGCTGGAGGCGCTGCGCGCGGCGGGCACCACCGCCGGCCGGCGCGGCGTCGGGACGCCGCGCCTGGTGTGCGGGTTGCTCCTCGCCGGCGGCGCGGTGCTGGCCGCCGTCGCGACAATCAGCCAACTGCCGACGCCGGAGCAGGAGAACTACGATCCGATGGCGCCACTGCTGCTGCTGGTGGCGTCCGGCGCCCTGGCGTTCTTCGCGCTGGTGACCCTCGGGCCGCTGCTGGTCCGACCGGTGCTGGCCGTGGTGGGTTGGCCGCTGCGCCAACTCGGGCCGATCGGGCGGATGTCCCTCGGCGGCGTCGGCGGCGCGCCGCGCCGGGCGGCGGCGGTCTCGGTGGTGGTCGCGCTGGGCGTCACCCTGATCACCGGGGTGGTCATCGGTGGGGCATCGTTGCGGATCCTCACCGACCGCGAGATGGCGCTCTCGGCGCCGACCGACTTCGAGGTCACCAGCGGCAGCGGAGAGGCGCTTCCGGCGGATGTCGTGTCCCGGGTCGAGGCGGCGCACGGCGCGCTGGCGCAGGTGGTGCCGTACCGGCGGGTCGACGGCGTCCGGCTGCTGCGCGGCACCGAGGAGTTGGGCGACGGGGATTCCGGTTACCCGACCAACGACCTGGACCTGGCGGCGCTACCCACCACCGGTGACCTGGACGTGGCCCAGGGAACGCTCACCGACCGGGGTCCCGGCCGCATCGTGCTCAGCGCGTGGGTCGCCTGGGACGCCGGGCTGCGGGCCGGCGACAGCGTCGCGCTCGCCGTCGACGGGCGCCGGGTGGAGGTACGGGTCGCCGCGGTCCTGCCCGGTGGTGGTCCGCTGCACGCGGGCATCCTCGCCGATCCGGCCGACCTGGACCGGCTCGGAGTGCCAGCCGCGTACACCGGTCTGTTGGCCGACGCGGCCGGCGCCGGCGAGAACGGTCGGACCGCCGGTGTGCGGGCGCTGCGCCAGGCGATCGCCGGCAGCGAGGGCGTGGGTCTCGCGGTGCTCGCCGACGAACGGGACCGCAGCGAGTCGCTGGTACGTACCCTGGTCTGGGTAGCCGTCGGCCTGGTCGGCCTGACCGTGCTGATCGCTGTCGTCGGCGTGGGCTCCACGACCGCGCTCTCGGTCGTGGAGCGGGTCCGCGAGTCCGGGCTGCTGCGGGCGATCGGGCTGTCCCGGACCGGCCTGCGGACCATGCTGACCGTCGAGTCCGGCCTGTACGGGGTCATCGGCGCGACCATCGGCCTGCTGCTCGGCGTGCCGTACGCCTGGTTGGCGGTGCGGACGCTCGGGATCGAGGCCCCGCTGACCGCGCCGACGCTGCCGCTGGCCGGGCTCTTCGTGACGCTCGTGGCGCTGACCGCGCTGGCCGGGGTGCTGCCGGCGCGGCGCGCGTCGCGGGTCAGCCCGGTGGCCGCGCTGGGGGCCGACGGCTGAGCGGCTCGGCGGGTCGACGCCAAACGCCCGGCGTCGACCCGCCCGGCCTGGTCAGTTGGGGTTGTTGGCGTGGGTCAGCGTCTCCCAGGCGACGAAGAGGTTGTTCGTGCCGGCGGGACGCTGTTGCAGCGTGAGGGTCTGGGTGTTGGTCATGACGTTGCCCAGCCGGGTGCTCATCGCGTTGAAGCCGACCTCGGTGATCGGGCCGAGGCCCCGGGTGAGGCTGCCGCCGCAGAGCCAGGAGGGCGGCGTCTCGCCGAGCTGGTAGCGCGAGTGGAACCCGAGCGCCTGCCGCAGCCGCTCGCCGACCTGCGGGTACAGGTCACGTCCCTGGATGCGGGAGGTCTCGGCGACGTGCGAGATGGCGGAGATGCCGTACCCGGTGTGCGTGAAGTCGCGGCAGGTCTCCTGGGCGAGGCCGGCGACGAAGGTGGACTGGCCCTGCCAGTAGCCGATGATCTCCGCGTTGGTGTCCAGGCCGCTGCCGGGCACCGTGTACGGCAGCGCGCCGTCGCTGGGCAGGTAGACGAACGCGCGGGCGCGGTTGAGGAAGCGGGTGACCGCCGCGTCGTAGGCGGACCGGTCCTCCAGGAACACCGCGATGCCGACGGTGGCCTCCATCATGGTCAGCTCCCCGTTGCCGTTGCTGTTCGAGCCGTTGCGCACCACCGGCAGGTAGACGTTGCGCAGCATGGTGGCGAAGCGGTTGGCGTTGGGCCAACTCGCGTACGTGTACTTGATGATCTCGGCGGCCCGGGGCCAGACCGAGGCGGCCCAGCCGGTCTGCAACGGGGCGTTGCTGCCGGTGTGCGCGGTGATGGTGGCCGACCAGGCGTCCATGATCTGGATCGACTTCTGCGCGTACCGGGCGTCCCCGGTGAGATACCAGGCGAGCGCGTGGGTGTACGCGGCGATGGCGTCCTCACGCTCGTCGGTGCAGCCGTTGTTGGGGTTCGAGTAGGAACCGCACTCCACCACCGACCGGGGGGCCGGGGTGCGCGACAGGGAGGCGTACCGGCTGGTCATCATCTGGTTGTGGGCCGCCGCCCACGGCTGCGCGCCGGCCTGCACCCGGCCCTTGACGAAGTCGAGCTGGCCCCGGCTGACCAGCACGCCAGGGTGGGTGAAGCCGCCCGACGACGGTGGCGGGGTGCCGCCGCCGGTGGGCAGCGTCCAGGTCTGGTTGGCGGCGCCGGTGCAGCTCCAGAGCTGGAGCGGGGTGCCGTCGGCCGAGCTGGGGCCGGTCGCGTCGAGGCACTTCCCGGAGACCGGGTTGACCAGCTGCCCGGCACCGGCCGACCACTGCTGTGCCCCGGTGCCGTTGCAGTCGTAGATCTGGGCGCGGGCGCCGTTGGCGGTGCTGCCGGCGGCGATGTCGAGGCACTTGCCGAGCGCCCGGATGGTGCCGTCGTCGGCCACGGTCCACTGCTGCGCGGCGGAGCCGTTGCAGGTGAAGAGCTGCACCGCTGTGCCGTTGGCCGGGTTCGCGGCGGCCACGTCGACGCACTTGCCGCCGTACCCGGTGATGGCGCCGGTCGCGGCCGCCGTCGCGGCCGGGGCGCCGAGCACCAGCCCGGCCGGCAGGGTGAGGACGACCGCCGCGAGCACGGCGGTCCAGCGGATGCGGGGGAGGGCTCCGGCCCGTCGTCGCGTCATCTCTGGTCCTTCCCGGGGACGAGTTAACTGTAAAGTCTGTTAATCATTACAGCGACGCCCATCGATATCAATGTCCTACGTGTCCGGACATCGGCCCCCGCAACGCGACGGCCCCCGGCACGGGTGGGCGCCGAGGGCCGTCGGTCGGCGGGACTACCGCAGACCGGGTACGCCGATCACGATCAGCTCGGTGTCGTCCGCGCGCCCCGGGATGCGCCCGTCGTTGCCCGGGAAGTTGTTGTCGTTGGCGACGAGCACCCGGTCACCGCCGAGCGGCAGCACCGACTCGACCGACTGCAACGGGAACGAGAAGAGCGGACCGACGCCGTACTCGCCCGGCCGGGCCGGGGTGGAGACGCCCGTCGGGTCGGCGACGCGCATCAGGTCGACAGCGGTCCGCCGCTTCAGGTAGCCGTCCGCGCCGACCTCGTCCAGGTCGGTCACGACCAGGCGCTTCACCAGCGACTGCGGACCCATGCCGTTGTCCCGCTCGATCAGCAGCAGCCGCCGGCCGTCGAGCACCGCCGCGTCGCCGACCAGCAGGGACGGGTCGTCCACCCGGAACGACCAGGTGCGACCGGTGTACCGGTTGCGCCGCACGTCGAACTCGTAGACCACCCGGCGACGCTGGTCCGGGTCGTCGACGCGGGCGCCCTCCAGGATCGGATAGAGCGTCCAGCCGTCCTCGCTGGCCGCCATCGCCTCGAACCCGTTGCTGGCGCGCACCGTCGGCGTCTCGCCCGGAGCCAGGTCCGGCGACTGCGGGGACTTCGTCCCGTCTGGCAGCGGGATCGGCGCCTGGAGCACCTTCCCGGTCCGGTCCACGTGGACCAGGTACGGGCCGAACTCGTCGCCGATCCACAGGTCGCCGCGCGCGCCGCGGGCCAGCGACTCGATGTCGAAGTCCGCGCCGGTGAGCAGGCGGTCCGCGGTGTTCTCGTTGACGATCGGGAACGGCACCCGGTGGTCCGGGTCGCGGAAGCTGATGTGCCCGCGCACGTTCACGCCACGGCGGGGGTAGTCGGGCTCGATCTCGTACGCCCGCAGCAGGAAGTCGGCGGAGTTGGTCTTCGCGCCGAAACCGTTGTCCGGCATGGCGAGCAGCCGCCGGCCGGAGCGGTCACCCGGCCGGGCCGGGATCACTGCGGAGAACCCGGGGATGGGCTGCCCGGGGAAGGGCGCGCTGATCCCGTTGACCGGGGCGGTGGCGAGCTGGGTGCCGGAGACCGGGCCCGGCTGGTACGCGGTCGCCGACAGCAGCGCCCGCTCCCGCAGCGTCACCTCCGGTCGCAGCCGCACCGACAGCGCGTACACCCTGGTGGTCTGGGTGGCGCTGCCGTTGTCGTCGGAGACCAGGAACAACTCCCGACGACCGCCCGGCAGGGTGCCGCCGAGCGCCGCGCCCTCGATGTTGTCCAGCAGCGGGTTCGGCTGGGGTTGCTTCGTGGTCGCGCCCGACGGCGGGCAGGTGACCAGGTCGACGAGCAGCTCCTTGCCGAGCCACGCGCGCGGGTCGGTCACCGTCGACAGCGACGGCACGCCGGAGACGTCCGGCGCGCCGGTGGCGGACACCCGGTAGACCCGGACGGTGTTGCCCACTCCGGTGGTGAAGCCGCGCTCCACGGCGAGCAACTGGTCGCCACCGAGCGCGATCAGCTCGACCAGGCCCAGCTCGCTGTCGGTCCGGTAGGCGTACTGGACGCCGGGGGCGTACGCCCCGCCCTCGCGGCCGTCGTACCGGATGATCCGGTTGAGGCCGCGACCGGCGGCGTCGCGGCCGTCCTCGGCGAGCGGGCCCTCCATCCCGGCGTAGAGCGTCCGGTGGTCCGGGGTGCCGGCCAGCGCCTCGAACGTCTGGTTGACGGCGGCCCCGCCGGCCGGGGTGACCCGGAACCGCTCCGGCACCGGCAGCGACGCGACCTCCCGGCCGTCGGAGAGCCGGAACCGCCGGATCGACGGCTCCCGCTCCGAGCTCGCCAGGATCGTCGCCCCGCCGCGCTCCGCGACCAGCCCCTCACCGTCGAAGTCCACCCCGGTGTACGGCGTGCCGTCCGGACGGGTGAGGACAGTGACGTCGCGGACCGCCGCCCGCACCCCGTGCCGGCCGTTCTCCAGGCCCAGGCCGAACACCCGGGCGGGCGTGGCGCCGATGTTGTCCACCAGCGCGAGCGCGCGTCCGGGCCGGGTGGGGGCCAGCGCGGAGAGTCCGGCGACCGGCTGGCCCCGGAAGCTGGTCTTGTCGAGGGCGTCGGTGAAGCCGAGCAGCGCCGCGTCCGGCGCGCAGCTCGCCCCGGGGCCTGGTCGTTGCGGGCTCTCCGGTGCCGGCGCGCCGAGTGCCGGCGCGGCCGCGAGCAGCGAGATCGCCACCACGGCCGCCGCGACGGCGCGGGCTCCTGTGGAAGTCGTACGCACATTGCCTCCAGCTTCGAGTCGGCGGTCGGTACCGCCGCGCCGATGCAAGCGCCCGTCGCCCACCACAGTGGAACTCCCACCGGAACGTCGCCTGAACACCCCGTGCACGATCCCGTCCGGGCGTCGGCGTCACCGGTGCGTGGTGGCCCCCTTGAGCGCCTTGTCCACCACGGCGCGTGGCGCGTGCAGCGCCAGGCCCACCAGGTCGGGTTCGTCCCGGCCGCCGCCCTCCGCTCGGGAGGTCAGATGAGCTGTCCGCCGATGACGGAGAGCAACCGCAGCTTCTCGTCGCTCGGCGAGCCGGGAGCGGCGGTGAAAACCAGCAGCGTCTGGGACTGGTCCGGGTCGACGAGCGTCTGGCAGTGCAACTCCAACGCCCCGACCTCCGGATGGAGGAAGCGTTTCGCCGGGCAGTAGCCGGCCGGCACCGGATGCCCGCGCCACAGCTCGGCGAACTCCGGGCTCCTGGCCAGCAGGTCGTCGACGAGGGTCGCGGCCCGCGAACCGCGCCCGTCGCGGGTGTACGACGCGTGCAGGTGCCCCACGAGCAGGCGGCTCTGCGTGTGGTGGTCCTCCTCCGGGTGCCGCCGCCGAACCGACGGGTCGGTGAACCAGCGGTGGTGGGCGCTGCGCGCCAGCCCGGTGTAGCGGGTCTCGTCACCCAGCAGGGCGACGGCCGGCGCGGTCTGCGCCAGGGTCTCGCCGAGGTGGTTCACCACCTGGGCCGGCGTGTCGTGCATCCGGTCGAGGATGCGCATCATTCCCGGGTTGACGTGGTCGGCCCGTACGGTGCGGTGCGGTGCGGCGTGCCCGGCGAGCAGGAACAGGTGGTCCCGTTCGGCCAGCGAGAGCCGCAGGCCACGGGCCAACGCGGCGAGCATCTGCTCCGACGGGCGCGGCCCGCGCTGCTGCTCCAGCCGGCTGTAGTAGTCGGTGGACATACCACTCAACGTGGCCACCTCCTCGCGCCGCAGCCCACCGGTGCGTCGGCGCCGCCCCCGGGGCAGCCCCACGTCCTCGGGTTGCAGCGCCTCCCGCCGCGTACGCAGGAAGCTGGCGAGCTGTGCGCGGTTCACGGTGTCTCCGATCGGTGGGCGCCGGCGGTGGCCGGCACCTGGAGTGCAACAGTGGGACCCGGCCACCCTGTTCCGGGTCCCGCCCGCCCCCGCCACCGGGGCCGACCCCGCCTCGTCCCGTCGACTCGTCGGGGCGACGAACCTCAGCGCTGGATCGACTTGGTCTCCAGGAACTCCTCCAGGCCGAAGCGGCCGAACTCGCGACCGTTACCGGACTGCTTGTAACCGCCGAAGGGAGCCATTGGGTTCCAGTGGCCGGCGTTCACGTCGACCTGCCCCACCCGCAACCGCCGGGCGATGGCCAGAGCGTGCTCCGGCTCGCCGAAGACACCGCTGGTCAGGCCGTACGGGGTGCCGTTGGCGATCGCCACGGCCTCCTCCTCGTCGGCGTACGGGATGATCGTCAGCACCGGGCCGAAGATCTCCTCCTGGGCGATGGGCGTGGTCGGGTCGACGTCGGCGAAGATCGTCGGCTGGACGTAGGCCCCGGTGGGCAGGCCCTCGGGTCGGTCCGGGCCGCCGAACACGAGCCGGGCGCCGTCGGCGATGCCCCTCCGGATGTACCCGACGACCTTCTCCCGGTGGGCCTCGGACGCCATCGGGCCGATCCGGGTGGCCACGTCGGTCGGGTCGCCGACGGTGTACTGCTTCGCCGCCTCGACGGCGAGTGCGACGACCTCCTCCTGGCGGGAGGCGGGCACCAGCATCCGCGGCCACGCGCCGCACACCTGGCCACCGTTGCTGAACGCCATCAGCAGTGACCGGTTGACAGCCTCGGGCAGGTCGGCGTCGTCCAGGATGATGGTCGCGCCCTTGCCGCCCAGTTCGAGCGCGACCCGCTTGACGGTCTCCGCGGCCACCGCGCCGATGCGCCGGCCGGCCCGGGTGGAGCCGGTGAAGGAGATCATGTCGATGTCCGGGTGCGCGGAGATGGCCTCGCCGACGACCGCCCCGGTGCCGTACACCACGTTGAGCACGCCCGCCGGCACGCCCGCGTCGGCGGCGACCTCGGCGAGGATCCGCGCGGTCAGCGGGGCGTTCTCGGAGGGCTTGAAGACCATCGTGTCGCCCGCGAGCAGCGCCGGCGCCAGCTTGGAGACGATCTGCTGCAACGGAAAGTTCCAGGGGGTGATCGCGCCGACGACGCCGATCGGCTCACGGACGATCAGCGAGTTGCCCACCTCCTCGGTCCAGGCGAAGTCGTCGGCCAGGGTGGCGACGGACTCGACCACGGCGGCCGGGAAGGCGACCTGGGCGGTGCGGGACATGCCGATCGGCGAGCCCATCTCGGCGGTGATCGCCTGGGCGATCTCCTCCTGTCGGGCGGCGAGGCCGGCGCCGAGGCGTCGCAGCACGCCCGCGCGGTGCTGCGGCGTGGTCGCCGCCCAGCCGGGGAACGCCGCCCGGGCCGCGGCGACGGCCCGGTCGACGTCGGCGGCGGTGCCGGCCGGAGTCTCCGCGACGACCTCGCCGGTCGCCGGGTTCACGACGGGAACGGTGCCGGCCGTGCCGGCGACGGTCTCGCCGCCGATCCAGTGGCCGGTGACGGTGTGGGTGAAAGGTGTCATGGACCGACCGTCGCACCGCCCCGGAACCCCAACCAGGCGCGCTCTGTCCAGGGATCAGCGATCCCTGGCTGGGCCCGACCGTCCGGCCCCGATCGGACGGCCGTTCGGCTGCGACGCCGCGTCGACACGTAAACCGGCGGCGAACCGTCACACCCGCCCGATACTCTTCCTGCGCGCGTCGTCGTCCTGGCACGGCGCGCCCCGCGCCAGGCAGGCACGGCATCGCCGCCACCGCACCCTTGGCCGGCTCAATCGACTTCAGGAGAGTTAGTGACACAGCAATCCGTCGCGACATCGGACAAACTCGACGCCGCGGTGCTCAAGGTGGCGGGCGTCGTCGTTCTTGGCGCGATCATGTCGATCCTCGACGTGACGGTGGTCAGCGTGGCGCTGCCCACATTCCAGAGCGAGTTCGACGCGTCCTACGCCCGGGTCGCGTGGACCATGACCGGTTACACCCTCGCCCTCGCCACGGTGATCCCGCTCAGCGGGTGGGCGGCCGACCGGTTCGGCACCAAACGGCTCTACATGGTGGCGCTGGCCCTGTTCACCATCGGCTCGGGGCTCTGCGCCACGGCCGACACGATCGGCGAGCTGATCGGCTACCGCGTCCTGCAGGGGCTCGGCGGCGGCATGCTCATGCCGCTGGGCATGACCATCATGACCCGGGCGGCCGGCCCGCACCGGATCGGCCGGCTGATGGCCGTCCTCGGCATCCCGATGCTGCTCGGCCCGATCGGCGGCCCGATCCTCGGCGGCTGGCTGATCGACACCGCGAGCTGGCACTGGATCTTCCTGATCAACCTGCCGATCGGTGTGATCGCGCTGATCTACGCGCAGGTCGCGCTGCCGAAGGACGCCCCCGAGCCGTCCGAGTCGTTCGACTTCGTCGGCATGCTCATGCTCTCGCCGGGTCTGGCGCTCTTCCTGTACGGCGTCTCGTCCCTGCCGGAGGCGGGCACCTTCACCGACTCCGAGGTCTGGGCCCCGATGCTCGTCGGCGCCGCCCTGGTCGTGGCGTTCGTGCTCTACTCGTTCAAGCCCCGGCACCCGCTGCTCGACCTGCGGCTGTTCCGTAACCGGAGCCTGACCGTCGCCTCGTTGACGCTGTTCGTGTTCATCATCGCGTTCATGGGCGCGGGCCTGCTCTTCCCGAGCTACTTCCTGCAGGTGCGCGGGGAGTCGACGCTGGCGGCCGGTCTGCTGATGGCCCCGCAGGGCCTCGGCGCGATGATCACCATGCCGATCGCCGGCACGCTCGCCGACCGGGTGCCGATCGGGCGCACCGTCCCGTTCGCGCTGGCGCTCATCGTCGTCGGGTTCTTCAGCTTCACCCAGGTCGACCCGCAGACCTCGTACTGGCTGCTCGGCGCGTCGCTGTTCGTGATGGGCCTCGGCATGGGCGGCACCATGATGCCGATCATGACGTCGGCGCTGCGGACGTTGCAGGCGCAGGAGGTGGCCCGGGGCTCGACGCTGGTCAACATCCTCCAGCAGATCGGCGGGTCGGTCGGCGCCGCGGTGATGTCGGTGATCCTCACCAACGAGCTGAACGGTTCCCGGCAGATCCCGGGCCTGGTGGACGAGAGCGGCAAGCCGGTCACCGAGGCCGGCCTGGCCATCGCCTCCCAGCAGCGGCCCGAGCTGCTCCAGCAGATGCCTGTCGACCCGTCGCTCATCGAGCGCGGGCTCGACTTCGCCGCCTCGTCGTTCGCGAACACGTTCTGGGTCGCGTTCGCGCTGGTCGTGCTCACGTTCATCCCGGCCGCCCTGCTGCCGCGTCGGCGTCAGCCGGCACGGCTCGACGATCCGCAGGGTGAGCAGGTCAAGACGCCTGTCGTCATGCACTGAGACGACCGGTGTCGCGGGCCCGGCGCCGCACGAGGCGCCGGGCCCGACAGCGGTACGGTCGGGGTCAGCGCAGCGGGCCGTCGCCCGGCCCGTCCGGGTCCTCCACCACGTGGATCGCCGCCTCCTCCGCGCTCGCGGCACCCGCGTCGATCCCGGCGTCCCACGCCACCGACTCGTCCTCGTCGTCCTCGCGGACACCCTCGTCGTACTCCACGAGACGGCCGGCGCGGGCCTCCGCCTCGTATCCCCGGCGGGTCAGCTCGTCCTCGTCGTCGTCCGCCTCGGCGTACGGGTCGACATCCGGCACCTCCTGCGCGAGGTGCTGCTCCAGGGACTCACCGGCCCGCTCCTCGGCCGGCGTGGTGCCGAACCGGTTGGCGGCGGTCCAGTGGTCTGCGGCGACGATGCCGGTGTCGAGCGGGTCACCCACCCGGTCGTCGTCGAGCGTGTCCGAGGCGTCCAGGACGCCGTCGTCCTCGGCGACGTTCCATTCGTCGACGGAATCCATCCGCTCGGTCTGGCTCACGGCGGTCTCCTCCTCGTCACGGTGCACCAAAGTGCCCCAGCCTATGACCGTGCAACGCGGCAGCGGACCCGGGTGTGCCCGCTGTGACGGACCGACCTTCCGGGCGACGAGGGTCAGCGCCGGAGCAGCCCGACGACCGCCTCGGTGAACTCCGCCGGCTGCTCGATGTGGGCGAAGTGCCCGCTGCGCTCCAGCACGACCAGCCGCGAGTCAGTGAGCCCCGCGTGCAACTGCTCCGCCCAGCGCGGGCCGCAGATGAAGTCGTACGCCCCGACGATCACCACGGCGGGCGCGGTGATCTCACCGAGCCTGTCCCGAACGTCGAAGGGGGTCGGGTCCTGGGCGGTGGCCGGCGTCGCCCAGATCCGGACGCCGGCCTGGAGCGGGGCGAATTCGTGCTGTCGGCCCCAGAAGTCCGCGAGGTACACCGGCAGGACGGCGCGCAGCGCGGCGCCCAACGACTCGTCGTCGGTCGCCGCGTGGAGCTGATCGAAGGCTGCCGGGATCGCCGCCGCCTCCGGTCGGTCCGGGTGCCGCTGCGGGTACGCGGCGACACCGGCCACCGCCTCGGCCCAGAACTCGGCCCCGGTGACGGGTGAGGTGTCGTACAGGGCGAGACCGGCGACCCGGTCGGGGTGGTCGAGGGCGTACCGCTGGACGACGAACCCGCCGTACGAGTGCCCGAGGAGATACACATGGGGCTCGCCGAGGTGCGCGACGACAGCGTCGAGGAACCGGACATACGTGTCCATACGGTAATCGGTGGGATTGTCGAGCCGCCCCGAGGCGCCCGTGCCCACCGGCTCCAGGTACACCATCGTGAAGTGCTCCTCCAGGCGGGGCGCGCGCAGGTAGGCCCACTCGATGCCCGGCCCGCCGGAGTGCGCCACGCAGACTGGGCCGGTGCCGGCGACGTGGTAGACCTGCGACACGCCGTCGACGGTGATGGTGTGCGCGCCCGGCGCGAGGGCGCTGACGTCGTGGCTGGTGGAACTCATTGTTGCTCTCCCGATCCGAGATCCGCGCGGCGTCCGCCGACACGGCGACTGGTGCCTGACGCGGACCAGATGCGCGGGCCGGGGGAGAAGTTCGCTCGCCGGGCGAATCTTTTTCTAGACCAGCGCCGGCGCCGGGTGGAAGAGCGTCATCCGGCGCACCCGGCCCTCGCGCAGGATCTGCAACCACAGCGCCGCGGGCGGGCAGTGCTCCGGGTCGTCCGGCGGGCTGATCAGGTCGGTCTCCCAGATCAGCACGTCGCCGCTGGCCACCACGTTGCGCAGCCGCTGACGAACCCCGGCGGCCAGGTCGGAGTCCATGCCGGCGATCGCCAGGTCGCGGCCGCCCCGGCGGCCGCCCGGAACGATCATCTCGGCCTCCGGCCACCACCTGTCCCGGATTACCCGGGCGAAGTCGCCGTGCATCGCGGCGGCGATCACGTCGCTGCCCTCCCGCCACCGCGACGCGCGCGACGCGGCGACGTCGGTGTGCGCGGCGCTGGTGGCCGCGCGCAGCCCGTCGGCGAGAGCCCGACGGGCGTGGCTGAGGCGGCTGCGGACGGTGCCGACCGGGACGCCACACAGGGCCGCGATCTCGTGGTACGAGGACGCGTCGCTGAAATGGCGGAGCATGGTGACGAGCCGGTCGGTCTCGGACAGTTGCCCGAGGGCGTGCCAGACCCAGTCGCGTAGCGCGGTCCGGTCCAGCGCCTCCTCCGGGGTGGGGTCGTCGGCGGGGCGGGCGAACCACTCCGGCTCGGCGACCGGGACCGCCCGGGGTCGGCGTAGCGCCATCCTGCTGGTGTTGCGCACGACGGTACGCAGCCACGGGCCGACGGCCGCCGGGTCGCGGACCTCGCCGATGCGACGCACCGCCACCACCACGGCGTCCTGCACGGCGTCCTCGGCGTCCGGGCCGTAGCCGAGGACGCTCAGCGCGACGGCCCGCATCCCGGCTTCGTGCCGGCTCAGCAGCGCGCCGAGCGCCGCCGGGTCACCCGCTTGGGCGAGCGCCACCAGTTCCGCGTCACCGTGCGTCACGCGTGGACCTCCCGCACGTGCCGATCTGTCCCCACCGGTACCGATTTCGACGCGGTGGCTGCTGGCGTCATCGCTGCCAAGCCTACGGCGGGTGAGGAGATCGATCGTCAGAGGCGTCAGGAGATCGGCGGGGCCGCAGTGCCGTCAGCGTCGTTCACTAGGTTCCTAGGATGCCTTACGCGGGGTGACGAGCGCCCCCCGGCCGCGGTGCGTGCCCCGACATCCGCGACCGGGGGCGGGGCGGCTACGTGCTGGCGCTCAGTAGCGGCCGCCCTGCGGCGCCGGCAGCGCGTCCAGGTCGGTCAGGTCCTCGGCGCTGAGCCGCACATCGCCGGCGGCGCAGTTGTCCACCAGGTATTTCGGCGTCTTCGTGCCGGGGATCGGGATGACCCGGTCGCCCTGGGCGATCACCCAGGCGAGCGCGACCTGCGCGGGGCTCACCCCGGCCCGGCCGGCGATTTCCCGCACCCTCGCGACGATGGCGAGGTTGGCCCGCAGCGCGTCCTGTTGGAAGCGCGGTAGGCCGCGTCGGAAGTCGTCGGCGGGCAGGTCGTCGAACGAGGCGAAACGACCGGCGAGGAAGCCGCGCCCGAGCGGGGAGAACGGCAGGAAGGCGATGCCCTGCTCGGCGCAGTACGGCAGCACCTCGGCCAGCGGGTCGCGGGTCCACAGCGACAGCTCGGACTGCACCGACGCCACCGGGTGCACCGCCTGGGCGCGCGCGATCTGGGCCACCGTCACCTCGGAGAGCCCGATGTGCCGCGCCTTGCCCGCGGCCACCACCTCCGCCAGCGCGCCCCAGGACTCCTCGATGGGCACCTCCGGGTCGACCCGGTGCAGCTGGTAGAGGTCGACGTGGTCGGTGCCGAGCCGGCGCAGGCTCGCGTCGATCGCCGCGCGGATGTGCTCCGGGCGGCCGTTGTTGCCGGTCGTCGGCGAGTTGCCGGGACCGCCCGTGCGGGAGGTCGCCACCAGCCCGACCTTCGTCGCGAGCACGGCCCGCTCCCGGTGCCCACCGGTCAACGCCCGCCCGACCAGCTCCTCGTTGGTGTACGGCCCGTACACGTCGGACGTGTCGATCAGCGTCGCGCCCAGGTCGAGGGCCTGTCGGACGACCGAGATCGAGGTGTCGTCGTCGCGGGGACCGCTGGTGTCGTACCCGTGGCTCATGCCCATGCACCCGAGACCGATGACGCCGACCTCCGGACCTGCACTGCCCAACGTGGTGGTTCGCATGCGCCCCACGCTACGCCGGAGCACCGGCCCGGCCAGCGGTCACGTAGCGTCATGGTCGGCGGTGCGACGACCGTCGGCACCTGGCGGGGAGGCGGCATGGCGCACATTCGCGAGTTCGGCTGGCAGGACTACGACGGTGTCGCGCGGTTGTGGACCGCGACGGGTCGTGACGTGCTGCCCCGCCCGGAGTTGGCGGCCAAGCTGACCCGGGACCCGCAGCTGTTCCTGGTCGCCGAGGTCGACCAGGTGCTCGCCGGAGTCGTGCTGGGCACCTACGACGGCCGGCGCGGGATGATCCTGCGGCTGGCCGTGGACCCGACGTACCGCAGGCGGGGCCTGGCCACGCTGCTGGTCACCGAGCTGGAGAAGCGGTTCACCGCGTTGGGTTGCCCCCGGGTCAACCTGCTGGTCCTGCCGCAGGACACGGTGGCGTTGGGGTTCTGGCGGGCGCTGGGCTACCTGCCCCAGCCGGACGTGCTCTGCACCAAGCCGCTGGGCGCCGCGCGCGGCTAGCTCCGCTGCGGCGGGCGCGCGCCGCGGCCCGGCCGCCGAACAGCCACCCCGCCTTGTCGTCATCGTCATTGATCGATATGGTGCGCCAAGGCGCCGCCCCGCCGCAGACCACCACCGTCGATCCGAAGCGGGTTCAGCATGCGCACACTGAGACTTGTCACCACGCTGGCCGTCGCCGGCCTGCTCGCCGGCGGGGTGGCAGTGGTCACCGCCGCACCGGCGAGCGCGGCGACCGCCGTGTTCTCGGTGACGAACAACTGGGGCAACGGCTACCAGGGCCAGGTCACCGTCACCAACAACACCTCGGCCCAGATCACCGGCTGGCGCGTCGAGTTCGACCTGCCGTCCTCGTCGAGCGTCACGCAGTCGTGGAACGCCCAGCAGACGGCCTCCGGCAGCCACTACACGTTCGCCAACGTGTCCTGGAACGGCACCCTCGCCGCCGGGGCGTCGACCTCGTTCGGCTTCCTCGTCAACGGCACCGGCACGCCACTGAACTGCACTGTCAACGGCGCCTCCTGCGCCGGCGGCACCCCACCGACCACCCCGCCGCCGACGACCACCCCACCACCGGCCACCGGCACGCCGGTCGAGCGGCACGGCCAGCTTCGGGTCTGCGGTACGACGATGTGCGACAAGACCGGTGCGCGGGTGCAGTTGCGCGGCATCAGCAGCATGTGGCTGAACTGGGAGACCGCCCCGTACGCCGAGAACCTCTCCGCGCTGCGCTGGATGCGCGACAACTGGAACCTGCAGGTGATCCGCGCGGCCATGGGCGTGGAGCCGGCGGGCGCCTACCTCAGCGACCCGAACAGGGCGCGTACGCAGGTGGAGACCATCATCAACAACGCGGTCACCGCGGGGGTCTACGTGATCGTCGACTGGCACGCCCACGAGGCGCAGCACAACCAGTCCCAGGCGGTGGCGTTCTTCGGTGACCTGGCCCGCCGCTACGGTCACCTGCCCAACGTCATCTGGGAGCCGTACAACGAGCCGTTGCAGGTCAGCTGGACCAGCGTGATCAAGCCGTACCACCAGGCGGTGGTTTCCGCGATCCGCGCCGCCGACCCGGACAACATCGTGGTGCTCGGCACCCCGACCTGGTCACAGGACGTGGACGTGGCGGCGGCCAGCCCGGTCAGCGGCACCAACCTGATGTACACACTGCACTTCTACTCGTGCACGCACGGCGCGGCGCTGCGCGCCAAGGGGGACGCCGCGATCCGCGCGGGCCTGGCCCTCTTCGTCACCGAGTGGGGCGCCAGCAACGCCGACGGCGGCCTCGACGGCCGGGCCTGCCTGCCCGAGGCGCAGTCCTGGATCGACTGGATGAGGGCGAACGGCATCTCCTGGACGGCGTGGAAGCTCGACGTCGGCACCGACACCACCAACCTGCTCAGCCCCGGCGCGCCGGTGACCGGCGGGTGGACCAACTACCTGCACGGACACGCGCCGTTCGTGGTGTCCAACATGAGGTGACCTCGACGATCCCGCGCGGAGCGGGCAGGTCGTAGGGGCGGCGGACCGGTGCGCCAGGCAACTGGCTGACCGGTCCACCGCCCCTTCCTGCCGTCGTCCCTCCGCTGCGGACCGCAGCCCGGCCAGAACGGCGCGTCACCTTAACGCGGCGGAAACAGTCTCGGTACCAAACCTGGGAACGCTCGTCGGACAGCCGACACCACCGACACGCGAACTGGGGTGAGGATGGCCGACAACACCACCAACGCGTCCACCGTCGACGGGCCGCCGCGGCCCTCGGGTAACGGTCGGACACCGCCCGCGCCCCGCACCAGCGCGGCAGTGGCACTCGACGACGACCCCGCGGATCTGGCCACCATCGGCGTGGAGGAGGAGTTCCACGTCGTCGACAGGCACACCCGGGAGCTGGCGCCCCGCGCCGGGGAGCTGCTCGACCGGTTGCCGGCGGCCTCGTTCACCGCCGAGTTGCACCGCAGCGTGGTGGAGACCAACACCGCCGTCTGCCGCACCCTGGACGAGATCCGCGCCGAGCTGACCGGGCTGCGTCAGATGGCGGTCCAGGTCGCCGACCGGATCGACCTGGGCATCGTGGGGGCCGGCACGGTGCCGCTGCGCGCCGACGGCGACCCGAGCGTCACCCCCACCTCGCGCTACCGGCGGATGGTCGACGAATATCAACTCCTCGCCCGGGAGCAACTGATCTGCGGCGCGCAGGTGCACGTCGGTGTGGCCGACCGGGATCTCGCGGTGGCGGTCACCCGCCGGGTCCAGCCGTGGCTGCCGGTGCTGCTCGCCCTCTCCACCAGCTCGCCGTACTGGATGGGCCAGGACAGCGGCTATGCGAGCGTCCGGTCGCTGGTCTGGCAGCGCTGGCCCACGGCGGGTGACCCGGGCGAGGTGACCAGCGCGGCGGACCACGAGGCGCTGGTGTCCGAGCTGATCTCCTCCGGCACCATCACCGATCCGGCGATGATCTATTTCGACGTCCGGCCGTCCGCGCACGTGCCCACCGTGGAGCTGCGGATCACCGACGCCAACCCGGACGTGGAGACGGTCGTCCTGCTCACCGGCCTGTTCCGGGCGCTCGTGCGGCGGGAGGTCGCCGCCCTGCGCGCCGGGGTGGAGCGGACCGCGGTACGACCACCGGTGCTGCGCGCCGCCGTGTGGCGGGCCGCCCGCTCGGGGCTGGAGGGTGACCTGCTCGACCTGCCCCGGTCGGCGCGACCGGTGCCGGCCGCCGAGGCGGTCCGCCGCCTGGTGACCGACCTGCGCCCGCAGCTCACCGCGACCGGCGACTGGGAGCAGGTCAGCGAGTTGGCCCGGTACGCGCTGGACCGCGGCAGCTCGGCGGCACGGCAGCGGCGGGCGTACGAGCGGCGCGGTCGACTGGCCGACGTGGTCGACCTGCTGCTCGACGAGACCCGGGGCAGGGCGGCGGCGCCGTTGCTCGGCGCGCCGCCGCCGCCCGCGCTGCCCACGTACGCCAGCGCCGGCGACGAGGTCTTCGGACCGGCCGGCCCGCAGCCGGCGGTGGGCCCGATGCTCGCGGCGCTACGGAACCTCGGCGCGGTCACCCTCCGGCAACGGGAGCACGACCGGGACGAGGAGCAACGCGCCCGGGGAGTGACGTTCAGCGTGGCCGGCGAGGCGAGCACCCGGCTGTTCCCGGTCGACCTGGTGCCCCGGGTGGTGGCCGCCGCCGACTGGCGGGACCTGGGCGCCGGTCTGGTGCAACGTGCCCGCGCGCTCGACGCCTTTCTGCGCGACGTCTACGCCGACCGGGCCGTGGTGGCCGACGGCGTGGTGCCGTCGTGGGTGGTGGAGTCCTCTCCCGGGCTGCGCCCGACCGGGGCGCTGATGGGGCGGCGGGGCACCCGGGCCCAGGTCTCCGGCACCGACCTCGTCCGGGACCCGGACGGCACCTGGTACGTGTTGGAGGACAACCTGCGGGTGCCGTCCGGCATCGGCTACGCGGTGCAGAACCGCCGGCTGACCCAGGCGGTGGTGCCGGAGCTGCCGGTGCCGCAGGACCTGCTGCCCGCCGAGGAGACACCGGCGATGCTGCGCCGGGCGTTGCTGGCCGCCGCGCCCGCCGCCGTCGAGGAGCCCGCCGTGGTGGTGCTCAGCGCCGGCCCCGGCGATCCCGCCTGGTTCGAGCACCGGCTGCTCGCCGACGAGATGGGTGTGCCGCTGACCGAGAGCGGCGACCTGCTTGTCGAGGAGGGTCGCGTCCACCTGGTCCGGGAGGGGCGGCGCAGCCAGATCGACGTGATCTACCTGCGGATGGACGAGGACGCGCTGCTGCACGCGCCGGGCGCGGACGGGGTGCCGCTGGGCTGGCCGCTGCTCGCGGCGGTGCACGCCGGGCGGCTGACACTCGCCAACGCGCTGGGCAACGGGGTCGGCGACGACAAGGCGCTGTACGCGTTCGTGCCCCGGCTGATCGAGTACTACCTGGGGGAGAAGCCGCTGCTGGGCGACGTGCCGACGTACCTGTGCGGGCTGCCCGAGCAGCGGGCCGAGGTGTTGGGGCGGCTGGACGAGCTGGTGCTGAAACCGGTCGACGGGTACGGCGGCGACCGGGTGGTGATCGGCCCCCGGGCCGAGGCGGAGGAGCTGGACGCCGTCCGTGAGCAGATCCTGGCCGCCCCGCACCGGTGGATCGCGCAGGAGATGGTCGCGCTCACCACCCATCCGGTCTTCGACGGCACGGCCCTCGCCCCCCGCCACGTCGACCTGCGCGCCTTCGTCTTCCTCGGCGACACCGCCGAGGTCGCCCCGGCGGCGCTGACCCGGGTGGCCCCGGCCGGCAGCATGATCGTCAACTCGTCGCGGGGCGGCGGGTCGAAGGACACCTGGCTACTCGGGGGAGGTTCCTGACGTGTGCGGTTTCGGAGGCGAGTTCCGGTTCGACGGGATGCCGGCGGACCTGGCCGCCGTGGAGCGGATGCTGCCGGTCCTGGCCGCGCGGGGCCCGGACGGCGAGGGTCGGTGGCAGCAGGGGCCGGCGGCGCTGGCGCACCGCAGGCTGCGCATCATCGACCTGTCCGACTCCGGCGCCCAGCCGATGGTCGACACCGAACTGGGTCTGGCCCTGGTCTTCAACGGGTGCGTCTACAACTACCGTGAGCTGCGCGACGAGCTGACCGGGCTCGGCTACTCCTTCCGATCCACCTCCGACACCGAGGTGATCCTCAAGGCGTACCACAGGTGGGGGACCGCCTGCGTCGAGCGGTTCTTCGGGATGTTCGCGTTCGCCCTGGTGGAGCTGGCGACACACACTCTGGTGCTGGCCCGCGACCGGCTCGGCATCAAGCCGCTCTACCTGGCCGAGCGGCCGGGCCGGGTGCGCTTCGCCTCGACCCTGCCGGCGCTGCTCGCCGCCGGCGAGGTGAACACCGACCTCGACCCGGTGGCGCTGCACCACTACATGAGCTTTCACTCGGTGGTGCCGCCGCCGCGGACCATCCTCGCCGGGGTCCGCAAGCTGCCGCCGGCCACCGTGCGGGTGATCACCGCGGACGGCCGCAGCACCGACACCACGTACTGGCGGCCGCGGTTCACCCGGGACGCCGCCGAGGCGAGGTCCGCCGCCGAGTGGCAGGAGGAGATCATGGCGGCGCTGCGGACCGCCGTACGCCGCCGGATGGTCGCCGACGTGCCGGTGGGCGTGCTGCTCTCCGGCGGTCTGGACTCCAGCCTGATCGTCGCCCTGCTCGCCGAGCAGGGCCAGACCGGGCTGGCGACCTTCAGCATCGGGTTCGAGGCGGCGGCGGGGGAGAGCGGCGACGAGTTCCACTACTCCGACCTGGTGGCCCGCCACTTCGACACCGACCACCAGCAGATCCGCATCGGCGCGGACCGGTTCGTCCCCGCTGTCCACCGGGCCATCGCGGCGATGAGCGAGCCGATGGTCAGCCACGACTGCGTCGCGTTCCACCTGCTCTCCGAGGAGGTGTCGCAGCGGATCAGCGTGGTGCAGTCCGGCCAGGGCGCCGACGAGATATTCGCCGGCTACGACTGGTACCCCCCGCTGGCCAACGTGGCCCGCCCGGACGCCCTGGAGGCGTACGCCCGGGTGTTCTTCGACCGTCGCCACGACGCGCTCGCCGGACACCTGGCGCCGGAGTGGATGCTCGACCACGACGCCAGCCTGGAGTTCGTCGCCGCGCACTTCGGCGCGCCCGGGGCGGACACCGCGCTGGACGCGGCGCTGCGCCTGGACAGCCTGGTGATGCTCGTCGACGACCCGGTCAAGCGGGTCGACAACATGACGATGGCCTGGGGGCTGGAGGCCCGGGTGCCGTTCCTCGACCACGAGGTCGTCGAGCTGGCCGCCGCCTGCCCACCCGCGCTCAAGCTGGCCCAGGGCGGCAAGGGCGTGCTCAAGGCGGGCAGCCGGGGCATCGTCCCGGACGAGGTGATCGACCGTCCGAAGGGCTATTTCCCGGTGCCCGCCATCCGGCACCTGTCCGGCCCGCTGCTCGACGACGTCCGGGACGCGCTGACCGCCCGTCCGGCCCGCGAGCGGGGCCTGTTCGGCAAGGACTACCTGGAGGAATTGCTGGACGCGCCGAACGCCCGGCGGACCACACTGGGTTCCAACGCGCTCTGGCAGCTCGGGCTGCTGGAGCTCTGGTTGCAGCGGATCGGGGTCTAGATGACCGTGCAGACCGGGGTGCCCACCCGCGCCCACCGGACCAGGACGGCCGGATCGCGCCCACCGCGGCCCGTCGTCCAAGACTTCGCGCCAGCGCCCTCCCCGGACGGCGACCGGGTGGCGTTCATCTCCGACCGGGCCGGCGCGCCGGGCGTCTGGGTCGCCGACGTCGCGACCGGCGCGGCCGTCGCGCTGCCCGTCGGCGACGAACCGGTGCTGGCGGTGAGCTGGTCCCCGGACGGACGGTGGTTGGGGTGCGTCGTCGCCCCCGGCGGGGCGCCCCGGACCGAGCTGTGGGTGCTGCGTCCGGACGGCACCGGCCGCCGCCAGGTGGCCGGGCTCGGTCGGCGCAGCGCGACGCTCGCCGGTTGGCTGCCCGCGAGCGCGACGATGCTGGTCACCGAGAGCGCCGAGCGGGGTGCGGCGGTCCTGGTCGACGCGGACACCGGGCACCGCCGCGTGCTCGCCGAGGGCGACCTGCTCACCCTGCTGGACGTCACCCCGGACGCCCGGACCGCGCTGCTGCGTCGTGGCCCCCGCAACGCCCGCTGGCTGGAACTGCTCGACGTGGCCAGCGGGCACCGGCGGCGACTGCTCCCGGACACCGGGCAGGGCACCACCGACCAGGGGTGGTTCGGCCCGGACGGCACCGGCGTGCTGGCCCGCACCGACGTGTTCAGCGAGCTGGCCGCGCTGGTCCTCGTCGACCCGAACCGCCCGGACGCGCCGCCGACCCGGCTCGCCTCGCGACCGGACGCCGAGCTGGAGCAGGCCGTCCCGTCCGCCGACCGGCGGCGGGCGGCGTTGCTGTGGAACACCTACGGCGGGCGCGGCGAGCTGAGCCTGCTCGACGTCGCCGCCGGCGTGCAGCGGGCGGTCGCCGCCCCCGGTGAGGTGCTCGACGACGTCGTCTTCGCCGCCCACGGCGGCCTGCTCTGCCTCACCGCGCAGGGGCCGGTGCGGCCCAGGCGGGTCTGGCTGGTCGACCCGTCGACCCCGACGCCGCGCCCGCTGCGCCCGCCCGCCAGTGCTGCCGGTACGACCGACCGGGGCGTCGCCCCACAGCTCGTCGATCTGCGTGCCCGCGACGGGCTGCCGCTCTCCGGGTGGCTGTACCGGCCGGCGGGTCGGGGTCCCTGGCCGACGGCGATCAGCCTGCACGGCGGCCCGGAGGCGCAGGAGCGCCCGGGTTACCAACCGCTGTTCCAGGCGCTGGTGGCGCAGGGCGTCGCGGTCTTCGCGCCCAACGTCCGGGGATCATCCGGATTCGGTCGCTCCTTCGTCACCGCCGACAACCTCGCCGGCCGGTACGCGGCCATCGCCGACGTGGCGGCCTGCGCCGACTTCCTCGTCGACACCGGCGTCGCCCGGCCCGGCCAGCTCGGCTGTCTGGGCCGTTCCTACGGCGGATACCTGGTTCTCGCGGTGTTGGCCCGGTTCCCCGGGCTGTTCGCCGCCGGGGTGGCCGAGTGCGGCATCTCCGACTTCCGCACCTTCTTCGCCGGCACCGAGCCGTGGATCGCCGCCGCGGCGGTCAGCAAGTACGGCGACCCGGTGCGCGACGCCGAGCTGCTGCGCGACCTGTCGCCACTGACCCACATCGACCGGCTCGACGTGCCGCTGCTGCTGATCCACGGCGCCAACGACACGAACGTGCCGGCCGGCGAGTCGGCCCAGGTCGCCGCCGCGTTGGCGGCGCGGGGCGTCCCGCACGGGCACCTGGTGCTCGCCGGTGAGGGGCACGACTTCCTGGCGCGCGCCAACGTCGAGGCGGCGCGGACGGCCACCACCGCCTGGTTGACCCGGCACCTCACCGGGAGCGCGACCGCCGTCGTCTGAGGCGTATCCTGCGCCGGTGGAGGTCACGGCGGACGGTGAGCGGTTGGCCGCCGACCTGGGCCGCTGGCTGGCCGAGGTGACCTTCGTCGACCTGGACACCGACCAGGTCACCGCACTGGTGATCGACTCGGTGGCGCGGTGGGCCGAGGCGCGGGGCTGGCGGGTCTACCGGCGCGCGCCCAGCGTGCTGCCGCTGCCACCGCCACTCGAGCAGCGGCAGTCCGTCCTCGACGTGGCGTGCGCCCGGCCGGACGGCCCGCCGGTGGTGGTAGAGGTGGACCACACCGACCGGGCGCGCACGGTGCGCAAGCTGCTCGCCGAGGCCGACGCCGGCCGGATTCCGCTCTGGGTGCGCTGGGGCGTCGGCCGGTTCACCGAGCCCGGACCGCCGGTGCGGATGGTGACCGTCGAGGTGACCCGGCGGGCCGGGCCGGCGGGGCGCGGACGCCTGCACAGCCGGGTCGGCGAGCGCCCCGCGCCGGCCCACTCCGCCGGCGGCGGCACGCTCGCCGCGCAGGCGCTGCCGATCCCGATGACCGAGCCGTCGGAAGCGGTCGAGGACGCCGGTAAGGGCACCTGAAGCGAATCGTAAGCGGGGGTTGGCAGAGTTCTGGGTGTCAACGGAGAGCAGGACAAACACCCAGGAGATTCCGATGCGCAAGCTCGTCAACTCGACCTACATCACCCTCGACGGCGTCATCGAGAACCCCATGTGGACGGCGCCGTACTTCGACGCGGAGGCCATGGCCCTGGCCGGCGAGCAGACCGACGCGGCGGACGCGATGCTGATGGGCCGGGCCACCTACGACGGCATGTCCCTCGCCTGGCCGCAGCAGGACGAGAGCGACCCCAACACCGGCGCGGCCTACTTCAACAACGTCAAGAAGTACGTCGCCTCGACCACCCTGACCAACCCCACCTGGAAGAACACCGAGGTGCTCCAGGGCGACCTGGTCGAGGCGGTCACCGCGCTCAAGGCCCAGGAGGGCAAAAACATCATCCAGTACGGCTTCGGCTCGGTCACCGCCCAGCTCATCCGGGCCGGACTGGTGGACGAGGTTCGCTTCTGGATCCACCCCGTCCTGGAGGGCGCCGCCAGCGTGACCGCGCCGCTGACCGACTTCACGGCCGCGTTCGACCTGGTCGACACCCGGGTGCACAAGAGCGGCGTGATCGTCGCCTCGTACCGGCCGAAGCCCGTCGCCTGAGCCGGTCAGAGCTGGGCCCGGGCCTCGCCCGGGCTCAGCGTCGCGCCCTCGGCGACCAGCGCGTCGAGGCGTTCCTGCCCGAGCTCGGCCCGCAGTCGTGCGGTCACCCGGTCGATGTCGTCGCGTTCGGCCGGGGCGGCGGGGGACCGCGCGGCGAGCCGGGCGGCGGCCGCGGCGCCCAGGAGGCGGGCGGCGACCTCGGGGGAGCGCACCGCCGCCGCCATGCCCTCCAGGGGGCCGACAGCGTCGCGCGTCGTGGCGATCGCCTCGGCGGTGTCGAACGCCTCGATGTGCAGGGCCAGTGCGGCGTCCGGGTCACCGCCCAGCTCGACGGCGTAGCCCAGCTCCACGAGGATCATCGGCAGGTAGAGCGCGGGTCTGCTTTCTCCTCGGCCCAGGTCGGCGAGGTGGGTGAGGTGGGTGACGGCCAGGTCGAGCTTGCCGTCGCGGCGGGCGGCCAGCCCGAGGCTCATCTCCGCGAAGATCAGCGCGCCGGGCGAACCCTGCTCCACCGCCAGGCCGTAGGCGCGTTCGGCGAGTTCGCGACCCTGGGCGTAGTCGCGGGTCTGCACGGCGAGCCAGGCCAGCCAGGACAGCTCGGCGCAGACCTGGGGCCACAACGCCAACTCCTCGGCCCAGCGCAGCCCTTCCCGGTGCAGCGCGACGGCACGCTCGTGCTCGCCCCGCATGTCGGCCAGCCCTGCCACCCATTCGGTTGCCCGGAGTTGACCCCACCGGTCGCCGAGATCGGCGAAGAGCGCGGCGCTACGGGTCGCGGTGCGCTCCAGGGCGGTCTGGTCACCGTTGGCGTGTGCGATGTGCGCCAGCGAGGTGAGCACCGCGGCCTCGGTCCACCGGTCGGTGGTGGCGGTGGGCAGCAGCTCCGCCGCCAGGGCCAGGTCGCCGTTCTCGATCACCGCGTTGGCGGCGAACCACGCGGCGTGGCTGTCCGGGGTGGCGGCAACCGCGGCGCGGACCTCGTCCGGTGCGATCGTCTCGCCCTGTGCCAGGGCGAAGCCGACCCGCCAGGCCGCGGCGCGGGCCTCCTGCTCCGGAGCGCCGGGCACCGCCAACGCGCGTCGCGCCTCGGTGAGCCGACCGCGCAGGAACCAGTACCAGCTCAACGCGACCGCCAGCCGCAGGCCGCCGCCGTGCGCCAGCGCCGACCGCAGATTGCCGGTCTCGGTGTCCAGGCGGGCCAGCCACCGCCGCTGGTCGGCGCCGCGCAGCCCGGCGTCGGCGGTCTCGGCCAGCCGGGTGTAGTGGGCGGCGTGGCGGGCGCGTACCTCGTCGGCGTCGCGCAGTCGCTCCAGGCAGAACGCGGCCACCGATTCGAGCAGTCGGTAGCGGGGGGCCGCGCCGGAGTCGTCGAGCACCACCAACGACCTGTCCACCAGCCGGGCGAGGACGTCCAGATCGGTGCGGCAGACCTCCTCGGCGGCCTCCGGGGCGCAGCCGTCCGGGAACACCGCCAGTCGGGCGAGCACCTGTCGCTCGGGCTCGTCCAGCAGGTCCCAGCTCCAGCCGATCACCGCGGTCAGCGTCCGCTGCCGGGCCGGCAGGTCCCGCTGCGCGGTGCTGAGCAGCTGGAACCGGTCGTCGAGGCGGTCCACCACCCCGCGGACACCGAGCGCGCGGACCCGGGTGGCGGCCAGCTCCAACGCCAGGGGAAGCCCGTCGAGGCGGCGGCAGAGCTGGGCCACCGCCGGCGCGGTCCGCGCGTCGAGTCGGAAGCCGCGCTGCCGCGCGGCGGCGCGGGCGACGAACAACCGCGCCGCCGCCGAGCGACGGACCGCGTCCAGGTCCGCGTCGTCCGGCACGGAGAGCGGGGGTACCTCCCAGAGCAGTTCCCCGGTCAGCCCCAGCGGTTCCCGGCTGGTCGCCAGCACGCGCACGTCGGGCGCGTCGCGCAGCAGCCGGGCGACGAGCGCGGCCACCGGCTCGACGACGTGTTCGCAGTTGTCCAGCACCAGCAGCAGGTGCCGGTGCCGCAGGGCCGCGACCACCCGGTCGGTGGGGGACAGGTCCCTACCGCCGCCCTCGTGCACGCCGAGCGCGCCGAGCACGTGCTCGGCCACGCGGGCGTCGCCCGCCGGCAGCGGCGCCAGCTCGACGAGGTGGACGCCGTCGGGGAAGCTCTGCGCGCGGGCCGTCTCGGTGGCCAGGCGGGTCTTGCCGACACCACCCGGCCCGACGAGCGTGACCAACCGCTGCCGGGGTGGCAGGGCCCGCAGCTCGGCCAGCGCCTCGGCCCGTCCGACCAGCTCGTCGAGTGGGGGCGGCAGGTTGTCGCGCAGGGTCGTGGCCTTCGGCGGCGGGCTCAGGCCGGCGTCCTGTTCGAGGATCCTGCGGTGCAGGGCGACCAGCTCCGGGCCGGGATCGAGGCCCAGCTCCTCGGCGAGAAGCTCACGCAGCTCGGCGTAGCTGTCCAACGCCTCGGACTGGCGACCGGCGGCGTACAGCGCGCGCAGCTGCACCTCGCGCAGGCCCTCGCGGAGCGGATGCCGGGCGACGAGTTCGGCCAGGTCGGCGACGACCAGGTCGTGCTCGCCCCGGGCCAGCCGGGCCGCGGCGAGCCGTTCCTGCACGACGAGGCGCTGCTCGGTCAGGCGGGCCACCTCGGCCCGGACGAACTCCGCGTCGGCGACGTCGGCGTACGCGTCGCCGCGCCACAGCGACAGCGCCTCGGTGAGCCGGTCGACGTCGGTGCTGCGGGCCAACTCGTCGAACCGGACCACGTCGAGCGCGTCGACCCGCAGCAGATAGCCGGGCGGGCGGGACTCGACCAGCTCGCGGGCGCCCGGCTCGGCGTCGTTGAGCGCCTTGCGCAGCTGCGACACGCGCACCTGGAGGGCGCCGGTCGGGTTGGCGGGGGCATCGTCTGCCCACAGGTCGTCGACCAGGCGGTCCGCCGAGACGACCTGGTTGCGGTTGACCAGCAGGTCGGCGAGCAACGCACGGACCTTGGCGCCGGGCACCACCACCGGCTCGCCGGCGTCGGTGGTCACGGCGAGCGGCCCGAGCACCCCGAACTGCACGGCGGTCATCCTAGCCGCGCGGCGGCGTCCCGCTGCCGACCGTGAGCTAGGCGCCGGCGGGCTGCGGGGCCACGGTCTGCGGGGCCGCGGTCTGCGACGACCGCCGTTGCTGCGGCACCGGCACGCCGTCGCGGCTCGCGGTCTGCAGGTCGGCGACGAGGGCGTCGATCTGGCCCCGGGTGACGCCGGGCATGCAGATGGTGTGCGACCACGAACCGTCGGTGGCCAACAGCCACTTGCCGGTGACCGCTGCCGGCGGGGTGGCCAGCACGACGGTGAAGGCGTGCGGGTGGCGCCAGGCGGGCCAACCGATCGCGGTGAGCTGCTCCACGGCGTACGCGGCGAGGTCCCGGGCACGGGCGGTGCGGGCCCGGTGCCCGTCCCGGCCGTGCGCGGCGATGGCGCACCACAGCAGCGCGGCGGCCTGCCCGCACCGGGAGCCGCTGACCGTGGTGTCGAGGGTGGCGGTGTAGGCGACGTGCCGGCCCGGCCTGCGGATGCTGTCGCGCATCAGCACCAGACCGCACGGGATCGGGGTGCCGAAGAACTTGTGACCTGACACGGCGATGCTGTCCACGCCGCTGCCCGGCGCGAGGGTCAGGACACCGTCGAGGGCGAGCGGGATGCCGGCGAGGGCGGCGTCGACGTGCACGTGCCGCCGGTCCACACCGGCCTCCCGCAGCACGGCGTCCACACGGGCGGGGTCGTCGACGGCCTCGGTCATCGTCGTGCCGGCCGTGGCCACGACGATCGCCGGGCGGTGGCGGCGCCACCCGACGAGGGTGGCGAGGTGCCGGTAGTCCATCTCGCCACCCTCGTCGACGTCGACCAGCTCACCCGGGGCGCCGATGATGTCGAGGATCTTTCCGACCGAGTAGTGCGCCGCCCGGGAGTAGTAGACGACAGCGTCCGGGTGCCGGCGGTGCGCGGCGTGCAGCGCGGCGAGGTTGCCCTCGGTGCCCCCGGCGGTGACGTAGCCCCACCGGTCGTCGGCCGGCAGGGCGAGCAGGTCCGCGCACCAGTCGACCACCGCGCGCTCCAGCACCTTGGTGTGCGCGGTGCCGCCCGGATCCGACAGCGGGTCGCCGACGTTGTTGAACAGCCGCCCGAACAGTGGCAGAACCGCGCTGTAGTCCATGTCCACCGCCCCGGGAAACCCGATGGCGGTGCGCTGCCCGTCGGCGGCGTTGTCGAGCAGCGCCCGGACCACCGCTGCCACGTTGATGCTGTCGGACCGCAGGTCGACGGCGGCGGCGTCCAGTTCGGCCGGCGGCTCCGGTGCGCTCACGCAGGCCGTCCGGGGACCAGGTGCTCGGTGAGGATCCGGTGCAGCCCGTTGAGCTGCGCCCAGGCGGCGCGCAGCCACTGGTCACCCTGCTCGGTGAGGTCGGCGTACGGGTCGTAGGGCCAGCGGCGGGAGGCGTCCAGGCGACGGTTGCTGGTGATGCCGTCGTCGCCGAGGCGCCGGTGCGGGTCGCGCACCATGCGCAGCGCGGTGCCGTCGATCAACCAGGCCAGTCCCTGCCCGGACAGGTCGAAGACCGATCGGGGGCGCGGCGTGTTCAGCGGTTGCGACCGCACCGAGTTGGCCACCGTGTGCCATGGTCCCTCGTCGCTGTCCAGGGTGGTCACGCCCACGCCGACATAGGAGGCGTCGCGGGGCATGTCCAGGTCACCGCCGTTGACCATCGAGCCCTCCGGACCGCGCGGGTCCCACCGCCGGCCCTGGGCGGTGGCCCGGGCGACGTTGCCGGCGGCCGTGCGGGACAGGTCGTGCAGCACCCGGGGCAGGTCGTCGGACTCCGGGCCGGCGAGAAAGAGCCGGGTGGCGATCAACAGCCGGTATCCGTGCGGCATGTGCTGGTCGGGGGTGGTGTAGAACAGCACCACCCCGTGCGGGCCGAGAGCGTTGCGCTTGCCGATACGGTCGAAGGCCTCGTGGCAGTGCCGGGCGTTGACGCCCCGCAGGCGGGACGCCACCTGCAGGCGCAGGTCCACCCAGACGCGTTCCTGCGGGCCGTACTCGTCGGGTTCGCTCGGCACGGGCGGCGCCGGCGGGGCGATCGGCGGCGGGAGGTGCGGCGGCTCCGGCGATGGTGGCGGCGACCACCGCTGTGGCGCGCCCGCCTGCGGTTCCGGCTCGTAGGCCGGCGGCCGGGCCCAGCGCCTGGTCGCGTCGAACGGGGGATCGGGGTCGTAGCCGGGCTGCCCGGTCCAGCTTCCCCCGGCGCTGCCCGCCGGTGGGGTGCGCCGCGCCGTCGGGCCGTCGCCGGCGTACTCGGCCGGCGGCTGGTTGACCGTCGGTCTGCCGCGCTCGTCCACGTTCATGTGGTGTCGCCCTGAGGGTGGTGTCGTCGGGTAGGTCATTGGCTACCTCGGTCCTAGAAGGTGACGCCGACGTCATCCGGCACGGCGTGGGTGTCTGGGCGGCCCTGGCTGATGCCCTGGTACACGTCCGGACGGGAGCGCCGCAGCACACCCGCCCAGAGGCTTCCCCCGAGCGCGGCGCCCGCGATGATCAGGGGCAGCAGGAAGGGGGACCAGGACCCCTCGGCGGCGCCGAGCAGCGACCCCACGTTGACCACCATCGCGCCGAGGACGACAGCGCCGAGGACGACGCCGCACAGCGGCGCGATGACGGACGTGCCGGCCCCGACCCTGGACAGCACCCCGTTGCGCGCGCCGACCGCCGCGACCGAGGCGGCCAGCAGCAGGCAGAGCAGTCCGAGCGCGCCGAGCGTGGACAGCCAGGTGAACAGGGTCGCCACCGGATCGGCGTGCAGCGCCGCGAAGACGACCACCACCACCGCGGCGATCCCGGTCTGGAGCAGCGACCCGCCGACCGGGGCGCTGACCCGGGTGCCGCTGCCCGAGCGGGCCAGGGCCGCCGGCAGCACCCCCTCGCGGGCCATCGCGAACACGTAACGGGCCACCACGTTGTGGAAGGCCAGCAGGGACGTGACGATGGCGAGGATCAGCATCATCTGCGCCAGCGGCGTCAGGAAGCCGCCGAGCCCTCGTTCCAGCACCGAGAACGGCAGGCCACCCTCCGGGTCGGCCGCGACGGCCGCCACCCGGTCCGTGCCGACCGCGACGCCCATCGCCCACGCCGTCCCGGCGTACACGACGGTCAGGAACAGCACGCCGGCGAAGACCGCCCGGGTCACACCCGAGTTGTCCCGGCTCTCCTCGGCGAAGCTCGCGGGGGCGTCCACGCCCATCAGCGCGGCCAGGCACAGCGCGACGGCGCCACCGATGCCGCTGACGCCGAGCCCGGAGACCGCGAAACCCTGCCAGGAGAGCGTGCCGCCGGCCGGATCGGCCAGCGCCGACGCCACGAAGAGCACGATGATCACCAGCGAGCCCGCCAGGACGGCCGCCAGCAGCACTGTGGAGAGCGCGACGGCGCGTACCCCCAGCACGGCGACCAGGACCAGCCCGACGCCGGCCCAGACCCACCAGCTTCCGCCGATGAGGCTGGCCAGGGTGGCGCCGAGCAGCCCGTAGAGGCTGATCTGGATGGCGTTGTACGCGACCAGGGCGACCGCGCCACCGGCCACGCCCCACCGCCGGCTCAACCCCCGGGTGAGGATGGCGTAGTAGGCGGCGGCGTGCGGCACCTGCCGCGACATCGCCGTGTAGCCGACCAGCAGCAGCGCGACGACGCTGCCCACCAGCAGGAACACCAGCGGGACGGTGGTCACCTGGGTGCTGGCGTAGGTGGCGACGATGCCGCCGACGAGCACCACCATGGGCGCCGACGCCGCGGCGCCGAAGACGCCCATACCCCACGCGCTGAGCGTCTTCCGCGCCAGCGCCACCTGCACATGCATGCTCACCGCGAGCCTCCCGCACTACGAGCCGTGACGATCGGCCACGGACCGGATCGGAGTCCCGACCGGTCCGGACGCCGCACGCCGGCCCTCTCCTGTGGATTGATCAGCCACCGGGCCGACGCCGTCGATCCCCGCTGTCCGTGTGGCCACTCCCGGCGGATCGCGTGCCCCGACCACGTCTCGCGCCCGGCGAGCGGTTCGGTGGGTCCCGATGATCCCCAAGAACGGGCGCTTCTCCACCACGTGCGCAAAATCTTTGATCTGGAGTGGACGGACGAAGCGGCCGGGCCGGTCAGGCTCAGCATGATGGGGTCCTCCGGAAGGGGCAGACAACGTGCGTCAAGCGGGTGACTGAATGATCACCGGGGGTGCCGGGGACACATTACTGGAGATCGTTATCGTCGGCTATCCGTAGTGCCGCGTATCTGGTCTGTTGATATTCGAACGTGCCGCTCATGGCGTGCGATCGATTCGACGGGTAGAAACGTATCAACCTCCTCGTTCCCGGACCGGTTCCGATCGCGGAGGAAAGAGAGCGCTCTCACCGCCCCCAGCTGCTCCGGAACTGCGGTCCGGCCAGCGGAGAGGACGAACCACATGACAATCCCGTCCCGGGGTACGCGCCGGAGATCCGCGCGTACCCTCCTGCTCGCGGTGGCGCTGACCACCGCCGTCACGATGTCCGGCGCGCCGGCCGTCGCCGGCCGACCGACGCACGGCACGCCCGACTTCGGTCCGAACGTGACGGTCTTCGACCCGTCGATGCCGGTCGACGAGATCCAGCGGACCCTCGACGCGGCACACGCCCGGCAGGTCGACAACGAGATGGGCGCCGAGCGGCACGCCTACCTGTTCCGGCCGGGCGCCTACGGCACCGCCGAGCAGCCGTTGCAGGCCCGGGTCGGCTACTACACCGAGGTCTCCGGCCTCGGCGCCGCGCCCACCGACGTCACCGTCAACGGCAAACTCGAGGTCTACAACCGCTGCCTGGCCGACGGCGGCACCGGCAACTGCCTCGCGCTGGTCAACTTCTGGCGCACCCTGTCCAACCTCTCCCTGACCGTCAACGCGACCGGTCAGGACGGCTGTCGGTCGACGGCGAACTTCTGGGCGGTGTCCCAGGCGGTGTCGATGCGTCGGCTCAACATCGACGGTGGCGGGCTGTCCCTGATGGACTACTGCACCGCCGGCCCGCAGTACGCCAGTGGCGGATTCATCGCCGACTCGCGGCTGCCGGCCACGACCAACGGCTCACAGCAGCAGTGGCTGACCCGCAACAGCGAGGTCGCCGGCTGGTCGAACGCGGTGTGGAACCAGGTCTTCGCCGGTGTCGAGGGCGCACCGGACGACGCCACGTTCCCGGACCCGCCGTACACCACCCTGGAGACCACGCCGGTCAGTCGGGAGAAGCCGTACCTCTTCGTCGACGGCAAGGGTCGCTACCAGGTACGGGTGCCCTCGGCGCGGCGGGACAGCCGGGGCGTCTCCTGGGCCGGCGGCCTGACGCCGGGGCGAACCATCGGGATCGACGACTTCTTCGTCGCCAAGCCGTCCGACCCGGTGCGCGTGATCAACAGTCAGCTCGCGCGGGGCAAGCACCTGCTGCTCACCCCCGGTGTGTACGACATCGCGCGCAGTATCGAGGTCCGACGTCCGGACACCGTGGTGCTCGGCATCGGGCACGCCACGCTCACCGCCGTGAACGGCGCGGTCCCGCTGGACGTCGCCGGTGTGCCCGGTGTGATCGTCGCCGGTGTCACCATCGACGCCGGAACCGTCGAGTCGCCGGTGCTGCTGCGTGTCGGCCGTCCGCACGGTCACAACGCCAGCAGCCCGGCCAACCCGACAACGCTGTCCGACGTGTACTTCCGGGTCGGCGGCCCGCACATCGGCCGGACGCACACCGCGTTGGAGGTCAACAGCGACGACGTGCTCATCGACCACACCTGGGTGTGGCGCGGCGACCACGGCGTGGAGGGCTTCACCGAGGGCGTCAACGGCGACACCGACCGGTGGCGCACCAACACCGGCCGCTACGGCGCGGTCATCAACGGCGACCACGTCACCGCGACCGGTCTGTTCGTCGAGCACTTCCAGCGCTACAACACGGTCTGGAACGGCGAGCACGGCACCACGATCCTCTATCAGAACGAGCTGCCGTACGACCCGCCGACGCAGGCCGACTGGATGAACGGCGCGGTCGAGGGGTGGGCCGGTTACAAGGTCGCCGACCGGGTGCGCCACCACACCCTGCACGGCGGCGGGGTGTACGTCTTCAACCAGAACAACCCGTCGATCCACACCGAGAACGGGTTCGAGGTGCCGAACCGGCCGGGTGTGCGGCTGCGCCACATCATGACCGTCAACCTCAGCGCCGGGACCATCGACCACGTGGTCAACGGCGTCGGCGATCCGGCCGACACGACAAGGGTCGGCGCTCCGGTCTACCTGCGGGAGTATCCGACGTCGTAGCGAATCTAGGCGTACCGACGGGGCCGGAGCCGCGATGGCTCCGGCCCCGTCGGCATCACTGTGCTGACGGCGTGACGGTGATCTGCTCGCGGTCCGACCGTTCCGTCGGGGCCTGCCCGCTCGGCGTTCCCGAACCGGTTGGCGCGGCCCCCTGCGGCGCCCGTCCCGGCGCGACCAGGAACGTCAGGTCCGTCTCGCGGGACCGGCTGGCGCGACGCGACGTGCTCCGCACCGGCAGCGCGTTCCTGGCCGACCGGCTGTGCCGGGCACCGGCCTGGTGTCGCCCGGCGCGACTGGTTCCCGGGCGTCCCTCCGGGCTCCGCACGGTCTCCGGGCCGGGAGTCGTCAGCGGGCGTCGGCGGGCGGCCTGCCTGGCGACCCGGTGCCGCGCGCGCCCGCTGCCGGTCTTCAGCCCGAGCGCGGGACGCTCCACCAGGTGCCAGGAGAGGGCGGCGAACAGCAGGGCGCCGAGCAGGCTCAGCACGATGTAACCGAGCATCCCGAACCGGGCGCCGCCGAACAGGGCGACCATCTGCTGTACCGGGAAGCCGTAGATGTAGATGCCGTAGGTGTAGTCGTTGCGACGGCTGATCGTGGACAGCCGCTTCGGCAGCGCTACCGCCGCGAAGAGCACGAGGTAGGCGAACGCCGGCAGGCCCACGGCGAAGAACCCGCCCAGCCACAGCGAGCCGACCAGCACGACACCGGCCAACACGGCAAGCTCGGAGGTCATCGGGACGCGGTGCGCGTACAGGCGTGCTGCGGCGCCGAGCAGGAAGAAGAAGCCGAGCATCAACGTCCAGTCCGCGGCGAACGACCCGATCAGCGGGAACGGCCCGATCGCGCCGTGCTGCGCGGGGCGGGAGGTCCAGGTCGGCGCGGCGAGGAAGTCCGCCAGGATCAGCGCGTAGCTGCCCACGGTCAGGACGAGCACCGCGCGCGGGGCGCGGTGCAACACCGAGGTCACCACGAGGATGCCGACGACCGCGTAGAGCGCCAGGTCGTACCGAAGGGTCCACAGTGACCCGTCGAACGCGCTCGGCCCGCCGACGATCTGCCCGTACGGGGTGTCGGCCAGCAGCCCGGAGATGGGGAACTGCTCCATCGAGGCGAGGATGTTCGTCGTGACGTAGTCGAACGGCCCTTCCGGGTGCCCCCAGAACCCGTCGAGGTTGCCGTTCTCGTAGAGCGCCGCCAGTGGGGCGAAGACGAAGGCGGTGACCAGCAGGCAGACCCACAGCCCCGGGAAGACCCGCAGGACGCGCGCACGGACGTACTGGCGCAGCGTGGAGCGCAGCGCGCTGTCGGTGATGAGGAAGCCGGAGATCAGGAAGAACCCGTACAGGCACATGGTGCCGAGGTCGCTCTGTCGGCCGAACGTCGCGGCCCCGACGTTCGCCTGGCCGAAGCCCAGCGGCCCGGCGTGCGCGATGATCACACCGCAGGCCATCGCCAGGCGCAGCACGCCGAAGGCGTTGTGCCGGGCCGAGTATCTGCCCTGCAGAGTCGGAGACCGCTGCCCGTTGAACCACGCCTGCACCTGACGACTCCTCTGATCACTGACCTGTTCGGACCGTCGGTGGGAACGCCACCGATCGATGTGCCAATTATCAGGCGGTAAAGGAGGTTTGTCCGGATATTCGGATGATTGTCCAAATCGGGAGGGCGTCACGGGACCGCTGCGGCCGTCCGGTGGCGCTGGGTGATGCGCGGGGTCGGCACACCCAGCAGCCCCGCCATCGCGGTGACGCACCGGTGCGCGGCCCGCCCGTCACCGAACGGCGAGCCGACCGCCGACCCGCGACCCGTGGCCAGGCGCCGGAGCGCTCCCGACAGCAGTCGCTCCGGATCGGTGCCGACCAGCTCGCCCCGGCCGGCCGCCAGCGCCTCCGGACGTTCCGTGGTGTCCCTGGTGACCAGCAACGGAACCCCCAGGGTGGCGGCCTCCTCCTGGAGCCCACCGGAGTCGGTGACGACCAGGTCGGCCACCCGGAGCAGCCCGACCATCTGCGGGTACGCCAGCGGCGGGGTGACGCGGGCGTTGGCGACGCCCGCGAGGCCCGCGGTGACCTCCGCGCTCAGGCGTGGGTTCGGGTGCGCGACCATCACGATCTGGAGGTCGGGGCGCCGTCGTGCCAGACGGCGGAGCCCGTCGATGGTGGCCGCCACCCCGTGCCCCCAGTGCTCCCGCCGGTGCGCGGTGGCCACCACCAGCCTTCGGGCCGGATCGATCCAGTCCGGCGGCCGGGCCACGCCCCTGTCGACGAGGTCCGCGAGCGCGTCCACGACGGTGTTGCCGGTCACCGCGATGGCGGAGGCGGGGATGCCCTCGCCGAGGAGGTTCACCCGGGCCGCCTCGGTGGGCGCCAGGTGCAGCGCCGCGATCCGGGCGAGCATCGCCCGGTTGGCCTCCTCCGGGAACGGCCGGTCCAGGTCGTTGGTCCGCAGGCCGGCCTCCAGGTGGACGATGGGTACGCGCCGCCAGAACGCGGCGGTCCCGCCGGCCAGGGCGGTCGTGGTGTCCCCCTGCACCACGACCGCCGCTGGACGGTGGTGTGTGAGCAGGTCGTCGATCCCCGTGATCAGGGCCGCCGCCAGCTCGGCGAGCGAGCCGGTGCGCCGTTGCGGGCGCAGGCTCACCTCCGGACGGAGGTCGAACGGGTCGAGTGCCTCGGCGACGCGTCCCGGCTGTTGGCCGGTGTCCGCCACCCGTACCGTGAACCTCGGATCGTCGAGGAGACGGCGGATCAGAGGCGCGGTCTTGACGCCCTCCGGCCTGGTGCCGGCCAGGATCAGGACCTCTCGCGTGGTCGACCTGCTCGCACACATGTCGGGTCAGCTCCCGGGTGCCGCGCGGCGACGCCGGTAGAGCGAGAACCCGCCGGTGGTGCCGGCCACGAGCGCGCCGATGCCGAGCGCGAGCGGCGCCCCGGCGAGCGGGATCACCGGGATGGGCGGCGCGACAGCGTTGACGCCGCAGCTCGACGTGCCGATGGTCACCCCGGCCAGCGCGCCGCCGAGCGCCGTGAGGTTCAGCGCGGTGACGGTGAGCTGGCCGACGTCCGAGCTGGTCTGGTCGTTGAGCGTCAGGTCGATGAGCCCCGGCACGCTCAGTCCGGTGTTCGGCGCCGGGTTCGCCGGCAGGTTCAGCAGCGTCGTCTCGATGCCCAGCAGGGTCGAGGTGATCCGGGCGTTGACCAGCGAGGTCGTGCCGGTCGCCGATGGGCTGCTGGTGGCCGTGCACGACGAGTAGATGGCATCGGCGACCAGGGCGATGGTGGCCAGACCGTTGGTGCCGAGGTTGAGGGTCACCGCGGCGCCGGGCGTGACCAGGCACGATCCGCCAGGGCCGATGGTCACCGTGCCGCCCACGCCGAGCACGCCGGCGCAGGCCGCCGAGGTGCCGTCGTTGAAGGCCCGGACGTTCTGGGCCAGTACCCCGGCGGTGATGACGGTCTGGCCGCCGAGCACGGCCAGTGGGGGATTCTGGTTGCCGGAGATCGACTCGGTGGTGCCGTCGTTGCTGGCCGACGCGGTGCCGGAGCTGGCGACACCACCACCGAGCAGGCTGATCTGGAGCGCGGACGCCGAGGACTGGGACGTGTCCGCCATGGCCGGGGAGGCCGCCAGGACGGCCAGGGCGAGGCCGCCGGCCAGCACCGCCGCGGTGCGGGCGAGGCCGGATCTAACTCGTGGCATAGATGTCTACTTTCTGACGTGGGCGATGGTGGGGCGGTCTGTGGTGGGGGTGGTCGGGTGGGTGAGGTGGCTCAGGTGCCGGGGTGGCCGGATGGACCGTGGCCCGTCGCCGCCTCGGCGGGGCCGCCGCGCCGGGAGCAGCCGGCGCGGCTGGGGCGGCTGGGGCGGCACGGTCGCCGTGCCGACGGAGGCTGACCGGGGTGCCGGCGTCGCGGTCACGGACGCCCGGCCGACGGCCCGGACCGGGGCCGACGGTGGCTGCGGGTCGGCGGCACGCGCTGTCTTCTGCCAGTCGGTACGGGCGGTCAGCATGCGGGCGAAGGCCAGCCAGACCGCCAGCGACTGGGCGTAGCTGTAGAGCCAGTGGCAGATGCCGAGCAGCAGGGCCTTGGACACCGACAGCTGCGGTTCGCACCGGGCCCGGTAGACGATGCCCCAGAGGGCGAACGGTCCGATGCCGAAGACGAGCACCAACGGGGGTACGCCCCAGCCGCCACTGTTCCACCAGCCCCGCAGGCCGCCGGCGGTGTTGTCGATGTAGTAGGTCAACACCACCAGGCAGGCGAGGTAGACAGGCGTGCCCAGCAGTTGGGTCCACGGCGCGGCCAGGAAGTGCGCGATCTCCAGCGTCGCGGAGTTGCGGATGCGCGAGGAGCGCAGCACCCGGCCGAGGTAGCGGCCACACTGCATCGATCCCTGGGCCCAGCGGGTGCGCTGGCGGACCAGCGGGCGGATCCGGGTCAGCGCCTCCTGGGCCACCCAGCTCTCCGCGCAGTACTCGGTGCGCCCGCCGGCCAGCAGGATGTGCAGTCCCAGCTCGAAATCCTCCAACAGCGCCCCGTGCCACGGCGTGCCGTGCTGCTCGGCGATCTCGTCGAGCAGCGACAGCCTGGTGAACTGCCCGTTGCCGCCCATGGCGACGCTGCCGGTACGCCGGCGCAGCGACTGCATGGCCGCGATCGGCGCGCGGAACTCCATGTCCTGCAGCCGGACCAGCAGTCGTCCCCACCGGCTGGTGGCTGTCGCCTGGGCGTAGCGGCGCGGCGCGCACTGGAGCATCCGCACCTCGACCTGTACGGCGCCGACGTCCGGAGTGCCGAAGTACTGCCGGCCGGCCAGGGCGACGGGGCCCTGCGGGTCGAGTCGGCTGTCCGCGTCCAGCACGCCGACGATCACCCGGGTGCGGTCCGCGTCGGCGGGCAGCCACTGCTCGATACGCCGCCAGGCGGCGTTGAGCGCGGCGCCCTTGCCCTGGCGCGCGTCCGGCAGTTGACGCCGGACCACGTGCACCCGTGGCTGGTCGGCGAAGGCCTCCAGCTCGGCCAGCGTGCCGTCGTCGGACGCGTCGTCGACGCACCAGACGGTCACCTGCGGGAAGTCGCAGAGCAGCCGCCGCACGGTCTCGCCGATGACCGACGCCTCGTTGCGGCAGGGCACGATGACGTGCCAGTCGAAGCCGTCCGGGCTGCCACCCCGACTACGCCCGCTCTTCAGGTGGAACACCAGGATGCTCAGCACGTACGCGCAGAAGCTGACGCACAGCAGGAACGCCGCCGTGTTGAGCAGCGCGAGCGACTGCGTCTCAGTGGACACCGGCGACCGCCCCACGGATCCGCTTGGTCCGACCGACCAGGACGACGAACAGGATGGTCACGGCGATCAGGCCGGCGGTGGTGATCACCGAGCCGATCAGCACGTGACTGCGTTCGTAGCCGAGCTGGAAGCCCCAGGTCTGCATCGACACCACCACCGCCGCGAGGCGGATCTGGTTCACGGTGACCAGCAGCACGACGGCCAGCGCCAGGGCGTTCAGTCCCCGGGACATCGAAATGCGCCGGAACCCGATCAGGGTCGACGCGAGCACGATCGGCGGGATCAGCAGCAGGGCGACCGAGCAGCCGCTGGAGACCATGAAGCCGACCCAGCGCTCGTCGAGCGGGAAGATGACGGCGGCGCCGATCGACTTCGTGTCCGCCAGGCCGGCGGCCCTGACGAGCTGGGCGTTCAGCCACGCCTCGCCGCTGGCGATGTCGTGCCAGCGCCACAGTGTCACCACGGCGACGGCGACGCCGATCAGGCCGCCCGCGCAGGCGCGCAGCCAGGACCCACGGCGGGATCCGGTCATCGCTCGCGACCCAGCATGGCGACGAGCCACAACGCCACGCCCAGCACGACCAGTCCGACGCCGACCAGCAGCCAGGACTGGATGGCGACCCCGGTGGCGGCGAGGCCGCCGCCGATGTGTGGCCCCTTGGTAGGTACTCCGTACATGCCCACTCCCTCGTCAACTCGAAGGTCAGGATGGCACCGCCAAATCGGTCAAAAAGGATAAAAGAGCATAGAGACCCTAAAGAGTGATTAAATGCCCCCGAGGGTGGGAAGGCCGGCGCGGTTTCCCTTGCCCCACAACAGGTTCCGGCGTTTCCGACAGTGGTGCGGAGGTGGTCGAGATGGTGGTCGGTACCCCCAGCCGGGTGGTCCCGCCGACGTCCCGGTGGCGGTCGATGGCGGGCTGGAAGAAGGCGGGCATCGCCCTGCTCGTCCTGCTCGCCGTGCTCTGCGCGGGCCTGGTCGCGGCCGGCTTCGGCCTCAAGCACCGGTACGAGAGCCGGGTGCAGCGCCAGGACATCCTCGGACCGGGCACCGGCCCGCGCGACGAGCGGCGGTGGGAGTCGGGCCCGCTCAACCTCCTGTTGCTGGGGTCGGACTCCCGCGACGGCGAGCCGGACCAGGGCCGCTACCCGGGGCAACGGTCGGACACGATCATGCTGGTGCACGTGAACGCCGCGCGCGACGGCGCCACTGTCGTCTCCATCCCCCGGGACAGCTACGTCGACGTGCCGGCGGCGGGGGAGGCCTGGGCCGGCGGACCGAACAAGATCAACGCGGCGTTCGCGTTCGGCGGCCCCGCGTTGGCCGCCGAGACGGTCGCCAAGCTCACCGGCCTGCCCCTCGACGGCGTGCTGGTGGCGAACTTCGCCGCCGTACGCAAGCTCGTGGACGCCGTGGAGGGCGTCACCGTCTGCCTGCCGTACACCGTCACGTCCTCGGACACCGGCGTGACCTGGCCGGTCGGATGCCACAACCTGGACGGCAAGGCGGCCGACGACCTGATGCGGCAGCGGCACGGCGTGCCCGGCGGTGACTTCGGGCGGATCCACGACCAGCAGTTGGTGGTGCGCGCCATCGCCGAGCGGGTCACCGCGACGAGCCTGCTCACCAGCCCGACCCGGCTCGACCGGGTGCTCACCACGGCGGCCGAGTCGCTGATCGTCGACCGCGACCTGAACCTGACCGACCTCGCCCTCGCGCTGCGACGGGTGAAGCCCGAGTCGGTGCAGTTCGTCACCGTCCCGTTCAGCGACCCCAACCTGCAGACCCCGGCCGGGTCGGCGGTGCGACTGGACGAGGCGCGGGCCCCGGCGCTCTTCGCCGCGCTGCGCGAGGACCGCGTGGCGCAGTGGCTCGCCGCGAACCCGCAGACGCCACCGGCCAACTAGCCGGCCACCCCGCCCGCCGTCGCGGCGGCGGTGGCCGACGGTCACCGCACCCGGGGCGGAGACGATAGTGAGCGGTATACCTCAGAGGCATGAACATGCCTCTGAGGTATACCGCTTCACGGAGCACGGCCGCCCCGATCGGGGCCGAGGACTCCCGGCTAGCGCGACCGCCGCCAGTACCGGCACGTCCAGTCCACCTGGTGCAACTCGTCGACGATGCCGTGCTCCGCACGGAAGTCGTCGACGGCCTGCTTGCAGCCGCGCACCGCGTGGTAGTCGTCGATGATGACGTACCCGCCGACGGACAGCTTCGGGTAGAGCGAGCGCAGCGCGACCATCGTGGAGTCGTAGAGGTCGCCGTCGAGACGCATCACCGCGACCCGCTCCACCGGAGCGTCCGGCAGGGTGTCCTCGAACCAACCCTTGAGGAAACGCACCCGGTCGTCGAGCAGCCCGTACCGCTCGAAGTTCGCCCTCACCTGCTCCAACGACACCGCCAGGAAGGGCTGCTGCCAGAGCGCGTCCTCGACATCCTCGACCCGCCGCGGGTCCGGCTTCGGCAGGCCGCGGAACGAGTCGGCGACCCACACGGTGCGGTCCCGGTCGCCGTACGCGCGCAGCATCCCGCGCATGAAGATCGTCGCGCCACCCCGCCAGACACCGGTTTCGATCAGGTCGCCGGGCACGCCCCGGTCCAGCACGTCGGCGATGCACCGCTCCAGGTTGTCCAGCCGGCGTAGGCCGATCATGGTCTCCGCCTCCGGCGGCCAGTCCCGGCCGGTGGCCCGTGCCTCCGCGTCGAACGGGAACCGGAGCACCAGCTCCAGTCCCCTGCGTTGCAGCAGGTGCCGGCCGCGCTGGTAGAGCCGGCCGTGCAGGGACCCCTGGCGGGGCTGGTAGGGCATCCACGTCTCGCGGAAGACGTACCTGGTCAGCGCCTTCTTCAGCAGGTCGCAGTAGAGCGCGCGAGGGTCGTCGAGCGTCGGCTTCGACGCCTGCGCGGGCACCAACATCTCACTCATCGGCAGTTTCTCCTTGTCAGTGTCGGGTGTGGTCAGGGGGCGCCGGCCGGCCCGTCAGGCCCAGCGGTCGGTGTCACCGACGGCCACCGCCCGGCGCAGGACGATGGATCCGGTGGACGGTCGTTCCACGCTCGGGCGTCCGGCGGCCAGGAGTTCCTGGCCGAATACCGGCCAGCGGTCCGCCAGCGGGGCCGCCGGGGCGTCCGGCGACGGCTCCGGTACGGCGGCCGCCGACGGTGTCCGCTCGGGTCGGGCCAACGGTCTTCCGAGCGCGCCCACCACGGCGGGGGCGCCCCAGACCGGCGCGGCGGGAGCGGACGGTTCACCGGGCGTCGGCGCCTGCTCGGATGGCTCCGGTACGTCCCGCACCGCCGGGTTCTGCTCGGTGATCGCGTCCTCGAGCCGGGTCGGCTGCGCCGGCGCCTCGGCGGCGGGCACGACGCCGACCGGCTCCGGGACCGCCTGCCGCTGCGCCGTCGGCTCCTGCGTGACCGGCTTGCGCTCCACCGCCGTACCCTCGACGGTCCTGCCCCTTCCGGCCGGCTCGCCGGAACCCTGCCGGCGGTGCCGGCCCGGCGTCCCGGAGTTGTCCTCGATCAGGGCGCTGACCAGCTCCCGGATGACCGCGCCCTGGGCGCTCGCCTTGGTCGGCAGCACCACTGTGTCAGCGGCCAGGCCCGGCGTCGGGGCCGGGTGCCCGCCGTCCGGCCGGTGGTCGGTCCGGGACACCGCGCCGATCACCACGACACCGGCCAGCGGCAACCCGAGCCGTTGCACGAGCCGGGCCGCCCGGGTGCTGTCGTCGAGGTCCGTCCGACCGGCCCGGACGACCAGCAGCACACCGTCCGCGTGCTGCGCGAACGCCGCGATCTCCCGTCCCGCCAGGATCGGCGGCGCGTGCACCAGCACGCAGTCCTCGTCCTCGCCGAGGGCGTTGAGCAGCCCACCCAGCTCGTGCAGGGCCTCCGTGTCGGCGCCCTCGCGCGGCTCTGCCGGCAACACGGTCAGGGTGGGGAAGTCGGCCAGGCGCACCGGCGGGCACTGCTGGGTCAACACCTGCTGCCAGGTGTGCGGCGCCTCCGGGAAGTGGCCGGACAGCACCGGGTCGCGCACCGCCCCGTCGACGAGCGTGGCCCGGCAGTGCTCGTCGGCCAGGCCGAGACCGAGCAGGGCGGTCACCAACGCCTTGCCGTCGTCGTCGTGGGCGCTGGTGACCAGCAGCCGTCGACGCGGCAGCGGGGCGGTGAGCACACTGAGCGTCGAGATCGCGGCGCGGACGGCGTCGGCGACGTCGGTGCGGGCGTACAGCGCGGCGGCGTGGTGGCGGGCGAAGCGGCGCGGCAACTTCGGCAGCACACCGACGACCGGCAGGCCCAGGCGCGCCTCGATCTGGCCGACGGCGCGCAGGCGACTGTCGAACCGATCGCGCAGCATCGTCGCGCCCCAGCCGGCCAGGAGCCCGGCCAGCGCGCCGAGCACGCCGTTCAGCAGCGGCTTCGGGAAGGCCGGCAGGGCCGGTGGGCTGGCGGTGTCGAGCACCCGGGCGTTGATGCTCGTCGAACCACCCATGTCCAGCCGGCCGAGCTGCTGGCTGACCGCGCGCGAGGCCGCGTTCGCTATCGCGGCGGCCTGCGTGCCGGTGGCGGCGCTGGCGTGCACGGTGATGATCTGGAGACCGAGCTCGTACTCGCCGCTGACGTGACCGAGCACCGCCCTCTCCGGCAGGCCCAGGGCCCGCGCCGCGTCGAGCGCGACCTCCCGGGACCCGACCAGCCGGGCGATCGTCGGCGTGAGGTTCTGGGCGAGAGCCAGGTCCGCCGGCCGGTCGTCGGCCGTCTGCTCCGCGCTGACCAGCACGGAGGCCTCCGCCTCGTACCGGGCCGGTAGCAGCTGGGTCACCCCCTGGGCGGCGGCCAGGCCCGCGCACAGGCCGAGCAGTGGTACGCCCACCCGGCGCCACGAGACACCGAGCAGCCCTTTGACATCTATCGACGCGCTCATCAGGTGATCGCCTCTCTGGTTGGTTGCCCGGTGTCGACGGGCGGTGTGCGGGTGGACCCGGTCGGGGACAGCAGCCCACGCCAGGTCGTGCAGAGGGTGTCGGCGACGCGGTCCCAGCCGAACTCGGCGCCGGCCCGGCGCAGCCCCCGGTTGGCCAGCTCACCGGCGAGAGCGGGATCGTCGCGCAGCCGCGCCAGGCGGTCGGCCAGCGCGGAGACGTCGCCGGCCGGGAAGACCAGACCGGCCTCGCCCACCACGTACGGGATCTCGCCGACGTCGCTGCCCACGACGGGTACGCCGCACGCCATCGCCTCCACCAGCACCCGGCCGAACTGCTCGCGCAGCGGGATGCCGATCCACGGCACCGTGTTGCGCTGCACCACCTCGACCGACGGCATCGCCAGCACGTCCATCGCGTTGAGCAGCGCGGGCAACTCGTCGTGCCCGGCCCAGCCGTGCCGGTGCACCCGGCCGGGCCGGCGCGCGGCGGCGCGCTCGATCTCACCGGTCAGGCTGCCGTCGCCGACCAGCGCCACGTCACAGTCGATCAACTCGGCCGCGCGCAGCAGGTCGACGACGCCCTTGTGCGGCTCGAACCGGCCGACGAAGCCGACGGTGAAGGGGTGGGCGGCCGGCTCGGTGGGCAGCGGGCGGAAGATCCGGGTGTCGACGCCGAGCGGCACTATCGTCGCCGGACCCCGGTAGCCCTTGATCCGCAGCACGTTCAGCGCCGCGGGCGTGATCGGGAAGGCGTGGTTGACGGACAGGTACGACTGCCGCTCGATCCGGGGGAACGGCACCGGGAACCGGGTGACCACGTTCTGCGCGGCGTACAACGTGGTGGGCACCCCGGCCCAGCACCGCTGCCGCAGCCGCAGGGCCTGCCAGGTGGTGAGGTACGCCGCCTCCCCGATGACGTGCAGGATGTCGGGTCGGGCGGTGGTCACGTCGTGGTTGCCGGGCAACCGGAACAGCACCGAGGCCATGTGCCCGGTCAGCGACTCACCGAGCAGGTGCCCGACGATGTGGTACCGCAGCCGGGGGTGCCGTCGGGCCAGCCGGGCCAACTCGCGTCGCGTTCCCGGGGACACGTCCGCGGCGAGCACGCTGAGCGTGACGTCGGGCTGCTCACACAGGACGTCGAACAGGTCGGTCCAGTGTTCGGTGCGCTTGCCGACGACAGTGGTCAGGACGTGCATCACGCTTCTCCTCTCGTCTCGATGGGGTTGACGGCGATCCGGCCGACGCGGGTCCAGGCCCGCAACCGTGCCGTCCCGGCCCGGGGTTGCAGTGGCATCCGCACCCCGGCCAGTCCGATACCGATCAGCGCGCGCAGCAGCACCGCTCCGCGTACGGCCCGCAGGGTGCCGGCGCGGTGGCGGGCGAAGAACCGCAGCATGCTGCGGTACAGGTGGGGCCAGATCCAGGTCGGGTCGGAGCTGCTCGCGCCGCCGGTGTGCACCGCGGTCACGGTCGGCACGTACAGCACCCCGGCCCCCCGCCGGGTGGCCTGGAGGCACAGCTCCTCGTCCTCGTAGTACAGGAAGTAGCCCTCGTCGAGGCCGCCGACGGCCTCGAGCACCTCCCGGCGTACCGCCAGGCAGGCGCCGGACACCCAGTCCACAGTCACCGGCCGCGCGCCCCGCACACAGGCGTCGTACGCCGCCCGGCGCTGCCGTCCGCCGAACAGCCGGCGGAGCGCGACCGGCACCAACGCCCCACCGAACCGACTGGCCAGCACGGTCGCCAGCGACTCGAACCGGTGGGCGCTGATCGCGACCCGGCCGTGCGCGTCGATCAGGCGCGGGCCGACGATGCCCACCGAGTCGCGGCTGCGCAGCACCCGGACCAGCTCCGCCACGGTGCCGGGGGCGACCACGCAGTCCGGGTTGACCAGCAGGACGACGTCGGTGTCGACGCCGGCCGCGGCCCGGTTCACCGCGCTGGCGAACCCGCTGTTCGTCGCGCTGGCGAGGACCGTCACCTCCGGGAAGTAGCGCCGCACGAGCGCGACGGTGCCGTCGGTGGAGGCGTTGTCCACCAGCCGCACCGGTACCCCCGCCCGGCGCAGCGCGTGCAGGTTGGCCACTATCTGTCCCGCCGAGTTGTGCGTGACCACGATGGCGGTGGCGTCGGCGGGGCTCACGCGGTGACTCCCGACGCGACCGGGGCGAGCGGCGGCGCGGACCGCGCGAGTCGCCGCCGCCGGGCCCGTCCGTGGTGCGCGGTGAGCAGTGTCAGCGCCGGCAGGAGGCCCAGCTCCCAGTGCCCGTCGGTGGGCGCCGCGAAGAGGGCGGCGGCCAGGAACCCGCAGGACAGCGCCGCGAGCGGCAGCGCGATCCCGTCCCGGTCGCCCAGGCCGACGCGGACACTGCGCACTATCGGCCAGAGGACGAACAGCAGACCGACCAGACCGAGGTTGGCGAGCACCGTGACGTAGAAGGCGTGGTACACCGGACCGACGTCGGTGAACGTGAAGCCGGACAGGTAGATGTCCCTGGTGGTCTGCCCGAGCCCGGCGCCGACGAGTGGTTGGTCGGCGAAGACGCTCAGGCCGACGGCGGACTCGACCCCCCGGTAGCCGGCGGACTGCTCGAACCCCTTGGTGACCTCGCCGGCGCGCTCGCGTACCCCCGGTTGCAGGGCCAGCACCGCCGCCACCGCGACCGCCGCCGCGGCGGTGGCGGCCAGGCCGGCGCGGACCGTGCGGCCGCCGCGGACCAGCATGATCAGCACGGTGAGCGCCGCCGCGAGCCAGATTCCCCGGTACGACGCGAGGAGCACGTCGACGGCGAAGAACCCACCGAGCAGCAGGACGCCGACCCGCCGCCACCCCGCCAGCCTCCCGGCGAGCCAGATCAGCGCCGGAATCGCCATGAGGGTGATCAGCCCGCCGTGCCGCCCCGGCGCGGCCACCGAGATGGCGCTGAAGACGCCGGCCAGGGCCACGTAGAGAATGCCGGCGGAGATGATCCGGCGGGGCGTGGTCAGGGTGTGGGTGGCGACGAAGAAGTACACCGGGATCGTGGCCACCTGGTACGCGGCGACCAGCACCTCCGCCGGAAGGTTCCCGACGGCCAGGCCGTAGGCCGCCGCCACCACCGTCACCCCGATCAGGCTGAGCATCCCCAGGTCGGCGGCGGTACGTCGGCCCGGCGTCTCCACCCGCAACCAGTGCCGTACGGCGAGCGCGGCGCCGCCGGCGGCCAGCAGCAGCACCTTCACCGCGATGTATCCGCGCACGTCGCCGCCGCTGAGCAGGACCCCGACGACGGCCCCGCCGATGATGCCCACCGGCAGCACGGTCCACGGCCAGAGCAGGAACACGCCCCAACTCAGCACCCCGACGCTGGCGGCCAGGCCGACCGGTCCGGGCAGCAGGGTGACCACTGTGACCACGGCCCCCAGGCCGCCGCCGGTGAGCAGCACCGTGGGCGCGACGATCGGCACTCTCATCGCGGCAACCCCGCCAACAGGGTGCGGAGCTGGACGCCCCGGGCCGACCAGCTGTTGCGGCTGGCCAGCTCCCGGCGGCGGGCCGCCTCCTCGGGCGCGTCGGCACGGTCCAGCGCGTCGGCCAGCGCCGCGCCGAACGCCTGCGGGTCGCCAGCGAGGGCGATGGTGCCGGCCAGCGGCCGCAGCGCCGGCAGCGGCGTCGCGACGACGGGCTTTCCGAGGGCCAGGTACTCGTAGCACTTCTTCGGGTGCACGTAGTCGACCAGACCGCCGACCCGGTACGGGATGATGGTGACGTCGCAGGCCCGCAGGATGCCCGGCACGTCCGCGAACGCCACGGCGTCGAGCACCGTCACGTTGGACAGGCCGGCCAGCGGAGCGCGGCCGGTCCGGGTGGACGGGCCGATCAGCAGGAACGTCCATCCGGGGTGCGCCCGCGCCACCTCGGCGACCAGGTCCGCGTCGAAGGCCCGGGTGTCGATCGCCCCGCTGTAGCCGATCACCGGCCGGCGCTGCCCGAGCAGCCAGGGCGCGACCGGACCGTCCGGGGCGAAACGCTCCGGGTCGCAGCCGTTGGGCAGCACCACCGGGGCCGGGTCGCAGGCGGGCATCCGTTCCGGCAGCGCGGCGGAGGAGGCGAGCACCAGATCGGCGGCGCCGACCGCGCGGCGCAGCGCCGCGCGCAGGTGCCAACGGTTCCACCGCCGGGTGAACGTCCAGTCCAGGTCGGTCGCGTCGTAGACGACGGCGGACGCGCCCAGCCGGCCGGCGACCGGCGCGGCCAGGTCCTCGTCCAGCCACAGCAGTCGTACCGTGGCGGCCTGCCGCCGCAACCAGCGGCGCAGCAGGAGCGCCGCGAACCAGCGGTTGGCCCGGTTGGCCGGCGGCAGGTGCCTGCCGAACGGCAGCAGCGCCGGTCCGGAGCACTGCCACAGGCCGTCGGCGACCTGCCGGACCCGGACCCGCCAACGGGGGCGGTGTCCGGGCGGGTCGACGAAGAGCACCCGGTGATCGACTGTCAGTTCACGGGCCAGCGCGTGCTGCCGGTGCGCCCCGCCCGCCCACGGGGTGCCGCTGAGGACGACCACCCACTGCCGGTCGTCGGTGGACGCGACGGGCGTGGGCGCCACCTCGACGAGAGCGCCGCGCTCAGCCACGGCCGGACCGTTCCATCGGCCGCGTCGCCGCGGCGGGCAGCACCTCGTCCTCGCCGAGGCGGCCGAGCACCGGGCGGGCGCGCTCGTCGTCGAGGCGCAGCAGACGGGCGCCGGCGTGCCGGTCCAGCCAGCCGCGCAGGACACCGGCCGCGATCCGCCGGTTGATCCAGTTGACCAGCGGCACGATGTCGCCCAGGGGCAGCGCGGTCGGCACGACGGCGTGCCAGGCGGTGGAGCCGATCGGGGTCAGCGCGCACCGCCACCGGGGCCGCCGCCCCGGCGGGTCGACGAAGAGCAACCGCTGCCGGGGCGTCAACTGCCCGAGCACCGCCGAGTGCGCGTCGACCGACCACCGGGTGCGGCTGAACAGCACCACCCAGTCGCGGGTGTCGCCGTCGGGCAGCGGGCCGACGTCGCCGCGCAGCGCGGCGAGCAGGTCGCCCAGACCCAGCTGTACGGATCGGCCGAAGAGCCGCTTGACCAGGTGGTCACCGAGCAGGGCGGCCCGGAACAGCGCCAACCGGTGCCGGGGTTGGGTGACCCGCAGGTAGCCCACCAGGCTGCCCAGCAGGTGTCGGTAGCGGATGGTCGGCCCGAGCAGCCGGCAGGACGCGCCCCGACTGTGCGTCACCACCGCGTCCGGGATCATCCACAGCTCGTGCCCGGCCTGGTCGAGCTGGCGGGCGAGGATCGCGTCGTTCCAGTAGACGGGGAAGGTCTCGTCGAAGATGGTCTGCTGGCCGAGCACGCTGCGCCGCAGCAGCATGCAGCTGCCGGAGGCGAGCCGGCGGGGGCGGCTGAAGTCCGCGCCGCGCATCTGGAACCGGTGCAGCGCCTGGCGGAACACGGGCAGCCGGCGCAGCGCGGTGACCAGCGCGATGGTGGCGGCGAAGTTCGGCTGTTGCACGTAGTGCTGCTGGAAGGTGCCGTCCGGGTTCAGGTAGAGCGGGCTGACCCCGGCGACGTCCGGCCGCTCCCGCAGGTGGCCGACCATCCGGTTCAGCGCGCCCGGGTGGAACCGGACGTCGCTGTTGAGCAGGAGGATCAGCTCCCCGTTCGCCCGGCGGTACGCCTGGTTCACCGCGGCGGCGAAGCCGGTGTTGTGGTGGTTGCGGATCAGCCGGACCCGGGGTTGGTCGGCGAGCATGTCGGCCGAACCGTCGGACGAGCCGTTGTCCACGGCCACCACCTCGTACTCCAGGTCCGGGTCGGCGGTCGCGGCGAGCGACTCCAGGCACTGCCGGGTCTGCTCGCGGGTGTTCCAGCTGACCAGCAGCACCGACAGCAGCGGAGCGCCCATCACGACACGGCCCGGTCGTCGCGGCGGGCGAAGACCCGCAGCAGGTCGCCGAGCCGGGGGTGGGTCATCCGGGGTGAGCCGCTGGCGGCCAGGTCGGCCACCAGCAGGTCGCGCGCGTTGCGCAGCCGCGCCGCCGGACGCCAGTAGAACCGGGAGAAGACCGTGTCGTGCGAGATCACCCGGAAGCCGGACTCGACGAGCATGCGGCTGAGCGTCTGCGGGGTGAAGTGCCAGCGGTGGTATTCGGGGGCGATCGCCGGCCAGGTGACGCCGAGTCGGTGGGCGGCGGCGGAGGCGATGTTGGGGACTTCGAGGGCGAGCCAGCCGCCGGGGGTGAGGGTGGTGTGGGCGGCGTGCAGGAAGGCGCGGGGGTCTTCGACGTGTTCGAGGACGTGGAAGGCGCAGATGGTGTCGGCGGTGAGGGTGGGTGCGACGGTTTCGAAGTAGCCCTGGTGCACGGGCATGTTGAGGTGGTCGCGGGCGAAGGTGGCGGCGGCGTGGCTGACTTCGATGCCGGTGGCGGTGATGCCGGCGTGGTGGGCGGCTTCGAGGAAGTAGCCGCCGGCGCAGCCGGCTTCGAGCAGTGTGGTGGGGCGGACGGTGGACAGCAGCCACCGCAACCGCCGCTTGGCCTCGAACCGGCGTTGCCCCGCCGAGGCGAAGTAGTCCTGGTAGCCGTCGGTGGTGTAGTACGCCTCGTCGTACAGCTCCTCCGGTGCCGGGGCGCTGCCGGCGGTCCAGACGAAGCCACAGTCCGGGCAGCTCCACAGCAGGTCGCCGAGGGTCGGCGAGTGCCCGCCGGCACGACCGCAGAGCTGGCAGCGGACCAGCTCGATCTCGTCGAGTTTCATCAGGTGCTCCGTCCGGTTCGGGCTACCCGGGCGATCACCCGGAGTAGGTCGCCGCGCCGTGGGTGGGTCAACCGCGGTGAGCGGAGCCCGATCAGGTCGGCGGGCAGGAGGTGTCGGGCGTGCCGCAGTCGGTAGCCGAGCGGCATGTAGTAGCGGAAGACGGCGGTGTCCTGCCGGACCACCTCGAAGCCGGCGTCGGTCACCAGCCGGGCCAGGCTGCCGGGGGTGAAGTGCCAACGGTGGTAGCGCGGTTGCAGACCCGGCCAGGTGACGCCGAGTCGGTGGGCGGCGGCGGAGGCGATGTTGGGGACTTCGAGGGCGAGCCAGCCGCCGGGGGTGAGGGTGGTGTGGGCGGCGTGCAGGAAGGCGCGGGGGTCTTCGACGTGTTCGAGGACGTGGAAGGCGCAGATGGTGTCGGCGGTGAGGGTGGGTGCGACGGTTTCGAAGTAGCCCTGGTGCACGGGCATGTTGAGGTGGTCGCGGGCGAAGGTGGCGGCGGCGTGGCTGACTTCGATGCCGGTGGCGGTGATGCCGGCGTGGTGGGCGGCTTCGAGGAAGTAGCCGCCGGCGCAGCCGGCTTCGAGCAGTGTGGTGGGGCGGACGGTGGACAGCAGCCACCGCAACCGCCGCCCGGCCTCGAACCGGCGGGGCGCGGACCGGAAGTAGTCGTCGTAGCCACCGGCGGCGAAGTAGTCCTCGTCGTAGCGACCGTCCTCCTCTGCCTGTTCCTGGGTCGTCCAGGTGAAACCGCAGCCGTCGCAGCGGCGCAGCAGCCCGCCGAGTCGCGGCCGGTGGGCCGGCCGGGGCCCGCACACGAGGCAGTGCGTGGTGCGGTGATCGACGCTCATCGCCGGGCACCTCCGGTCGGTGAGAGCACCGTCGCCGGCGCGCGCAGCAACCGGTGCAGCCGCATCCGGTCGCTCGCCCCCAGATGCCCGCCGACAGCCAGCAGCGTGCCGGCCACGAGCACCGTCAGGCCGGCCCGGCTGGTCACGGCGAGGGCGGCATCCAGCCGTCCCGGCCCGTCCGGCAGGTACCGGCTGGCCGCCGCCGTGACCACCCCGGCCGCGACCGCCGCCGCGAGCGGCGGCCAGCTCGCCCGGACCAGCGGGGTCAGCGGCCGGGCCGTGGCGGTGTGGAAGTACGCCAGGAAGTAGCCGGTGCTGAGCACCACCGCCAGCGCTGTCGAGAGTGGTACGCCGAGCGGCCCGCAGAGCAGCAGCATCGGCACGGTGAGGGCCAGGTTGAGCACGACGGAGAGCAGCACGTAGCGCGTCTCCAGCCCGGGGCGGCCCTCGGCGCGCGCCACGATCGTCGCCGCCCCGGTGATCAGGTTGAGGGCGTACGCGGGCGCGAGGATCACGATGTTCGCCGCGGCCCACGGCACCTGGTGACCCAGCCAGAGTCGGACCAGCGGGTCGGCGCTGACCATCAGGGCAGCGGTGGCCGGGGCGAGGAACAGCGCCAGGTAGCGGGTGGTGGTCAGGTAGAACCGGTCCAGCCAACCGTTGCCCCGGGCCACGGTGCGGGCGACGGCGGCGGGGAACAGCACGATGAGCGCGAAGCCCGGGGGGAGGCGGAGCAGGTTGAGCAGGCGGGTGCCGAGGTCGAAGCCGCCGGCGACGGCGGGCCCGAAGGCCCCACCGAGGACCAGCCTGTCCAGCTCCACGTTGACCATGCCGGCGCCACTGGAGACCTGCACCCGCAGGCCGTAGCCGCCGATCCGGCGGATGTCGCCCAGGTCCGTCCGGCCCCAGCGGGGGGAGAGGTCCGGGCACCGGCGGTGGGTGGTCGCGGCAAGCAGCAGCGTACGGATCGCCCCGGTGGCCGCGGCGCAGGCGGCCAGCGCCACCAGGCCGCCGCCGAGGCGTACCACCACGATGGCCAGCGCGGCCCCGAGAATCGCGGTGCCGGCGCTGATCGCGGCGAGTGAGCCGTACCGCTGACCGCCTTCGAGCACGGCCCGCCACGGCAACTCGACGCCGCCGGCCACCAGCCCGACGACCAGCCATAGGGTGGCGTGCCATGCCTCGTCGGCCCGGTCGCCGAGGCGTAGCAGCCCGGCGAGCCACGGCCAGCACGCGCCGAGCGCCGAGACCGTGAGCAGGCCCAGCAGTCCGGCCCAGCCGAGCCCGAGCCCGAGCAGGCGCCGCACCAGATCCCGGTCGGCCGCGTTCTCGGCCCGGGCCACCTCGCGGACCAGCGCGGAGCCGAGCCCGAGGTCGATCAGTGCGGCCATCGCCAGCAGGCCGGTCAGCACGACCCAGATGCCGAACTCCCGGGGCCCCAGACCCTGGTAGACGACAGGCACCGAGACCAACCCGGCCACCGCCATGATCACCCGTGCGGCGAGCATGCTGGCGGTGTTGCGGGTGACCCGGGTCTCGACAGCGGTGGCGGCACTACCCACGGGGGAAACCTCGGAACAGCTCGACGACGGTGAGCAGCAGCAGGGCCAGGTCGACCCGCATCGAGCGGCAGTTGAGGTAGAGCAGGTCGCAGCGGAGCTTGTCCTCGACGGTGGCGGCGTAACCGCCGGTGAGCTGGGCGATGCCGGTCAGTCCGGGCCGGATCAGGTGCCGCAGGTCGTAGTGCGGCAGCCGGTCGAAGCCGGCGATGAACTCGGGGCGCTCCGGGCGGGGGCCGACCAGGCTCATGTCGCCGCGCACCACGTTCCACAACTGGGGCAGCTCGTCCAACCGGGAGCGTCGCAGCCAGCGCCCGACGCGGGTGATCCGGACATCGTCCGGACGGGCCAGGACCGGACCGGTGGCCTGTTCGGCGCCGACCCGCATGGTCCGGAACTTGACCACCCGGAACAGCCGGCCGCCCGCCCCGACCCGGTCCTGGAGGTAGAACGGTGGACCGGTGAACGACACGACGGCGGCGATCACCGCGATCAGCGGGATCACCACCGCCGCGCTGAGCAGGATCATGCTGAGGTCGAAGAGCCTCTTCAGCCGCTCGCCCCGTGGTCGGGCGGCGGACCGGAGCCGGATCCAGGGCAGCCCACCGAAGCGGGCCATGGCGGGCGCCCGCAGCAGGCCGTAGACGGGCCGCGCCAGCACCAGGATCTCGACGCCGGCGCTGAGGCAGCCGGTGATGATGCGGTCGTCGACGCTCTCCAGCGAGTGCTTGAGCAGCAGCAGCCGGGGGCGGACGCGGGCCAGCAGCCGGGTGAAGTCCTCCGCGCAGGCCGGCACCGGGAGCCGGGCGACCACCTCGAACTCTTCCGCGAGCCGATCCGGCACGGTGCCGGTGTCGTTCGGTTCGAGCACGACGACACGTGCCCGCCGGCCCTGCGGGTGCGACCGGCTGGGCCGTTGGCGTACGGCGAGGAAGTCCGGTAGCCCCGGCGGGATGTCCGGCACCGGTCGCGCCTGCCTCGGCGTCGTGTTGACGTCGGCGGCGCTGGCGGGGTCCGGTGGGGGAACCGCGCCCGCGGTGATGGGACCCGGTGTCTCTCGCAACGCGCGGACCTCCTCCTCCGTCAGGTGCGGGCATGCGGGCGAGCAGCCCGGGAGTACGTTAATCACCCCAAACACCCCAACAGCCCCATATCGGTTAAAATGGGACTTAAGGCAGCGAACCTCTCGTAACTCCACGTCGCGTTGAGCGAAAAGTCCAATTAGGTGGCGTTTGGTGGGTTACCGTCGGGCCCGGCCGTCTGGATGCCACGGCGGGCCGACAGTCCGGTCGTTCCAAGGAGGCCACATGGACCTGCCAGTACCTGCCGCCGGCGCGGCGCCGCCGACAGACCTCATGCCCCGGCGCGTCCTGGTGACCGGAGGCGCCGGTTTCGTCGGCAGCCACGTGGTCGCCCGACTGATGCTGATGGGCACCCAGGTGCGGGTGCTCGACAACTTCTCCACCGGCCGGATCGAGAACCTGGCCGACGCGGCGTACGGCGGCCTGACCGAGGCGGACGTCGTCTCGGGCGACATCCGTACGCCGGAGGGTGTCGAGGTCATCCACCAGTGGCAGCCGGACGTGGTGGTGCACCTCGCCGCGCAGCCGAGCGTGCCCGCGGCCCGCCGGTCACCCCTGTACGACGCCGACGTCAACGTCTTCGGCACCGTCAACGTGTTGGACGCCTGCGTCCGCAGCGGTGTGCGGCTGGTGCTCAACGCGGCCAGCAGCGCCATCTTCGGCGGTGTCGCCGCCCACGAGCTGCCGGTGCGCGAGGACCACCCGATCTCCCCGGTGAGCCCGTACGGCATCAGCAAGGCCGTCGGCGTGCACTACCTGGACTGGTACGGCCGCCAGCACGGTCTGTCGTACACCTCGATGGTGTTCGGCAACGTCTATGGGCCGCGGCAGGAGGGTGGCGACTGTGGCGTGGTGTCCCTGATGGCCGACGCGCTGCTCGCCGGTCGCCAGGTGGTCATTCACGACGACGGCACGCAGACCCGCGACTTCGTTCACGTCAGCGACGTCGCCGAGGCGGTGGCGGTGGCCTGCCACCACAACGGGGTGGGAATGGTCAACATCGGCTCCGGTCGGCAGACGAGCGTCAACGAGGTGTACGACACCGTCCGGGAGGCGTCCGGCGTCGGCACCGCGGCGCGGTACGAGCCGCTGCCCTGGCCCGGCGAGATCCGGCACATGGCGCTGGACATCCGCAAGGCGCGGGAGCTGCTCGGCTGGTATCCGAAGGTGGGCTTCACCGAGGGCGTACGGATGACGGTGCGCGACGCCCGCCGCCGCCGGGCCGGTGGCCAGATCCTGTCGCCGGCGCGGGCGCTGGAGGGCGCGCTGAGTCGTTGACGCCCTTCCGCGCGTAATTCCCGTCATCTGATCGCAGATTTCATCGATCAGTCCGACTCTTGCGGTCCGCTATCCACTGCTGCCACGATGACCGTCAATGCCTTCCGTCCCGAAGGAGTGGTCGTCATGGCGGTCTCCCGCCGCAGGTTCGTCACGTCGGTGCTGGCCGGGTCCGCCCTCGCCACCGCCTCCACCACCGAACTGCTCACCACGCTGGGCAGCCCCGCGCACGCCGCCAGCCCTCCCGGGGATGTGGTCGGCAAGGTGACGGTGGGCTACCAGGGCTGGTTCAGCGCGCCCGGCGACGGGGCGCCGATCGGCGGGTGGTGGCACTGGAGCCGGGACCGGTTCCAGCCCCCGTCGCCGGCCAACACCACCATCGTGTCCTGGCCGGACATGCGCGAGTACACCCGCAGCTACCCCACCGCGTACCCCAACCTCGGCAACGGCCAGCCGGCCACCCTCTTCTCCTCCTACGACCAGCAGACGGTCGACACCCACTTCCGGTGGATGCAGGAGTATGGGTGCGACACCGCAGCCCTGCAACGGTTCAACCCGATGGGCGACGAGGGCCCGACCCGCGACGCGATGGCCCAGAAGGTGCGCTCCGCCGCCGAGCGCTTCAACCGCAAGTTCTACATCATGTACGACGTCACCGACTGGTTGAGCTTCCAGTCGGAGATCAAGACCGACTGGACGACGAAGATGTCCGCGCACGTGGCGTCGTCCGCGTACGCCCGGCAGAACGGCAAGCCGGTCGTCTGCATCTGGGGGTTCGGCTTCAGCGAGCCGAGCCGGCCCTTCACCCCCGGGCCGTGCCTGGAGGTCATCAACTGGTTCAAGGCGCAGGGCTGCTACGTCATCGGCGGCGTGCCCACCTGGTGGCGGCAGGGCATCGAGGACTCCCGCCCCGGCTTCCTCGACGTCTACCACGCGTTCCACGCGATCTCGCCGTGGATGGTCTACCGGGCCCGGACCGTCGAGGAGTTGGACTCGTACTACACGAACGTCAACGTCGGCGACATGGCCGACTGCGCGGCGCGCGGCATCGACTACCTGCCCTGCGTGATGCCCGGCGACCTGGCCGGCGGGCACCGCAGGCACGGTGACTTCTACTGGCGGCACATCTACAACATGGTCAGGCTCGGCTCGCAGGGCCTCTACGTGTCCATGTTCGACGAGTACAACGAGGGCAACCAGATCGCCAAGACCTCCGAGACGCAGGCCACCACCCCGGCCGGGGCGAACATCCGGGCGCTCGACGAGGACGGCGTGGCCTGCTCCGCCGACTACTACCTGCGGATCACCGCCGACGGCGGCCGGATGCTCAAGGGCCAGCTCGCCCTCACCGCGACACGACCCACCCCGCCCACCCTCGGCACCCCACCCCCGACCGGCGGCGACCTCGCGGCCGGCCGGTCCACCTCGGCCAGCAGCCAGAACGGCCCGTTCGCGGCCTCGAACGCGGTGGACTCCGACGCCGGCAGCTACTGGGAGAGCGGCGGCGGCGCGTTCCCGCACTGGTGGCAGGTCGACCTCGGCGCCAGCCACCTGGTCAACAAGCTCGTGCTGCGGCTGCCCGCCGGCTGGGGCGCGCGTACCCAGACCATCACCGTGCTGGGCAGCGTCGACGGCAGCTCCTTCTCGACAATCGCCGGGGCCTCGCCGTTCGTCTTCGACCCGGCGACCGGCAACACCGTGACCCGCACGCTGACGACCAGCACGGCCCGCCACATCCGGCTGAGCATCGCCGGCAACACCGGCTGGCCGGCGGGCCAGCTCGCCAAGGTCGAGGTGTACGCGGGAAGCACCGTCCCGGACAACCCGCCGACCGCGCCGAGCGGCCTCACCGTGACCGGTAGGACGTCGACGAGTGTGTCCCTGTCCTGGACGGCGTCCACCGACGACACCGGGGTCACCGGCTACCAGGTGCGCCAGGGTGGCACCGTGGTCGCCACCGTCACCGGCACCACGGCGACGGTGGGCGGGCTGAACCCGTCCACCGCGTACACCTTCACGGTCGTCGCCCGCGACGCCGCCGGCAACACCTCCGGCGCGTCCAACGCGGTCACCGCCACCACCGACGCGGCGGCCAACACCGACCTGGCCCGGGGGCGGTCGACCAGCGCGAGCAGCCATGTGCAGAGCTACGCCTCCGGCAACGTGGTCGACGGTGACGCGAACAGCTACTGGGAGAGCGCCAACAACGCGTTCCCGCAGTGGGTCCAGGTCGACCTGGGGTCCTCGCGCGCTGTCGGCCGGGTGGTGCTGAAGCTGCCGCCGTCCAGCGCCTGGGGCGCTCGCACGCAGACGCTGTCGGTGCTGGGCAGCACCGACGGGTCGAGCTTCGGCACCCTCGTCGGCTCGGCGGGGCGGACGTTCGACCCGGCCACCGGCAACCAGGTGAGCCTCGCGCTCACCGCCGCGCAGGCGCGCTACGTGCGCGTCACGGTCACCGGCAACACCGGCTGGCCCGCCGGCCAAATGTCCGCACTGGAGGTCTACCAGAGCTGACCCGCCGCTCACCGTCACATGATCAACTCGCTTTCATGGAAGCCGGGGCATCCGAGCGCGATTGATGCCCCGACTTCCGTGAACTCGTGTTGATCTCGGCGGCCGGGCGGGCCGGGCGGTCGCGGGCCTGCGGTGGTCCGCATATCCGGCGGGCGGGTGGGAAAGCGCTGACGTCCGACAGCCCGAGAGCGGAGCAGGGAGACAAACATGCCTTTCATCACCGTGGGGACGGAGAACTCCGCGCCCATCGACCTGTACTACGAGGATCACGGTTCCGGTAAGCCGGTGGTGCTGATCCACGGCTTCCCGTTCAACGGGGCGACCTGGGAGAAGACGACCACCGCGCTGCTCAACGCCGGATACCGGACGATCACCTACGACCGGCGCGGATACGGCAACTCCGCCCAGCCGGCGTTCGGGTACGACTACAACACGTTCGCCGCCGATCTGGACGTGCTGATGACGGAGCTGGACCTGACCGACGTGACCCTTGTCGGTCACTCGATGGGCACCGGTGAGGTCGTGCGTTACCTGGCCAACTACGGCTCGCGGCGGGTGAGCCGGGGTGTGCTGCTGAGCCCGCTGGAGCCGATGCTGGGCAAGGCCAAGGACAACCCGGAGGGCGTCGACCTCAGCCTGTTCAAGGGGTTCCAGGACGCCATCATCAAGGACCGGTTCGCCTACCTGACCCAGTTCTGCGACGCGTTCTTCAACTACAGCGAGAACAAGGGCAAGCTGGTCAGCGAGGAGGCGTACCGGGCGCACTGGCAGATCGGCGCGATGGCCTCCGCCAAGGCCACCCACGACTCCGTGGACGCCTGGCTCGAGGACTTCCGCCCGGACCTGCCGAAGGTCGACGTGCCGATCCTGATCGTGCAGGGCGACAAGGACAACGTGCTGCCCTACCCGGTGACCGGCCAGCGGCTCGCGCCGATGATGCCGACCTCGCAGCTCATCACGCTCAAGGGCGCGCCGCACGGTCTGCCGTGGACCAACGCCAACGACATCAACAAGGCGATCATGGACTTCATGAAGCAGCCGGCGAAGGCTCGCGCCTGACCCTGCCCGGTAGCCGATCGGACACCAGCGCCGCGAGGGCGCAGCGGCACCCGGCCCACGGTTCGCACCGGGGCCGGGTGTCAGCGTCGGTCACGCCCAGCGGGACGGCACCGCGCTCGTGGGCAGACACACCGAGGTCGCCGGCGTCGGTCAGGCGGCTCGGTCGGCCACCCGTCGACCGAGCCGCCGCCCCGCGAGGCTGACCAGGAAGCTGCCGGCCGCCATCCCGACCAGCACCAGAATCCCGCCGATCACCCACAGCCCGCTGTCGTCGGTCGACGCGGCCCGCCAGGACCACGCCGCCGTGAACGCCACTGTCATCACCGGCGCGACCAGCCAGGGGCTCAGCCGGGTTCCGGCGAGGGCGGCCAGCGCCACCAGCGTCAGCACACAGCCGATCACCTGCCACGCCTGGTACGGGCCACTGCTCGCGCCGGTCTCCGCGTCGACCGTGTACTCGGTGTCCCAGCCCAGCCAGAGCACCCACGCCCCGACCGTGGCCGCCGCCAGGAACAGGACACCGGGCAGTGCGCGCGTACCAGTCGTCGCCGTCATGACGTGATCGTCGCATCAGCACGGTTGCCCCGGCCGGTCACGATCCTCTACGGTCTGCTCAGCGGTGGGCGGTGCGGTCCGCATCCGACCCGACACCGCCGGTTGCCCGTTGCGCGGGCCGGGATGGTGGAGTCCCGGGTCGCCCCGTCGGCGGCGTCCCGGCGGTCGTGTGACCTCCAGCTCGTCCCCGGGCGTTGCCGCCCGGTGCGGCTCCGCGCGGAGCCGACGGCGAGCCGGCCACGCCGACCCCCACCGGGAGAGCCCGTGTTCCTCAGCCCGCACGAGCAGGACCGCCTGCTCATCCACGTCGCGGCCGATGTCGCCCGCGCCCGCCGCCAACGCGGCCTGCGTCTCAACTATCCCGAAGCCGTGGCGGTGCTCACCGCGTTCCTGCTCGAAGGGGCCCGCGACGGCCGGTCGGTGGTCGACCTGATGTCGGCCGGCCGGACGGTCCTCGGCCGCGACGACGTCCAGGACGGCATTCCCGAGCTGCTGAGGGAGGTGCAGGTGGAGGCGACGTTCCCGGACGGCACCAAGCTGGTGACTGTGCACCACCCGATCCCGTGATCCCGGGGGAGATCCTGCCGGCGGCCGGGCCGGTCGAGATCAACGTGGGGCGTCCGGTGACCACGCTGCTCGTGGTCAACACCGCCGACCGCCCGGTCCAGGTGGGCTCGCACTACCACTTCGCCGAGTCCAACCCGGCGCTCTCCTTCGACCGGGGTGCCGCCTGGGGGCAGCGCCTCGCCGTACCGGCGGGCACCTCGGTCCGTTTCGAGCCGGGCATCAGCCGCAGCGTCGACCTCGTCCCGCTGGGCGGCGCGCGCGTCGTCCCCGGTCTGCGCGGCGAGTGCGCCGGGCCGCTGGACACCCCGACGACCGACGGGCCGCCACGGTGAGCGCGGTGCGGCGGGACCGCTACATCGACCTGTACGGCCCCACCACCGGCGACCGGATCAGACTGGCCGACACCAACCTGCTGATCGAGGTGGAGACCGACCACTGCGTGGGCGGCGACGAGGCGGTCTTCGGCGGCGGCAAGGTGATCCGCGAGTCGATGGGCCAGGCCCGTACCACCCGCGCCGAGGGCGCGCTGGACACCGTCATCACCGGCGCCGTGGTGCTGGACCACTGGGGTGTCATCAAGGCCGACGTGGGGTTGCGCGACGGCCGGATCGTGGCGCTGGGCCGGGCCGGCAACCCGGACACCATGCCCGGCGTCCATCCCGACCTGGTCATCGGCCCGGCGACCGAGGTGATCGCGGGCAACGGGCGGATCCTCACCGCCGGCGCGGTGGACACCCACGTGCACTTCATCTGCCCCGAGATCGTCACCGAGGCGCTGGCCAGCGGCATCACCACGCTGGTGGGCGGCGGCACCGGGCCGGCCGAGGGCACCCGGGCGACCACTGTCACCCCGAACGCCTGGCACCTGGCCCGGATGCACGAGGCGCTGGACACCATGCCGGTCAACGTGCTGCTGCTCGGCAAGGGCAACACCGTCTCCACCGAGGCGCTCTGGGAGCAGTTGCGGGCCGGCGCGGGTGGCTTCAAGCTGCACGAGGACTGGGGCACCACGCCGGCGGCGATCGACGCCTGCCTGCGGGTGGCCGACGAGTCCGGGGTGCAGGTGTCGATCCACACCGACACCCTCAACGAGGCCGGTTTCGTGGCCGACACGCTGCGCGCGATCGGTGGTCGGGCGATCCACTCGTACCACACCGAGGGGGCCGGCGGCGGGCACGCGCCGGACATCATCACCGTCGCCGGCGAGCCGAACGTGCTGCCGTCGTCGACCAACCCGACCCGGCCGTACACGGCGAACACGCTCGCCGAGCACCTGGACATGCTGATGGTCTGCCACCACCTCAACCCGTCCGTGCCGGAGGACCTCGCCTTCGCCGAGAGCCGCATCCGACCGTCCACGATGGCCGCCGAGGACCTGCTGCACGACCTCGGCGCGATCTCCATCATCGGCTCGGACGCGCAGGCGATGGGCCGGGTCGGTGAGGTCATCCTGCGCACCTGGCAGAGCGCGCACGTGATGAAGGACCGGGTCGGCGCGCTGCCGGGTGACGGGGCCGCCGACAACCACCGGGCCCGACGGTACGTGGCGAAGTACACCATCTGCGCGGCCATGGCCAACGGGTTGGAGCACCACATCGGCTCGGTCGAGCCGGGCAAGCTCGCCGACCTGGTGCTCTGGGACCCGGCGTTCTTCGGCGTACGGCCGCATCTGGTGCTCAAGGGCGGCATGATCGCGTACGCCCAGATGGGTGACGCCAACGCGTCCATCCCGACGCCGCAGCCGATGCTGCCGCGACCGATGTTCGGGGCGTACGGCGTCGCCGCGGCCGCCACCAGCCTGGCCTTCGTGGCCCCGGCGGCCCTGGACGCCGGGCTCCGCCTGGACGTACGCCGCCAGGTGGTGCCGGTGCGTGACGTGCGCTCCCGGGGTAAGGCCGACCTGCCGGAGAACAACGCCATGCCCCGCATCGAGGTGGACCCGGACACCTTCACCGTGCGGATCGACGGTGTGGTGGTCGAGCCGGACCCGGTGACCCGGCTGCCGATGGCCCAGCGGTACTTCCTGTTCTGATGGTCACGCCGAGCCTGTTGCTGCTGGTGGCCGACGGACGCTTCCCGGCCGGGGCGCACGCGCACTCCGGAGGTCTGGAAGCGGCCGTCGCCGCCGGCAGGGTCACCGACCTCGCCTCGTTGGAGGCGTTCCTGACCGGGCGTTTGGCCACCGCCGGTCTGGTCGGCGCGGCGTTCGCGGCGGCCGCGCACCGGGCGGCCGGGTCCAGCGCCCGCGCGGACGTGCTCGCCCGGCTCGACGCGGAGCTGGACGCGCGTACCGCGGCACCCGCCCTGCGGACGGTCTCCCGTCGGCAGGGGCGGGCGCTGCTGCGCGCCGGCCGGAGCATCTGGCCGGTCGCCCCGTTCGGTGATCTGCCCGCGAACACCGCCGGTCCACACCAGCCCCTGGTGCTCGGGTTGCTCTGCGCCGCCGCCGGGCTGTCCCGCGTCGAGACCGCGACGGTCGCCGCGTACGGGACGGTGACCGGGGCGGCCAGCGCCGGAGTACGTCTGCTCGGCCTCGACCCGTACCGGGTCCAGGCCCTGCTGGTCGGCCTCGCCGACGCCTGCGACGGCACCGCCGCCGACGCGGCGCGGGCCGCCGACGACCCACCGGAGCGGCTGCCGGCCGCCGCCGCTCCGCTCGCCGACATCCATGCCGAAGTCCATGCCACCTGGGAGGTGCGTCTCTTTGCGTCCTGACACCGTTGTGCCGAGCGCTGTGCCCGCCGTCGACCCGATCGCCCCACCGCACGACGAGACGGTTCCGCACACCCACCCGGAGCCGGGGGTGGACCCACATCCCCCGTTGGCGCCCGCCGGTCGTGCCCTGCGGGTCGGCATCGGCGGCCCGGTCGGCTCCGGCAAGACCGCCCTGGTGGCCGCGCTCTGCCGGGCCTTCGCCGACGAGCTGCGGCTCGGCGTGGTGACGAACGACATCTACACGACCGAGGACGCCGACTTCCTCCGCCGGGCCGGGGTGCTGGACCCGGCCCGGATCCGCGCGGTGGAGACCGGCTGCTGCCCGCACACCGCGATCCGCGACGACATCGGCGCCAACCTGGACGCCGTCGACGAGCTGGCCGAGGCGGTCGGCCCGTTGGACCTGGTCCTCGTGGAGAGCGGTGGGGACAACCTGACCGCGACCTTCAGTCGAGGGCTCGTCGACCGGCAGATCTTCGTCGTCGACGTGGCGGGCGGGGACAAGGTGCCGCGCAAGGGTGGGCCCGGGGTGACCTCCGCCGACCTGCTCGTCATCAACAAGACCGACCTCGCCCCGCTGGTGGGCGCCGACCTCTCCGTGATGGAGCGGGACGCGCGGGCCCGCCGGGGCGACCTCCCGACGCTGTTCCTGTCCATCGTGGGCGACCCGTTGGCGAGCCGGGTCGCCGACTGGGTCCGGCACGAGTTGGCCCACCACGCCGCCCGGCACCCGCTCGCCGCCCCGGCCGGCTCCGCCTGATGCGGGCACGCGCCCGGCTGGTCGCCCGCAGCGACGGCCGGGGCGGCACCACGCTGGTCGAGTTGTCCGGCGAGACGCCGCTCCTGCTGCGGCAGACCCCCGTCGAGGACGGTGTCGCCACCGTGCACCTCGTCGGCGGGGCGGCCGGCCCGCTCGCCGGGGACGACCTGCGGCTGGAGATCGAGGTGGGCCCCGGCGCGGCGGTGCGGGTGCGCAGCGTCGCCGCCTCGATCGCCCTGCCAGGCCGGCCGGGCGCGGTGTCCCGGATGGCGGTGCGGGCCGTGGTGCACGCCGAGGCCAGGCTGGACTGGCAGCCCGAACAGCTGGTGGCGGCGGCCGGCTGCGCGCACCTCGCCGAGTCCCGGATCGATTTGGCGGCCGGGGCCAGCCTGCGCTGGCGCGACGAGCTGGTCTGCGGCCGGTACGGCGAGGCGCCGGGCGGGGCCGTGGTGCACACCCAGGTCGACTACGCGGACCGGCCGCTGCTGCGCCAGTCGTTGGCGGTCGGACCGCGGGCGCCCGGCTGGGCCGGCCCGGCGGTGCTCGGGGGCGCCACGGCCACCGGCTCGCTGCTGGTGGTGGACCCGTCCCGACCGGTGCGACCGGCGGTGGTGCGGGCCGACGGCGCGGTCGCCGGGCTGCCGCTCGCCGGTGGCCCAGCGACGCTCTGGACCGCCACCGCCCCGGACGGCCACACCCTGCGCACCCACCTCACGGTCTAGGGGTGTGCCCTGGTCCTGCCGGCAGTTTCGACAGCCTCCGGCTGACGGGTTCGTCCGAGGCCGGTCCCTCTGCGCCGACCGCCGTCGCCGGCTGGGCGGTCAGCGGTGTGGGGCGGTCGAGGCGGGTTGCTGCCGCTGGCGGGTCGGGTCGAGGCGGCCCGTCAGGTCGTCGAGCTGGTCGATCAGCTCGGCCACCGGCAGCGCGCCCCACTCGGCGAGGCTGGCCCGGACCCGCTCGTCGAGACGGGCGTGCTCGCGGCGGCCCCGGGCGGTCAGGTACGCCCGGATCCGGCGCCGGTCCACCGGGTCGATCCGACGGTAGACGAGATTGCGGTCGACGAGCTGGTCGACCAGTTTGGTGAGGGTGCCCGGCGGCAGGGACGCCTCCGTGGACACCTCGCTCATCGGGTGACCCTGACCGTCGGCGAGCAGGCAGAGCACCCGCCACGCCTCGACGGTCAGCGCGTCCTCGGCGAGGACGGCGCCCACCCGGCGGGAGAGCAGCCGTTCGGCGCGGGTGAGCGAGCGCAGCAGGTCGGCTGACGCCCCGGGCACGTCTGACATGGGACTCCCTGGGCCGGTGGCCCGGTCATGGTACCGAGTCGTCCCGGTCCGTGGGGAGTGCTGGTCTTCCGCCCGGGGCCCGGCAATCATGTGCTCATGTCCGCGCCGGCATCGCCGTGGCTGACCGTCGACCCCGATGTGGTCAGCGTCGCGCTGGTCTACCCGATGCGGGGGCCGGCCGGCATGTTCGGCCCCACCTGCGAGCTGTGTGCCCAACTCGCGGTCGAGGAGATCAACCGCGGTGGCGGCGTGCTGGGCCGGGAGGTGCGGTTGGTGCCGGTCGACGGTGGCGCGCCGCCGGCCGAGGTGGCCGCCGAGGTCGAGGCGTTGGTGTCGGTGGGGGCCGTGCAGGGGGTGACGGGGTGGCACATCTCCTCGGTGCGCCAGGCGCTCGCACCCCGCGTCGCGCACCGGGTGCCGTACGTCTACACCGCGCTCTACGAGGGCGGTGAGCGTACCGAGGGGGTGTTCCTGACCAGCGAGACCCCGGACGCCCAGTTGTGGCCCGCGATGCGGCTGCTCGCCGGGGAGCAGGGGGTGCGCCGCTGGTTCGTGGTCGGCAACGACTACGTCTGGCCGAGGCGGACGGCGCGCGCGGCCCAGCGGTACGCGCTGCGCGCGGGCGGTCAGGTGGTGGGCCGGCACTTCCTGCCGTTGGACGCGCACGACTTCCGGGAGGTGCTGCGCCGCATCGAGCACAGCGACGCCGACGCGGTGCTGATGCTGCTCGTCGGGGCGGACGCGGTCCGGTTCAACAGGGCGTTCGCCCGGTCCGGTCTGGACGTGCGGTGTCTGCGGCTGAGCACCCTGATGGACGAGAACATGCTGCTGGCCAGCGGTGCCGGCGCGACAGGGCGGCTCTACAGCACGGCGGGTTTCTTCGCCGGCCTGGTGACCCAGGAGAATCTCGACTTCCACGGTGAGTTCGCGGGGCGCTTCGGGGTGGAGGCGCCGCCGTTGGGCAGCCTGGGGGAGTCCTGCTACGAGGGCGTCATGCTGCTCGCCGCCCTGATCGGTCGGGCCCGCACCCTCGACGTGCGGGCGATCGAGACGGCAGCGGACACGGTGGCCTACCACGGGCCGCGCGGGCGGTTGGGGTTGCGGCAGCGGCACGTACGGCAGCGCATCTATCTGGCCGAGGCCGACGGGCTCGACTTCCACGTGCTCGCCCAACTCTGACGCGGGAGCTTGACAGCCCCGCCCGCGCCGAGCCTAAGATGCTTCCTGCGTGAAGCATCTGACCGGGAGTCGGATGCCGCGAATCTGCGCCCACCGACGGCGGAATCTGCTCGCCGACCATTGTGGTGCCATTTTTATCCCCGAGTTTGCGCTGGCCGGCAACGTCATGGGTGGACGTTGCCGGCCATTGTGGCGGGTGTCCATTGGGCGGCGCGGGAAACAGTCAATTAAGGGCCGGGAAACACGCGCGCAATCATGTCGGTCAACGCTTTCCCTGCCCAGAACAGTTCCGGTGCCGCGGTCGGCGTCCACCCGTCGACTGCGGCACCGTCACCTCAGCTCCACCGGACCGCACCGACCGTCCTCTCGCCACTTGAGCGCATCGCAGGGAGATTAGATGTCACTATTCCGGGGCCGCCGCATCCTGGCGGGTGCCATGACAGTGGTCGCCGTGGCCGCGATGACCGCGTGCGGCAGCAAGACCACCGACGCGTCGAACGCGTCCGGCGTCACCGCTGACGTCTCCGGCGACACCGTCAAGATCGGCCTGCTCAACTCGCTCTCCGGCACCATGGCGATCAGCGAGGTCACCGTCCGCGACGCCATCATGCTCGCCGTCGAGGAGATCAACGCCGCGGGCGGCGTCCTCGGCAAGAAGATCCAGCCGGTGGGTGAGGACGGCGCCTCGGACTGGCCCACCTTCGCCGAGAAGGCCGAGAAGCTCATCTCCGAGGACCGGGTCGCCGCCGTCTTCGGCTGCTGGACGTCGGCCAGCCGCAAGGCGGTCAAGCCGGTGTTCGAGAAGAACAAGGCGCTGCTGTTCTACCCGGTGCAGTACGAGGGTCTGGAGCAGTCGCCCTACATCTTCTACACCGGGGCGACGACGAACCAGCAGATCGTTCCCGGTCTCGACTACCTCAAGTCCAAGGGCGTGAAGTCGGTCTACCTGGTCGGCAGCGACTATGTCTTCCCGCGCACGGCCAACAAAATCATCAAGGCGTACGCGGCGGCGAACGGGATGACCGTTTCGGGGGAGGACTACGCCCCGCTCGGCTCCACCGAGTTCGGCACGATCGTCAACAAGGTCAAGTCGTCCGGCGCCGCCGCGGTGTTCAACACCCTCAACGGGGACAGCAACGTGGCCTTCTTCAAGGAGTACAAGTCCGCCGGCCTGACCGCCGCCGCGATGCCGGTGGTGTCGGTGTCGATCGCCGAGGAGGAGGTCAAGGGCATCGGCACCCAGTACCTGGAGGGCCAGCTGACCGCCTGGAACTACTACCAGACCACGCCGGGCGCGGCGAACTCGAAGTTCGTGGCCGCGTACAAGGCGAAGTACGGCGCGGACAAGCCGACGAGCGACCCGATGGAGGCCGCGTACGTCGGTGTCTACCTGTGGAAGGCGATGGTCGAGAAGGCCGGCGCCTTCGACGTGGAGAAGGTCCGCGCCGCCTCGGACGGGATCACCTTCGAAGCGCCGGAGGGCCTGGTCACCGTGGACGGCAAGACCCAGCACATCGCCAAGACCGCCCGGATCGGCAAGATCGGCGCGGACGGCCTGATCACCGAGGTCTGGAACTCCGGCCAGCCGGTCGCGCCGGACCCGTTCCTCAAGACCTACCCGTGGGCGAGCGGCCTGAGCTGACGACGCCGGCCCGGGCGGTCAGCGCGACGACGCGCCCCCGCCCGGGCCACCCGACCAGCAGTTCGGAGTACCCACAGTGACAGTCCTCTTCGGTCAACTCTTCACCGGCATCAGCATCGGCGCGGTGCTGCTGCTCATCGCGCTCGGCCTCGCGCTGACCTTCGGCCAGATGAACGTGATCAACATGGCGCACGGTGAGTTCATCATGGCCGGCGCGTACACCACCTACGTCCTGCAACAGGGCATCACCGGGGCCGGCGTGTCACTGCTGGTGGCGTTGCCGGTGGCGTTCGTGGTCGCCGGCACGATGGGCGTGCTGCTGGAGATGCTGCTCATCCGCCGGCTCTACGCCCGGCCGCTGGACACCCTGCTGGTCACCTGGGGCGTGTCGCTGATGCTCCAGCAACTGGCCCGGGACATCTTCGGCAGCCCGAACGTGCAGACCCGCGCGCCGGAGGTGCTGACCGGGAACGTGGCGCTGCCCGGCGGGCTGACCATCGCCACCAACCGGCTGTTCATTCTGGCCCTGGCGCTGGCCGCCGTCGCCGCGCTGACCCTGGCGTTGCGGCTCACCCCGCTCGGGCGGCGCATCCGCGCGGTGGTGCAGAACCGCGACCTCGCCGCGGTGTCCGGCATCGCCACCGCCCGGGTCGACCGGACGACCTTCTTCATCGGCTCCGGCCTGGCCGGGCTCGCCGGGGTGGCGCTCACCCTGCTCGGACCGATCGGCCCGACGATGGGCACCAACCTGATCATCGACGCCTTCCTGGTCGTCGTGGTCGGCGGGATCGGCCAGCTCAAGGGCAGTGTGATCGTCGCCTTCGCCCTCGGCGTGCTCCAGGCCACCGGGGAGTACCTGACCACCCTCAGCGTCGCCAAGGTGATCGTGTTCGTGGCGATCGTCGCGTTCCTCCAGTGGCGACCCCAGGGCCTGTTCACCCTGCGGACCAGGAGCCTCGCATGACCGCCGTCACCCCCGCGCCGCCCCGCGCCGCCGCCAGCGCGACGACAGCCGACGCCGAGCCACCTCGTCGATCCGGTGACCGCTCCCGGCTGCGGACGCTCGCCGGCTTCGCGTTCGGCGCGGCGCTGCTGTTCGCCGTCGCCCCGCTGGTGCTGTCGGACTTCCGGCTCTCCCTGCTCGCGAAGTATCTCTGCGTCGCCATGGTCGCCGTCGGCATCGGGATCGCCTGGGGGCGGGGCGGGATGCTCACCCTCGGCCAGGGCGTCTTCTTCGGTCTCGGTGGCTACGCGATGGCCATGCACCTCAAGCTGGCCGACGCGGGCCCGGGTGGGATGCCCGACTTCATGCAACTGTACGGGCAACTCGACGAGCTGCCGGTGTGGTGGCGACCGTTCGCCAGCCCCTGGTTCGCGCTGCCCGCGACGGTGTTGCTGCCGATGGCCGTCGCCTTCGGGCTCGGCTCGTTGGTCTTCCGTCGCCGGGTGCGCGGCGCGTACTTCGCCATCCTCAGTCAGGCGCTCGCCGCCGCGATGGTGATCCTGCTGATCGGCCAGCAGGGCACCACGGGCGGCACCAACGGGCTCACCGACATCAAGGGCTTCTTCGGCTACGACCTGGACGACCCGGTCAACCAGCGGATGGTGTACTTCATCATCGCCGGCACCCTGCTGGCGTTGCTCGCGCTCACCCGCCAGCTCATCCAGAGCCGCTACGGCGAACTGCTGGTGGCGGTCCGCGACGGTGAGGAGCGGGTCCGCTTCCTCGGCTACGACCCGGCGACGGTCAAGCTGGTGGCGTACGTGGTCGCGGCGGGCATGGCCGGGCTGGCCGGGGCGCTGTTCGTGCCGGCGGTGGGCATCATCTCGCCCGCGCTGATCGGCATCGTCCCGTCGATCGAGTTCGTCATCGGGGTCGCGGTGGGCGGCCGGGCCACACTGCTCGGCCCGGTGCTCGGCGCGGTGGCGGTGGCCTGGGCGCGTACCGCGCTCTCCGAACGGTTCCCGGGCACCTGGACGTACCTTCAGGGGTTGCTGTTCGTGGTGGTGGTGGCGTTCCTGCCCGGCGGCCTGGCGTCGCTGTGGGCGCTGGCCCGCCGCCGTGACGGCAGCGACGCACCAGCGCGGCGGTGGTGGTCACCGCCGCGTCGACGACGCGCCGAGCGGGAGGTGACGACGGCATGAGCGACGAGCGGCTGGACGGGTTGTCCGTCCGCGACGTGCGGGTCAGCTTCGACGGCTTCACCGCCGTCGACGGCGTCTCGCTGGAGGTGCCCGCCGGTGACATCCGGTTCCTGATCGGGCCGAACGGGGCCGGCAAGACCACCCTCGTCGACGCGATCACCGGCCTGGTCCGGGCCAGCGGTTCGGTCCGGTTCGGTGACCACGAGCTGCTGGGCCGACCGGTGCACCGGATCAGCCGGTTGGGTGTCGGGCGGACCTTCCAGACCTCGACCATCTTCGAGGAGCTGTCGGTGTTGCAGAACCTCGACATCGCGGCGGGCGCCCGGCGGAGCTGGCTCACCCTGGCCCGACGCCGGCGCGGCGTGCCGGACGAGGTCGCCGCCGCGCTGGAGACCATCGGGCTGACCGGGCGGGCCGAACACCTCGCCGGGACGCTCTCCCACGGCCAGAAACAGTGGTTGGAGATCGGCATGTTGCTGGTGCAGGACGCGCGACTGCTGCTGCTCGACGAGCCGGTCGCCGGGATGAGTCACGAGGAACGCGACGCCACCGGCGCGCTGCTGGAGACGGTCAGCCGGGACCGCACGGTGGTGGTGATCGAGCACGACATGGACTTCCTGCGCCGCTTCGCGCGCAGCGTCACCGTGCTGCACGCCGGACGGGTGCTCAGTGAGGGGACAGTGGCCCAGGTCCAGGCGGACCCGCGCGTGCAGGAGGTCTATCTCGGCCACCCGGTCGACGCCGGGTCGGCCCGCACCGGTTCGGAGGCGTGATGCTGACGCTGCGCGGCGTGCACGCCGGATACGGGCGCTCCCGGGTGCTGCACGGGGTCGACCTCGCCGTACCGCCCGACGGGGTGGCCACGGTGCTCGGGCACAACGGCGCCGGCAAGAGCACGCTGCTGCGGGTCGCGGCCGGGCTGCTGCGGCCGAGCGCCGGAACGGTGGAGCTGGACGGCGAGGACGTCACCCGGCTCGGGCCGCACGAGCGGGTGGCCCGGGGCATGGCGTACGTGCCGCAGGGCCAGCAGTGCTTTCCGCACCTGACCGCCGCGGAGAACCTGCGGCTGGTGGCCGACGGCCGGCGCGACGGGGCGGTGGCCACGGCGGAGGCGCTGGACCTGTTCCCGGCGCTGCGCCCGCTGCTGCGGCGGCGGGCCGGCCTGCTGTCCGGCGGGCAACGCCAACAGTTGGCCATCGCCCGCGCGCTGATCACCCGGCCGCGGCTGCTGATGCTCGACGAGCCCACCGAGGGCATCCAGCCGTCGGTGGTCGCGGAGATCCAGGAGCGGATCGTCGAGCTGACCCGGCAGGCCGGTTTCAGCGTGCTGCTCGTGGAGCAGCACCTGGGCTTCGCGCTGCGGGTGGCCGACCGTTACCACGTGCTGGAGTCCGGTCGCGTCACCTCGCACGGCGACGGCGGCGTGACCGCCGAGCAGGAGGTCCGGGCGGCCCTGGCGGTCTGAGCCCGGCGGGTCAGGGCTGGACGCGACCGAGGAGGTCACGGATCAGCCGGACGACCTCGTCGAGGTGGCCGGGTTCCGCGCTAGACGGCCGCGTAGTGCAGGGACAGTCCGGTGGCGGCCCGGTCGGCGGTGATCTGCAGCAGGCTGCCCACCATCGTCGCCCGGTCCGTCACCAGGGCCGTCCCGTCGGGCGCGTAGGTGATCCGGTCGCTGATCAGCACCGGCGCTCCCTCGGCCTCGTCCAGATGCCGGGCCAGGTCAGCGCCCAACACCTCAGGTCGGATCGTCTCCGCCGCTCGGGCCACCACCACGCCGAGGTCGGCCAGGGCCGCGTACAACGAGGTGCCGGTGAAGTCCACGTCGTGTAGCCGGCGCGCGTGCGGCTCGCGTACCCAGGAGATCTGGTGGATGGCGCGGCGGCCGGCGAACGTGCGGACCCGCTCGAGGCGCAGGCCCGTCTCGTCCTCGCGGACCCGCAGCCGGGCCGCGACACCCGCGGGCAGCCGGCGTTGCGCGCGGGAGACCACCGTGGTGTGCACCTGGTGGCCCTGCTCGCGCAGGTCGTCGTCGAAGCTGCGCAGCGACCCGAGCTGGTACGCGGCGTGGGACGGCGCGACGAAGGTGCCCTTGCCGGGCCGCTGGACGATCAGCCCCTCGGCGCTCAGCTCGCGCAGGGCCTGCCGCAGCGTCATCAGGGTGACGCCGTACGCGGTGCTCAGCTCGCGTTGCGCGGGCAGCGCCGCGCCCGGCGCGTAGTGTCCGTCGCGGATCTTGGCGGCGAGGTCGGCGGCGATGGCCCGGTAGCGTGCCACTGGTCTGCCTCGCCTCCCGACGCGTCGACTGCCGCACCCGTCGTCGACGGGCACCGCCGATCATCGCACGGGAGCCACCGCGCAGAGCGCGGCCCGCAGCGACGCCACGAACGCGCCGACCTCGGCCGGACCCGCCCCGGCGAGGATGCGCCGCATGACGGCCGCGCCGACGATGACGCCGTCGGCGACCGCCGCCGCCTCGGCCGCCTGCCGCGGGGTGGAGATGCCGAAGCCCACCAGCACCGGTAGGTCGGTGACCTGCTTGAGCCGGGCGGCCAGGGTGGCTGCCGAGGGCGCGAGCCGGTCGCGCTCGCCGGTCGTGCCCATGATCGAGACGGCGTACACGAAACCCTGGCTGCGCCGACCGATCTCGGCGAGCCGGTCGTCCGGCGTGGCGGGCGAGGCGAGCAGGCTCACCCGGACGCCCGGCACGTCCAGGCCGGCCAGCTCGTCCAGAGGCAGGTCGGGCACGATCAGCCCGGTCACCCCGGCCGCCGTCAGCGCGTCGCCGAACCCGGGCCGCAGGGCGATGTTGGCGTACGTGCTGGCGACGAGGGGGATGCCGACGCGCACGTCGGCGAGGTCCGCCAGGACCGAGGTGGGCGTGGTGCCCCGGGCGAGGGCCGCGTCCGAGGACCGCTGGATGGTGGGACCGTCCACCGTCGGGTCGGAGAACGGCAGGCCGATCTCGACGAGGTCGGCTCCGGCCTGCTCGAAGGCGCTGAGAAATGCCGTCCAGCCGGGCACGATCCCGCCGGTGAGGTAGGGCATGAGCAGCTTCATCCGAGGTCCGCCTCCGCGATCAGGGTGGTGACGTCCTTGTCGCCGCGCCCGGAGAGGGTGACGAGCACCGTCGAATCGGTGGGCAGCTCCGGCGTGCCGGCGGCGCGGACGACCCAGGCGAGCGCGTGGGCCGACTCGATGGCGGGCAGCACGCCCTCCGTCCGCGCGAGCCGGACCGCTGCCGCGATCGCCTCCCCGTCGGAGACGGTGACGTACCGGGCCCGCCCCAGGTCGCGCAGGTACGCGTGCTCGGGGCCGACGCCGGGGTAGTCCAGCCCGGCCGCGATCGAGTGCGCCTCCCTGACCTGCCCGTGCTCGTCCTGCAGGAACAGCGACTGGAAGCCGTGCAGCACGCCGAGCTGCCCGTTCGCGGCGCCGGAGCCGCCCTCGGCCTCCACCCCGACGAGCTGCGCGGGCGTGTCGACGAACCCGGCGAAGGTGCCCGCCGCGTTGCTGCCGCCGCCGACGCAGGCGACCACGTGGTCGGGGACGGCGGCGGGCAGTTCCGCGGCGCACTGCCGCCGGGCCTCGTCGCCGATGACCCGCTGGAACTCGCGGACCATCGTCGGATAGGGGTGCGGGCCGATCACCGAGCCCACGCAGTAGTACGCCTCGTCGACGTCGGTCACCCAGTGGCGCAGGGCCTCGCTGGTGGCGTCCTTCAAGGTGCGGCTGCCGGTGCTCACCGCGACGATCTCGGCGCCCAGCAACCGCATCCGGAAGACGTTCTGCGCCTGGCGTTCCATGTCGCGTTCGCCCATGAACACCGTCACCGGCAACCCGAGCAGGGCGCCGGCCGTCGCCGTCGCGACGCCGTGCATGCCGGCTCCGGTCTCGGCGATCAGGCGGGTACGCCCCATCCGCCGGGCCAGCAACGCCTGACCGAGCACATTGTTGATCTTATGTGAGCCGGTGTGGGTCAGGTCCTCCCGCTTGAGCAGCACCGTCACGCCGAGTTCGGCCGAGAGTCGCCGGGCCGGTGTCAGCGGGGTCGGTCGTCCCACGTGCGCCGACAGCAGCGCGGCGAAGCCGGCGCGGAACCCGGGATCGGCCCACGCCTGGGCGAAGGCCCCGGCGACCGCCTCGCAGGCGGGGACCAGGGATTCCGGCACGTACCGCCCGCCGTAGCCGCCGAACCGTCCGGGAGTGTCCACAGGTCGTACTGTTATAGAACTCATGCCACTGTTATAGAACAGCGGGGTGCGCCATGGCAACAGCGGACGCGCCGGGTCGTCCGTCTTCCCGCTCCGCGGCACCCACCCACTTCGTACAATTCCTGCCATGCCGGAGATCGTCGAGCTGCTGGCCTCGCCCGTACACCGTTTCCTGGGCCGGCCCGCCGACGGTCCGGCGCCCGCTCCGCCGGGTGAGCTGGTCGACGTGGTCCGCGTCCGGGCGGGCCTCGGCATCGTCGGCGACCGGTACTTCGGCCAGCAGGCGCACCGCGACGCCAGCGTCACCGTGATCGCCCAGGAGTCGCTGCCGGCCGGCATCGGCCTGGCGGAGGTCCGCCGCAACATCCTCACCAAGGGGATCGCCGTGGACGAGCTGATCGGCAGGGTGCTGGTGCTGGACTCCGGCGACGGCCCGGTCAGCCTGCGGGTCAACCGGGCGGCCCGACCGTGCGCCTGGATGGACGTCACCGTCGGCCCGGGAGCCTGGAAGGCGCTGCGGACCACCGGCGGCATCCGGTGCACGCCGCTCACCGACGGCACCCTGCGGGTCGGCCCGCTCGCGGTCAGCGTCGAACGGGTGTCCGCCTGACGCCGGCCGCGCGGGTGGCGGTCAGACCGGACTGATGTGCGCGGCCAGGACCCGCCAGCCGTGCGGGTCGTCGTGCACCCAGGTGCGGGTGTAGCGCAGCCGCGCCGTGAACGGCGCGCCCTCGAACACGCCGGACACCCGGCCCACGAAGAAGGTCACTCCGGCCTCCCCGGCGACCAGCAGGCTCAGCTCCTCCTCGACCAGCTCCCGCACCACCGAGCGGCCGTCCCGGTACGCGGCCAGGTCGTCCTGCTTGGTGTACGTCCGGCCGTCCGGACCGACGGCGATCAGCTCGTCGACGAGCAACTGGTCGAGGGCGTCGACGTCGCCGGCCCGCTGTGCCGCCTGGAGGGTGCGCTCGGCGTCGAGCAGCTCCGCCTCGCGTGCGCTGTCCGGCATCGCACCGTCCTCCCGCTCGGGTCGCGCCCGGCGGGCCGGCCTGTCGACATTGTGGCAGCCGTCGTGCTCCGCACGGGTGCGGATCGCCGCCGCGTCACAGGCTCAGACGGATCCGGACGACCGTCTCGCCGGGGCTGGCCAGCACGGCGACGTCGTCACAGATCTGCTCGACGATCGCCAGCCCGCGGCCGCGTACCGCGTCGGCGGACGGCATGCTCCGGCCCAGCGACCGCGTCGGCCCCTGGTCGACGACGTCGCAGTAGAGCTGCCCCGACTCGGCCCAGAGCCGCACCCGGCCGCCGCCGGTGGTGTGTTGCAGGGTGTTGGTGGCCAGCTCGCTGACCGCCAGCGTCAGCAGCTCGACCCGTTCGGCCGACAGGCCCCGTTCCAGCGCCCCGGCGCTGACGAACGCGCGCAGCGCCCGCACGTCGGTGGCCACCCGGTACGTCATGGTGTCCGTCGCACGAGTGGGCGCACTCTGCTCGACCACGGCCTCCCGTCCCTCGAAGTGCGCCATTGGGCCGGGGAACCTCCTCGTCGCTGTTGCCGCCCCATCATGTCACCCACCGGCCCCTCGACTGTCTCGTCCGTTCGGGGTCGATCGGCGGCGAGCCGGCCCGACAGCGCCTCGCCGGTCAGGAGGACGTGTCGAAGACGATGGACTCGCTCAGCTCCCGCCACCGCGCGTCGGACGAGGCGAGGGTCTCGGCGGCCGCCGAGGCGGCGGCCACGGCGTCGGCGCCGAGCAACAGGCGCAGCGGCGGGTCGTCCACCCGGGTGATCCGGATGATCGCCTGGGCGGCCCTGGCCGGATCGCCGGGCTGGTTCCCGCTGGTCTCGCGCAGGCGTCGCACGGCCGGATCGATGACCGGCTGGTACGGCTCGCTGATCGGCAACATGCTCATCGACGAGCCGGCCCAGTCGGTGCGCAGCCCGCCGGGCTCGACGCTGGTGATCCGGATGCCGAACCCGGCCACCTCCCGGGCGAGCACCCCGGAGAAGCCGCTCACCGCCCACTTCGCCGCCTGGTACGCGCCCAGGCCGACGCTGGCGACCCGGCTGCCGACGCTGGAGATCTGGAGGATGTGCCCGCGCCCCTGCTCCCGCATGACCGGCAGGGCGGCGCGGGACAGGTTGACCACCCCGAAGAAGTTGGCCTCGACCTGCGCGCGGAAGACGTCCTCGGGCATGTCCTCGATCGAGGCGACGTCGGCGTACCCGGCGTTGTTGACCAGGACGTCCAGGCTGCCGAACGTGTCCACCGCGATGTCCACCGCCGCCCGACCGGCGGCCGGGTCGGTGACGTCCAGGGCGATCGTCCGGACCTGCTCGCCGTGCCTGTCCACCAGGTCGTCGAGCCGGGCCGGGTCGCGGGCGGTGGCGACCAACTGGTCGCCGTCGGCCAGCACGGCCTCGGCGAGCGCACGGCCGAGGCCGCGGGAACAACCGGTGATGAGCCAGACTCGCGGCACGTGATCCCTCCCGGGTGGTAGCGGCGGTCGCCCCTACTGACGGATGTCCAGGGCGCCGATCAGGTCGTCGCGCAGCGTGAACCGGTACCGCAGCTCGATCGGGCTGCCCGGGAAGTCGCCGGACACCCGGGTGCGGACCAGATACGAGTCGCCCGCCTGCGGGGTGACCTGCACCGCCTCCGCGCTGTACGCGTACGACTCCTGCGTCTTCTGCCGCCACGCCCGGATCGAGGCCCGTCCGTCGTACAGCCGGTCCTCGTCGGCCACGCTCGCGGTGTCCGCGAAGCAGGCGACGAACGCGTCCAGGTCCCGGTCGTTGACGGCACGGAAGTACCTGTCGATCACGTCGGGCAGGTCGACCGTCATGGTGCTCCTTCGGCGGCGCGGGGCAGGGCTTCCCGGTCCGACCCCACCGTACGAGAAGGGGGCGGAACGGCGCGCCGCAACAGGCAGAACGCCCACCGGTGTTTGCCGCCGGTGGGCCCGGGTAGCCACGCGTCTCCGAAACCGAAGGGCGGGGGCATGGCCGAGCTGGCGTTCGTCGACAAGGTTGCGGCACGGGCGGGCATCCCGCCCGAGCAGGCACGCCCGCTGGCCGAGGCGGTCCTGCGGACCCTCACCGAACGGCTCAGCGGCGGCGAGGCGAGCGCCCTGGCGCCCCACCTGGCCGAGGAGCTGAGCCCGCTGCTCACCAAGGCCGCCGAGCCGCCGGAGGCGTTCGGGTACGACGAGTTCCTGCGCCGGGTGGCCGACCGCGCCAACGTCGACCGTCCGGCCGCCGAGCGGGGCGTTCGCGCGGTGCTCCAGACATTGCACCGGGTGGTCGGGCACCGGGAGTTCGAGGAGGCGCTGGCCCAGCTCCCGGCGGACCTGCGGGCGCTGGCGCAGCCGCTGCCGCACGGCCCCTGACCGGCGCCGCCGTCGATGGCCGTTCGGTCGCTGGCGCGCCGCCCCCGAGTGTCGGTCTACTGGCGGTAGCGGCCACGGCGAGCAGGGCCGCCCGACGGTGGAGGTGCCACGGTGGTGACGCGTACCCCGGATGGTGGGTCCGGACGGCGGACCCTGCTGCGCGGCGGCCTGCTGGTCGTGGCGTTCGGCCTGCTGGCGTACGTCGGCGGGACCACCCTCGACGGGCCGAGCCCCGGATTCGCGCTGACCTGGGCGATCGTCGGCGTCGGAGGCGCGCTGGGCACGTCGGCGGTCCTGCTCGCGGCCCGACGCCGGTCCCGCCGGCTGGAGGACGCGGCGCGCCTGCTGATGGGGCTGGCCGCGCTCGTCGCGCTGATGGTCGGTGTCGCGTCGGCGCCGAGCGGCGTCGATCGCGGGTTCGTCATCGCGGTGACCGGAGTGCTCGCCGGGGCGCTGGCGTTCTACGCGGTGCTCGCCGGCGAGCTGCGCCGGGCGGGTCGGGGCGCGGCCTGACCGAATCGTCGGACCGCGCCCCGCACGTCGACGTCAGCCGGTCACACCGGCGCTGACCGTCCACTTCTGGTGGGCGCCGCCCGAGTACGTGCCGAGTTGGATCTGGGTGCCGTTGGCGGTGGCGCCACCCGCGGCCTCCAGGATCTTGCCGGACTGCGGGTTACGGATCGAGCCGTCGCTCTGCGGCTGCCAGACCTGCGCGCCGGTGCCGTTGCACGTCCAGAGCTGCACCTTGGTGCCGTTGGCGGTGCCGCCGTTGTCCACGTCCAGGCACTTGCCCAGCACCCGGTACGTGTCGCCGACCCGGGTCCACAACTGGGCGGCGGTCCCGTTGCAGGTGTAGAGCTGGATCTTCGTACCGTCGGCGGTGCCGGAGTTGTCGACGTCCAGGCACTTGCCGCCGACGCCGGTGATGGTGCCGCCGGCCGGGGGCGGAGGGCTGCCCGGGATCGAGTTGAGCGTGTACCACGCCTCGGTGCTCCACAGCGACTGGCCGCTGGTGGAGCTGAACGGGCGCGGCGAGCGCAGGTGGACCACCCGGCCGGCCTTGCGACCGGGCACCACGAGGGTGACCTTCTTGCCGTCCGAGGAGAGGGTGGCCGAGGTGACGGTCAGGGTCTCCTCGTCGATCTTCGGCCCGCCGTAGGCCGAGGTGGCCACGTACCGCCACTGCTTGATCTTGTAGCGCGCGGCCAGCTCGGCGGCGGTCTCCGCCGAGACGGGCTGGGTGTACTCGACCTCGAAGCCGGTGGTGGTGGCCCGCATCGCGAGCATCTCGAACGCGGTGGTGCTGTTCGGGGCCAGCTTCTGCAGGCCGTACGACAGCTTGCCGCTCTGCCCCCAGTTGCCGCCCGCGCCGAGCCCACCGACGTAGATCGCGCCGTCCGGGCCGATGTTGACCTCCGAGACGCCCGCCTCCAGGCCCTGGGTGAGCCGGAACAGGGCGCCCTGGTACTCGCCGTTGACCTTCTCCACCGAGGCCCGTTGCAGGCCGCCGTAGGTCACGTCGCCGATGACGAACTGGCCGGCGTACCGGCCGCTGGTCAGGTAGAGCGGCGTGCTGGGCGAGTTGGCGATCTCGTTCTGCGGCATCCAGAGCACCGGCGGGGTGACCGGGGCGGTGTCGAACGGGCCGGCCGGGTTGGTGTAGTGGTTGAAGAAGCGGCCCTGCTTGACGTGCAGCAACTTCGACGACGGCAGCCAGCCGCCCTGGTTGTCGGTGACGAAGATGCCGTTCTCCGGGCCCCAGCCGATGCCGTGCGGGGTGCGCAGGCCACCGGCGACGTAGGTGACCGCGCCGGTGTCCTTGTTGATTTTGAGGGTGGTGCCCCGGTTCGTGGCGGGCTGCGGGTTGGTGGTCGCGCCGCCGGAGTTGATCGACACCGACAGGTTCAGGTAGAAGAATCCGTCGGCGTAGAGCAGGCCGAACGCGAACTCGTGGAAGTTGCCGCCGTACGGCCAGGTGGCGACGGTTTCCAGCCGCTCGGCCACCTCGTCGCCGCCGGTGTTGACCAGTCGGGTCAACCGCTGCTTCTCCGAGACGTAGACCACCCCGTCCACGACCTTGAGCCCCATCGGCTCCTTCAGACCGCCGGCGATCTTCTTGGTGGTCACGGTCCCCGGGCTGGTCGCGCCGCCGGTGTTGCCGAGGATCCACACCTCGCCGTCCTGCGAGGTGCCGGACTGGTCGCTGCCACCCCAGGTGCTGATGACCAGCCGGCCGTCGGCCAGCCAGTCCATTCCGGTGACCTTCGGCTGGAAGCCGCTGGGCCGCAGGTTGGTCAGCGTGTAGCCGGGGTGCACACCGTTCAGCGGCAGGCCGTCACCGGGGGTGTCGGAGACGCCCTCGCACTCCTTGCGGCCCGGCGCGGTCACCCGGACCACGCCCGCGTCGGTGCTCAGCGCGGAGTTGGGGACGACAACGAAGGACGACGAGCCGGGCGTCTTCCATTCGAGGGTGATCTGCTGCTCGCCGCCCCGCTCGAAGTGGTCGATGCGCAGCGGGTGCAGGCCGGCGGTGAGCGTGACGGTGCCCTCCTTGGGCGGGGTCGCGCCGTGCAGCCCGTCGTGGTTGATCACCACGGTGTTGCCGATCGTCAGCTTCGACCCGTCGTCGCTGCTGAGCCGGAACGTGTAGCTGCCGGCCTGGGTGGTGGTGATGTTGCCGAGCACCTGCGAGACGAAGTTGTCCTCGAAGCCGAAGTCGGCCGCCGAGGTCCAGTTGATGGTGGACATCAGCCGGTCCACGTTCGGGGTCTGCGCGGGCTTGAGCGTGCAGAGTTCGGAGAGCGGCACCTGCACGTCGAAGACGCGCAGCGTGACGCCCGGTTCCTGGGCGGGGGCGGCGGCGGCCGGGGCGGCCCAGAGGCCGGCGGTGAGGGCGAGCGCCAACGCGCCCAGCGCGGGTGGACGGAGTCGGCGTTGCAGGCGTGTGCCCATCGTTCCTCCAGGAGGCAGTGGAGTGTCCGACGGCCGGCGCGGTGAGGCGGTGCGGGCCGTCGGCCCCGGCCCCGTAACGTCCTCGACGCCGACGAGTGACGTTGCGGAAACATCGGGTGGATGGGTCGAGACATTAAGCCGTTTCGATGCCGCTGTCCATGGCTTCGCCTCGATGCATCAAAAGTTCTCAATGAACGTGCGAAAGTTCGCGGCGGTACGCGTGGAATGCCGGCTGCGGCGGTCCACGGTTGGCGACGCTGCACCGCCCGGCCGGGCCGACCCCGCGTCGGGGCGCCGCCGCCGGCACGCCACCATGGGCCTGTGGATCGTGATCTCCAGCGTTACCTCGACGACCTGGTCACCACCGCCCGGGACGTGCTCGGCGACGACCTGGTCGGCGCGTACGCGGCCGGCTCGGTGGGGCTCGGCGCGTACCAGCCCGGCCGCAGCGACGTGGACGTGGCACTGGTCAGCGCCGGGCCGCTCACCGGGGACACCAAGAGGGCGCTGGTGGCGCGGCTGCGACACGAGGCGCTGCCCTGCCCGGCGCGGGGCCTGGAGCTGGTCGCCTACGACCGGGCCGTCGCCGCCTCCGGCACCCCGGAGCCCGGCTTCGAGGTGGAGCTGAACACCGGGGCCGCGATGCCGTTCCGGCGCACCCTCGACCCCGCCGGGCGACCCGCCGCCGACGGCCTCTTCTGGTACGGGCTGGACCGCAGCATCCTGCACCAGAGCGGGCTGTCGCTGCTCGGCCCCCCGGCCGGGGAGGTCTTCGCCGACCTCGCCCCGGCCGACCTGCGCCGGCTGCTCGTCGAGGCGCTGACCTGGTGGCTGGCCCTGCCGACCCCGCCGGGCGACCAGCCCGCCCCCGGCGCCGAGGACGCGGTGCTCGGCGCCTGCCGGTCCCTGGTCCGGCACCGCGACGGCGTGTGGCTCGCGAAGGTGGCGGCCGGCCAGCGGCTGCTCGACGCGGGCGAGCGGACCGACGTGGTCCGTCGGGCGGTCGCCGCGCGGCACGGCGGGCCACCGCCGAGCGGGGCCGAGGCCCGCGCCTTCCAGCGACGGGTACGCGACGAGATCGCCGGCTAGCCGAAAAGGCCCACGCTTGTCGCGGCGGTGATCAGCGGGCCCGTTCCGGCCGGAGGTCGAGGACGAGGAGGTCCATGGGCGGACCCCACGGGAGGACTGACGTGCCGACCTGTCGCCACCCGTTCCGGGCATACACCTGCCGCGCGGAGGATCGGGGGTCCGAGGCGAGCGTGGCGTACCGTTCCGATCGATCGGCGAGCAGCCGGCGCATCAGTCCCGCGCCGACTCCCGCGCCGCGCCGATGCGGATGGACGATCCACTCCATCACGGCCAGCTTGACCGCCGCACGGATTTCGATCGGCGGGTCGCCGTCCGCCCGGGACCACCAGTCACCGGCCGGCATCGTCCATCCGTAAGCGGCACCTGCCAGGGTCGAGTCCACTGTCGCGGTGACGAGGGTGAACCCGGGTCGATCAGCCTCGTCGGGCAGGCGGTCCCGGAAGCGTGAGAATTGGTCGCTGTGCTCCTCGTACGGCGGTTCGACGTAGACACGTGCGTAGAGGTCGACCAACGGATCGAAGAAGCTGGCCGCGTCGTGGCCGTGGCTGACGGTGTAGAACACCTCCATACCGGAATGCTATTCGCGTACACGTTCCACCAGCTCACCGTAGACCGCGCGGTATCGCTCGATGGGAGGTACGGCGGCGACGACCTGCCGGGCGACCGCCCGCACGAGCTCGTTATGTTGGTCGGCGGGTAGCTGGTCGAGCAGGTCAGCAGCGAGGTGCAATCCCTCGGGGATGTGCCCATCACGACACAACGCCGCAGCCTGGTGTAGCCGCACCTGTGCGCGTAACCGCTGCTGCGATGGCGGGTACAGCTCGAGGGCGCGCTGCTGTGCGGCCTCGGCGGCCCGCCGCTGCCCGGCGTGCGCGTAAACCCATGACTCCGTATGCCGCAGCCGGTGCTCTGGCCAGGCCCACAGCGACTCCACATCAGCGGTGACCGAGGCGGACAGAGCGTCCACCTTGTCCGCCAAAGCGCGCACCGACGCCACCGCCTCGGTGTGCCGGCCGGCGAGCGACAGTGCCTGCGCTCGGCCTGCCAGCAGCCCACACGTCGCTGCCGAGGGTTTGCCGTTGGCCAGCGGCAACAGTTGGTCAGCGCGCGCTATCACCGCCGCCGGTGATCGACCGTCGTAGCAACCGTTGACCACGTCCCACGCGCCGGTGAGCACCCGTGTCTCCGCGTCGCCGGACTCGTCGGCGGCCCGCCGTGCGCTCGCCCGCCACCTGCCGGCCAGCACGACCTGACCGCACGCGTTCAGGCTCAGCGCTACCACCACTGACAGGCGGGCGGCGGCACGAAGCAACAGGGAACGACGGTCGGCGTCGGTGGCGATCTGGAGCTGCAGCAGACGCAGATCCCGTCCGAGTTGGGCCATGAGTTGATCGCGCGGGTGACGGTAGTAGCCACGTCCGTAGTCCGTAACTATCTCGGCCCACTCGTCGACGCCGACACCGACGGCGGTGCCGAGCCCGTGCCGCAGTGCCTCCCAATCCACGAGCCGATCGGTAGTGGGCGCCGCGGCGAGCGTACCCATCGCCTGGAGCACGGACCGTCTGCGCACGTCCCTGTCGCCTTCATGCCTGGTCTGGAATGCCGTCTCCAGTGCACCGCCGGCGGACAGCGCCCGGTCGTAGGCGACCACCACCGCGGCGGTGGCGGGGCGGTCGCCGCGTTCGATCTGTCCGAGGTAGCCGAAGTCGTACGCCGTCAACTCGGCGAGTCTCCGTAGCGACAGGCCGGCGGCCCTGCGGTGCTGCCTGAGTGTTTCTCCGAGATCTCGCATCGCGCCCCCGGCCTGTGGGTTGCTGTGTGGGCCCACTGCTCACGGCTGCCACAACCCCGAGGGTAGCGGCCACGCTACCCATATCGATCGATCTGCCGCCGACCCGGACCTGCGTGGCGGGTCACGGCCAGGAAGGTGCGCAGTCATGGGTTGGGTCGGGAAGCCGGTGACCGTGAATGCCGATTGTGAAGTTGCCGCCGGAACAAAACTCTTCCTCCTTGCCGGAGAGTGGTTCTGCGAGCCCACGGTGCCTGCTCGGCGGGATGAGGTGGTCATCGTCATGGCCACCACCCGAGGCACGATCAGCGGTCGGGTGTGGGTCAGGGGGCATGTGTGCCGGGGGCAGGATCCCCCAGACTGCGGAACAGGGTTCTGTTTCGAGCACGAGGTGCTCGACTCGGCGATCCGCCTGAACCTGGCTGGTCAGAGATGAGCGCGGCGCGGCCAACACCATCTCGGGCTGGCCGGGGAGGTAGCGGCGAGACGCACACTCCACTGCGCCCGAATTGGTGTTGCCGGGCTGACGGCCAGCAGTGGCCCTGCCCGGACGCCAGACTGCTGCTGAAGACCGAGTTCGAGGGTGACCTGTCCGGACTGACCACCTATCTCGCCGCCCTGTTCCATGAGGCAAGCCAGGATCTCCACCAGATCAACCCACGCGAGTTGTTCGACCGCTTTGTGACCTGGGCCCGGCGGAAGCACCCCTCCCACCCGCGAAGCTGATGAGCACAACCGCAGTCCGACGGCGGCGGTCAGCGGACCGGGCGGGACTCCAGCGAGGCGAACAGCAGGTTGAGGCCCTCGGTCATGGTCGGGTGGGTGATGACCGCGTCGCGCAGCGCGGTCCACGGCATGCCGGCGAGCATCGCCATCTGCACCGAGGTGATCACCTCACCGGCCTCCGGGCCGAGCAGCGCCGCGCCGAGGATGCGGTCGGTGCCGGCGTCCACGACCGCCTTCCACCTGCCGGTGGTCTGCCGCAGGGTGCGCGCCCGGGGGATCGCGGCCACCGGCAGGTGGGCGACCTGGACGTCGTACCCGGCCCGGCGCGCCTCGGTCTCGGTGAGACCGACCCGGGCCAGCTCCGGGGTGGTGAAGACGGTGTACGGGATCAGCCGGTCGGCGGTGCTGCGCTGTCCTCCCGCGAGGTTCGCCCGGATGATCCGGTAGTCGTCCAGCGAGACGTGCGTGAACTGCGGGCTGCCGGCGACGTCTCCGGCCGCCCAGGTCCGCTCGGCGGTGGTGCGCAGGTGCTCGTCGACCCGCACGAACCCCCTGTCGTCCAGCCGTACGCCGGCCGCGTCCAGGTCCAGCCCGTCGGTGACCGGGTCCCGGCCGGCCGCCACCAGCACGTCGTCACCGGTCACCAGGCTGCCGTCGTCGAGCGTGACCCGGACCGTTCCGTCGGCGTCGCGGTCGACGCGCGCGACCGAGACGCCCACCCGGACGTCGATGCCGTCGTCGAGGAAGACCCGCAGCACCGCGTCGCTGATGTCGGGGTCCTCCCGGGTGAGCAGTCGCGGGCCGCCCTCGACAAGGGTCACCGCGCTGCCGAAGAACGCGAACATCTGCGCGAACTCCACCCCGACCGTGCCGCCGCCCAGCACCACCAGCCGACCGGGCAGCCGGTCCAGCCGCAGGAGCGTGTCGCTGGTGAGCACCCCGGCCTCGGTCATCCCGGGCACCGACGGCAACCGTGGGCGGGTGCCGGTGTTGATCACCACGTCGGTGCCGCGCAGCAGCCGCTCACCGCCGTTGGCGAGCGTCACCCGTACGGTGCGGGGACCCACGAACCGGGCCTCGCCGATCACCAGGTGCAGACCGGAGTCGAGGAACTGCTGCCGGTTGGCGGCCACCATCCCCTCGACCACGTCCTGCTTGTGCGCGCGCAACAGGTCCACGTCGACGCGGGCGTCCCGCACCACCACCCCGAGCGTCGAGGCGTCGCGCAGCTGGCGGGCCGCCCGGGCGCTGGTCACCAGTGCCTTCGTCGGGATACACGCGACGTTGATGCAGCTACCGCCGATCATGCCGCGTTCGACCATGGCCACCCGTCGCCCGGACCGGGCGACGTCCATGCCGAGCGTCTTGCCGGCCTTGCCGCCGCCCACGACCAGCAGGTCGAACTCCTCCGGCCGGTCGGTCACCGGGCGCTCCTCTCGGTGCGGGTGCCCGCCGCCGGTGCGCGGCCGGGGCGGGGTCGCCGTCGCTGGCGCGGGGCGGCCAGCCCAGCCTGCCAGCTCCACCGCAGGTGGTGGTCCGGTTCGGCGCACATTACGACCAGCGCGGCCTCGATCCACTCGTGTTCCTGGAAACCGTGCCATCCGCCGGTGCCGGATGCCCCGCCTTCCAGGAAGCCGAGTGGATCATCACGCGCCCGGCCGCGCCACCGTGCCGCGCGCCGCCCCGACCGGACACCGGGGCGGCGCGGGCCGACGTCAGTGGCGGGCGGCGCCGTTCTCGCTGACCGGCTGCCCGAAGGCCAGGAACGGCACGGGCGTCGGCGCGTCCGTGCCGATGTGCCGGGGGAAGGTCGGCTCGGGGCGTACCTCCTGGGCGGCCGGACGGTCGGCGGCCGGCTCGTCCGTCGGTGTCGCCGCATCGGCGGGCTCGCCGCTGGTCCGCTCGGTGGGCTCGGGGGTGGCCGCGAGCTGGTCGGGGGCGTAGGACGGCGGCTGGTCGGCGAACTCGGCGGGGCCGCGGTCGGCCGGGGCCGGGTCGGCGCCCGTGTCGTCCATGATGGGCTGCTCCGCGGGCGAACGGTCGACCCCGGTGCGGTCGACGGTGAGCCGCTCGACACCCGCCCGCTCGGGGGCGGGCCGCTCGGTGTGGGACCGGGCGCCCACCATCGGGTACTCGGCGGTCTCCGTACCGCCGGCTGCCGCCGCCATCACCGCGGCGGCGGCCAGGTCGGCCACCCGCTTGGCCTCCCGCTGCACGCGGGCGCGGACCTCCTTGGCGTGCCGCTCGGCGGAGTCCCCGGCCCGGCGTGCCTCGTCCAGCCGGGCGCTCTCGGCGGTGAGGTCCCGGCGGACCTCGGTGAGCCGCTGCTGCATCCGGGACAGCTCGTTCTCCAGCGTCGTGCCCTCCTGGCGGATCGCGTCGAGCTGCTGGCGGGCGGTGTCCAGCTCCGCGTTCAGCTCGGCGGACTCCTGCCGGCGCTCCGCCAGCTCCTGTTGCAGGGCGGCGAGCTGCTGCTGGTGGCTGGCGGCCTGCTCGTCCGCGCGGTTGCGCAGCTCGGTGACGTGCTGCTGCGCCTCGGCCAGCAGCGCGGCGATCTGCTGCTCGGTGTCGGCGCGCTGCTCGGCCAACTCCTGCTCGGCGGCGGCCTGCTGCTCGGCGATGTCCTGCTCGGCGGCGGTACGCCGCTCGTTGACCTCGCGCTCCACAGTGGCCTGCCACTGGATCATTTCCTGCTGGTTCTTGGCGCGGGCCGACTGGAGTTCCTGCTGGATCTGCGTACGCGCCGACTTCATCAGCGCGTCGGCGGCGACCCGGGTCTGGTTGAGCTGCTGCGCGCTCTGCTCGGTGATCCGCTTCGCCTCGTGCTGGGCGCGCTCGTGCGCGGCCTCACCGTCGGCGCGCAACTGCTCGGCGTGCTCCCGGATCGCCGTCAACTCGGCCTCGGCCAGGGTACGGCGCTCCTCGTACGCCTGGTCCTGCTCGGCGCGCCGGGCGGCCAGCTCCTCGGCCAGGTCCTGACGTGCCTGGGCGGCCCGCTCCCGGGTGTCGGCGAGAATCCGCTCCGCCTCGCTGCGCAGCTCGTTCGCCCGGTCGGTGGCCGACTCGGTGATGATCCCGGCCTGCTTCTCGGCCAGCGCCATGATCTCGCCGACCATCGGACCCAGATCGTGGAACGACGCGCGGTCGACCTGCACCGGTTGCTCCTTCAGTTCGGCCAGCTCGGCGCGCAGGCGTTGGACCTCGGCGGTCAGCTCACGGACACGGGCGGCGGAGCGCCCGTGCTCCCCGCTGAGCATGGCGATCTGACCGTCGAGCTGTTCCAGGTGCCGGTCCACCTGGCGTTTGTCGTAACCGCGCAGGGCGAGCTCGAAGCTCGGCCGCGAGGCCGCATCGTCGCGTGCTGCGTGCGGCTCAGCGCCGATGGACATGCACCATCCTCCGTACGATCGGGGCGTCAGGGTGGGCGGTCGCCTGCCCCGCGGGTCGTCAGTGTCGCGCAACGCTACCGCCGCGCCGACCGCACGAGAAGTCCTGCCCCGGCCACCGCCCACCACCGCCTAGCGGCGGCGCGCCAGCAGGACCGCGTCGTGGATGGTGATGTCCCCGCCGTCGGGGTCGGTGGCGGTGCGCGGGCGGGCCTCGGCGGCCAGCACCTCCCAGCGGGTCGGGTCCAGGTCGGCGGCCACCTCATCGGCGGTGTACATCATGGTCGGTAGGTGCATCCGGCGCGCCGAGGTCCACAGGTCCGACGGGTGGTGCCCGACGATCAGCAGGACGCCACCCGGTGCCACCGCCGCCGCCAGCCGGGCGAACAACTCCCGCCGCGGCGCCGGCGGCAGGTGCATGAACTGCGCGGACACCAGGTCGTACGCCTCCTCGGCGGGCGGCTTGTCGCGCAGGTCGGCGTGCGTGAACTCGATGCGGTCGCGGACACCGGCATCGTCGGCGTGCGCGGCGGCCCGCTCCAGCGCGGTGGCGGAGATGTCCACCGCGGTCACCCGCCAGCCGCGGGTGGCCAGCCACACCGCGTCGCCGCCCTCGCCGCTGCCCACGTCCAGCGCGCGCCCCGGGGTCAGGTCCGCGACCTCGGCGACCAGTTGCGGGTTCGGCCGGCCGCTCCACACCGACTGCCGGGACCGGTAGCGCTCCTCCCACGCCGGCTCCTCGAACATCGTGGCGATCGTCTGCCGGTACGCCCGCACGGCGACACGGGTGTCCTCCGCGATGAGGTCGCCGTTGATCGCCGCTGCGGCGTTCAGGCCGGCCGCGGCCGACGTGATCACCTGCCCGCGGAGATCGGCCACGTTGCCCGCCACCCAGACGCCCGGCACCGCCGTCGCGCCGGTCGCGTCGGCGGGGATCTGCGCGCCGATCACGTGCTCGCCCATGGTCACCTCCTCCGGGGCCAGACCCAACCCGACGAGCAGGTCGGCGCGGGCGGTCAGGCGCGTCGCCACGACCACCGCGTCCAGCGCCACCACCCGGCCGTCGGCGAGCCGTACCCCGGTCAGGGCGTCGTCGGTGACCTCGACGGCGGCGACCGGACCGGGCACCACGGCGATGCCCCGGGCGGCGAGCCGCTCGGCGGCCTCCTCGTCCGGCGCGGGGGCGTCGTGCAGCAGGAGCAGCACGTTCGGGCTCCACTGCCGCCACATCTCCGCCTGGTGTACGGCCAGCGGCCCGGTCGCCAGGACGCCGATGCGCCGGTCCCGGACCTCCCAGCCGTGGCAGTACGGGCAGTGCAGCACGTCGCGGCCCCACCGCTGGGCCAGCCCGGGAACGTCGGGCAGCTCGTCGGTCAGCCCGGTGGTCACCAACAGGCGCCGGGCCCGCACCGACTCGCCGCCGTCGAGGGTGAGCCGGAAACCCTCGTCCTCCCGGGCCGCGAGGTTCACCCGCCCGGTGTGCAACTGCCCGCCGTACTGCGCCACCTCGGCACGTCCGGCGGCGAGCAGGTCACCCGGCGGGGTCCCCTCCCGGCCCAGATAGTTGTGCACCCGGTCGGCCGGCGCGTTGCGCGGCTCGCCGGAGTCGACCACCAGCACCGACCGGCGGGCCCGGGACAGCGCAAGCGCGCCGCTGAGCCCCGCGGCGCCGCCGCCCACCACCACCACGTCGTATGTCTCGTCCACCGTCGTGTCTCCCTCGTGCTCGTTGGAACTGGGCCCACCATCCGTCACCCTCGGCGGGGTGGCAACTATCCTTGCTGTTATGGCAAACGAGGACGCCGCCGCGCTGGCGGCAGTCGGCCCCCGACTGCGTGCCCTGCGGCAGCAACGCGCGATCACGCTGACCCAGCTCGCCGACCTGACCGGCATCTCGGTGAGCACCCTGTCCCGGCTCGAATCCGGCAGTCGCCGACCCACGCTGGAGCTGCTGCTCCCGCTGGCCCGCGCCTACCAGGTGGCGCTCGACGAGCTGGTCGACGCCCCGGCCACCGGCGACCCCCGGGTCCGCCCCACCCCGATCGTCCGGCACGGCATCACGTTCCTGCCGCTGACCCGCCGTCCGGGTGGATTGCAGGCGTTCAAGCAGATCTTTCCGCCGGACCCGACCGCCGGGGAGCGAACCCCGCAGACCCATGAGGGGTACGAGTGGCTCTACGTGCTCTCCGGCCGGCTGCGCCTGCTGCTCGGTGACCGTGACCTGACGCTCCACCCGGGCGAGGTGGCCGAGTTCGACACCCGGATACCGCACCTCATCCTCAACCCCGGCCCCGGCGCCGCCGAGGCACTCAGCCTGTTCGGGCCGCAGGGGGAGCGGCTGCACGTGCGCGCCCGACCGGTCGGGTCCACACGTGAGCAGTGAACCCGGGTCATCCAGGCCGCCGGGACCCAGCGACGTCGGAAATCTCCTTCACCGACTGGCTGCGGGACGACCACGCCGCGTGCGGCACCGTGGAACCGTCGGTGTGAGGATGGCGCGATGACCGATGCGGCGCACCACCACCGGAACGACCGGATCGAACACCGCGACATCGTCGTACACGAGGTCCCCGGCTACCGCCCCCTGACACTGGACCTCGTCGTGCCGGTGGCAGCACCCCGACCGGTGCCGGTCCTCGTGTGGATCCACGGCGGCGCGTGGCTGTACGGCTCGCCCAAGCAGCCGCCGGACTGGCTGATGGCGGCGGACCCGTTCACCGCCGCGATCCGCGCCGGGTTCGCGGTCGCCTCCGCGCAGTACCGGCTCAGCGGCGAGGCGCCGTTCCCCGCGCAGCTCGACGACGTCAGGGCGGCGGTGCGCTGGTTGCGTCGGCAGGGTGACACGGTCGGCGTGGACCGGGAGCGGATCGGGGTGTGGGGCGAGTCGGCCGGCGGTCACCTGGCCGCCCTGGTCGCGCTGACGGGCAACGACCAGGACGACAGCGCTGTCCAGGCGGCCGTCTGCTGGTACGCGCCGTCGAACCTGCTGACCATGCAGTCGCAGGCCCATCCGGCCGGGACGATCGACCACGACGCGGCGGACTCGCCGGAGTCCCTGCTGATCGGTGCTCCGCTGACCGAGAACCCGGGGCTGGGTCGGGCGGCCAGTCCGATCACCTACGTCACCGCCCAGGCCCCACCCATGCTGCTGATCCACGGCGATGAGGACCTTGTCGTGCCGGTGGGGCAGAGCGAGGAGTTCGCCGCGGCGCTGACCGGGGCGGGAGTCGATGTCGAGTTGTCGGTGGTGCGGGGGGCCGACCACTGCTTCGGCGGAGTGCCGTTGGAGCCGCTGATCCGCGACACTCTGGCGTTCTTCAACCGGACCCTGGCTGCCTAGACGCTGGCTGCCGCGAAGATGCGGGCAAGGATCCGGTCGATGACGTCGTTCTTCGCCAGGCTGTAGTCATCGGCTCGGTGGGCCGTCTCCCGCGCCAGGCGCCGCTTGGTCGCGGCGTAGAGCTCTCGGTCTTCTGGATGCGAGCGCAGCCAGTCGCGGAAGAGCCTGTGCCTGATCGGTTCGGGCGCGTCCTGCGGCCAAACGTGAAGATTGATGTCCTCCGCGGGGCCAACCAACATCCGGTGCCCGTGCCACCACGGCTGGCGGAGAACCAGTCGGTAGCCGACTCCTTCAAGGGCGGGGACGTAGCGGGACTCGTCCGCCGTGTCTTCGAGGAGGAGGTCGATGTCGATGATGGGCTTGGCCGCCAGGCCCGGCACCGATGTGGATCCCACGTGTTCGCTGTGCAGGATCAGCTCGCCCAAGACCTCATTCAGCAGGGCGTTGGTGGCAGCGTATCGAGCAGTCCACGCCGGGTCGTAATCCTGGATGCTGATCGACTGCCAGCTTTTCGGGGCTTCCCCCACCAAGCCGCCATCTGCCTGCTCAGGCGGTGCATGAAAGCGGTGTACGACCTCCTGCGGGTACTGAGCCAACCCGACCTCCCCGAAGAATCAAAGTCGGCCAGCTTACGACACAGAACCGCTGAGGCGAGCCGGCAGCCGGCCGCGCCGCGCCTCAGCGCGCTACGTCGCGGACGTGTTGTAGCGGTCGAGCGTCGCCTTGGACGTCGAGGCGTCCTGAAAGACGAGTTCCCACGGGCCGGTGTTGACGTCCATGTCCTTGCCGAAACCAACCCACTTTCCGGCCATCCGTCGACCCGTCGGCTCGGCGAGGAGTTGGATCGCACCGTGGTACCGGGCGCCCCGGTAGTAACCGGCTGGATCGGTCTGCTCCACCCAGGTGCCGGTGACGACGGCACCGTCCACCGTCAGGTCCAGTGAGAGAGATGACGCCGCTGAGCCGGGCAGGCTGCGCGCGGTCAGACGATCGCCGTGCTGAAGCAGAACCACGAAGTGTTGCCCGGCGAAAGAGTCGTCCCGGCCACTGGAGTAGTACTGGTAGCGGCTGAGCCACACACCCTCGTACGACCGGTGGGCCGTGGCCGGCTTGGCCGTTGGTGTCGGCGTGGCCAGGCTGGAGACGGGCGAGGTCAGGTCATGGCCCCCGTGTTCGTCGTCAGTGACATGACCGTCAGGAACCGCGACGAAGCCCAGCAGTGAGATGGGTAGGCCGGTGACGACCTCCAGCGCGCGGGCGTAGACGGGACGCGGCGCGGCGATCGCGCCGGACTCCCATCGCTGCACGAGTCTCTTGTTGGCGTCATTGGGCTCGCCGACGCGGTGGCCGGCGGCCTGGAGGGCGCGAGCGAAGTCGTCCTGAGACATGCGCATGCCGGTGCGGACGGCGCGGAGGGCGGTGTTGGGGGCGGCCATGACTGTCACCATAGCTATGTGTCGCCCCAATGTCGCCGGTCAAGTGGTCTGATTGTCGGCTGTTGTGCCGTCGCAGCAGGTGACAACCCGACGTCACTGTGGATCTGCGACGGTCGGCGTGCCGCCGCTTTCTACTGGCGGAGGTGTGAGATGCCGGGTGCGGACGACGAGCGCGCGATGACTCGGGGCGAGCAGATCCAGGCGGCCGAGCGGGCGGCTGCCAAGCGGCGGCTTCTCGCCGAGGCGGAGGCGGATCGGATACCAGCCGAGGAGACGACGCGGGCGATTCCGGATCGGCGGTGGCGTCTTGGGCAGCGTTGAGCTGTTGCCGGTGGGGCGGCGGGTGGCGTACTGGCGGGGTCGGCGGCGGCTGTCGCAGCAGGTGTTCGCCGACCGGCTCGGCAAGTCGAAAAGTTGGGTCGACAAGGTCGAGCGGGGTGTGCGGTCGCTGGACAGGCTGTCGACGCTTCAGGAGATCGCCCGCGTGCTCCGCATCGACACCGCCGCCCTCGTCGGCCAGGACGTCGTGCCGGTTCCGGCAATGGGTCGCGGCGACGGCGTCGAGCGGATCAGGGCCGCGCTGTCCCGCTACGAGATCCCGTTCGGCAGGCCGGCAGGCAATCCGGTATTGCCGGTGGACCGATTGCTGGGCGACGTGGGGTACGCGTGGACGACGTTTCAGCACGCCCGCTACCCACAGGTGGTCAACCTGATGCCGGGCCTGCTCACCAACGCGCAGCGCACCTGTGCCCACGATCAGCGCTCGGGTCGCGTGGCGCTGGTCGAGGCGTACCGGCTCACCGCTGCTCTGCTGGTCAAGCTCGGTGATGCCGAGCTGGCCTGGCTGGCCGTGGATCGGGCGATGCTGGTCGCCACGGATGATCGGGAGCTGGTGGCCGCCGCAGCGGTCCAGCTCGGCCAGGTGTTGCGCGCACTCGGTCGCACGCGGGAGGCGGGGTCGGTGATGCGCGCCGCCGCGTCCCGGAGCGCTCCGCCCATGATCGAGTCCGGCACGCCTGCGGAACTGTCCCTGTGCGGGACCCTGCTCATCCACGCCGGCCTGGCGGCGGCGCAGGACGGGAACGAGTCCGCCGCCGACGAGCTGATCGACGAGGCCGCCGGCATGGCGGAGCGTGTTGGCGATGGGTACGACCATCACCGCACCGGTTTCGGTCCCACCGCCGTCGACCTGGCCCGCGCCGCTGTGACCGTCGAATTCGGTGACGCTTGTGCGGCGATCGCCTGGCATGAGAAGGCCATCGCGCGCTCCGGCTGGCGATGGCTACCCACCGAGCACCGCGCCGCGCATTTGCTGGACATTGCCCGCGCCTACCTGCACGCCGGAGACGTGGGCAACGCCGCCCGTATGGTGACCGAGGTCGAGCGCACCGCACCGGCTGAGATCAGCTGTCGGCCTGTCGCCCGGGACGTCGTCGCCGAGGTTGCCCGTGACCCGCGCGCCCCGACCACGATCGCTCAGCTCGCCGTCCGGCTCGGGATGGGCTGAGCGGGTTGGTGCGGATCTCCTAACAGGGTGCACACGCCGCGAGGGCCGGACCGGTTCCCCTCCGGTCCGACCCTCGCGACCAATCCGCGCTAGGCGCGAATCCTGCGCTGCCGCACGATCAGCAGCAGGGCCGCCCCGAGCAGCACCGCGAGCACGCCGGCGGCCATCCAGCCGCCGATCGGGAACGCCGTGCCGGTCACCGGGAGCTTCCCCTTCACCGGGATGGTGATGGTGGACTCGGGGGAGACCGGCGCCGGGCCCTCCGGTGGGGTGCCGGTAACCGTCGCTGTGTTGCGCAGCGAGCCGTGGTGGTAGTCGGCCTTGCTGACCGTGTACGTCGCCGTGCAGGTCACCGCGGCACCCGCCGCGAGCGTGACCGAGCCGTTCGGTGTCCGCTCCGGCCCGCAGGTGATCGGCCCGAGGTTGGCCGCCGAGGCGGGGGCGCTCGGGACGTCGGTGATCGTCACAGCGGTCAGCGGGACCTGCCCGGTGTTGGTGACCACGAACTGGAACGGGACCCGCTGCCCCGGGTGGCTGATCTTCCCGGTGCTGCTGGACTTCACCACGGTGATCGCCGCGCCCCGGGTCGCGGTGACCTCGGCGGTGGCCGGCGCGGAGCGTACCGGTGCGGGTGGTTCCTGCCCGGGGACGGTCGGCGGCGTGCCGACGGCGACGGCCGTGTTGGTGATCCGCCCGGCCTCGATGTCGGCGGCGGTGACCGCGTAGGTCGAGGCGCAGGTGGTGCTGGCCCCGGCGGGCAGCGTGACGGAGCCGTTGACGACCGGTGGGGTGCCGCAGGTGATCTCCCCGGGGGTGCCGGTGCCGGAGAAGTCGGTCTCGTCGACGGTCACCGCGCCGAGCGGGGTGTTGCCGGTGTTGGTCACCACGAACCGGTAGGTGACCACGTCACCGGCCGCGGACACCACAGTGGGCGTCACCGACTTGGTGATGGCGATCGACGGGTGCGGGATCGGGATGTCCAGCGGCGACGGCGGCGAGACCGGGGGCGGCCCGAACGGCGGGGTGCCGGTGGCCGTGGCGACGTTGCGCAGCGACGAGCCGGCGAAGTCCTCCTCCGTCACCGTGTAGGTCGTCCGGCACTGGATGGAGGCGCCCGGCGCGAGCGTCACCTGTCCGTTCGGGATGTCCTGCGGACCGCAGGTGATCGGCCCGAGCACGCCCCGCACGGCCGGCGGCAGCACGGTGTCGGTGACCGTCACCCCGGTGAGGGTGAAGCCGCCGCTGTTGACGACCAGGAAGGTGTACGGGACCTGCTGGCCCGGCGCGGTGACGGCGACGGTGGTCGTCGACTTGATCACCTGGATGGCGGCGACGAGACCCGACTGCGGGATGGTCAGCGTCGAGGGTGGTGAGGTGACCGGGGTGCCGCCGCCGGGTGGGGTGCCCTGGGCGGTGGCGACGTTGGTGACGCCGTCGTTGTCCAGGTCGGTTTGGGTGACGGTGTAGGTGGCGGTGCAGGTGGTGCTGGCGCCGGGGGCGAGGGTGGTGACCGGGCAGGTGATCGGGCCGAGGTTGGCGTTGGACGACGGTGGGGTCTGGGTGTCGGTGACGGACACGTTCGCCAGCGTGAGCTGACCGGTGTTCACCACCAGGAACCGGTACGGCACCTGCTGCCCGACCATGTCGATGGACACCGTCGGCGAGGTCTTCACGACCTGGATGGCGGCCACGATCCCCGCGTCCGGGATGGTCAGCGTCGACGGCGTCGAGTCGATCGGCGTCGTGGCGCCCGGCGGGGTGCCGTGCGCGGTGGCGACGTTGGTGACCGCGTTGTTGTCCAGGTCGGCCTGGGTGACGCTGTAGGTGGCGGTGCAGGTGGTGCTCGCGCCGGGGGCGAGGGTGGTGACCGGGCAGGTGATCGGGCCGAGGTTGGCGTTCGAGGACGGCGGGGTCTGCGTGTCGGTGACGTTCACCGAGGTCAGCGTCACCGTGCCGGTGTTGGCGACCAGGAACCGGTAGGGCACCTGCTGCCCGACGGTGCTGATCGACACGGTGGTGGACGACTTCAGCACCGAGATCGACGGGATCAGGTCGGCCGCCGGGATGGTCAGCGTTGAGGGCGTCGAGTCGATGGGTGTGTCGCCGCCGGCCGGCGTGCCGTGCGCGGTGGCGACGTCGGTGACGCCGTCGTTGTCCAGGTCGGCCTGGGTGACGGTGTAGGTGGCGGTGCAGGTGGTGCTCTCGCCCGGGGCGAGGGTGGTGACCGGGCAGGTGATCGGGCCGAGGTTGGCGTTCGAGGACGGCGGGGTCTGCGCGTCGGTGACGTTCACCCCGTTGAGCGTCACGCCGCCGGTGTTGGCGACCAGGAACCGGTACGGCACCTGCTGCCCGACCGACGTGATGGACGGGGTGGTCGACGACTTCACCACCGAGATGCCGGGGACGGCGACGTCGGCGGGGATGGTCAGCGTCGCCGGCGGCGACTGCACGGGTGTCCCACCGCCGGGCGGGGTGCCCTGCGCGGTCGCGCTGTCCCGGACCGACCCGAAGTCCAGGTCGGCCTGGGTGACGGTGTAGGTGGCGGTGCAGGTGGTGCTCGCGCCGGGGGCGAGGGTGGTGACCGGGCAGGTGATCGGGCCGAGGTTGGCGTTCGACGAGGGCGGGGTCTGCGTGTCGGTGACGCTGACGTTGGTCAGGGTGAAGCCACCGGTGTTGACGACGTGGAACGCGTACGGCACCTGCTGCCCGACCGTGGTGATCGACGCGGTGGTGGAGGTCTTGATGATCGCGATGGCGGCGACCAGGCCGCTCTCCGGGATGGTCAGCGTCGCGGGCGCGGAGTCGACAGGGGCGCCGCCCGGCGGGGTGCCGCGTGCGGTGGCGACGTTGGTGACGCCGTCGTTGTCCAGGTCGGCCTGGGTGACGGTGTAGGTGGCGGTGCAGGTGGTGCTCTCGCCCGGGGCGAGGGTGGTGACCGGGCAGGTGATCGGGCCGAGGTTGGCGTTGGAGGACGGCGGGGTCTGGGTGTCGGTGACGGTGACGGTGGTCAGCGTGAGCCCGCCGGTGTTCAGCACGTGGAACTGGTATGGAACCTGCTGTCCGACGGTGGTGATGGACGTGGTGGTGGAGGTCTTCGTGATCGCGATCGACGCGATCAGGCCGGCCTGCGGGATGGTCAGCGTCGAGGGTGGTGAGGTGACCGGGGTGCCGCCGCCGGGTGGGGTGCCCTGGGCGATGGCGACGTTGGTGACGCCGTCGTTGTCCAGGTCGGCCTGGGTGACGGTGTAGGTGGCGGTGCAGGTGGTGCTGGCGCCGGGGGCGAGGGTGGTGACCGGGCAGGTGATCGGGCCGAGGTTGGCGTTGGAGGACGGCGGGGTCTGGGTGTCGGTGACGGTGACGGTGGTCAGCGTGAGCTGACCGGTGTTGGCGACCAGGAAGCGGTACGGGACCTGCTGCCCGACCGACGTGATCGACGTGGTGGTGGAGGACTTAACGACAGTGACGGCGGCGGTAAGCCCTTCGGCCGGGATGGTCAGGGTGCCCGGCTCGGAGATCACCGGGGGACCGGTGGGTGGGGTGCCCCGGGCGGTGGCGGTGTTGGTGACGCCGTCGTTGTCCAGGTCGGCCTGCGTGACGGTGTAGGTGGCGGTGCAGGAGGTCTGCGCGCCCGGGGCGAGGGTGGTGGCGGCGCAGGTGATCGGGCCGAGGTTGGCGTTCGACGACGGCGGGGTCTGGGTGTCGGTGACGGAGATGTTGGTCAGCGGGACGCCGCCGGTGTTGACCACGTGGAACGAGTACGGCACCTGCTGACCGACACTGGTGATCAGCGCTGTCGTCGACGACTTGATCAGGGCGATGTCGGCCGGGGTGGCGCCCTCGCAGGCGAGGGTGGTGCTGAACGGGAAGTAGTGGATCTCACCGCCGCGGTGGTCCAGCGTACGGCTGATGACACTGCCCTCGGTGTTGCTGGCGGACAGGTCGGTGAGGCTGGCGTTGGGGGCGTAGATGCTGCCCTCGACGGTGGCGGCGTTCGGGGTGAGGGTGAGCGCGGTGGCGGTCGGAAAGTTGAACAGCACGTAGCGGGCCTGCGCGCCGCCGATTCCGGCGAAGTTCGGCGCGGTCCAGGCGAACGTGTTGCCCACCCCACTGGTGTCCACGTTGACCAGCAGCGGGGTGCTGGCGGTCGGCTGGCTGGCGAAGGTCAGGATCTGGATGTTGGCCAGGTCCGCCGCGCTCAGGTTGAGCACGTTCGTCACGCCCGGGGTCAACGTCACGACGGCGTTGCTGCCCGGCGGGATCGGTCGGGGCAGCACGTCCCCGTTCGGAGTCCGCAGCACCACCGTGTTGTCGCAGGTCGCGAGGCTGGCGGTGGTGTCCCGGAAGCTGGCGAAGGCGGCCCCGAAGTTGATCGGCGAGGTGGGCCCGACGCTCGCGACGGGCTGCCGGGTGACCAGCTCGACCCGGGGGGAGGCGTCGTAGTTGTTCGCCGGCAGAATCCGGGTGTTGACCTGTGCCCCGTTGTTGTCGGTGTCGCGGACGAAGGTCCCGGTCAGGTCGCCGACCTTGGCGTAGCCGTTGGACAGCACCTGGAGGCGGCTGCCGCCGACGCTGCCGGCGAAGTTCACCCGTCCACCCACGACCAGGGCGCTCGGGTTGGCGTCGCCGGGCACGACGAACGATCCGGCGGTCACCCCGGCGAGCTGGTAGTTGCCGAAGGTGAGGTTACCGCCGACGGCGAGGGTGCCCTCGTTCTCGTCGTTGACGACGTTGGCGTCGCCCTCGGTCATCACCCCGAAGCTCAGCGCCGCGGCGACCGGGTCGACCGGCCCGACGGCCTCGTCAACCGCGGCCAGCGTTCGGTTGGCCAATGTGGGCGCTGCGGGCGTCGGCACCAGCAGACCGTTGAGCGCCAGCACGCCGCCGACCGCGATCAGCGCCGTCGCCCGTGGCCTGCGGCCATCCCACCACGAAATCCTCATCACGCCCCCGTTGGTTCGCCTGTGCGACGGGAGCCTATAGGGCTATATAAGCCCTTAAGTCGCTTTTGTCCTACTCGCTGACTCGGAGGAACGTCGAACTGCCGACGTCGTACCTCCGTGTCTATGATCGACAACCCGACCGGGGGAGCCGGACATGGCCGAACGGTGTGGCCCGCAGCAGAGGGTGAGGTGCGCGACGGTGAACCGCGAGGCGTACGCCTGCTGGGTTCGGGAGCCCGGCGTGGCGGAGATCCGGCCGGTGTCCCTGACCGCCCCGGGACCGGACGAGGTGCTGGTCCAGGCCCGCTACTCCGGCGTCAGCCGGGGCACCGAGACGCTGGTCTTCGCCGGCCGGGTGCCGACCGACCAGTACGCCGCGATGCGCGCGCCCTTCCAGGAGGGTGACTTCCCCGGCCCGGTCAAGTACGGCTACCTCAGCGTCGGCGTCGTCGAGCAGGGCCCCGCCGACCTGCTCGGGCGTACGGTGTTCTGCCTGCACCCGCACCAGAGCGCGTACGTCGTGCCGGTCACCGCCGTGGTGCCGGTCCCGGACGGGGTGCCGGCCGCCCGCGCGGTGCTCGCGGGCACCGTGGAGACGGCAGTCAACGCGTTGTGGGACGCCGCGCCGCTGCTCGGCGACCGGGTCACCGTCATCGGCGCGGGCATGGTGGGGTGCTGCGTGGCGGCGCTGCTCGCCCGTTTCCCCGGCGTGCACGTGGAGCTTGTCGACACCGACGCCCGCCGCGCCGGGGTGGCCGGCGCGCTCGGCGTCGACTTCGCCGGCCCGGGGGACGCGTCCGGCGACCGGGACCTGGTGGTGCACGCCAGCGCCACCGGCGCCGGCCTGCAACAGGCTCTGGACCTGCTCGCCCCGGAGGGCACCGTCATCGAGCTGAGCTGGTACGGCGACCGCCCGGTGCAGGTGTCCCTGGGCGGCGCGTTCCACTCCGGACGACTCACCGTACGCAGCAGCCAGGTCGGCATGGTCGCCCCGGCCCGGCGCGGGCGCCGCAGCTACGCCGACCGGCTCGCGCTGGCCCTGGACCTGCTCGACGACCCGGCCTTCGACGCCCTGATCACCGGCGCGTCCCGGTTCGCCGACCTGCCCGACGTGCTCGCCGACCTCACCTCGGGTGAGCTGCCCGCCCTCTGCCACCTCATCACCTACGACGACGGGGAGTGACAGTGTTCAGCGTGACCGTTCGGGATCACATGATGATCGCCCACAGTTTCCGGGGCGAGGTGTTCGGCCCCGCCCAACGCCTGCACGGCGCGACGTTCGTCGTGGACGCCACGTTCCGCAGGCCCGACCTGGACGCCGACGGCATCGTGGTGGACATCGGTCTGGCCACCGAGCAGCTACGGGCGGTGCTGGGCGAGCTGACCTACCGCAACCTCGACGACGAGCAGGCGTTCGCCGGGGTGAACACCACCACCGAGGTGCTGGCCCGGACGGTCGCGGACCGGCTGGTCGAGCGGGTGCACGCGGGCGAGCTGGGCCCGGGCGCGCGCGACCTGGCCGGTGTCACAGTCACCCTGCACGAGTCGCACATCGCCTGGGCCAGCTACGAGCGGCCCCTGTGACCGACGCGGGCCGGGCGGCGCACGTCGTCCTGCCCGGTGACATCGACGACCCGGCCACCCCGAGCGGCGGCAACTCCTACGACCGGCGGATCTGCGCCGGGCTCGGCGAGCACGGCTGGACGGTGCGCGAGCACGCCGTACCCGGCGGGTGGCCGCACCCCGACGCCGCCGCCCGGGCGGCGCTGGCCGGGGTGCTCGCCGCCGCGCCCGACGACGCCGTGGTCCTGATCGACGGTCTGATCGCCTCGACGGTGCCCGACCTGCTCGCCGCGCACGCCCGCCGGCTGCGGCTGGTCGTCCTGGTGCACCTGCCGCTCGACGACGAGGCGGAGGCCCACGCGTTGGCCGCCGCACGCGCCGTCGTCACCACCAGCGAGTGGACCCGCCAACACCTGGCGACGCGCCACCCGACGCTCGCCGACCGGGTCCGGGCCGCGCCCCCGGGGGTGCGGCCGGCGCCGCCCGCGCCCGGGTCCGCGGCCGGCGACCGGTTGCTCTGCGTCGCGGCGGTCACCCAGCACAAGGGGTACGACGTGCTCGTCGACGCGCTGTCCACGCTGGCCGGCCGGTCCTGGACGATGGTCGGCGCGGGCACCCTGGCCCGGGAGCCGGATCTCGTGCGCCGGCTCCGTGACCGGCTGGACGCGGCGGGCCTCACCGGGCGGGCGCGGCTCGTCGGCCCGCTGACCGGGGCGGCCCTGGACGCCGCGTACGCCGACGCCGACCTGCTGGTCCTGCCCTCGCGCGGCGAGACGTACGGGATGGTCGTCACCGAGGCGCTGGCCCGTGGCCTGCCGGTGCTGGCCACCCGGGTGGGCGGTGTGCCGGAGGCGCTCGGTCGCGCCCCCGACGGCGAGCTGCCGGGGCTGCTGGTGCCCCCGGGCGACAGCGCCGCGCTGGCCAGGGCGCTGACCCGCTGGCTGGACGACGGGGCGCTGCGGGCCCGGCTGCGGCGGGCCGCCCTCGCCCGGCGCGACACCCTGACCGACTGGCCGGTGACCACCGCGCTGCTGGCCGCCGTGCTGAAGGAGGTGGCGGGATGACCGCCGAGGAGACAGTGCCGTTCGCCGAGTGGCTGCGGCTGCGCGAGCCGGCCGACGCGGCGGCCCGCGCGGAGGATCTGTTGGACGCCCTCCGCCCCCGGTTGGTCGGTGACGCGCCGATGGTGATCCACGACCTGGGCAGCGGCACCGGCTCGATGGCGCGCTGGCTGGCCACCCGGCTGCCCGGACCGCAGCACTGGGTGCTGCACGACCGCGACGCCGACCTGCTCGCCAGAGCCGCCGAGGGGATGACCGGGATACGGGCCGCCGACGGCGCCCCGGTCACCGTCCGCACCCGGCGCGGCGACCTCACCCGGCTGACCGGTGCCGACCTCGCCGACGCCACCCTGGTCACCGCGTCCGCGCTGCTGGACATGCTGACCCTGGAGGAGGTCGAACGGGTGGTCGCCGCCTGCGTCGGTCACCCCGCCCTCTTCGCCGTCTCGGTGACCGGCCGGGTCCGGCTCACCCCGGCCGACCCGTTCGACGAGACCGTCGATGCCGCGTTCAACGACCACCAGCGGCGTACCGTCGACGGCCGGCGACTGCTCGGCCCGGACGCCGTCGCCGCCACCGTCGCGGCGTTCACCCGGCACGGCGTCGAGGTGCGGGAGCGGCCCAGCCCGTGGCTCCTCGGCCCGGAGCACGCCGAGCTGACCGCCGAGTGGTTCACGGGCTGGCTCGGGGCCGCCTGCGAACAGCGGCCCGACCTGGCCGGCCCGGCCCGGCCGTACGCCCGACGTCGGCTGGCCGACGCGGCGGCCGGCCGGCTCGCGGTACGGGTCGAGCACATCGACCTCCTCGCCGGAGGATGAACCGATCCCACGCGGGGTACGTGGACTAGGGCAAGTGGACGATCTTCAAGGGAGGCCGGCGTCGATGGTCTGGGCCTGGGCGCGAGTGGTCGGCGGGGCGGGTCTGCTCGCCGTCCTGCTGTGGCAGGTGGGCACCGGGCCGTTCCTCGCCGGAGTACGCCTCATCGACGCGCCCGCACTGGCGGCGGCGCTCGTCATCGGGGTGCTCACCACTGTCTGCGCGGCATGGCGGTGGAGCCTGGTCGCCGGGGGCCTGGGCGTGCGGTTGCCCCTGTCGACGGCGGTGGCGCACTGCTACCGGGCCGTGTTCCTCAACGCCACGCTGCCCGGCGGGATGCTCGGCGACGTGCACCGGGCGGTCCGCCACGGTCGCGACGCCGGTGACGTGAGCCGGGGCATCCGCGCGGTGGTCTGGGAGCGTACCGCCGGGCAGGTGGTCCTGTTCGGCGTCGCGCTGGTGGTGCTCGCGGCGTTCCCGTCGCCGGTGCGGCAGTATCTGCCACTCGCGGCCGCGCTGCTGGTCGCCGGCGGTCTGGTCACCGTGCTGCTGGCCCGCGCGGTGCCGGAGGCGGGGCGCTCGCGTTGGGCGCGGGGGCTGCGGACCGCCGTGACGGACGTGCGGTCCGGGCTGCTGGCCCGGCGCACCTGGTTCGGTGTGCTGATCGCGTCCGCCGTGATGGTCGCCGGTCACCTGGCCACCTTCCTGGTGGCGGCCCGCACCGCCGGATCGGACGCCCCGCTGGCACGGCTGCTGCCGCTGACCCTGCTCGCCCTGCTGGCCATGGGCCTGCCGCTGAACGTCGCCGGCTTCGGCCCCCGGGAGGGGGTGGCCGCCTGGGTGTTCGGCGCGGCCGGTCTCAGCGCGGCCGAGGGCGTCGCCACCGCCACCGTCTACGGCGCGCTGGTGTTGGTGGCGAGCCTGCCCGGCGCCGCCGTGCTGCTGGCCCGGCGGCGTCGCGTCCCGGTCGCCGCCCGGGAAGCCGCCCCCGACGGCGGCTGTTGAGTCAGTGGTGAGACGGTACGCGCCGCCGGACGTCGGTGGCGCCGGACGGAGGAACCCCATGCCCGAAGCATTGCCGATTGCCACGATCCGTACCCAGGTCACAGTGCCGCTGAGATTCCCCGACGGCTACGCCACAGTGGCGCGGGTGTTCTCCTTCAAGGGCCTGGTGGACGGTCGGGAGCACCTCGCCTTCGGTCTCGGCGACTGGGCGGGCGCGCTGGATCGGCTCGCCGCGGGTGGCGAACCGCCGTTGGTCCGCCCGCACAGCGAGTGCCTGACCGGCGACGTGTTCGGCAGCCAGCGGTGCGACTGCGGGCCGCAGCTGCGCGAGGCGGTGCAGCGGATCGCCGAGGCCGGCGGCTTCCTGCTCTACCTCCGGCAGGAGGGGCGTGGCATCGGCCTCTACGCCAAACTCGACGCGTACGCGTTGCAGGACGCGGGGCTGGACACCTACCAGGCCAACGTCGCGCTGGGCCGGGGCGAGGACGAGCGGGACTACAGCGCCGCCGCGCAGATGCTGACCACGCTGGGCGTACCACGCATCCGGCTGCTGAGCAGCAACCCGGACAAGGAGGAGCAGCTGAACCGGCTCGGCGTCGGCGTCGCCGAACGGCTACCCACCAGCGTCTTCCTGTCGTCGGCCAACGCCGACTACCTCGCCGCGAAGGCGGCGAAGGCGGCGGAGACGTCGCAATGAGCTGCCCGGCGGGGACGATCCGGCCGTACGTGCTGCTGAGCTGCGCCACCTCGATCGACGGGTACATCGACGACGCCTCCGAGCAGCGGTTGCTGCTGTCCAACGAGGACGACCTGGACCGGGTCGACGCGGTGCGGGCGAGCTGCGACGCGATCCTGGTCGGCGCCGGCACCGTTCGCCGCGACGACCCCCGGCTGCTGGTCCGCGCGCCGGACCGACGGGCCGCACGGGTGGCGGCCGGTCGGCCCGCCTCGCCCATCAAGGTCACCCTGACCGCCCACGGTGACCTCGACCCGACCGCCCGGTTCTTCACCGTCGGCGAGTCGGCCCGCCTCGTCTACTGCGCGAGCGGGGCGCTGGAGAAGACCCGGGAACGGATCGGCGGGTTGGCCACCGTCGTCGACGCGGGTGAGCCGGTCGACCCGGAATGGTTGCTCGCCGACCTGGCCGGGCGGGGCGTACGGCGGTTGATGGTGGAGGGCGGCGGGACGGTGCACGCCCAGTTCCTCGCCGCCGGCCTCGCCGACGAGCTGCACCTGGTGGTCGCCCCGTTCTTCGTCGGCGACGGTCGGGCGCCCCGGTTCGTCGGCGAGGGCACCTTCCCCTGGCACCCGGGCCGCCGGGCCCGACTGGCCGAGGCCCGCCAGATCGGTGACGTGGTGCTGCTGCGCTACGCCCTCTCCAGCCGCTGCCCGGACGCCGCCGAACCCACCCCGTCCTGACGGGCGCGTCCTGCGGCCGGACGGATTCATGTCTTTGATCCTGTCCGTCGAGCGCGGCGGGGTGCAGTACTTTCGGCGCGCGCTCTGCCGTGACGAAAGTGGAGGTGGCTGTGCTCACCGCTCGATGTGTCGAGTGCGAGTGCGAGTTGCCCGCCAGCTCCGGCCGAGGGCGCCCCCGTCGCTACTGCTCCCGAGGCTGTCAGGCCCGTGCGTACCGCAGGCGCCGTGACCACGGTCCGACGACCGCGCCGCGGCCCGCCCCCGAGCTGTCCGGGCCCACCGGCGCCGACCCCCGCGAGCGGCTGATCGGTCTCGCTGTCGAGTTGGCGGACTCCGGCGGTCTGGACGCTGTCTCCATGCTGCTCCTCGCCCACCACGCCGCGATGCCCGCGCACGCGGTGTACCGGCACCTGCGCAACCGGGCCGAACTGCTCGGCGCGATGGCCGAGCGGGTGACCGCCGTTCCCGTGCCCGGCGACATGGGTCCGCCACCGGACCCTCGTCAGCGGCTCGAACGGCTGGCCCAGGACGAGTGGACGATGTACCGCGAACACCCCTGGCTGCTCACCGTCCTCGCGACCGACCGGCCACCGACCGGCCCGGCAGTGCTCGCCATGGTCGACCGGGTGGTGGCGGCGTTCACCGCCGCCGGATACGACCCCGCCGGGGCGTTCCGCGCCTACCTGGCGCTCAGCGGCTACGTGCAGGGCATGGCCCTGCTGATCCGGCGCGATCCCGTCGACCTGCCGTACCACGTCTGGTGGTCGGCGACCCGCGACCGGTTGGAGCGCACCGGCCGGGCCCGGCGACGGCCCTGGCTGGCGGCGGCCGGTCAGACCAGGCTCGACACCGACCTCGACACCTGGTTCCACTTCGGTCTGGGCGCGCTGCTCGACGGACTGTTGGTGAACCCGGTTCGCTAGGGTGGCGACCGTGCCCAGACTGGTGACCATCACGGAACACAACGTCGAGGACGCGTGCCGGCTGACGGTGCGACCGGAGCAGGAGAAATACTCGTCTCCGGTCGCCTGGTCCCTCGCCGAGGCGTACGTCCAGCCCGAGATCGCCTGGCCACGCCTGATCTGCGAGGGTGACGAGATCGTCGGCTTCCTGATGGGGTTCTTCGACATCGAGTGGGACCGGCCGGACGACCTCCGCTCCGGCCTGTGGCGGCTGAACATCGCCGCCGACCACCAGGGGCGGGGGTACGGCCGGTTCGCGGTGGACGCCGTCCGTGCGGAGGCCCGCCGACGCGGGCGTGAGTACGTCTACACGACCTGGGAGTCGGGTGCGGACGGCCCGGAGGAGTTCTACCTCAAACTCGGTTTCCGCCCGACCGGCGAGACCAGCGGAGGGCAGGTCGTCGCCGTCCGGCCCGCTGACTGAGAGGTGTCTGCCGCCGTACCGGCGCCGGCTCGTACGATGCTCCGGTGAATCTTCGGGGTACGGTCCGCGCCGATCGTCCGCTGGTGGTCCTCGCCGTCGGGGAGGAGGCCCGCTACCTGCCGCCCGAGGTGCCGGTGCTGCTCACCGGCATGGGCAAGGTGAACGCCGCCAGCGCGGTGGCCGCGGCGCTGGCCGCCGGTCCGCGCCCGTCCCTGCTGCTCAACCTGGGCACGGCCGGGGCGTTGCGTCCGGGGCTGGTCGGCATCCACGAGGTCGCCACCGTGCTCCAGCACGACCTGGACACCGACCTGCTGCGGACCCTCACCGGCGAGACGTACGGGGCCCCGCTGTCCCTCGCCGACGAGGGCGTGGTGCTGGCCACCGGTGACACGTTCGTGGCCGACGACACGGCCCGCGACCGGCTGGCCCGGCGCGCCGACCTGGTCGACATGGAGGGGTACGCGGTGGCGTGGGCCGCCGCGCAGGCCGGTGTGCCGTGCCGGCTGGTGAAGCAGGTCAGCGACGAGGCGGGGGAGGGCGCCGCCCGGACCTGGCGGGAGTCGGTGGACGCGTGCGCCCGCGACCTCGCCGACTGGGCCGGTCGGCACCTCGGCTGAGTCGGTTCAGTCCCCCAGCCGACGCGGTGTGAGTCCGCGTCGGGTTTCCCGGCCGCCGCGGGCCCTGGGGATCAGCTCCAGCAGGGTGGCCCGGGTCGACCCGTCCAGAGACGGCGTACCAGCGCCGCGCCGCCTCCGGTGGTCATGCCCGGCCTCCCGCCGTGTCTCCGAGGATTATCGGGCGGCGCCGGCGCGGCCCGCCCCCGGATCGACGATTCCCGCCGATCGGGGAACAGGGCGGTCCGAGGTTGCCACGGTCCCGCCCGGCGGGCGATGCTTGCCGGCATCGATCGATATCGGTATCTGCGGAGGTTCGGATGCGCCGTTCCCCACTCGCCGCCCTCGTCCTGACCGTGCTGCTGCTCGTCGCGCCGGGCGCGGCGCGGGCCGCCGTCCCCGACCGGACCGCCACGCCCGCCGCCGACGCGGCGTCCGTGCTCGCCGGGGTGCGCACCCCCGGCACCGCCTGGGGAATCGACCCGGCCACCGGCCGGATGGCAGTCACCGTCGACGACACAGTGGCCCCCACCGAGCTGACCGCCCTGCGGGCGGTGGCCGAGCGGGCCGGCGCGCTGCTGCGCCGCGAGCCCGGCACGCTGCGCCCCCTCATCGCCGCCGGGCAGGGCATCTACGGCGGCGGCGCGCGCTGCTCGCTGGGCGCGAACGTGCGCAGCGGCAGCACCTACTACGTGGTCACCGCCGGGCACTGCACCGCCGCCGCCAGCACCTGGTACGCCGACAGCGCCCAGACCACGGTGCTCGGCACCCGTACCGCCACCAGCTACCCCACGAACGACTACGGCCTGATCCGCTACACGAGCCGGATCGCCCACCCGAGCGCCGTCTACACCCACCCCGGCCTGATCACCGTGTACGGGGCCGGCAACGCGTACGTCGGCCAGGCGGTGTGTCGCAGCGGCACCACCACCGGGGTGCGCTGCGGGACCGTCACCGCCCTCAACCAGACAGTCAACTACGCCACCGGGGTGATCTACGGGCTGATCCGTACCAACATCTGCGCCGAGCCGGGGGACAGCGGCGGGCCGCTCTACGTGGCCGCCACCGGCACCATCCTCGGCATCCTCTCCGGCGGCACGGGCAACTGCACCGCCGGTGGCACCACCTATTACCAGCCGATCCTTGAGGTGCTGGCCGCGTACGGGCTGACGATCCCCTGACCGGGGGCGCGACGGGTTGCCCGTCCCGCGCCCGACACCTAGGCTCGGCGGCGCCGCCCAGGACCCCGCCGCGAGGACGTGTGCCCGATGTCGACCGACCCCCGACCCGACCAGGTGAGCGTCCCGGCCGGCCGTCCCCCGGTCGAGGTGGCCGCGGTGGGGGAGTCGATGGTGGTGCTCTGCCCCGACCCGGGCGAGCCGCTGGAGCACGCCGAACGGGTCGCCGTGTCGGTCGGCGGCGCGGAGTCCAACGTCGCCGGTTACCTGGCCCGACTGGGGCACCGGGCCACCTGGGTGAGCCGGGTCGGCGACGACCCCTTCGGCCGGGCCGTGGTCCGGCACGTCGCCGCCGCCGGTGTACGGGTGGACCAGGTGGTCGTCGACCCGACCGCCCCCACCGGCCTCTACCTGAAGGACCCGGGTCCGCAGGGCACCGCCGTGCACTACTACCGGGCCGGCTCGGCGGCCTCCCGGATGGCCCCGGGCGCCCTCGCCGACCCGGTGCTGGCCGGCGTCCGGGTGCTGCACCTGTCCGGGATCACCGCGGCGCTCTCCGCCTCCTGCCGGGCGCTGGTCGAGCACGCGGTGGTCGATCGGCCCCTGGCCGGCGCGCTGGTCAGCTTCGACGTCAACCACCGGGCCCGGCTGTGGCCCGCCGCGCAGGCCGCCCCGGTGCTGCGCGACCTCGCCGACCGCTGCGACCTGGTCTTCGTCGGTCAGGACGAGGCGGAGACGCTGTGGGGCGCGAGCGACCCCGCGGCCGTACGCCGGTTGCTGCCCGGCCCGCGCACGATCGTGGTCAAGGACGGCGCGGTCGGCGCCACCGCGCTGAGCCGCGACGCCGAGCCGGTCTTCGTTTCCGCGCCCCGGGTGGCGGTGGTGGAGCCGGTCGGCGCCGGCGACGCGTTCGCCGCCGGCTACCTGGCGGGGCTGCTGCGCGACCTCGATCCGGTACGCCGGCTGCGGCTCGGTCACCTCGTCGCGGCGCAGGCGTTGACGAGCGCCGGCGACAACGCCCCCGTCCCGCCCTGGGCCTGGTTCGAGCGACTGATCACCGCTCCGGCCGACGCCTGGTCGCCGCTCGACCTGACCGACGGGTCGACGACGACCTGACCCGCCGTCGGCGCAGCCCCGGCCACCGTTTCACAGCGACCTCGGATGGAGCGCACCATGACCACACCGGACTTCGACCACATCTTCGGCGGCGCACGGGTGATGGCCATCCTGCGTGGCCTGCCGGTCGCCGAGACCGTACGGCTCGCCGAGCGCGCCTGGGACCTCGGCATCGACGTGGTGGAGGTGCCGGTGGCCACCGCCGACGCGGTGGCGGCGCTGCGGGCCGCCGTCGAGGCCGGGGCCGCGCGTGGCCGCATCGTCGGCGCGGGCACCGTGCTCGACGTCGAGCAGGTCCACGCCTCGGCCGACGCGGGGGCCGCGTTCACTGTCGCGCCCGGCCTGGACCTGACGATCGCTGACGCCGCCGCCGCGCGTGGTCTGCCGCACCTGCCCGGCGTGGCCACCCCCACCGAGGCGCAGCAGGCCCTACGGCACGGCCTCACCTGGCTCAAGGCGTTCCCCGCGATCACTCTCGGCCCGGCCTGGTTCAAGGCCATGGCCGGCCCGCTGCCGCAGGCGCGCTTCGTCGCGACCGGCGGCCTGGACTCCACCAACGCGGGAGCGTTCCTGCAGGCCGGAGTACGCGTGGTGGCAGTCGGCTCCGCCCTCTCCGACCCCACCCAGCTCGACCACCTGGCCGCCCTGACCACCCACCCCTAACCCCACCCGTCCCTCCCCACCCCGCCCCCCAACCGCGCCGATCTTGCACTTCCGGTCGTCGAATCGCCCCGATCCATGGCTTATGTCGGCACAGGAACTGCAAGATCGGCGCGGTTGGGGGCGCGCGGGGGTGGGGGTGGGGTGGCGGGTTTGTGCCATGGCGGTGATGCGTCGGGGCGTGGTGGGGGTGTGGGGTGGGAGTGGCGTCGATGCTGTGCTGCGTACCACTTCTCGACGCAAAGAGGTCACCGTGGCTCTGTCTCACCGGCGTCGCCGCACCGGGCTGATCGCCCTCGGCGCCGCCCTCACCCTGGCGGCCGGGTTCACCCCACCCGCCGCGGGAGCGGCCGCCGCCCCGCCCACCAGCCCGCAGCGCCCGGTCGGTATTCCGCCCGCCGCCGCCGGACGCGCCTCGACCGTCACCCTGATCACCGGTGACACGGTCACGGTCAGCACGGCCTCGGACGGCAGCACCGTCTCGACGGTGCGCCGGCCGGACGGCAGCACGCCGAGCTTCCACCGGACCGTGCTCGACGGCGACACCTACGTCTACCCGGGCAGCGCGCTGTCGTACGTCACGAGCGGGGTGCTGGACCGGCGGCTGTTCAACGTCACCGACCTCATCGCCGACGGCTACGACGACGCGCACACCGACGCGCTGCCGCTGATCGTCACCATGACCGAGGCGGCGGCGCGGGCGCGTACCCGCCCGGCTGTGGACGGCGCCGAGCTGGTCCGGCCCCTGGACAGCGTGCGGGGCGCGGCGTTGACCCGGCAGCGGGCCACCGCCGAGCGGTTCTGGACCGCGCTCACCGCCGGCTCGACCCGGCGTACGGCCGGCGCGCCGACCCTGGCCAACGGCATCGCCAAGGTGTGGCTGGACGGCCGGGTGCGCGCCGACCTGGCCGACTCCACCGCGCAGATCGGCGCGCCGACGCTGTGGGCCGAGGGCAACACGGCCGCCGGTGTCGACGTCGCGGTGCTCGACTCCGGCGCGGACGCCGAGCACCCGGACCTGGCCGGTCAGATCGCCGAGTCCGCCAGCTTCGTGCCGTCCGAGCCCGACATCCTCGACTACAAGGGGCACGGCACCCACGTCGCCTCGACGATCGCCGGCACCGGCGCGGCCTCCGACGGCGTCGAGAAGGGCGTCGCGCCCGGCGCCCGACTGCACATCGGCAAGGTGCTCAACAGCGAGGGCAGCGGGCAGGACTCCTGGATCATCGCCGGCATGGAGTGGGCGGCCCGGGAGCGGAAGGCCCGCATCGTCAGCATGAGCCTCGGCGGTCAGGCCACCGACGGCAGCGACCCGATGAGCCAGGCCGTCGACCGGCTCAGCGCCGAGACCGGCGCTCTCTTCGTCATCGCGGCCGGCAACAGCGGCCCGGCCAGCATCGGCAGCCCCGGTGCCGCGAACTCGGCACTGACCGTCGGCGCGGTCGACTCCGCCGACCGGCTGGCCGACTTCTCCAGCCAGGGCCCGCGCGCCGGTGACGGTGGGCTCAAGCCGGAGATCACCGCGCCCGGCGTGGACATCCTGGCCGCCCGCTCGCACCTGGTGCGCGGCGGCTCCGGCGACTACACGCTGATGAGCGGCACGTCGATGGCGACCCCGCACGTGGCCGGCACCGCCGCGCTGGTCGCCGCCGCGCACCCGGACTGGACCGGTCAGCGGATCAAGGAGGCGCTGGTCAGCACGGTCACCGCCACCCCCGGGTACACCCCGTACCAGGCGGGCGCCGGCCGGGTGGACGCGGTCGCCGCCGCGCGCGCCACGGTCTTCGCCACGCCCAGCGCCTACTCCGGCTTCCAGGGCTGGCCGCACCAGCCGGGGACGACAGTCGACCGGACGGTCACCTACACCAACGTCGGCGGCGCGCCGGTCACCCTGACGCTGACCGTCGACGCCGCCACCGCGCCGGCCGGCCTCTTCGCGCTCTCCGCCGGCACCGTCACCGTGCCCGCGAACGGCGCCGCCACCGTCACCCTCACCGCGGCGTACGACAAGCTGCCGGTGGAGAAGCAGGTCAGCGGCATGGTGGTCGCCACCGACGACACCGGAACGGTGCGCGGGCGCACCCTGATCGGGGCGGGTAAGGAGGGCCAGCGGCAGAACCTGACGCTGGTCGCGAAGGACCGCGACGGCAAGCCGCTCGTCGGCAAGGTCATCCTCACCACCGACGGCCTGTTCACCGCCGTGGACCTGCCGGAGAGCGGCACCGCGACGCTGCGGCTGCCGGTGGCGAGCTGGTCCGGTTGGATCTCCGCCGACGTACGCGGCGCGCACGGACCGCGCTCCAAGGGCATGGCGATGTTGAGCTTCGTCGACGTCAACCTGGACCGGGACCGCACCGTCACCCTGGACGCGCGCGCCGCCCGGCAGGTGCGGGCCGTCGTCCCGCAGGAGTCCACCGCCACCTCGCTGCGGATGGACATCCACCGGTCCACCGGGGCCAGCCTCACCGAGAGCCAGGTGCTGCCGGACGACTCGTACGACAGCATGTGGGCGTTGCCGACGGGCCGTGCGGTCACCGACGGCGAGTTCGAGTTCGGCGCCCGGTGGCGGCTGGAGCAGCCGGCGCTCACCGTCAGCGCGGGCGGCCGGTCGTACGACGATCTGCTGGTGAAGCGGGCGACCCCGGCGTTGCCGGCCGGTCGCCACCGGCTCGACGCGGTCTACGTCGCCGAGGCGACGGCGCTGGCCGAGCGGCCGGTCCGGGGCCGGGCGGTGGTGGTCCGGCGCAGCGACACTGTGGACATCGCCGCCCAGGCGCGGGCCGCCGCCGCGGCCGGCGCGACGCTGCTGCTGGTGGTCAACGACGGCGTCGGGCGTCTCCAGCCGTGGGACGAGTTCGCCTGGGACCCGGACAGCCCCGCCCCGCTGACTGTCGCCACCGTCGGCGCGGACGAGGGCGACCAGCTCATCGCGGCCCTCGGGCGCGGCCCGGTACGGCTGACCGTCGAGTCGCACCCGGAGACCGACTACCTGTACGACGTGGCGCACCACTGGGCCGGCGCGGTGCCGACCGATCCCACCTACCGGCCCGCGAAGCGGCAACTGGCCCGGGTGGACGTCGAGTTCCGCAACTACCGGCCGGGCAAGGCGTTGGAGTTCCGCACCGACGTCTGGCGGGGTTGGGCGTCGAGCAACCAGGAGCCCGCCCCGGCGCAGGGTCGGCGGACCGACTGGGTGAGCGCCGACCAGCGCTGGGTCGACGACGCGTACATCGTTGGGGAGACCGGCCAGCACCTGATGGGGGTGACCGAGTACCCGGCCGGTAGGACCAGCAGCGTCACCTGGTTCGGGCCGATCCAGCGCCCCCGGATGGGCGGGAGCTACACGCCCGTGCGGTACCGGGACACCGTCTACCTGCCGGCACCCGGCTGGGGTGACGGTGGCGGCCACGTCGGTGAGGCGTACGCCAACTTCGACATGGTCAACCGGACCACCCTGTACCAGGGCGACAGCGAGCTGAAGTGGGGCAACGCCGAGTACCTCCAGGTGGCCGGTCTGGCCGAGCAGCGCCTGCCGTACCGGTTGGTGGTGGAGAACGACAGGGCGGCCTGGACCAACCCGTACTCCCGGCAGACCCGCACCGAGTGGGGCTTCAGCTCGGCGGCCACCGGGGAGGAGTCGGCGGAGGTGCTGCCGATGATCCAGCTCGACTACCGGGTGGACCTCGACCGGGACGGGAAGGCGTCCCGGCGTGCCCCGCTGACGGTGGCCGCCTCGCACCTGCCCGACGTGCCGGGCACGGTGGGTGCGGTCACCGTCGAGGTGTCCTACGACGACGGGACGACCTGGCAGCGGCAGCGGCTGACCCGGCACGGCGACGGTTGGCGGAGCACGCTGGCCGCACCGGCGAAGGCCGGTTTCGTCAGCCTGCGCGTCACCGCGCGGGACGCCGCCGGCAACACCGTCGACCAGCGCATCACCCGGGCGTTCGGTCTGCGCTGACGCCATCGGGACCGGCCGCCGGCCGGGGCGCCGCGGGCGTCCCGGCCGGCGGCCGTCGTGGTGTCGGCCGGTTCAGTCCTGGTCCGGTTCCTCGACGAGGCGGTCCCAGTCCGTGACCACCGGCAGCAACTCACCGGCCACCCACGCCGGGCGCTGGTCGTCGTGGTGCCTGTCGCCCGGCACCCCGCTCGCTCCCGACGGGACCACCCAGCGGCTGTCCTCGCGTCGCGCCAGGTCCCACACGTACCGCGCCGCCGGCCCCCGGAAGCACAGGTGGGTGACCCCGGGCACGCTGGAGGTGGCCAACACGCAGTCCTGGTCGCCGTCCAGGCGGGGGCCCGGCGCGGCGTCCGGGTCGGGTAGGGCCCGCCACGGCGTCAGCCGGTGCACGTCGCCCCAGGGCGCCTGCCCGGCCCCGGCCGCCGCGACCTCCTCGGTCGCCGCGACCACCACCGCGGCGAGGTCCACACCGGGCAGCCGGGCCGCGCCGAGCAGGTGCTCCAGCGCGAAGCCGACCCGTGGGGTCAGTGCCATCCAGGGCGCGAACACCTCGGGGTACGCGGGCGTCTCGGCCAGCGCCGCCAGCGCGGGGTGCGCGGCGATCCGGCGTACGACAGCGGCCCGCAGCTCGGCGTACGCCGCCGCGTCGGTGCTGTCGGCGCTCATCCGGCGGTCCCAGCGGGACAGCCGTTCGCGGAGCGCGGCGGCGGCCGGGCCGAGCCCTGTCGCCTCGGCCAGCAGCGCCAGCAGCGGCCCGGCCGAACCCAGGTGGGTGTCGGTGTGCACGGCGGTCAACTCGTCGGCGGTCCAGGTCGGCCGGGCGTCGAGCAGCTCGGCGATGCGGCGGGCCCGGTGCGGTGCGGCGAACTCCACCCCGAGCGCGGCGGCCAGCCCGCGCTCGTTGGCCATCACCGCCCGACCGGCCACCTCGGCCCGGGGCAGCGGGGCGTGCCAGCCGCGCCAGTCGTACGTGGTGTCCCAGCCGGGGACCACCCGCCGGCCGTTCTCCGGGTGCCGGATCGGCACCGCGCCGGCGACCCGGTGCAGCAGCCCGCCCGCGGTGTCCGCCGCCTGCACCACGTTGACCGGCTCCACCCAGTGCCGCAGCGCGTGGTCGACGTCGGCGACGGTGCGGGCGCGCAGCAGCTCCGGCAGTGTCGCGAACCCGAGGTCGCCGCGCACCCGGGGCGGGTAGCGCAGGCTGAGGGCCGTCTCGTCGTCCGGCCCGCCGGCGATCACCGGACCCCGGTCGGTCTCGACCACCTCGACCTCGACCGGGTCCGCCCCGGCCACCTCGACCGTCTCGACGTGGCGGTGCGCCCGCCGCCAGCCGTCCGGGCCGAACGCCGACACCCCGGAGCCGTCGCGGCGCAGCCGTTCGGCGTACACGTCCTGGTAGTCGGCCATCGCGTTGGTGATCGCCCAGGCCACGCCGCCGGTGTGCCCGAAGTGCGCGATGCCCGGCACGCCCGGCACCGCCAGGCCGACCACGTCGTACTCCGGGCAGGAGAGCCGGATCTGCTGGTAGACGCCGGGCACCTCGATGAACCGGTGCGGGTCGCCGGCGAGCAGCGCGCCGCCGGTGCCGGTGCGCTCGGCGGCGAGCAGCCACCCGTTGCTGCCGGCGACGGCCGGGCCGTCGGTGGCGAACAGGTCGACGGCCTGCGGCCCGAGCACCCGTGCCACGTGCTCGCGCCAGAGCTTGCCGGGGAACCCCGCGAACAGGATGTGGTGGCCCAGCCAGACCGCGAGGGGCGTCCACGGCTCCCACCGGCCCGGAGTCAGCCCGGTCGCGGCGAACTCCGGCGACCGGGCGGCGCCCGCGTCGAGCCCCGCGTTGACCCCGGCCACGTAGGCGCCCACCCACTCGGCGGTCGCCGGGTCCAGCGCGGCGTGGCAGCGGCGTGCGGTGTCGTCGAGGCGTACCTGCCGGACGAACCGGTCCCAGCCGAGCGCGTCCACGCCGAGGAAGGCCGCGCTGGTGCCCCGGGCGCGGTGCCGCTCCACCTCGATCTGCCAGGCCCTGTCGTACGCGGTCACCCGGCCCTGCGCCGCCGCCAGCGCGAGCGGGTCGTCGGCGCGCAGGTGGGGGACGCCCCACGCGTCGCGGAAACGCCGCGCGCTCATGCCGGCGTGGTGGCGCGTCGGCGGGCGGCGGGGACGACCAGCGGGGTGCCGGTCTCCGGGTCGTCGATCACCCGGCAGGGCAACCCGAACACCTCGGCCACCAGGTCGGCGGTGACCACCGACCCCGGGTCCCCGGCGGCCACCACCCGCCCGTCGCGCATGGCGATCAGGTGGGTGGCGTAGCGGGCCGCGTGGTTCAGGTCGTGCAGCACCGCGACCAGGGTGCGGCCCTGCTCCTCGTGCAGGCGGGCGCAGAGGTCCAGGATCTCGATCTGGTGGGCGATGTCCAGGTAGGTCGTCGGCTCGTCGAGCAGCAGCAGAGGGGTCTGCTGGGCCAGCGCCATCGCGATCCAGACCCGCTGCCGCTGCCCACCGGACAACTCGTCCACCGGCCGGTCGGCAAGGTCGTCGACGCCCGTCGCGGCCATCGACTCGTGCACCACCCGTTCGTCCTCGCGGGACCACTGCCGCAGCAGCCCCTGGTGCGGGTAGCGGCCCCGGGCGACCAGTTCGGCGACGCTGATGCCGTCCGGGGCGATCGACGACTGCGGCAGCAGGCCGAGCGTACGGGCCACGGCGCGGGCCGACTGGTGGTGGATGTCCCGCCCGTCCAGCAGCACCGCGCCGGCGCTCGGACGCAGCATCCTCGCCAGCGCCCGCAGCAGCGTCGACTTGCCGCACGCGTTCGGCCCGATGATCACGGTGAACGAGTTGTCCGGGACCGCCACCGTCAGGTTCTCGGTGATGGTGCGCTGGTCGTAGGCGAGGGTCAGCGCGGTGCCGCCGAGCCGGGTTCCGCCGGGTCGCATCGAAGCTCCTTGTGAGGCGTCAGTGGTGGTCACAGCCGGCCCGCCCGGCGTTGCGTCGCCAGCAACCAGACCAGGTAGCCGCCGCCGAGCACGCCGGTCACCACACCGACCGGAAGTTGGTGCCCGGCGAACGCGCGCTGGGCCAGCAGGTCCGCGCCGACCAGCAGCGCCGCGCCGACGGCCAGCGACGGCAGCAGGTTCGGGCCGGGCGCCCGGGTCAGCCGTTTCGCCAGGTGCGGCGCGACGAGCGCGACGAACGACACCGGTCCGGCGGCGGCGGCCGCGAACGCGACGAGCAGCACCGCCGCGGCGAGCAGCGCCAGGCGCAGCCGGCGCACCGGCACGCCCAGGGCGCCGGCCGTGTCGTCGCCCAGCTCCATCATCCGCAGCGCCGGGCCGCAGACCACCAGCACCAGGGGCGCCAGCACGAGCAGGACGGCGAGCAGCGGCCCGGCGTTGGCCCAGCCCCGCCCGTCCAGGCTGCCGGTGAGCCAGAGCACCCCGCGGGCGGCGTCCATCAGTGGCGCCCGGGTGAGCAGGTAGCCGTTGACGCCGGTCAGGATCGCCGACACGCCGACGCCGACCAGCACGAGCCGGTAGCCGTGCACGCCCCGTCGCCAGGCGAGCGCGTAGATCACCAGGCCGGTGACCAGCCCACCGACGACCGCCGCGCCGGCCAGCGCCAGGCTGCTGCCACCGACCACGACCACCACCAGCGCGCCGGCCGTCGCGCCCTGGGTGAAGCCCAGGATGTCCGGGCTGCCCAGCGGGTTGCGGACCAGCGACTGGAAGACCGCGCCGGCGAGCGCCAGCGCGGCGCCCACCAGCACCGCGGTGACCAGCCGGGGCAGCCGCAGCTCCCGCACGATGAACTGCTCCGCCGGGCCCCCACCGCCGGTCAGGGCGCGCAGCACGTCGGCCGGCCCCATCGGGTAGTCCCCACTGCCCAGGGCCACCAGGCCCAGCCCGGCCGCGAGCAGCGCCGCGCCCAGGCCGACGGCCAGGGCGCGGGGCCGGAACCGCAGCGACAACCCACCGGGGGTACGCAGGACCGTCACGGGTGGGCCACCTTCGCGCGGCCGACCAGCCACAGGAACAGCGGACCGCCCAGCACGGCGGTGACCATGCCGACCTGGAGTTCGCCGGGGCGGCCCAGCACCCGGCCGAGCACGTCCGCGCCGAGCAGCAGCGCGGGCGCGAGCACCGCGCAGTACGGCAGCAGCCAGCGCAGATCCGGCCCGGTCAGGGCGCGGACCAGGTGCGGCACCAGCAACCCGACGAAGACGATCGGCCCGCACGCGGCGGTCGCCGCCCCGCACAGCAGGGTCACCGCGACGATCACGGCGGCGCGGATCAGCGCGGGTCGGGCCCCCAGGGAGCGGGCCGCGTCGTCGCCCAGCGCGAGCGCGT